>CBESNA010000063.1:0-25357 GCA_965530755.1 uncultured Acidimicrobiia bacterium | reverse complement strand
TCGGCGCCAGCGAATCCTCGTTCGTTTTTGTCAGTTGCCCGACCCGCATTTTCAACGGTTTCTTCTGGGCCGTCTGGGAGGAGGGCGACCCGCCACCGCCCGCCGTCATCGATGCGCTCGCCGTCGCCGCCCGGGCAGCAATCCGGGTACCCGACCTGTCACCGCAGACCGCCCCGGACGGTCTGGTCACGCCGTTCCTCACGCAGCTCCCCGTGTGGCTGTGGATCCCTCCGACCAGCTGGGTTCCGGTCTCCGGGACCGCGGCGCTGCCCGAGATCGGGTTGGCCGTCACCGCAACCGTCACGCCGATCGGGACGGAATGGCGCACCGGGGCCGCGGTCAACGACGTCGTCACTTGTGCCGCCGGCACGCCGTGGTCCCCTGGCCTCGATGAATCGGCCACCGACTGCAGCGCGACCTACACCGAGACCACACCACCGGGAACCAGCATCGACCTCAGCGTCACCACCACCTACTCGATTGCGTTCGCCTGCACGCCGGGTCTGTGCGATCCGGCCGCCATCAATCTCCCGGGCCTGGCCATCACCGTGACCCGTCCCGTGACAGTGACAGAAGCACGGGGCGTGCTCGTCGGCTGAGCTCAGGTTCGCAATTGTCAGGTACGTGAGCGTCAGGACTTGGCGTCGAGCTCGACCTTCAGGTCGCCCACCTTGCGCTTGTTCCGTCGCCGCGAGCCGATCAACCACAACAGCGCGACCCCCAGGAGGGCGCCGACGATGGCTCCGATCAGACTGCCGCCCCGGAACCCGGGCCCGTCGACATCGAGGATCCGCTCGCCGGCATGGGCCGCGTTGCCGCTGCCAATCACGATTCCGAGCGTCAAGAGGTTCGGTGCCGCCGCAACGACCGCAGCAACCAGGAACCCGGCGGCTCGCTTCCAGCTTTTCTTGAAACGCCACCCGGTCGCGAGGATGAACAGCGGCAGCAGGGTGAAGACGAGACCGACCGAAAAGCCGAGCATGTTGCCGAAGATCAAGCGACCGTCGATCACGTTGCTGACCCGCTGCGCCCACCACCGAGGCATCACGGCTGCGCCGATCAAATAGGAGATCACGAGCACCGCCGCGCCGATCACGAAGACCAGAACTCGGCGGCCCAGATTCTGGCCGCCGTCGGCACCGTCCAATGCTCGTGGTGCAGCGCCGTCGCCCGAGACAGAATTGGGATCGTTCATCGGCAAAGTGTGCCCCACAACGACTCCGTACACTCGCCACATGGCGTTGCACCTCGACCCTCACCCGTCTTTCACCGGCCGCCCAGGGCCCCTGCTCATCGTGGTGGCCGATGGTGTCGGTGTCGCCCCCGAAGGCCCGAGCAACGCCGTCACTGTCGCCGACACACCCACGCTCGACACTCTCAATGCCAGCGCCCTGGCCACCGAGATCGCAGCCCACGGACCCGCCGTCGGCCTGCCATCGGACGACGACATGGGAAACAGTGAGGTCGGGCACAACGCGCTCGGGGCGGGCCGCATCTTCGCCCAGGGCGCCAAGCTCGTGAACCAGGCCATCGAGAACGGAAGCATCTTCGAATCGATTGTGTGGCGCACCGCGATGGAGCACGGACGCGAAGGCACGCTGCACTTCCTGGGTCTGCACTCAGACGGCAACGTGCACTCTCACACCAAGCACCTGTACGCCATGCTCAGGCGGGCCGCTGACGAAGGCGTCACCAGCGTTGCCGTCCACATACTCCACGATGGTCGCGACGTCGGCGCCCGCTCGGCACCCGTCTACATCGAACAGACCGAAGCGGTCCTGGCCGAGCTCAATGCCGCCGACCCCGCACGGGACTACCGGATCGCGTCCGGTGGCGGCCGCATGACCATCACCATGGATCGCTACCAGGCCGACTGGTCGATGGTCGAGCGCGGCTATCACTGCCACACCCACGGCGTCGGCGAGCCGTTCGAATCAGCGGCCGAGGCGGTCGAGACCATGTACGCCGACGCAGACGAGCAAGGGCTCACCACCGGCGACCAGTACCTGGGCGAGTTCGTCGTGGTCGACGACGAAGGCACACCGGTCGGGGTCATGGACGACGGCGATGCCGTGATCCTGTTCAACTTCCGTGGCGACCGAGCGATCGAGATCTCGCGGGCCTACGAAGAGGCCGACTTCGACGTCTTCGACCGCGACGACCACGGTCTGGACGGGGACGCTTCCAGCGATTCGAACGGTGACCAGGACGACACCACCGTGCGGCCCCACCCCGAGGTCTACTTCGCCGGCATGCTCCAGTACGACGGCGATGCTCTCATCCCCAAGAACTACTTGGTCGACCCTCCCGTCATCGAACGCACGATGGGCCAGTACTTGTGCGCCGAGGGAGTCCGCAGCTTCGCCATCAGCGAAACGCAGAAGTTCGGGCACGTCACCTACTTCTGGAACGGCAATCGGTCCGGCTACATCGACGAAACGCTCGAGACCTACATCGAGATCCCGTCTGACAACGTCGAGTTCGACACGACGCCGGCGATGAAGCTGCCCGAGATCACCGCAGAGACCATCGCCCTGCTGCGCAGCGGCGACTACCGGTTCGGCCGCCTCAATTTCCCGAACGGCGACATGGTCGGCCACACCGGCAACCTCGATGCGACCGTCAAGGCCATGGAAGTTCTCGACGGCTGCATGCAGCAGCTCATCGACGTGATCGACGAACTCGATGGCGTCCTGATCTACACCGCAGACCACGGCAACGCCGACATCATGTACACCGAGTCGAACGGGGTCCGCTCCCCCAAGACTTCCCACACGCTCAGCCCGGTCCCGTTCGTGATCCACGACCCGAACCATGACGGCGAATACCACATGGCCCCACCGCCCGGTGCGGGCCTGGCCAATGTCGCTGCGACCGTCTTCGAGCTGCTCGGATTCACTCCCCCAGCCGACTACGAGCCAAGCCTGATCTCCTTCGGCGATCCCAACGCCTGATCCGTTCCGCCGGTCCATCCGAGCGACATCGGTCACAAGATCCGACCGGCGTCACTCGACTTTCGTAGCGTGCCTCCCCATGGATACCCCCGTGACGGAGATCGAGCGCTCCACCGAAGCCGACGAACTGCTGCGCGACCACACCACGAATCGCTCCCCGATCACCGCGCTCGCCGTCCGATCGACCCACCATTGGCCGGTCACGCTCGGGATCTGGTTGGTCGTCATCGCGGTCGGACTGACCGCCTACTTCGGCGGCCTCGCCCGTGAGGGCTTCCCTCCGGTCAACCTGCCGATCGCCATCGTCGACGGCACCTATTTCGTCGACGACTCGACCACCGTCGACACCGACGTCACGCAACCGCTGAGCGAGGCGTTCGGCGCCATCGAGGGCGTCGCCGAAGTCCAGAGCTTCGCCGTGGCCAACACCTTCGCCGTGGTCGTCGAATTCGAGGACTCCTTCAGCTCCCCAGAAGGCGCGGCGCTGCTCGAAGCCGCGCTCACCGACATCGACCTTCCACCGGAGGCCGATATCTCGGTCCGCTCGCTGGACGCCACCAAGTTCCTCGAGGTCTACGACGTCCTCGTGTCCGTCGCCGGCCCGGACGGGGCAACGGCGACCGACCTCGAAGCCGAAGCCGCCAAGCTGCGGGACTTCCTCGCCACCGACGATGCCATCGCACAAGCCGACGTCCGCGATCTCCTGACTGAAGGCGTCGACCCGGCCACCGGTGACACTGTCGTCCGTCAGACCCGGTTCACCCGCGTCGTCCTCGAGAACTCCGGCGTCTACGCCGAAGCCATCGCCGTCGGGCTCATCCGCAACACGGATGCCGATCTGGACATCCTCACCTTCAGCGATGCCGTGCATGACCGGATCGTCGCCAGTCAGGACGAGGCGGTCCTGAGCGACGGTTACACGGCCGAGGTCACCGCCGACTTCGCCACCGACATCCGATCCCAGATCGGTGGCCTCACCCGCAACCTCCTCACCGGCCTCGTTGCCGTTGCGCTCGTCAGCCTGCTGCTCATCGGCTGGAGGGCGGCGGCGATCACGGCGGCCTTCATGGGCACCGTGATGCTGGCCGCCCTCGCCGGCCTGTGGTTCCTCGGCTACTCGCTGAACACGATCACCCTGTTCGGCCTGATCCTGACCCTCGGCCTCCTGGTCGACGACGCCATCGTGATCTCGGAATCGATCGACGCCAATCGCGACGAGGCCGAGGACGACCTGGGCGTCGTTCGTACGGCCATCAACCGAGTCGGCACCGCTTCACTCGCCGGCACGCTCACCACCGTGCTGGTGTTCGGCCCCATGCTCTTCGTCGGTGGTGTCCTCGGCCAATTCATCCGAGCCATCCCCGCCACGGTCATCATCACCCTGCTGGTGTCGTTCGTCTTTTCGGTCATCTTCATTCCCGCCATCGCCCACCCCTTCCTCCTCAAGGCAAAACCGGGATCGAACCCGTCGGTTCGCGCGCTGCGCGTCGTCGCCAACGGTGCCGGCCGCCTGGCCGAGTATCCGTCGAGCAACGGCGTGAAGGGCTGGCTCGTTGGCGGCGGACTCGTCGCGTTCGCCATCGGTGTCGTCATGACCGGTTTCCTCGTCATTGCGGGAACGCTCGGCTTCAACATCTTCCCTCCGGGCAAGGACGCCAACTTCCTGGCGGTCAGTGCCGATTTCGATTTCGGCACGACGATCGAGGATGCCCAGGAGCTGAGCCGAGAAATCGATGCCACAGTCATCGAAGTACTCGGCGACGACCTCGTCCGGTCGCAGTACATCCGGGCCAACGAGCGCACGCTGCTCACCTCCATCGACCTGACCCCATTCGGTGATCGCGACACGACCGCCCCGCAGTTCGTCGAGCAGCTCGAAGCGGCGCTCGCCGACTTCGATGGTGCCCGCCTCACGGTCGGACCCCTCGAGAATGGCCCTCCGGTCGACGAGTTCCCGTTCGCGGCCCAGATCACCACCACGGACGACAACCTCGCCGCAGCCGAGACGCTGGCCGATGATCTTCGCGTTGCCCTCAACGGCGTCCGCCTCGACAAGGGCAGCGGCGACCCCACCGACATCACCGAGGCCATCGTCTCCACCCGAGGCCAGGTGTATCGGGTCGACGGGCTCCGTCAGATCGAGGTGCGGGCGGCGTACAGCACCGACGACCTCACCAACAATCTCGATGCCACCGAGGCCCTGGTCAACGATCTCTTCTCGGCAGACGAACTCGCCTCCCGTGGCCTCGCCGAGGATGCCATCGGATTCGACTTCGGCCAGGAGTCCGACAATCAGGAGGACTTCGCCGGCCTGATGATCGCCCTGGTCGCTGCGCTGATCCTCGTGATGTTGCTCCTGATCCTTCAGTTCCGGTCGATCGTGCAGCCACTGCTCATCATCCTCGCCATCCCGTTCAGCCTCTTCGGCGTATTCGCCGCTCTGAGCCTCACCAACAACCCCCTCAGCTTCTTCGTGTTCGTCGGACTCATCGCCTTGATCGGTGTGGTCGTCAACAACACGATTCTCTTGATCGATGCAGCGAACCAAGGCCGTCGGGCCGGTCTCCGCCCCGGCGAAGCCATAGGACAGGCCGTCACCCGGCGCTTCCGGCCCCTCGTCGCCACGACGCTCACCACGGTGGTCGGGCTCCTTCCGCTCGCGTTGAGCGACCCCTTCTGGGAAGCGCTCAGCTTCACCCTGATCGGTGGCCTCCTCAGCTCCACCTTCCTGGTCCTACTGGCGTTCCCCGTCATCTACCTGTTCGTCGAGTGGTTGCGGACCATCGTCCGCAACCGGGCTCGCCGCATCCTCGGATGGCCCCCGATCGACTGATCCTGGACGCTCGGGAGCGTCCCGCGCAAAAAGCGGGCAGCGCGCACCTGACAGACTCTGGCGATCGCTCGACTCACCTTCGACTACATCTCCCACAGCTTCGACAACGTTCCAGCCCTGCGCGGCCTCCACCTCGACATCGGCTCCGGAGAGTGTGTGGCACTGGTCGGGGTCTCCGGGTGTGGCAAGAGCACCGCGCTGCGCATCGCGTCCGGTCTGCTCTTCCCCGACCACGGTCGACTGCTGTGCGACGGGATCGACATCACGACGACGCCGCCCCACAAGCGACAGTTCGGCATGGTCTCGCAGCAGAACGCATTGACACCGAGACGCAATGCCGGCGATCACATCGCTCTGCCGCTCCGGTTCCGGGGTGAGACGCTCGAGGACATCGATCGGCGGGTGCACGCCGAGGCTCATCGGTTCTCGATCGAACATCTCCTCACCCGACGCCGGCGCCACCTGTCTGGCGGTGAGGTCCAGGCCGTGCAGTTGGCTCGAGCATTGGTCGCCAGGCCGAGCGTGCTGCTGCTCGACGAGCCACTTGCACGCATCGACCTCGACTTGCGGCTCAAACTCCGGGCCGACATCGCCAGGGTCCGAACCGACTTCGGCCTGACGACGCTGCTGGTCACCGCCGACCAGGAGGATGCGCTCGTACTGGCCGACAGAGTCGCCGTGATCGACCAGGGCCAACTGCAGCAGGTCGGACCGCCGCTCGAGGTCTACGATCAACCGGTGAACGTCACGGTCGCACGCTTCCTCGGTGAGCCGGCCATGAACATATTCGAGACCCCGGTCACCGTCGTCGCCGGCGTGCGCAGCTATCACGTCGGGAGCGCCACGTTCCCGGCCCACCCTGCGGCTGCCGAGCGTTTCGTGGGCGGTCGAGCCCTCGTCGGCATCCGCCCAGAGTCGATCCGCCTCAGCGCGCCAGGTACATCCGGCCAGACGAATCGCGCTCCGCTCCTCGGCGACGTCGTCAAGACCGAGCTTCGCGGGTCCTCGACCGTCGTCCATGTGCAGATCGGAAGCACGCCTCTCTCGACCGGACAACATCCACAGCTGTGCGCGGTGGTCGCGGGCATCGGCCCGCGTGTTGGCGACACGGTCGAAGTGACCATCGATCCGTCGCGTTTCCATTTGTTCGACCGGTACACCGAGGCCGCCCTCCACCATCCCGTGTGACGAGGCCCATGCCGGCCGACCTGTTCAGTGCCACATCCTTCACATCGGGCCCCGGCCGGCCGATGAAGCAGACAGAGCCTTCGAACCTCCGACCTCGAGCACGCCCACATGACCGACCGCCCGATCATCACTCCGCCGACGTCGCCAATGGCACCGTCGACCACCACCACCGACACCATTCGGCGCGGTGGGCTGCGTCGGTTGCGGGCCGGTCTGCCACTCGATGTCGGGACCGATCCTGAACCTCAGCGCCACAGCCCCCGATCGCTCTCGCATTTCGCTGGCGACGTCGACCGAGCGCTCGAAGCGGCGACGGTCAAGAAACAAACAGCGCTGCTGGTGAGAGCGAACCATCGGCCCATCCCTACCGGCACCGAGCATCGCGGCATCGGCCGATGGCAGATCCACGGCGAGGTGGTGGAGCGCTTGTATGCGCTGCACACCGATCTGGTGGCCATCGCCCTCAGCGATCATCAGATCCTCGTGTTCGTTCCGGACCTCCGTCGGCGCGACGAAGGCGAGCAACTCTTGGCCAAGATCATGGAAGCACTCTCGACCGACGTGATCGTCGACGGGCTGCCCCACGTGCTCGAACCGCGCGTCGGCGGTGCCCTGTTCGACTCGGAGAATGCCACGGCCGAGCGTCTCCTGGACGCAGCCGAGATCGCGCTGGCGGAGACGGACACCACCCATCACCACGTGCTGTTTCACGCGCATCAACGGGTTCGCTCGGATCATCACGTCGAGCTCACCGACGCACTGCGCGAAGCCATCGTCGAGCACACGCTGACCGTGGCACTCCAGCCGGCCATCGATCTCCAGACCGGTGCAATCGTTGCCATCGAGGCATTCGCCCGTTGGGAGCTGCCGGACCGCGGGCCCATCCCCACCACCGAATTGATCCGAGCGGCAGCCTCGGTCGGCGTCTTGAATCGGGTCGGCGAACAGATCCTGCAGAAGTCGCTGTTCCACGTCTCCGACTGGGTCGACGAAGGCCTGCTCGGCGACGTCACCCTCTGGCTCAACATGACGGCCACCGACATGCTGGATCACCACCTGGTCCGCACGATTCTCGACGGAACGCAACTGAACGAACGAGTGAAGGTCGGCGTCGAGTTGAGCCCGAGCTCCTCTCCGGATGCGCAAGCCGTGATCAGCACCTTGCGGGCCCTCGGTGCTCGTAATGCGCGAGCCGCCATCGGCGACCTCGGAGTCGGCTTCGCCTCGTTCGCCGACGCCAACCACCTTCCGTTCGACTCGGTGAAGCTCGACCGCTCACTCATGACTCGCATCGCGACCGACGACAACGCCGCTGCGGTCGTCAGACATCTGGTCGGGATCGCCACAGCCCTCGGCCTCGAGCCGACGGCGCAGGGCATCGAACAGCCAGAACAGTTGGCGCTGGTTCGAGAGATGGGTTGCCCCATCGCCCAGGGTTACGTCTTCACCAAGCCACTGGCCCCCGCCGACTTCGAAGAGTTCGTTCGGCAATGGGATCCGGCTTCGGTGGCAGGCCCGAGCCTGACCTGAGTTAGGGCGTCAGCCCATGACCGTCATGGACGAGTCGGTATCGATCTCGCGACGCCGAGAGAACGTCGCCATGTCGATCGGAAGATCGGTGAAACGCCCGGTGACCAGCAACGGGTCATGATCATGGTCGTGCCCGCCCTCGACGGCAGCGATGAGCTCAGCCATGCAGTGCGCCGCGCTGGCTGCATTCTTGAACTGATTGCCGCTCGTCCCGATCGCCACATAGAACCCGTCGAGGCTAGTGCGGTCATAGATCGGCACCCAGTCGTCTGAGACGTCGTAACACGACACGACGCCGCGCTTGGTGTGGGGAACCCCGAGGTCGCGGACGCGGCGAGCGGTCCGCAGTACCAGCAGCTGATGTTCGTCGTCGTCGAGCGAGTCGCCAACCGTGTCGGGATCGTCGATCCACGTGAGCTCATCACACTCCGGCTCGGTGCTGCCGATCAACACGTTGTTCCCCCGCTCGGGGCGGAAGTAGACACCGACGTCGAGATCACCGATCATCACGCCCTCGGCCTCGTAGTCGACGCCCTTCGGGGCGGGGACGACGAAGACCTCACGTTTCATCGGCCGGGTCGAGATGTTCATGTCGCCGAGCACCCCGGCCATGGTGTTGATCACCGAAGAGTGCGGACCGGCCACGTTCACCACGATCGGAGCTCGGAGCTCGGTGCCGTCGGCGAGGCGGACGCCGCTGACCCGGCCCTCATCCTGCAGCACCGCGGTGACCTCCCGATTGAACAGGAAGGTGGCGCCCTTCGCCTTCGCCGCGTCAGCCAGATTCTGGGCCGCCAAGAGCGGATCCGAGACGTAGCCACCGAGGGGCATGATCAAGACATCGTCGATCTTCGCTGTGGGATCGCCCCAGAACGGTGCATCGACGTCGTCGAGCCGGGCGGGCGGACCGAATCGGTGAAGGTCGATCGACGGGTACCGCGCCTCGGCCTCGTCGGCCGACACCACTTCGTGCTCGATGCCGAGCTTCGACATGAGGGACACGACCAGGTCGAAATGAGCACCGTCTTCGAGCTTTGGCATGAGCTTGTCGTGGTGAACCAGTTCGATCAGCGGACCGGGCTCGTCGAGTTCGAGGTATTCGCCCCATCGCTCCCAGTACTGCAGGCCCTCGTAGGCCAGCGCCATGCCGGCCTCGGTCGAATAGTTCAATCGAATCACTGCGCTCGAAGCGCTGGTCGATCCGTAGCCGGCGGCCGGCAGCTTGTCGACGCTGACCGTCCGCATCCCGCGCCTCGACAGCTCGAAGGCGACCCCGCTGCCGATCACGCCGGCTCCGATGATGATGGCATCGAAGTTCTCGTCGTTCAGCAGATCGTTGTTCATCGGATCGTCCTTCATCAAAACAGTCTGACCCAAATTGACTGCTTCACCACACTCGATGGCGACTCAGTGGCCGAGATAGGCCGACCGCAATGCCTCGTTCTGGAGCAGCGCTTCTGCGGTGTCGTCGAGCACGACCTTGCCGGTCTGCAACACCCAGCCACGGTCGGCGATCGAGAGTGCCATGTTGGCGTTCTGCTCGACCATGAAGATCGCCACGCCCTCGGAGTGGATCTGCTGGATCAACTCGAAGTTGGTCTGGACCAGTGCCGGGGCAAGCCCCATGGAGGGCTCGTCCATCAGTAGCACGCGGGGACGTGACATCAGCGCGCGGCCCATCGCCACCATCTGCTGCTCGCCGCCCGAAAGGGTGCCGGACTTCTGGCTCAGCCGTTCCTTGACTCTTGGGAACATCGTGTAGATCCGCTCGAGGTCCTCGGCGATGCCGTCCTTGTCGTTGCGAAGGTAGGCGCCGAGCTCGAGGTTCTCCTTGACCGACAACCGTTTGAAGAGCCGCCGGTTCTCCGGGACCATCGTGACACCGCGCTCGACCCGATAGCTGGTGGGTTTGTCGTTGACCACTTCGCCGTCAAGGACCACTTGGCCCGTCGTCGGCGTGACCATGCCGAGCAGGGTTTTCAGCGTCGTCGACTTGCCGGAGGCGTTGCCGCCGAGCAGGCAAACGAGCTCACCCGGGTAAATCGCGAGGTTGACGTCCTTGAGGATGTGAACGGCGCCGTAGTGGGTGTTGATGTTCCGGAACTCGAGCAGGGGCGTCGCTGTCTTGCCGTAGCCCTTCGACTCGTCGATCTGGTTCTCTGCCCCTGGGGCGTTTGTCGTGCCACTCATCGGGTCACTCCTTCGACGGGACGCCCCAGGTACGCCTCGATCACCTGCGGATCGGTGGACACTTCCTCATAGGAGCCCTGAGCAATCGGCTCGCCGTGGTCGAGCACGACCACGCGATCTGACAGGTCACGCACGACACCCATGTCGTGTTCGATCATCACGATGGTGAAGCCCCACTCGCTGCGAAGTCGACCGATGAGTGCGGTGAGCTCGTCGGATTCCTTGGGGTTCATGCCGGCGACCGGTTCGTCGAGCAGCATCAGGCGAGGCCGGGTGGCCATGGCCCGTGCGATCTCGAGTCGGCGGCGGTTGGCGTATGACAACACCGACGCCGGCTGCTCCAGGCGGTAGCCCGTGAGCCGTGAGCCGAAGAAGCTGAGGACGTCGATCCCGTGCTCGCGGATCGAGGCTTCCTCTTCCTTGAAGGCTTTCGTCTGGAAGAGGGCACCAACCATGCCCTGTTTGGTTCGGCAGTGCTGAGCGACCATGACGTTCTCGAGGATCGTCATGTTCCCGAACAGTCGAACGTTCTGGAACGTGCGGGTGATGCCGAGAGCCGTGACCTGGTTCGGGTCGAGCCCGACGATCGATTCACCCTCGTAGCGGATATCACCGGCAGAGGGCTGCACCATGCCGCTGATCAAGTTGAAGAACGTGGTCTTGCCTGCGCCGTTCGGGCCGATGACCGAGACGATCTCGCCTTCGTCGACGTGGAAGTCCAGGTTCTTCAGGGCGTCGAGGCCGCCGAATGTGACACTCAGGGCCTCGATCTCGAGGAGACGCTCGGTCATGCTGGGGCCACCGTTCCGGTCGTTCCTGTGTCAGGGGTTGGCGTATCGCCAAGATCGTCATCATCATCGGGGTGCGCATCGTCGACCGCCCCCTTGAGCCACGCATCCTGGAGAAACTCGTTCTGGTGCAGTTCACGAGTGCGCCTGGCGTTCGGGATGAGACCTTCGGGACGCTTCAGCATCATCACCACGAGCAGGGCCCCGTAGATCAGCAGCTTGTAGTTGGAGAACTCCTGGAGCAGACCTGGCTGCTTCGGCCCGCCGAGCACACCGATGAGCACCACGGCGCCGGCGATGACACCGACGATGTTGCCCATGCCGCCGACGATCACGACCACGAGAATGATGATCGAGACGAGAATGAGGAAGCTGGAAGGGAAGATCGAGCCGACCTTGGCAGAGAAGATCGCACCGGCGAAGGACGCGAGCACCGCACCGACCACGAAGGCCATCAGCTTCACGTTGACGGTGTTTATGCCCATCGCCTCGGCCACGCTTTCGTCTTCACGAATCGCCATCCATGCCCGGCCGAGACGGCTGCGCTCCAACCGCCACGAGGCGTAGACCGCAATCAGGCAGAAGACCAGTACGAGGTAGAAGACCGACCGGGGATCGGTGCCCTTCACCTCGACAGGGCCGAAGTCGGCGGCCGGGATGTTGGTGATGCCCTGGGCACCGCCAAAGATTCCGGACAGCCACTCCGAGAGCAACAGCAGGCGGATGATCTCACCGAATCCGAGTGTGACGATGGCGAGATAGTCGCCGCGCATCCGGATCACAGGAGCACCAATCATGAGACCGGCGAGTGCCGCCATGGCGATTGTCACGACAAGTGCCACGATCCAGGGATACTCCGGGGCCCAGCCAGGAGAGTTGGGCGAGGTGAGGACTGCGGTCGTATACCCACCAACGGCGAAGAAGGCCACGTAGCCGAGGTCGAGAATGCCGGCCAGGCCGACCACGATGTTCAGGCCCAGGGCCAACAGCAGGAAGATGCCGACGTTGGCCAGCAGTTCTTGGGTGATCTTTCCGGCGAACCAGGTGAACACCACCAACGCCGCCAGGCCGACGATGAACAGCGTGATGTTGGTCTGCCTGCGGGCGGAGCCCTCGAGGGCGTCGATTCGACCACGAACTTCCTTCACTCGACCCTTGCCGGCCACGGCCACGGCTGCTGTGACGAGTGAGAGAACGATGGTGGACACCACCGTGAGGCCGCCACGGGATGCGTAGATGAAGTCGGTGAGGGAGTCGAGCCCGATCTCTCCGAAGAAGTCATCGACGACCGGCTGGAACACGGCGAACATCAGGACGGTCGAGATCACGATCAGGACCACGCGGCGGAACGCTTTCGGCATCAGATGGAAGGCGGCGCCGAATGCGCCGAGCACCAGTCCGATGGCAAGCCACGAGAACACCCCGAAACCGTTGCCGTGATCGAAGTTGATCTGGGCCTGGAGCTGCGGGCTCCAGTTGACCAACGGGTCACGCAGATTGAAATTCTCGATCAGCAGCACGAGCAACGACAGGCCGGCACCGGTGATGAGGCCGGCAATGGCGCCGGTGGCGAGCTCGTTCACGCCCTTGGCCGAGGCGACCATGCCCTCGAGCAACGTTTCGTCTGCGACCAGGTACCCGATGAGGATTGGCACCCACAGAATGGCGAGATAGCCGAGGCTGAGGCGGCCTTCGATGATGGCGCGCGGGTCGAGCCCGACGAGCATGCCAGACAGAGCGATGAAGATCATGCCGATCGCGCCGTACAGACCGTAGGTGACGGCCTCCCGGAGATCGAGGTCCCCAGAGGCCGCAGGAGGCGGCGTGGTCGTTTCTGGAACAGTTGCCGCTGTCATGCCCGGTCCTCCCCGGAGAGCTTCTCACCGAACAGGCCGGTGGGTTTGATCAGCAACACCAGAATCAAGGCAAGGAAGGCCACTGCGTCGCGGAGCTGCGATGCCCCCGGCACGCCGAGCGGCTCGAGGATCATGAGTGGACCGACCGCTTCGACGGTTCCGATCGACAGGCCGCCGGCCATGGCCCCACCGAGGTTGCCGATGCCACCGACGACCGCAGCCGTGAAGGCTTTGATGCCGGGGAGGAAGCCGGTGGTGGCCACCACGCTGCGGAACAACAGACCCCACAGGATGCCGGCCACACCGGCCATGGCGCCACCGACAGCGAAGGTGGTGACGATGGTCCGGTTGACGTTGATGCCCATCAACTCGGCGATCTCTTTGTCCTCGGCCACGGCTCGCATGGCCTTGCCGGTCTTGGTCCGCTCGACGAAAAACCAGAGGCCCGCCATCGAAACAGCGGCAACCGCCAGGACAAGGATCTTCGTGCCCTCGATCTCGAACGTGAGGAACGTGCGCTTCTGCGACAGCCACTCTGGCAGCTGTGGGTAGCTCTTGACGCCGGGGCCGAAGAGCACGATCACGGCATTCTGGATGAAGAACGAGACACCGATCGAGGTGATCAGCGGGATGAGGCGAGGCGATTCACGAAGCGGTCGGTATGCGACCCGCTCCATGATCACGGCCGTTGCGGTGGAGACGATGACCGAGACCATCACGACGAGGAAGAGCGAGAGAATGAAGTTGGCCTCCCAGGCGCCAGCGTCGAAGAGCTTGTTCGAAGTGATGAAACCGGAGAACGCCCCGAGCATGAACACCTCACCGTGGGCGAAGTTGATGAAGCCGAGCACGCCGTAGACCATCGAGTAGCCGAGGGCGATCAGTCCGTACATGGCCCCCTGCGAGACACCCGTCACGACCAGGCCCTTCAGCTGGGCAGCCGTCAGGCCGGTGGCGTCAGGGTTCGCCCATCGGGCGAATGGGTTGTCGGAATCGATCTGCTGAGCGATGAAGGCCAGGAGACCGACGGCGATCACGCTGAGCAGGCCGACCCGGAGAAGGGTGAGGAACCGGTCGACGTTGGTCTTGCCCCGTCCTGTCTTTTTTCGGACAGCAGTGGTCATGCATCTCTCCTCGAGCGTGTGGCATCTGCCACGCGGGCGAGACAGATCATTGCAGATACAGAACGGCCCTGCCCGGTGAGGGGCAGGGCCGTCAGATTTACTTCACACAGTTGCACAGACGATCAGCACATCGACGATGCGATCTGCTGGTCGAGCCAACCGTCGATCAAGGAGCGAACTCGAAGACGACGTTGGCCTTGGAGGCCTCGACGTCGGAAGAGGAGAGCGCCTCGATGATGGTGATCTTCTGCGAACCGCAATCGCCAAAGGCGTCGCAGTTGATGGTGCCGATGATGCCCGAGTAGCCGGTGACGGCGTTCATTGCGTCGCGGACACCCTGACGATCGATCACCATGTTGCCGTCGCCATCAACCGTGCTGGCTGTCTTGATGGCGTCGAGCAGCAGCGTCGTGGCGTCGTAGGCGTGGCCCCAGAAGGCAGCCGAGGGTGCTTCGCCGTAGGTGGTGTTGTAGGCGTCGAGCACGTCGTTGGCCGACTTGCCCGTGCTCTGGTTGGTGTTCTCACCGAAGCGAGTGTCCGGACCCGACATGTACACGCCTTCGGACTCAGGGGTCGAGAGGAAGTTGTCGACCAAGAGGCCGTCAGCGCCGAGCAGCACGGTGTCTTCGAGACCCGAGACGCCGGGCGCCTGATCAGCGATGAAGTTTCCAGCCGGTGGGAAGATGGGGAAGAAGAGGGCCTGCGGGGTCGCGGCTGCGACCTCGGTGAGGACCGGCACCATGTCGGTGTCTTCCTTGTTCACGCCGGTGAAACCGGTGATTTCGCCGCCGAGGGCGGTGAAGGCATCAGCGAACGCCTGGGCAAGACCCTGGGTGTACGGATCGCCATCGTGAATGGCGGCTGCGGTGGTGAGACCGAGATCCTCGAACACGAACGTGGCCATGGCCGCGCCCTGGAACAGGTCGTTGTGAGCGGTGCGGTAGTAGCCGACGCTGTAGTTCTCACCAGCGGTGCCCTGGAGATCGGACGACAGTGCCGGCGAGGTGTTCGACGGCGAGATCATGACCATTCCGGCCTCGGAGATGAGCGGAGCAGCAGCAGTGGCTGCGCCCGAGCACGTGGTACCGATGACACCGACGACCTGATCGTCAGCGACGATGGACTGGGCTGCTGCCTGGCCACCGTCTGCAGAGCAGAGGTCATCGAGGCCGGTGCCGATCGAGACATCGAAGCCCTCGATCTGGCCGTAGTCGGCAACGGCGAGCTCAGCGGCACGCTGGTTCGGAATGCCGAGGAAGGCGGCATCGCCCGTGATTGCGTTCAGTGAACGAATCTGGATGGCATCACCGGCAGCAACGACGACGGTGCCGAGGGCACCCTCTTCCATGGGCTCTTCTTCTTCCATGGCTTCGGTGGTGTCGGAGCCTTCTTCTTCTTCTTCCATGGCTTCGGTGGTGTCCGTGCCCTCGTCGGTGCCGGCGTCCGTTTCGGCGTCGTCACTACCGCAAGCGGCGGCGACGAGCATGAAAGCGAACAGCAGCGCAAGGAGCGACCGCATTCTCTTCGAAATCAACATACACATTCCCCTTTTGTCAGGCCGCAAGAAGCAACCAGAGCGCGCCCAGAAGGATCCTGGGAGCAGCGCGAGAGGTTAGCGGACCTTTTTCCGGCACGCGGTCGCGGGGGTGATCTTGTTCATGCCGCTGTTGCGCATCCGAAATATGACCTGATTCGTCGGACTTGGGGCTCGAATGGGCTGCAGGAGAGGCTGTCTGGCACGCTGAGACCATGTCGAACAGGCCAAGCGACCCTGAGATCGTTTTCCTTTCGCTCGACAACAAGGCGTCAGATGCGGCCTCCCAACACGAGGTGGTGGCCAGACGGCGCCCCGTCGCCGGCCTCGCGATCTCGGGCCTTGCGGTGCTTGGTCTCGCCTGGGTCGTGATCACCGACGGCACAGCCGAGCCGGAGTCAGCCTCCGCGCCGACGGCCGATCAGCCGCAGCCGACCGCTGACCCGCTGATCCCAGAACCCGGGCCCGCGGTTTCCATGGTCCCGGTACTCGAGCCGCGGGTCGAAGGACGCTTGCAGGACGGGACCGATTTCGAGGTGTGGGAACCCAACCCGGGCGTGTTGTGTGTCGTCTTTGCCGACGCCGAACCCGCGCTGTCTGAAGATCAGAGCATCTGCCACCTCGAGCTCATGGCTGGATCTGGTGCCGCCGTCATCGACGGAAAGTTGGTCTTCGGATACCTCCGACCGGGTGCCGCCTCGGCATCCTTGCGTTACCGCACGGGGGTCACTGGCAACGACGGCATCCGAGTCGAACCGACAGCGCAGTTCTTCGCCCTCCCGATCCGGGCCGACGACCCATATCGACTCCAGTACCGATCCCTCGACTTCGAGATCATCGAGGAGACACCACTGGTCCCACTCAGCGGCGGGCCCTCCCAGACCGCCGCCGACGCGACACGCGACGGAGTACCCGCAGCGATCGCCGAACTCCCCTTCAACCGTCGCGTGCAGGTCGTCGACGAGTGGAGCTACTCCTCGAACGGACCATTCGCGTGGTCACGACCGAGTGGCAGCGACATCGATCCCGACATCGATCCCGGCTACGCCGAACTCCTCCTGCTCGACGGCACCGGTACCGAAATCCTCCGCGCAGTACCGCTCCCGAACGTCGCCCTGCGGGCCCGCGTGTCGACAGAGGAAGCCCTCTACGTCATCGGCGATCAGGTGGAGTTCCACGCCGAGACGGCTGTCGACCGAGGTGAGATTCGGTTCCCGGTGGTGGTGATGCGGCTCGACCATCGAACCGGCGAGGTCCTCGTGAGGGTGTTCCCGCAAGCAACGGTCAGCTCCGAGCCAGCGATCCATGCCACGACAGACCGAGCCGGCTGGGAACAGGGACCAGACGGTGTGGAGGTCTCATCCGAAATGATTGCCGCCGCCAACGGCCGGCTGCTGGTGCAGCCATACGGTGCCGGAGGTCCGCTCGTCGCCTTGGCGCAGGACTCGTTGCTTCCAGTCGATCAGGACTGAACCGTTCGACCGCCGGCAAACAGCCGAAGCGATCAGCCGGCAGCGGCCGGAGCTGCCTGGGCTGCCTGGGCTGCCTTCTCGGCGGCCGCGGCCACGTCGGCCTGCGCTTCCAAGAAGCGCTCGGCGTCGATGGAGGCCATACAGCCAGATCCCGCCGAGGTGATGGCCTGTCGGTAGTAGTCGTCCTGCACATCGCCGCTCGCGAAGACTCCTTCGACGTTCGTGAGCGTGGTGCCGGGCTGGCAGATGAGGTAGCCGTTGTCCTTCATGTCGAGCTGACCCTTGAAGAGATCGGTGTTCGGTCGGTGCCCGATGGCCACGAACAATCCGCTCACCACCATCTCGGACTCCTCGCCGGTGACGGTGTTGACCAACGAGATCTTCTCGAGGGTCTGATCGCCATGGGCCTCGGTGACCGTGTGGTTCCAGAGGAACTCGATTTTCGGATTGGCGAACGCACGATCCTGCATGATCTGCGATGCCCGCAGTTCGTCGCGACGGTGGATGATGGTGACCTTCGAGGCGAACTTGGTGAGGAAGCTGGCCTCCTCGAGCGCCGAATCGCCACCGCCGATCACGGCGATCTCCTGATCGCGGAAGAAGAAACCGTCACAAGTGGCGCACGTGCTGACGCCATGACCGATGAGTCTGGTCTCGCCGGGAACGTTCAGCATGAGCGACTGCGCTCCAGTGGACACGATGACCGAGTCGGCGGTGTAGGTCGGCTCGGCAGCATCGGGGTCGCCAACCCACAACTTGAACGGCCGTTCACCGAAATCGACCTTCGACACCTTGGCGGTGATGATCTCGGAACCGAAGCGGGCCGCCTGGGCTCGCATGTTCATCATCAGCTCTGGACCCATGATCCCGTCTGGGAAACCAGGGAAGTTCTCGACGTCGGTGGTGAGCATCAGCTGACCGCCCGGCTGGTCGCTCGTGGAGCTCGGCTCGCCTTCGATCACCAGCGGGTGGAGGCTTGCTCGCGCCGCGTACACCGCCGCAGTCAGACCGGCCGGGCCGGAACCGATGATGATGACTTCGCGATGGTTGCTTTCAGACATGTTCACTCCGGACTCACGGTGGCGGCGACCGTTCATCGGCCCCGCTCGAAGGTACCAACAGTCGAACCCCGGTCACGCCGTCGGTGTTCCCGGTCTGGGCCGCTCAACGACAGACGGCCTCGATGAAGGCTTGGGGCGTTGTCTCGTGCGCCAGCTCCGCTGGCCGCTCGACCACCGACACCACCTCGAACCCGCCGGCGGTGAGCGATGAGGCGACATCGGCCGGTCGGTGCCGCTGGAGCTCGAGGGTGACATCGGTGCCGTACGCCCGTTCGCGACGGATCGGATCGTTGGCTCCGGCCTGGAATGCGACGAACAGCTTCCCTCCCGGGGCCAGAACACGTCGGGTCTCCGCTCATGCCGCAGGAAGCTCATCAAGCGGCGTGTGAATGACGGAGTACCAACAGATCACGGTGTCTGCGACTCCTGCGTGGAGCGGGATGTCGCTGAGTTGCCCGACATCGAACCGCAGATCAGGGTGTGCGGTCCGGGCGGCAGCCACCATCGCGGACGACACGTCGAAGCCACGCACATCGGCGCCGGATCGATCGGCCACGAAACGAGCGACCCGTCCCGGACCGCACCCGAGATCAACGACGATCCCACCATCGGCAGCCGCCCGATCGACGAAGTCGGCGAGCAGCGTGCGTTCGAGGTCGGCCTCGACGTCGGGGTTGATCTCGGTGCCGATGCGGTTCACATAGCTGTCGACCGTGGCGTCATACACGGCCCGAGCCGCGGCCACGTGATCGGCGGCTGGCTCGCCGTCGGCAGGCGAACCGTCGGCAGGTGTCCCCGGTCGATCAGCGGCCACGCTTCGGAACTGACTTCTTGTTCTTGGGGCGGGGTTTGCCCGACCGCTTGCCCTTCTCCGGGCCACCCTTGCCCTTGACCGAACCCTTGCCGGCGGACGCTTTGCCCCCAGAACGCTTGCCGGCCGGTGCCTTTCCCGCAGAACCTCGGCTCGAAGCGCTTCTCGGCGCCGGCTTCGCACTGCGGGCCTCAGAAGGTGCACGGCGGCGTTCGCTGTCGCCCTCGATAGCCCCATCGGAGTCAACGCCGTCACCTTCGGGACGAGCCGCTGAACGCAGACGTCCGACCGAACTCGTTCGCCTTTGGTCGCTGCGGCCCGGTCCAGCCGAGCTCGACCGCCACTCGGCACCGTCACCGACGCCGGGGGCCCCGGACAGCGCCGACCGCGCCGCCGGTTTCCTGGGTTTCGCGTCCGGCTTTCCCGTCGGTCCAGGCCTCGAGGACGGCCGGCTGGTGCCGGACGGCGTCTTTGCCGGTTTCTGGACCGAGCCGTCCTTCTTCGAACGCAGCTCGATCTTCACGTGATCGGCCCGGTTGCTCACCGGGGGTGCCGGTTCGAGCTCGTGGTCAGGAAGGCCGACGTCCTTCATCATCTTCTTGACCGCGCGTTCCTGATCGCGATTGACGAACGACACGACCACGCCCTGCTCGCCGGCGCGGGCGGTGCGCCCGGAACGGTGGACGTAGTCCTTGTGTTCAGCGGGCGGGTCGAAGTGAATGACGCACTGCACGCCGTCGACGTGAATGCCTCGGGCGGCGACATCGGTGGCGACGAGCGCCTGCACCTTGCCGCTGGTGAAGGCGTAGAGCGCCGTGTCCCGCTGACTCTGCGAGCGCCCTCCATGAATCCATCCGGCACGGATCCCTGCTTCCTTCAGCTGACGAGCCACTCGATCGACGCCGTGGCGAGTCCGGCAGAACACAACGGTTGGACCGATGTCGTCGATGAGGTCGGCCGCCACCGCCAGCTTCTGCTGCGCCGAGGTGGTGAAGAAACGATGCGTCACGACCGAGAGGTCTGGCTCGACCTCGCCCACCTGATGGGTGACGGGATCGGTCTGGTAGTCGTCGATCAGCACCTGCACGTCGTGGTCGAGGGTGGCGGAGAACAACATGGTCTGGCGTTTGCTCGAGGTGAAGTCGAGGATTTCGCGCACCTGCGGCAAGAACCCCATGTCGGCCATGCGATCCGCTTCGTCCACGACAACGTGATCAACGTCGGCGAGCTGCAGCTCCCCCTGCTCCAGCAGATCGATCAGCCGGCCCGGGCAGGCCACGATCAGATCAGCGCCGTTGCGTAGACCATTGATCTGATCGCGGAATCCGACGCCGCCATAGATCGACAGAATGTGCCGGTTGCGGACCTGGGCCAGCGGAGCCAACTCCCGGCGGATCTGTTCGGCGAGCTCGCGAGTCGGCGACAGGATCAGCCCTCGTGGCCGGCGAGGGGCCGCCGACTCGATACCGACGATCATCGGGATCCCGAATGCGAGGGTCTTGCCCGAACCGGTCGGCGCGCGACCGAGGACGTCACGGCCGGCAAGGGCATCGGGGATGGTGGCGATCTGAATGTCGAACGGATCGACGATGCCGTTGCGTTCGAGTCGTTCGATGAGATCTGCGGGCACGCCGAGATCGGCGAAGCTGGAGGTCATGTGATTCCTTGGTGTCGGCCCAGGCCCCCGAAATGGGCACGAGCAATCCGACCAGGCTAGGACCGAACGTTCATGCTTTGCCGTGGAGCCGCATCGGCGGCACCTTCGTCGGAGGGTTGCGCCGCGGCGGCAACGACGTCAGCAGCGTGGCCGTCTCGGCGGCAATTGCGGCGACGGCTGCTTCGAAAACGTCGCTGGTCGCATCCGTCGGATGGCGGATGCCGCTGACCTTCCGCACGTATTGACGGGCAGATGCCTCGATCTCCTCCGCCGTCGCCGGCGGTTCGAGGCCTCGCAGTATCGTGATGTTTCGGCACATGAACCGGAGTCTCCCACGGCACACACGGCAGCGGAAGGCGGACCAGGCACGACCGCGGCCCTCGACGAGCAGCTGCCTCAGTCGACAGCGGGCGGGTCATCCAGCCAGACCCACCCGTCACGATGCATCTCGAGTCGGTTTCGCCCGCCATGACCCGAACCGTCATAGACCTCGTCACCGGCCCAGGCCAATGTCAGCGGATCCTTGTTGATCGGACGGGTGTGGAAGCTCCGCGGCGAACGCGCTGCTGCCCACTCGATCGCCGAGGTCGTCGTGTCGTGCCGCCCGAGCTCGGTCAAGGTGATCCAGGTCGGCGGCACGATCTCGATGTCGCCGTTGGCGTGCCGATCGAGGGCGGCGGCCGGCGTGCTCCACGCGTGTTCGGTGATCTCTCCGTCATCGATCACGACGACTCCCTCGGGTGCCCGCACGGCGAAGAACCACGTGGAGAATCGACGGATCGGGCCTTTCTGGTTCATCGCTGCCGCTGCCGGCGGCTGCCAATGCGACCACGGCACCATGGCGTCGGCCGGCACCTGGAGGCCGGCCTCCTCCACCGTCTCCCGAGCCGCTGCTCGTCTGGCCGAACCCATCTCGTCGGTCGGGTCCATCTCGTGCTCGTCCACGCGACCGCCGGGAAACACCCACATGCCACCGAACGCGATCTTCGAGTTGCGTCGGACGGTCAGCACTTCGAGGCCGGCCTCGGCGTCTCGAAGCAAGAGGACAGTTGCCGCGGCAACGAGGGGGATCTCGTTCGTTCCGGTCATGTTTGAACCCTACGCGCGGGCACCCTGCCCGCGTCCATTCCGCCCCACTCCCCGATCGGCCCGGCGGGTGCGCCTACCGTGCGGTTCGTGAACGATGACGATGCCGCTCCGGGGGGCGACGCGCCGGGCGACGCCCCGGCTGGATCGGCAGCGATCACCGCTGTGATCGGGGTCGCGATCGGTCTTGTGATCGCTGCCGGCGTGATGTGGTTCACCACTCGAGACAACGCCGCGCCGCCGGCGTCGACAGGTGGCATCGAGTCCGGAGCAGGGTCCACCGAGCCAACGTCCACGACGGTGGCCGCGTTCAATCCTGTCGACCTCGTGGTCGCGTACGGACGAAGCCGAACCGAGGATCACGCGCTCGAAGGCGAGATCGTCCGACCGGGCCAGGAGCCACTTCGAGTCCGGCGGGCCTTGATGGGTGATCGGGCTCTCGACGAGGTGGGATCCAGCGCCGGGGTCACAGAAGCGGGCGAAACTCGCCAGTGCGAGCTCCTCGACGGCCAGTGGCTGTGCACCCCTCCGCTCCCCGCAGTCGAGAGTGAGGTCGACGTGCAGGGTTTCGCCACGCTGCTCCTCACCGAAGCACCGCCGTATTCGATCTTCGCCGTCAGCTCGACGCCGCCGCCGGAACTCAGCTCCATCACCGAGTTCGGCCCGGTGACCTGTTGGAGCATGGTGTCGGAAGGACGACGGGATCGCAGCCGGTTCGGAGCCGAGACCACGTTGTGCTTCCACGACGAGCTGGGCGCGCTGATCGGCCGGATCACAGAGACGAGCGCCGGAGACGATCGGTTCATCACGACAGAGCTGAGCGCCGACGTCGACATCAGCGACGTGGAGCCGTCCCGCTGAACGGAACCGTGCCGCTGAGCCGAACCCAGTGAGGCGAGCGGGAGCCATTCACCGCCGACAACCGAAGTTGTAGGAGGTGATGCGTGTGGAGGAAATGCGACCCCCGCTCATGCCCCATTGGAACCGGTGTGGGCGATGACCACCGGTGTACCTCTAGTATCGGTCGGCAGCCGGCCCGACTTGAGCGACCGATCTGCCCTTTCTTCTGCCCCAGGACGCTGGCCACACGATGTTTCCCGTCGACGATCTCCTCCCACTGTTGACGCTCGCCCTCGGGGCCGCGCTTGCGTTGGGTACCGGCCTCGCCCTCGCCCGGCCACGAACCGACGCCCCCGACGACGAGCTGGCACGTCCACCGCTCGGTCGCAGCCTCGTCCAGATCGGCATCGGTACGGTCGCATCACTCTGGGCCCTGGCCACACTGCTCTCCTGAGGCGCGTTGATTCGTGCGGTGTTTGGGGAGTTTCACCTCTCAAGACTGACCGCCGTTCCGCCGATCATCTTGGGGAGAGGGCACCCTCGAGGAGTTGATCCATGAGCACCACGCTGACCACAACCACCACCGAGATTCGTCGCTCGACTCGCACCGACCGTCAGTCGGCGCGGCGCACGACGTCGACACGGCCCAAGACCGCCGCCCACGGCGAGCCGAATGAGCTGCTCGCCAAGCGACCGGCCTCCGAGCTCACCCGCCTCATCTTCTGCGTTCTGCTCGGTATCGCAGCCTGCATCGCCCTCGTCGGCGTTGTCGACCAGGCTTCCAGCACGTCGCCCGATGCTCCGGCGCCCACTGTCATCGTCGAGTTCGACTGACCGACGTCGGTCAGAACTCGCCCGGTGCAGCACCTGGAGGCGGCGTCCGCCGACTCATGTTCTCGTAGCGGGTGAAGTGGCCGAGGAACGCCAGCTTCACCGTTGCCGTCGGGCCATTGCGGTGCTTGGCGACGATCACTTCGGCGATCCCCTTCGCCTCGGACTCGGGGTTGTAGATCTCGTCGCGATACAGGAACATCACGACGTCGGCGTCCTGCTCCAACGCTCCGGACTCTCGAAGATCGGAGAGCATCGGCCGCTTGTCCTGGCGCTGCTCCAAGCCGCGGTTGAGCTGGGCAAGCGCCACCACAGGACATTCGAGCTCGCGAGCAAGGATCTTGAGATTTCGAGAGATCTCCGCGACCTCCACCTGCCGTGACTCGGCATTGCTGCGGCCAGTCATGAGCTGGATGTAGTCGACCACCACCATCGCCAGGTCGCCGGTGCGGCTCTTGAGACGGCGAGACTTCGCACGAATCTCCATGACGGTGGTGTGGGGATTGTCATCGATGTAGATCGGCGCTTCGGCCAGGCGTCCGACCGAATGGGTGATGCGGTTCCAGTCGCTTTCCTCGAGGCGCCCCGTCTTCATGCGGCTGGCGTCGACCCTGGCATCGGCAGACAAGATGCGCTGCGAGAGCTCGAGCTGGCTCATCTCGAGTGAGAAGATCAGCACCGGACGATTCGACTGCATCGCCGCGTTCGAGGCCATGCCGAGCGCAAACGCCGTCTTGCCCATCGCCGGTCGAGCGCCGATGACGTAGAACGCATTCGGCTGCAGACCGGCGGTGAGATCGTCGAGATCGGTGTAACCGGTGAGCGTTCCCGTGATGGTGTCGCCCTGTTCGTAGAGCAGCTCGAGGCGATCGAGGTTGGCAGAGAGCAGATCTTTGATCTCAGCGGTGGTGTTGGCGACCCGGCGTTGGGCGACGTCGAACATGCGGGCTTCCGCATCGTCCACCGCCTTCACGACGTCCTCCGGCTTCCCGTAGGCCATCTCGGCGATCTCGTTGCTGACCGAGATCAATCGGCGGAGCAGTGCGTGCTCCTCCACGATGCGGGCGTAATGCGCCGCGTTGCCGATCGCGGGCGTCTCGGCCTGAAGGTCGATGAGGACGCTCGGCCCGCCGATGGCATCGAGGAGGTTGGCCCGTGACAGCTCCTCGCCGACCGTGATGGCATCGACCGGCTCGCCGGCGCCGTACAGGCTCATCACTGCGTCGAAGACATGGCCGTGTGCGGGGCGGTAGAAGTGCTCCACCTCGAGTACCTCGACCACGTCGGCGATGGCCTCGCGGCTCAGCAGCATGGCGCCGAGGACGGCTTCCTCCGCCCGCAGGTTGTGCGGCGGTATCCGGGCGATGCGTTGAGGGCTCGAACCGGACGGGCGCGGGGGGTTGAAGCCACCACCGTTGCTCTCTCCGGGGAAGGCCGAGGTCATGGCAGGATGCGGGGCATCGTCGACGGGTGGTGGGGCCGGGATCTGCGGCTCGGGCGGCAACGGTTCGGTCGACTCGGCCTGCCCGGAGTCGACTGGCACCGGCTCGACTGGCACCGGCTCGACCGGCACTGACTCGACTGGCACAGATTCAGCCAGCA
>CBESNA010000062.1:0-25418 GCA_965530755.1 uncultured Acidimicrobiia bacterium | reverse complement strand
GGGGTTGGGGTTGGGGTTGGGGTTGGGACCGGGGACAGTTGGCGTCAGCGGAACTGGTCCGGGGTCAGAGCGAACAGGTCGTCGGCTCCGGCTTGCACTGCTCCCAAGAGTCCGTTGGCCGTCGGCAGGATCTGCTCACCGAAGAAGACTGCAGCTACGAACTTCGCCTCGTAGAAGTTCGAGTCCTCCGGACCTGCGCCGGACGCCATCCGCTCCGCCGCGTGTAACGCGGACTGGGCCATGAACCCGCCGCACACCACTGTGCCGAGCAACCGCAGGAACGGTGATGATCCTGCCAGTGCGTCATTCGGATCGTCGAGCCCGAGCAACCACTCGGTGGCGCTACGAGCCGTGAGGCACGCATCGACGAGGTTGGCCCCGAACTGCGCCGTGCGCTCACTCTTGCTCAGCTCGGTCGCCGCTTCCTCGAACTCGGCGAGCAGGTCGAAGATCACTCCGCCACCTCGCATCGACAGCTTGCGGCCAACGAGGTCGGCGGCCTGGATCCCGTTGGTCCCCTCGTAGATCGGGCCGATGCGAATGTCGCGGTAGTGCTGGGCGACCCCGGACTCCTCCACGTACCCCATGCCGCCGTAGATCTGGAGCGTGATCGAGGTCAACTCGCTGCCGAGGTCGGTGCACAATGACTTCGACAGAGGAATCAGCAGGTCGGCCAATTCCTGAGCACCGCCTCGCTCGTCCGCATCCGGCGCCGCAGACGCACGGTCGATGGCAACGGCGTTTCGATACGTCAACAATCGCATCGCGTCGATCCATGCACGCTGCGTCATCAGCATGCGACGAACGTCGGGATGATCGATGATCGGACTCTGGGTCCCCTTGGCTGCTCCCTGGGCCGTTCCCTGCCGACGCTCCATGGCGTAGTCGAGACCATCCTGGAACGACCGCTCCGCGAGCGAGAGGCCCTGCAGGCCGACCGAGAGCCGGGCGTTGTTCATCATCGTGAACATGTTGTTCATGCCGGTGAACTCATCACCGACCGGCCACCCGATCGCGCCACCGTTGTCGCCGTAGGAGAGCACGCAGGTGGGGCTGCCGTGGATACCCAGCTTGTTTTCGATCGAGACGCACTGGACGTCGTTGCGTTCGCCGAGCGTTCCGTCCTTTTCGATCAGGAACTTGGGAACGACGAACATGGTGATTCCCCTCGTGCCTGGAGGGGCACCCGGGGTCCGTGCCAGCACGAGGTGGACGATGTTGTCGGCCATGTCGTGCTCGCCGTACGTGATCCAGATCTTCTGACCCGTGATCCGATACGAGCCGTCACCGACCGGCACCGCCTTGGTGGCGACGGCGCCGACGTCCGACCCGGCCTGTGGTTCGGACAGGTTCATGGTTCCCGCCCACTCACCGGTGAGCATTTTCGGCAGGAACATGTTCTTCTGCTCGTCCGACCCGTGATGCAGGAACGCGTCGATGGCGCCTTGCGTGAGCAGGGGACAAAGCGAGAACGCCATGTTCGCGCTGGTCAGCATCTCCTGGATGGCGAGCCCGACCACCCAGGGGAAACCACCACCGCCGAAGTCCGGTTCGAAAGGAATCGCACCGAAGCCGGACTCGACGTACTGCCGATAGGCGACTTTGAAGGAGTCAGGTGTCACCACCGATCCATCCTCGTGCCACGTGGTGTGGATCGTGTCGCCGTCGACGTTGGTCGGAGCGACAACGTCGGCGATCCAGCGCCCCACCTCCCCCAGCACCATCTGAACGGTGTCCTGATCGACATGGCCGAATCGGTCGGTCTCGAGCAGATCTGGGAAGCCAGACATCTCATCGAGGACGTAGCGAATGTCGCGAAGCGGTGGTGCGTATTCAGTCACGGACCAGAGCCTACTGACGTCCTTCCCGGGGCAGAAAACGGGCGGCTGTTCGTTCACACCGTGAATCAACGCCGAAAACCCATTCAACCTTTTCCACCGGGCTGTCGATGACACAGCTGCGCCCACCCGGAGAACGACCGTGCCTGACATTGCCACGACGACCGACACGACAACTGACACGACAACCGATGCAACGTCGGTGCCGACTTCGCGTCGCGCCCTGCTGCTGGCCGGCACGGCGCTGGTCGCAACCGCCTGCAACCCGCTGGGCGGGGGCGACGAATCAGCCGAGGCGGAACTCGAGCCGGGCGAACTGTCGATGTTCGACGGGCAGCAGCTCGTTGACGATGGGAACGGCAATACAGAACCGGCGCTGGACGGACCTCTGGTCGCTGTCGGCGATCAGGACGAGCCGAAAGCCGGCTCGTCGACCACGACCACAGGCAACGCCGGGTCCAATGGCACGGGCGGCAGCGGTAGCTCGAACGGCAGCGGCACTGGAGGCAGCAGCGGAGGAACGACGGCCACGACGGCAGCAGCCGCCGTCACCACACTCCCTCGCCCGAGCACCACGGCAGGTCCAACGACCACGGCGGTGCCCACCACGGCAACACCAACCACCGCGGTGCCCACCACGGCAGCGCCCACTACTGCGCCGCCCACCACCGTCCCTCCCCCACCACCGCCCGCTGCCAGCGCCCGACTCGTGACCTCCCGCCTCACGTTCGGCATCACCCCCGAGGTCGACCAATCGATCATCGCCCTCGGCATCGACGGCTGGGTCGAGGACCAACTCTCGAAGAACCGGCCCGATCCGGCCATCGAGAACCTGTTCTCCGGCTACCAAATCCTCAACGGCACCCCGAAGCAGGCCTACGACGCGATCCGGGCTGAGTACGACAACGAGCGGGAGATCACTCACGCGCAACTGATTCGAGCTCGCTACAGCTCGCACCAGCTGTTCGAGATGATGACTCACCTCTGGATGGACCACTTCAACATCAGCTTCCAAGGCGACAGCAACGCCTACACGGTGGCCTACCAGGAACAGGTGATCCGACCGAACGCGATGGGCCGTTTCGCCGACCTGCTCGTGGCGACCGCCGAGTCCGGTCCGATGATGGAGTACCTCGACAACACCGACTCAGACGCCAGGCGAGGTATCAACGAGAACTACGGCCGTGAACTCCTCGAGCTCCACACGCTCGGCATCGACGAGCAGGGCAACCAGATCTACAGCGAGATCGACGTCGTCGGCGCCGCCCACGTCATGAGCGGCTGGGCCAGAGAGGGCAATCGCGACAACGCCAACTACGGGCAGTTCGTCTACCGGCCCGAGTACCACTCGACCGAGGCAGTGTCGCTCCTGGGCGGCCAGTGGACCAATGCCGGCCTCGCCGGCAAAGCGGCCGGCGACAGCCTGTTGCAGTTCCTCGCCCGCCATCCCCAGACGGCCGAATACGTCTGTTTCAAGCTCTGCCGACGGTTCGTGGCCGATGCTCCACCGGCCGGGCTCGTCGCGTCAGCAGCGTCGGTGTACATCGCCAACGACACCGCCATCGTTCCCGTCCTGCGTCACATTTTCAACAGCCCTGAGTTCGCCACGTCCGGCGGTCAGAAGGTACGGCGTCCGTTCGAGCTGCTGTCGGCGGCCATGCGATCGCTCGGCACGAGTGTCCCGATCGATCCCCAGTCAGACGGTGCCGAAGACCTGATCAGAGCCCTGCAACGAATGGGCCACCAGCCGTGGCGGTGGGAGACGCCGGACGGCTACCCGGACGAAGCGCTGCCGTGGGTCAACTCAAACGCGCTCCTGTTGGGCTGGGAGTTCACCAGCCGCCTGGCCCGCGACCAGCTCACACGGCCGGACGACGCCGCCCCGCTCGTGACCGACCTGGCGGCGCTGCGCGGCAATGCTTCCACCGCCGCAGAACTGTTCGACCGACTCACTTTCCGCTGCAACATCGGCGATCTCCCCGTGGAACTCCGCGACGGGCTCCTGGCGCTGCTCGAGCTCGCTCCGGACACACCGGCCGCTGACGTCGACGATGACGCCCTCATCGAGCTGACGACCTTCCTCCTTGCCCACCCACTCTTCATGCTTCGCTGATCGGACCCCACGATGACGACCGCCCCTCTCGCCACCGCCTCGGCCCCTTCCGTCGGAGCACGACGCACTTCACGCCGAACCTTCCTCCGATCATCGGCCTGCGTTGCCGGTGTTGCATCGACGCTCGCCCTCCGGCCACAACTCGCCTTCGCAACACCTTCCAACCCGGCAGGTGGCGACGCTCTGGTCGTCATCTTCCTTCGCGGTGGGGCCGACGGCCTCTCGCTGGCTCCTCCGATCGGCGCCGCCTACGACTCATACGCGGCACTTCGGCCGACCATTGCGATCACTCCGGACCAGTCACTCCCCCTCGACTCGTCCAACGTCAATGCCTTGTTCCCCCAGGGCCTCGACGGGGTCATCGGGCTGCACCCTCAGTTCCAGCCGCTCTACGACAGCGTGTGGGCGAGCGGACAAATGGCCGTGCTCCCCGCATCGGGACTTCCGGACGCTGAGAGTCGCACCCGCAGCCACTTCGAGGCATCGGAGTTCTGGGAACGGGGATCGGCGAGTCCTTCGGTTCGCACCGGCTTCCTCGCCAGGCTCGAAGCGGCGCTCAACGCGCCGGGACCAGTAGCCGGGGTCGCTGCGGACGGCAACACGAATGAGATCTTCCGGGGTGCACGCCACAGCTTCAACGTCAACGATCTCAACAGCTTCGGCGTGAACGGCTTCCGCAACCGCACTCGGGCCGAGACTGCGCTGCGCTCGATGTACTCGGGCACTGGCCTCGTGAACGTCGAGGGTGCCTCGACATTGAGTGTGAGCGGCCTGCTGCAGGACCTCACCATCGACGGCACGAACTTCCCCAACACGGGTATCGGCCGTGACCTCCGTGATGTCAGCGTGATGCTGAAGGCCGACATCGGCTTGGTCAGCGCCGTCGTCAACACCGGTGGATGGGACCATCACGACGAGCTGGGGACGGCGGTGGATCCTGATGGACGTTTCTACCGACGAGTCGCCGAGCTGGGCCAGGGCCTCCAGGCCTTCATCGACGAACTCGGCCCCGCGGGTCTCGCAGAGACCACGATCGCCGTCATCTCCGAGTTCGGACGAACGGTCGACGAGAACGGCAACGGCGGCACCGACCACGGTCGAGCAGGGACGATGTTCCTCATCGGCGGTGGAGTTCAGGGCGGCGTGTTCGGTAACGACTACCCAGACATCGTCGAAGAGGACAGCGCAAACCGTCGAGCGTTCCGAGTCCTGACCGACTACCGACAGGGGCTCGAGGAAATCCTCGCCACCCGCGTCGGAGTGGCGAACTTGTTCCCCACGAAAGCACCGGGGACGACGCTCGGCGTCGCTCGCCCCTGACCCGATCGACCAGCGCTACCGTCCTCACCATGATGGACGGCGAGTACCAATTCGATCGCTCGGATCCCGAACCCACTGATCTGGTCGCTGCTCCTGGCGACGAGAGCGAACCCATCCTGATCGAGCTCGGTACCGGCGTGTTCGCACTCGTGCGAGACGAGATCGGCTTCGGCGAGAGCTCCATCGGGCTCGTCATCGACACAGACGGCTTGACCGTGATCGACACCGGTTCGACGCCCGTGCGAGGCAGGACGGCGCGGACCGCCATCGAGGCACTGACGAGCGAGATCGATGTTCCACTGAAACGAGCCGTGATCACGTCGAGCCGCGTCACCCAGACCGGAGGGTCGGCGCTTTTCTGGCGCGCCGGCTTCTACGGCACCGACGTCGCGAGTGACGAGCTCGACCAGCCGGTGAACCTCGGAGCGATCCGTCGGCTGCTCCCCCGGCTGGCCCCGGCTTATCACGACCACTTCGAAACGAGACCGATCACACACACCGTCGATGAAGATGCGTGGCTCACCCCGTCCATGCGCCTCCTCCTGGCCTCTGGCGAGGCCCCTCGCAACCTCGTCGCCCATCTTCCCGGCGTCGACACCATCTTCCTCGGCGCCCTCGGAAGCTTCGGCGTTCGCCCGCTGGCGTTCGCCGGGGACCCCGCCGTGTGGTCGGCCGAGCTCCGCCGGCTCGCCACGCTGGCAACCACCTTCGTGCCGGGCCACGGCACGGTCGGAGGTCGAGGCGACGTAGAGGTGCTCGCCGACTACCTCGATGCGTGCGTCGGCGCCACCGGCGCCCACGTGCCGTCTGGCCCGTGGGACGATTGGACCAATCCCGAGTTCGACGAGATCAACACCGAACGGGCGGCTCGCCTGGCGCGGGGAGACAACGACGTCCCGACCGCAATGCTCTCGCTGCTCGGACTCGGCTGACCGGCTCAGACCAGCGTCTCAGACGAGTTCCTCAGACGAGCTGAGCGTCGACCTGCTCCATTGCATCATCCTCGGAGACGTCGAGTGCGAACGACAGCTCGGACACGAGGACTTTGCGGGCCTTGGAGTACATGTTCTTCTCACCGGCGGAGAGACCCTTGGCATTCTCACGAAGTGCGAGGTTCCGCACGACCTCTGCCACCTGGTAGACGTCGCCGGACTTCAGCTTCTCCTGGTGGTTCTTGAAGCGACGGCTCCAGTTGGCCGGCTCGCGCACGTCCTTCTTGGCCAGGAGCACGAAGAGATCCTCGACGTCTTCGAGGCTGATCGGGGGGCGCATGCCGACCTCGTCGACCTTGTCGACGGGAACGCGCACGGTGAGATCGTCGTGGGCGGTCTTCAGAACGAAGTACTTGGTCTTCTCACCACCGAACTCGATGGTTTCGGTCTTCTCGATGATGGCCGCACCGTGGTGGGGGTAAACCACTCGGTCTCCGGACTTGAAGGTCATGGATCTCCTCACAACGGCTCCGCCGGAAAGGCGGGCAGAACCCACCATTGTAGCAACTGAGACGCGGGCTGAGGCGCCGCCGAACCGCCTACAACAGGCTGATGAAGCCGGTCAGCGTGGTGAGCACCATCGCAACGACCGCCAAAATCACAAACCAGAACATCAACGGGTTCCGCCGGCGAAGGGGCAGGATCTCATCGTTGTGGTCGTGGGTGGCACGCGGCGTGGTGATTCGCCCTCCACCCTTGTTCTGTCTGGCCATGTCCAGATGCTAGACGCGCCGGAGGCGCAGGCAATGCCTGCGCCTCCGAGACGAGCGTTCTGAAATCCGTATTACTGGTCTGACCGAATTTCCTTGACCGTTTCAAAGGTGCGGAACGCAACGATCACGAACTCGACCTGAATGCGCAGAATGATCAGGTAGAGCAGCGTGAACAGCGGGACGAGGATCAGCCCGATGATGATGCCGCTTCCACCACTCGCCAGCGTTGCGAGCAGAAAACCGATGCCGCCGAGGCAGATCAGCACCACGCCGACGATGTACAAGATCCTGATGACCTTCGGCGCCAGGAACGAACTGAGGCTGAAGTCGAACAGCGTCGGGAAGAATCCCTTGTAACCGTCGTCGGATCCCCCCATGCCCGGCATGGAGGTCATGGCCTGAGCCGCACTTCCACCGAGGCCTGCGCCGGCACCTCCACCGGGAGCCGCTTGCGGGCCACCTTGCCATGCTGATCCATCCCAGTACCGCTGGGTTCCTGGAGGATCTCCCTCCGCGTGGTACCAGCCAGCTGGACGTTCACTTCCCATATCGCTCATGCCATTTCCCTTCCATTTGGTGGAGCTGGCGAGACCTTAGTCACCATCACGGGACCATGCCGCCATGCACCGCACAATGGGGCGGCAGCTCACAATGCTGCGATCCTCTGTCGATGGAGAAGCCATGACCCGAACCATCCTCGTGACCGGCGGCGCCGGATACATCGGAAGCCACACCGTTCTCCTTCTGCTGGAGCAGGGGCACGAGGTCGTGGTGGTCGATGACCTGTCGAACAGCTCGGAGAAATCCATCGAGGCGGTCGAACGGCTGACCGAGCGGAACGTCACCTTCATCGAGGCGGATCTCACGGACCCGGCCGTGCTCGACCCGGTGTTCGCGGCGCATCCGATCGAAGCCGTCATCCACTTCGCCGGGCTCAAGGCCGTCGGCGAGTCGGTCGAACAGCCGCTGCGCTACTACCAGGTCAATCTGGGTTCGACCATGAACCTGCTCGACGCCATGATGCGCCACGACGTGTGGGATTTCGTCTTCTCGAGCTCGGCCACTGTGTACGGCGACCCGGAGATCCTTCCGATCCCTGAAGGAGCATCGACCGGGCCGACCAACCCGTACGGTCGGACCAAGCTCATGGTCGAAGACATCTGCCGAGACCTCGCCGCATCCGATCCGAGGTGGCGGATCAGCCTGCTCCGGTACTTCAACCCGGTCGGCGCCCACGCCAGCGGCGACATCGGCGAAGACCCAATGGGCCAGCCGAACAACCTCGTCCCGTTCGTCATGCAGGTGGCCGTCGGACGCCGCGAGAAACTCCGCATCTACGGCGACGACTACGACACACCGGACGGCACCGGGGTCCGCGACTACATCCACGTCGTCGACCTGGCTCTCGGCCACCTGGCCGCGCTCGATCACATCGAAGTCGGTTGCGAAGAGATCAACCTCGGCACAGGCACTGGCGCCTCGGTGCTCGACATCGTGCACGCCACCGAACGAATCAGCGGCAAGCCGATCCCCTACGAGATCGTCGGTCGTCGAGCGGGTGACATTGCGACCTCCCTCGCCGACCCACACAAGGCCAACGAGAAGCTCGAGTGGCGGGCCGACCGCAATCTCGACGTGATGATCAACGACTCCTGGCGGTGGCAGTCGAAGCATCCGCACGGGTTCGAAGGAGCTCCCGGCGAGAGCTGAGTCCTGAGAGCAATCGCCAGATCAACCGATGGCGAGCGCATCCTCGCGGGTTCCGAGCGATGCTTGAGCGCCGCGTCTGGTGACAGCGACCGCGGCGACTCGCGCCGCCCACCTGGCTGCGTCGAGCACCGACGAGCCGGCTGCGAGACCATCAGCGAGCCCGCCACAGAACGCATCGCCGGCGGCAGTCGTGTCGACGACCGCGACGGGCACGACGGGAACGACCTCGACCGTCGATCCCTCGACGACCAGCGCGCCGTCGCCCCCGAGTGTCACCACGACCGCATCGACGGAGCTGAGCAAACGGGCCTGGTCGACGAGGTCATCGATGGACTCCCCACGCTCTGCCCCGACCAGCATGGCGAGCTCACCCTGATTGGGCACCACGACCGACGACAGGGCGAGGACACGCTCCAGATCTTCGGACTGAACCTGGGCCGGAGCCGGATTCAGGATCAGCCGGCCGGTCGTACCGGCGACAGCGGCGATCGCAGGCAATGGCACCTCGAACTGAGCGAGGAGCACAGACGGCTTCGTTTCGACCAGCGCACGCTCGACGTCGGCCCGAGACAGACGAGCGTTGGCACCGGGACTGACCGTGATCGAGTTCTCTCCGTCGGCAGACACGGCGATCATCGCCAGGCCGGACGGCACGTCGGCCAACACGCGTCCGACGAATGCGACACCCGCTCCGTCGAGCGATGCGAGCAACTGCTCACCGGCTGCGTCGGCGCCGACGCAGCCGACGAACGACACCGATCGGCCGAGCCTGGCCGCGGCAACGGCCTGGTTGGCACCCTTGCCTCCGGGGGACCATAACGCGTCGCCACCGAGCACGGTCTCACCCGGCAGCGCCAAATGCTCAACCGGGACAGACACGTCGAGATTCGCGCTCCCGATCACCAGGATCTCGCTCATCCGAGTCGCCTCTTTCCTGCCATCACTTCAGTGCGTCGAAGATCTCTTTGCATTCGGGGCAGACGGGAAACTTCTCCGGGTCCCGGCTGGGTACCCACTTCTTGCCGCACAGCGCTTCGAGCGGGGTCCCCTCGATCGCGCTCGGCATGATCGACTTCTTCTTCACGTAGTGGGAGAAGCGGTCATGATCACCGGGATCACTGAGCGACGTGTCGACGACGTCATCGAGAAGGGTGTCGGTATCAGGCATGGCCATCATCTTGGCTCAGCCTGTCGCCGTCGCCAACCACAGTTGCTCGATGATGTCCGCAGGGATCTCGCCGGCAGACCTGGTGACGACCTGGTGATCGGCGTTCAGATAGACCGAGAAGGGGAACCCACCGGCGCCGAATGCCCGGTAGGCATCGAGCTCTTCGGAATCTCGAATGATCGGGCCGCGCCAACCCTCGTTCTGGAGCCAGGTCTGAGGCGGATAGTTCTCGTCATCCGGTTGCACCGCAGTGGACACGACCACGAGCTCGAGCCCATCGGGTAGTGCGCCAGATGCGATCAGGTCGAGCACGGCCGGGACTTCGCGCTGACAGTGCGGACACCAGTGAGCCACGAACATGATCATCCGAGGAGTCCCGTCAGCCACGATCTCGACCGGTGAACCGGCGAAGTCGGTGCCGGAGATCTCGGGAGCTGTCTGTCCGATGGCGGGGTCGTTTTCCGGTTCGGTCACCGGGATCTGCGATGGCATGCGTTCGAGCGGCTGCCCAGTGACGGCGATCGCTCCGGTCTGATCGCCCAGCGGCGGGAAGGGCGTCAGATCCTCCGACGTCGAAGTGGTCGTGTCATCGACGACGCTGTCGTCGGTGGCCGTCGCCGTGGTGGCGCTCTCGTCGGTGACCGTCGCCGTGGTGTCGGATGCCGTGTCCGTGGGAAGGGCATCGTCGGCTGTCGTCTCGCCGCCACCCGAGGAACAGGCTGCTGCGAACATGGCGACGACGAGTACGAGGCCGCACGAGCGGGCCGAACGGCGAGGGGGCATCGAACCATGGTGACACGCCGGAGCCGGCGAGACGGGACAGCTACGATGCGGCCTCACGATTCGATCGCAGGAGATCTCCATGCTGGACACCGGCATCCCCGCACCACCGTTCACCGCTCCGAACCAGGACGGAAACTCCTTCGACCTGTCGGCTGAGCAAGGGCACTGGTTGCTGCTCTGGTGGTATCCCAAAGCCGCCACTCCCGGTTGAACGCTCCAAGGACAGGGCTTGCGTGATCAAGCCCAGATGTACGCCGACGCCGATTGCCGCGTCGTCGGTATTTCGTTCGACGCTCCTGAGGACAACGCAGCGTTTCGGTCAGCCCAGAACTTTCCGTTCGACTTGTTGTCCGACACCGATCGGGCCATCGGGAGCACGTACGACGTGCTCCGTGAGCCGGACGATCCTTTCGCCGATTATCCGCAACGCATCAGCTACCTGATCGACCCCGAGGGGATCATCGCCAAGAGCTACGAGGTCTCTGACCCGAGTGGTCACGCCACCGAGGTGCTTGCCGATCTCGCCGCGCTGAAATCCTGACGCCGGCATCAACTGGACCCGCTCGGGGCGTCCGAGCGGCAGCGTGTCAGAGCGGCAGGGGGACCACGCCGATCTCGGTGGCGAGATGGGTCATCGGGATGTCGAAGGTGTCGACGGGGATGCGGTCGACGATGAACCCGTCTGACACACCGACACGGGCAACCGATGGCGCGAGGCGGGCCAGGAAGGTGTCGTAGTAGCCAGCCCCGAAACCCAGCCGCCCACCGTGGCGATCGAAGGCCAGCCCGGGAACGAGCACCACATCGATCTCGCCGTCGGGAATCGCAGATGCGTTCTCCACCGGTTGCTCGTAGCCGAACCGATGCCGTTCACGCGGGCCGCGCCCGTCATGCGCCGTGAGGTCGAGCCCGCGAGTCGGTGTGCGCGTGATGGCGAGTCGGCGAGCGGGGACGTCGTCGAACAACGATCGGAGATCGGGTTCACCCGGCAACGGGTCGAACGAAACAACCCATCCGCCAGTTCGCGTTGCGAGGAAGCGCCGGATGCCGGCGCACAACCGCCGGTGGTCGACGGTGAGGTCGGAGCGATTGCGCTGAGCCTGCAATCTCAGGCGCTTCTTGGCGGCAGCGATGTCGTCGGAATCCACTGCCGATCGATACTAGTCAGGAGACCCACAGAGGACTTTCGTCGATCAGATACGACCCGATGTGATACCCGAACCACCAGCAGTGATGGAGCCGTGGGTGAAACCACCCTGACGGCCCCAGCGGGCCTGAGAATTCGCTAGACATCGGTTTGCGCAGTCCCGCTGCGCGTCGCCCCGCTGATGACAGATCTTCTTCTCGCCCTCCGCTCTCCTCGCCTCGGTCTTGCCATCGCGCTCTCGACCCTGACCGCTCTGGTCGTCGCGGGTCCCATCGGATATCAGGCGATGAATGCCCGTAGCCAGCAGGTCGCGCTCGACGGTGGGCTTCCCGTGTCCTCGACGTCGTCACCCGTCGTCGACGAGGACCCAGAAGCATCGATCTCGCTGGTCGATCAGCCGACCACCACTGTCGAGACATGGGCCGAGGCCGCCGGACCGACCACTCCCGCTCCGACCGAACCACCGCCGACGCCACGACCTCCCGCGACATCGGCACCAGCGATCGCTCCTCCGACCACGGGCCCCGGGCCAACGCCTCCGACCGTGAAGCGACCGACGACCGTTGAGACCTCGAGGTCGACGACGTCGACCACGGCACCGGCCCCGTCGTCGACCGCCCCGGCCGGCCCGATCGTCACCGAGCCCCTGATCACCAGCACGACCATCGACTCGGCACCTGTCACGCCCCCGCCGCCGACAACGCCGACAAGCACCGGCGTGTGCTCCCCCGCACCCAAGGACACTGCCGATCGCTCGTCGACCACCGACCGATGCGCCGAGACCACCACCGGCGTTACGCCGTCGACCACGGCCGCCGGAACCTCGACAACCGATAGCACGACGGATACGACCGACGGCAGCAGCGCGAACGTCACCGGTGACACCATGCCCGAGGACACGGGTTCCAGCACGACAGCGCCACCAACGACAGCACTGCCCACCACAGCACTGCCCACCACAGCACCGCCCACCACAGCACCGCCCACCACAGCACCGCCCACCACAGCACCGCCCACCACAACACTGCCGAGCGACGAGCCAGTCGACATCGCGGCGGACGGTGCTGCGCTGGACGGCCCGACGACCGAGCCAATCGACGAGACCGCCGGCGTCGCAGCCGATGACCCCATCGCCGTCGATGACCTCGAGGTGCCGGCCGACGAGCCTGCTCCGGTCGACGTGATCCCGCCCGCAGCCGACGACATCACGGCCTGATCGGGACGACGCTCATACCGTCTCGCTCATACCGTTGCACCAGCTGACGAAGCTGCGGTGTGGTCTCGACTCTGCCGTCACGCGTCCAAAGCGGTTCGCGAGCTCTTGGGAGACGGCGGATTTCCGGCCTGGCGTTCCTGTTGCTCCTGACCGTCGGCGCCAGCATGTCGCTCTGGCGAACGGCCTCCCGCAATGCCGCGGCAGAGGCAACAGATCACACTGACGCCGTGGCCACTGCGTTGAGCCGGCGCGTCGCGGCCTACGACGAAGTGCTGTACGGCCTCCGTGGCGCCGTCGTCTCGGGGCTCGACAGCAAAGACCCGACCCGCACCTTCGGCCACGACGAGTTCGACGCCTACATGCGATCGCTCGATCTCGAGCGGCGCTATCCCAGTGCTCAAGTCGTCGGAATCGCCCCACTCGTCGATCGGCCGGAGCTCGCCACGTTCGTCAACAAGATCACGGCGAGCGAACTCGATGCCGGTGGGCACTACCCGACCTTCGAGATCTACCCCGAGGCCATTGGCGACACGCTCCTACCGATCTCCTATGTCCATCCGATCGTCGGAAACGAGAGTGCCTACGGCCTCGACTTCTACAGCGAGGCGAGCCGTCGGAACGCGGCGAACCGAGCGCGGGACACGGGCCTTCCATCGGCAACTGAACCGATCACGCTCGTGCAGGAGACCGAATCCCAACAGGCGTTTCTCGTGATGGTTCCGCTCTATCGCGGCGGCGTCACGCCGACGACCGTCGAGGAACGGCGAACAGAGTTCACCGGCGTCGTCTACGCCGCATTCCGAATGGGCGACCTCGTCGACGGAGTGGTGAACGCCGGACCGAACGACATTCTCGAGATCTACTCGATGTCGGCAGACGAACCGCTCGACAGCGACAACGGCACGCTCGATGCCGACGCCGTCATCTACAGCCGATTGCGGCGACTGACGGGATCCTCCGCTGCTCCAGAAGAACGAACGGTGGTCGACATCGACGGCCAGCGGTGGACAGTTGTCGCCGCCCGGCCGGGGTCCGGCGTCCAAGCCGCCGTCATCCTGCCCTTGATCGTCCTCGTCGGCGGTCTGAGCGCCGTCGCTCTCCTTCTGGCCACGATGTCGGCCGGGCTCCGGGCCGAGCGGGCCAACGAAGCCAAGTCCGAGTTCCTGTCGCGCATGAGCCACGAACTCCGCACGCCTCTCAACGCCGTCATCGGTTTCTCCCAGCTCCTCAAGATGGACGAACCGAGGGCGGCGCAACAGGCAAGCCTCGATCAGATCGAGCACGCCGGCCAGCATCTTCTCGAGCTCATCAACGACGTCCTCGAGATCTCGCGTATCGAGACGGGCTCCATCGAGATCGACCTGGCGACCATTCACGTTCGCAGAGTCGCCGGTCACGTGATTCAGCTCCTGCAGCCGGCGGCCGAGGCCGGCGGCATCAAACTCACCCTTCGAGGTGCCGACGCTTGGGTCATCGGCGACGAGCGCGGCATCCGTCAGACGCTCCTCAACCTCTGCAGCAACGCCATCAAGTACAACCGGCCAGGCGGCACGGCCACGATCTCGATGGCACCGATCAGCTCTACGACGGTGCGCATCTCGGTGATCGACACCGGCTTCGGCATCGCGCCGGATGACATTCCCCGCCTCTTCCAGCCCTTCGATCGCCTGGCCGCCGCCGAGTCGACGGTCGAAGGTGTCGGTCTCGGTCTTGTCCTGACCAAGAAACTGGTCGAGGAGATGGGCGGCAGCCTCGGGGTTCGCTCGACGCTCGGATCGGGATCACGGTTCTGGTTCGATCTTCCCATCGGCGCCAGAACCGTCCCATCCGAAGTGGAAGTGCCTCCACGAAACGAGCTCACGTCGACCGCAGCGAGGTCGCCCATTGTCCAATCGGGACGTCGACATGTCCTTCACATCGAGGACAACGCAGCCAACCAGATCATCCTCGACCACGTGATGTCCGCCCACGATGGGATCGACCTCCATGTCGCGGCGGACGGCGACGCGGCCATCGAGATCGCCGGCCGACATCAGCTGGATCTCGTCGTGCTCGACGTCACCCTTGCCGACACCTCGACCGTCGAGTTGATCGCACGATTGCGATCCATCCAGACAGACGAGTTCACGCTGGTCCTGCTGACCAGCGCCGGCGTCGACACGGCGGCCGAGGCCGCCCTCGTCCGAGCCGACGCGACGCTGGCACGCCCGCTCGACATCGCGGCCACTCGCCAGGTGATCGAACGGCTCCTCGGCCCGATCACACCCGTCAAGATCGCTCTCGACCCGGCCGTCATCGGCTCCTGATCGACTGCTCCTCAAGACTCGAAATGGGAGCCAGTTCGGTCGTCAGGACGACCAAACCAGCTCCCACTTCGTTGTTTCTCGGGGCTGCGGTGACTCAGCTACAGCCGCTGGTGTTCCCGCAACTCGGGCATGCATGGCAGCTGCCAGAACGATTCATCTTGATGCCGCACTGCATGCAGATCGGAGCGTGGGGATCGACTGACGGCATCGCCGCCGGCGCCGGTGCTGCCTGAGCAGCTTCCATCTTGGTGAGGATCTCGTCTGCGCTGTCGACCGACTTGGGATCCGATGCCATCTCGTGACCCTGGACCGTGACGGTGTCGTCCACGCCCGGCAGTGTCTGCTGGGTGCGTTCGGTCGTGGTGAAGATGCCGAGCTCAGCCCGCTCTGCCGGATCCATGTAGAGGACGGCCAGCTTGCGGAAGAGGTAGTCCATGATGGACGTCGAGATCCGAATGTCAGGATCATCGGTCATGCCGGCCGGCTCGAACCGCATCCCGGTGAAGGTCTCGACGTAGTTGCGCAGCGGCACGCCGTACTGAAGGCCGTGGCTGAGGCTGATGGCGAGGGCGTCCATGATGCCGGCGAGGGTCGAGCCCTGCTTTGACACACGAAGGAAGACTTCGCCGGGGCGACCATCGTCGTATTCACCAATGGTGACGAAGCCCTTGCAGTCGGCGACCCTGAAATCGAAGGTCCGGCTACGACGATTGCGAGGCAGGCGTTCCCGAACCGGCTTGTAGACGACCTTCTCGACGACCTCGGTCACCTGAGCGGTGACGGCCTCGGCTGCAGCAATACCGGCATCGGTGTTCGCTTCCTCGCCGTCACCCTTCTTCGCCATGCTGAGGGGCTGGGCCACCTTGCAGTTGTCGCGATAGATGGCAATGGCCTTGACGCCCATCTGCCAGGCATCGATGTGGAGCTGCTCGACCTCTTCGACCGTGACCTCTTCTGGCATGTTGACGGTCTTGGAGATCGCACCGGAGATGAACGGCTGTACCGCCGCCATCATCTTGACGTGACCCAGATAGTGGATCGGGTTGTCGCCCATCGAGCAGGCAAACACCGACACGTGATCTGGGTCGAGACCGGGCGCACCGAGGATGGTCTTGTTCTCGTCGATGTAGGCGGTGATGTCGGTCACCTGGGTCTCGGTGTAGCCGAGGCGGCGCAGCGCCCGTGGCACGGACTGGTTGACGATCATCATCGTGCCGCCACCGACGAGCTTCTTCATCTTGCACAGACCGAGATCGGGCTCGATGCCGGTGGTGTCGCAGTCCATGAGGAGGCCGATGGTGCCCGTGGGCGCCAGCACAGTGGCCTGAGCATTCCGGACACCGACAGACGGTGCCATCTCGACGGTGTGGTCCCAGGCCTGCTGTGCCGCCACGAGGATGTCGTGGGGAGCGAGGTCCTCGTCGATCGTGGCGACGGCTTCCTGGTGCTGGCCGAGCACACGAATCATGTGCTCCTGGTTCTCGGCATAGCCGGAATGGGGGCCCATACGAGCCGCGGTGCGGACCGAGGTTTCATAGGCCCGACCGGTCATCAGCGCCGTGATCGATGCTGCGTACGCCCGACCCTCGTCGGAGTCGTAGGGGAGACCGAGGTTCATCAGCAGGGCGCCGATGTTGGCGTAGCCGAGGCCCAGCTGGCGGAACTTCAGGGAGTTCTCGCCGATGGACTTCGTGGGGTAGTCGGCCCGCCCGACGATGATCTCCTGAGCGGTCAAGAAGCAATCGATCGCCGACTCGAATCCGTCGACGTCGAAGGAGTCGTCGTCGTTGAGGAAGGTCAGCAGGTTCAGGCTGGCGAGGTTGCAGGCCGAGTTGTCGATGTGCATGTACTCAGAGCACGGGTTCGATCCGTTGATCTTGCCGGTGTTCGCCGAGGTGTGCCAGCGGTTGATCGTGGTGTCGTACTGCATGCCCGGATCGGCGCACTCCCAGGTGGCCTGGGAGAACTGACGCATCAGATCACGGGCCTTCGCGGTCCGCACGATCTCGCCCGTGGTGCGGGCAAGCAGGTTCCAGTCACCGTCGTCGAGGACGGCCTGCATGAACTCGTCTGTGACTCTGACCGAATTGTTGGCGTTCTGGTACTGGATCGAGTGGCTGTCGGCGCCGTCGAGGTCCATGTCGAACCCGGCCTCACGCAACACCCGGGCCTTGCGTTCCTCGGTGGCCTTGCACCAGACGAACTCTTCGATGTCCGGGTGATCGATGTCGAGCATGACCATCTTCGCGGCGCGGCGGGTCTTGCCGCCGGACTTGATGGTGCCGGCGGACGCATCGGCGCCGCGCATGAAGCTGACCGGGCCCGAAGCGGTGCCGCCACCCTTGAGCATCTCGGCGCTGGAACGAATCCGGGAGAGGTTGACGCCGGCGCCAGAGCCGCCCTTGAAGATCACGCCCTCTTCGACGTACCAGTTGAGGATGTCGTCCATCTTGTCGTCGACCGACAGGATGAAACAGGCCGAACCCTGCTGGGGCACACCGGCCACACCGATGTTGAACCACACGGGCGAGTTGAACGCTCCGCGTTGGTTGATGACGAGGAACTTGAGCTCATCGGAGAACGCCTGAGCCTCTTCCTCGTCGATGAAGTAACCGCCCTCACGACCCCAGGTCGTGATGGTGTCGACGACTCGATCAGCGACCTGCTTGAGGCTGGTCTCGCGCTCCGAGGTGCCCTGGGTGCCACGGAAGTACTTCTGGGCGAGGATGTTCGTGGCATTCACCGACCACGTGCTCGGCACCTCGACACCGAGTTGCTCGAAGGCCACCTCACCGGTCTTCCAGTTGGCGATCCGCGCATCACGCTTCTCCCAGGTGACGGTGTCATAGGGATGAACACCGGCAGTGGTGAAGTGGCGGCGGATGCCGATTCCGGTGTGTTCAGGTGCAAGGGCCATTGGTACTCCGTGTGAATGCGTGGTTTGTGAATGCATGGGTTGTGAGGGCGCACGAAATCCACCGGTGACCGTGGCTCACAGTGGTGAACCAACGCGCACTGCGTTCGGATGAGAACCGTGCGGGGGGAGGGTGAGCTTCGTGCGTGTGCGGGTGATACGTAGAACATTGACGGCTCGCATCTTGTTCCGCCGTCGGCTGCGCTTCGAACCTCCCGATCCTCGACACGACTTTGCGGACCGTTCGTTGTCGACGCTTCGTGAGCCGACGGTGCCGCCACTAGATGTTGTGCCACGAGAACCAGGTGGCCCCGAGAGGCGCACAAGATGTGGATGGATGATTACACCATCGTAATTACATCGATGTCAACGATTCTCCAAAAGAATCACTGGACCTCTCGGCTCACGCAACCGAAAATCTGCTGACAATCCTCTGGATGAGCGGGCGCGCATCCGGGGGAACCGACGCCCCGGGATAGCTGGGTCCAGGTTCGCCAGCGTGCGTGGACAACGCTCCACACACACAACTCGCCCATCAGCACGAAACCGTGCCCTCTACCGCTACCCCGGGTCGACCGGCCGCTTACCTAAGAACGTAGACACATCTGCCTGTGGATCAAAAGTGGACAGACCTGTGTCTTTGGACTTTTTCTTGTGGATTCCGACACGTTTCTGGGGATGATTCCAGAATCACCACAGACGGTGTGGACGTACCCACGCACCGCTCCACTCGTGCCACCATGTCGAGATGACCTTCCATCGACTGCGCGCCGACGATTCGATCGCCATGGATCCTCTGGCCGTTGTCCCCAACGAGTCACGCCCTTGCCCTCCCGACCGGCCCTGGGTCTTCACGAACATGGCGGCGACACTCGACGGCGCGACCGCGATCGACGGCGTGTCCGGCGCCATCGGCGACGACGACGACCACGCCATGTTCCGGGCACTGCGAGCATCGGCCGACGTGATCATCGTGGGCAGCCGGACGGCGAATGTCGAGTCATACCGCACCCCTCAACGCTCCGATGCCGTGGATCGAGTCAGATCCGATGCCGGTCGGGCCCCTCGGCCCCTCGTGGCGGTGTTGTCTGCGTCGCTGTCCATCGACCCCGAGCTCGAACTGTTCGCCGATCCGTCGTATCGACCACTCGTCTTCTCCACCGATGATGCCCCCGCCGACCGGCGTCGCCGACTCGAGGACGCGGCCGATGTCGTCAGCATCGGCAGCGGCAAGCATCTGGACCTCGGCCGGGCGCTTCGCCATCTTTTCTCGGCCGGCCACCGAACGGTCCTCAGCGAGGGCGGCCCTTCGATCAACGGTCAACTGATCGCCGACGACCTGATCGATGAGTGGAATCTCACCCTCTCACCGCTCCTCGCGAGCGGCGACGCCGCCAGGCCGGCGCACGGACCTTCGCCGGACGGGCTCAGATCCTTCGAACTCGATCGATGCTGGTACGGCACCGCCGCTCTTTTCTGCCGGTGGGTTCGAGCAGGATCAGTCGTCGATGGACCGCGCCGCTGACCCGTTCCGACGAGCCAGATCTTCTGCCACCCCGTCGGCGGTCGGTCGAAGATCGACGGCTGCGTCGTAGCGACGACGAGCAGCCATGACGTCGGACCCATAGACCACCGAGCGGTTGTAGCCGAGCAACGACTGGCGGTACGCCGCATCGTTCTGCAGGCCGGAGTGCCCTCGGCAGAGATGCTCGGCTGCGGCGTACGCGGCGTCGTAGAGGTTGTGAGGATCGACGACCCCGTCGTCGTTGCCATCGAGACCGTAGATCTGCCAGCTGCTCGGGATGAACTGCATCGGGCCCACGGCCCGGTCCCACTCGACGTTGCCGTCGAGGGCTCCGCCGTCGGTGTCCGAGATGGCGGAGAACGGTTCGCCATCGAGGACGGGCCCGAGGATCCGACCGGTGGTCTGACCGTCAGGACCGACCGAACTCCCACCGAACTCTCCATGACGGGACTCGATCAGTCCGACGCCGGCGAGCTGGTCCCAGGAGATGCCGCAGTTCGGCCGACGCTCGCTCATGGACACCGAGGCCCGGAAGTAGGCGTCGATGACGACCAAGGTCAGATCCGTTCCCGGCACCGACTGCCCGATCAACGCATCCTCGAGTTGCGGTCGCAACGACGTGATTCGCTCCCCGGCATCGTCGAGGTCGAGGAGCGCCTCACCGAGATCCGTTTCGGCGACATCGATTCGAGCCTGAATGGCTGCGGCAACATCCTCGGCTTCGACGCGGGCCTGTCGAGCGTCGGCCAAACCCGCCCGAGCCGACTCGTATCGCTGCTCGATGACCACTCCGGCCCCGTCGGTCAGGCCGGGCAGCGGACTGGTCGGGCCGGCCATGCTCAACCGGGCGAGGTCCACGGCCTCCGACCCGAGGAAGCTGTCGACGGCGAAGGCCCCGAGTTCGTCGAAACGAGTATCAACCAGGTCAGACGCCACTGTCTCTGTGCCGATCCGGTCTCCTACAACGACGCGCTGTGACCAGCTCTCACGCTGTGCCTCGCTGCGGCGGAACACCGCGTCGAGGCGACGCAGGTCGGCGTCGTCGAGATCGGCCATCGCCACGGTGAGCTCGAGCCGCAAGCTCGCCACCCGACTCGAGGCTGGCATGACCTGGCTCAAGACATCCGGATGGAAGATCTGGGAATCGGGCAACAGCTCGGCCAGTGTGTATTCGGGCAGCGTGTCCTCGGGCAGTGCAGACGTGTCTTCGACCAGAGCGTCGTCGACTGCGGATTCCTGGGCTCCCAGGGGGGTCACCGATGACGCAAGCAGGGCCGCGACCGTCAGGGTCGTGACGAGAATGCGAGAAGGGACAGGAGGGGGCGAGCCGCGTTCGGGCCGCCGGGAGAAGAACACCCCAACACCATCGACCCGAAAGGGGTCGGTATTGAGCGGGATCTCCTAGTTTGAGCCGGGTGGCCTCAGTTGGTTGCCGGCGCCTGTTCCCGCTTGATCAGCGACATTTCCCGCTCGAAGTCCTCGACTCCTCGGAAACCCTTGTAGACGCTGGCAAAACGGAGTGCCGACACTTCGTCGAGTCGACGGAGATGGTGGAGGACGGTCTTCCCGATTTCCTCGGAGGACACGATGTCGCCCAGGAGTCGAACCTCTTCCTCGACAGCATCGGCAACGGCCTCGATGGCGGCATCGTCGAGCACACCGCCCTTCGAGGCGACGGTGATCCCCCGCACGATGGCACTCCGGTCGAAATCGACCCGGCGCCCATCACGCTTGCTGACGACCAACTCGGCGTGCTCGAAGCGTTCGAAGGTGGTGAAGCGGTGGCCGCACTCACCGCACGCACGCCGGCGACGGATGGCCCGACCTTCGTCTGCGGCGCGCGAATCGACGACCCGCGTGTCATCGGCATCGCATGATCGGCACTTCATCGGCGGAAACCATAACCGCTGGCCGGCCGGACACCCGAGCATTGGTCCGATCCTCAGCACGCGATCAGCCAGCGCGTGATCAGGGTGTGACGGTGAGCAGCTGACCTTCACGCAACGCATAGCCGCCATTTTCGCTGGCGATGCGTCTGGCCACCTCGACCGGGTCGGCGTCTGGGGCCACCCGTGCGACAATGCTTGACCACGTGTCGTCTGCCCCCACGGTGACCACGAGCGGTGCCTGGTCGACCGCACCAGATCCGTGACCGTTGGCCGAAGTGGCCTGCGCTGATGCAGTTGCTGGGGCGAGGGTGGCCCAGTCGCTCGCCGGTGGCGCTCCCTGCACGCCCCGAACGACGAGCACCAGCATGACTGTGGCCATGACGGCAACGATGGCGAGCATCGACCCCGCGTTGACGGCGACCGAAGAGGTCGCCGAGGTCGATTGTCCGCCCTCGATGAGTCGAAGCGCCGGGCGGTGAGGACGACCGGGGCGATGGCCCTGAGCGAGCTCGGACCGGTGGGACCTTGGGAGGTGTGTTTGAAGTGCAGCGACCATGTGATCAGTTTCCTCGAGGGGTGTGACAGCCCTTGTGGGCGGCGACCATTACGGACTCGTGGGCGAGTGGGTCGGGATGGCCGACGTGACGTGCAGCCATCCCAACCCCGCTCGAATTGCTGCCCCCAGCGCTCCGACCGAACGAGTGTTCGCACATTCAACACGAACACTCGTTCGGTTGCAACCCCGAACATCGAACAATTGTTCGTGACGTCGAATTTCGACGAAAGCGAACACTTGTACGTACCGACGTGCCATACTCTCCAAACACACGTTCGACCGAAGGGTCGGCACTACCGCCGTCGAGGCCCACCCGTGGTGGTGTTTTCGGCGCAAACGGAAAGCAGGAGGCGATCGTGGGAGATCACAAGCTCACCGACCGACAACTCGCAATTCTCGAGTTCATCTCGAAGCAGATGCGAGATCGCGGGTTCCCACCCTCGGTTCGCGAGATCGGCGCCGAGGTCGGCCTCACGTCACCGTCGACCGTGCACTCACATCTTGCCACCCTGCAGAAGGCCGGCTATCTCCGCCGCGACCCCACCAAGCCTCGCGCCATCGAAGTTCGCTGGGACTCCAACTCCGGCGCCGCCGATGTCGAACGCCGGCCCGTCCGCCACGTGCCCCTGGTCGGCACCGTTGCGGCCGGTACCGATGTGCTCGCACAGGAACACATCGAGGAGACGTTCCCGGTTCCCGCCGATCTCACCGGCGACGGCGACCTGTTCATGGTGAAGGTCCGAGGCGACTCGATGATCGATGCCGGCATCTTCGACGGCGACTACGTGATCGTCCGGGTCCAGTCAGACGCTCGCAAGGGCGACATCGTCGTCGCCGGCATCCCTGGCGAGGAAGCCACCGTCAAGACCTACAGCTTCGACTCCAAGAAGAACCAGGTGGTCCTGCTCCCGTCCAATCACGCGCTCAAGCCGATGCGATTCGATCCGGCCGAGGTCCAGATCTTCGGCAAGGTCGTCACCGTGATGCGACGCCTCTGATCCCGACGCGATCTGCAGCAGCAACCGAAGGCGGAAACGGCAAGGCCCCGGGCACACGCCCGGGGCCTTCGTTGTGCACGTCGTTCGGCGCGAGCGCCCTCAGGCCTGCTGATCTCCGAGGATGCTGACCGCCATGCGCTCGGCTTGCGCCTCTGCCCGCTGCTTCAGTGAGGTCTCGGCGATGTAGTCGACTTCGTCGTCAGTGAAGCCGGCCATCCGCCGGAACGTACGGGCAAGGCGGATCGGCGAGTCGTCTTCTTCACCGCGTTGACCACGGAAGTTGAACAGCCCGTCGACGACCTTCTGGAACTCGAGTGCAGCCTTGCGCCGCTCCGGGTCGCCCTCGGTCACCGAACGGAGCCACTTCGAGCCCATGCGAACGTGTGTGACCTCATCGGCCAGCATGTAGTCCTCGCAGTAGCTCATGATGGGATCGCCCATTTCGTCTCCGAAGTCGCGCATCTGGGTGAAGACGTCGATCGCAAGGCCTTCAAGGGCGCGGTTCACGCCGGCCAGCCGGAACACGGGATCGTCGTGGCAGGCCGCTTCGAACAGAGTGGTGGTCTCGACGTACTCGCCGAGTTCGCCGCCCATGTGCTCAGCCAGCTTGATGGAGATCTCGCAGTGGCGAGCTTCGTCCCAGCACTGCCGGGCCATGTCGAGCTTGAGTTCGTAGGGGACCTCATCGGTCGAGAAGTCGAACGCCGTGCGGCCGGCTCCTTCGAGCGCCTGGATCTCACCGACGAAGATGCCGTGCATCCGGCGACGGGCCCGATCGGCGACGTCTTCGGCCTGGGGGTTGACGTTTCCGACCTCGAGAGGGTTCCGGTGGTCGTTGAATCGTTCCTCGGAGTTCTGGCGATGGAAACGATCGTCTCGAGCGAGCGCGGACGGTGAAATGTTCTTACGCATGTGCTGGTCCCCGGTAGTCCTAGGCTCGCAGAGTACTACGGGAGGAATGACCGATGCCATATCCCGGGCCCCAGCATCCGGCATCGGATCTTCCCGTCAGCCGGATGCTGCCCGTCATCGAGGACGCCGTCGTCGCGGGCTCGCTGGTGCTGACAGCCGCCCCCGGAGCGGGCAAGTCGAGCCTCGTCCCGCTCGCCGTCGACGAGGCGATCAGACGGGTCGATCCGGATGCCGGGCGGGTGATGCTGCTCCAACCGAGGCGCCTGGCGGCCAGGGCAACGACCGCCCGTCTTGCCGAACTCCTCGGTGAGCCGATCGGGCAATCGGTCGGCCTCACGATGCGGGGGGAACGGAAGCGGGGGCGACGGATCGAGGTCGTGACCGAGGCGATCCTGACGAGGCGCGTGCAGGCGGACCCCGAGTTGTCCGGCGTCGGCGCCGTCATCTTCGACGAGTTCCACGAACGCAATCTTCACAGCGATCTGGGGCTCGCCATGGCGATCGAGGCCAGGAACACGCTGCGCCCCGATCTCCGCATCGTGGTGATGTCAGCCACCATCAACCCGGCGCCGATCGCGAAACTCCTGGGCGATGCCACGGTCATGGACGTCGAGGGCACGGTCTTTCCCATCGTGACCGAACACCGCGATCGCCCCGTTCGTGAACGGTGGTCGGCCGCCGTCGCCGACGCCACCTCCGATCTGGCCGGCCGAGTGTCCGGCGATGTTCTCGTGTTCGCCCCCGGCAGAGGTGAGATCGACGATGTCATCCGCCGCCTCCCGTCCGATCTGTCGGCCCGGGTGATCGCCCTTCACGGCTCGAGTCCGTCAGCGGTGCATCGCGAGGTGCTGCAACCGTCCAGCGATCGCCGCATCATCGTGGCCACTGCCATCGCCGAGACCTCGGTGACGATCCCCGGGATCGAGGCCGTGGTCGACGGTGGCCTCACGAGGCGTCCGCGTTTCGACCCGGCAACAGGGACGAGCCATCTGGTCACCGAACACGTCAGTCGGTTCTCCGCCGATCAACGTCGAGGTCGAGCGGGCCGAACTCAACCCGGCGTGTGCATTCGGATGTGGTCGGCCACCGATCACGATCTCCTGATCGATCAAGCCACACCCGAGATCATCGACGGCGATCCGCTGGTGGTGGCCGCCGAGCTCCTCCGCTGGGGCGACCCTGACGCCGTCCACCTGCCGATGCTCGATCACCCGGACCCACAGCGTCTCGACGTCGCCCGCCGCACCATGTCCTGGTGGGGGGTCACCGAGATCGACGACGGCGCTCCCGGAAGCCCGGTTCATCTGACCGAGCTGGG
>CBESNA010000061.1:0-25803 GCA_965530755.1 uncultured Acidimicrobiia bacterium | reverse complement strand
TGAACGCTTCGGCCCCTGAACGCTTCGGCATAATCAACGGATGATTGCGATCACGCCGTGGCGCCGCACGCTGGCGACCTGGGTCCATCCGGCAGACGACCTCTACACGATCAATCCCGACTATCTGGACGGCGTCGAGCGTGCCGGCGCTCGGGCTGCGCTTGTCGGCCACGTCGCCTCGGTCGACGATGCCAAGCAGGTGCTCGAACGATTCGACGGCCTGATTCTCAGTGGCGGCAACGATGTGGATCCACAGATGTACGGAGCCATCAACACCGCGTCGATCGACCCAGACCGGCGGGCTGACACCAGCGACATCGCTTATCTGCAGGCTGCTCAGTCCCTTGCCCTCCCGGTGCTCGCCATCTGCAGGGGTCTCCAGATCCTGAACGTGGCGTGCGGGGGAACCCTTCACCAGGAGGTCTGGGGTCGCCCAGCCCATCCCGCTCGAGCTGCCGGCCCTGATCCCATTGCCGCCGCTGACAGCTTTCTGGCCAATCGGCACCCCGTCTCACTCGAACCAGGGTCCCGGACAGCAGCCCTGTTCCGAAGTGACGAGATCACCACGAACTCGCTGCATCATCAGGCACCAGACGAGATCGGTGATGGACTCGTCGTCATGGGGACGGCTCCGGACGGCACGGTCGAAGTGCTCGAGCACGAGACGGCGCCGATCATCGGCGTGCAATGGCACCCTGAACGGATGCTCGACGAAGGCCATCAGGTCCTGTTCGACTGGCTCACCTCCCGGTGAGCGGGTCCCTCAACGAAGCGGCACCGCTGAACCCAGCGCAGCAGCAGGTACTCGACGAGCTCGGGTCGACCGATCGGCCCAGCTTCCGTGACGACCTCCGAGATCACCTTCGCCACGAGCTGGTCACCTCGTTGACGCCGATCGCCGATGCCATCGAGGAGCCGCCGCTCTTCATCTCGAAACGCAAGCTCTCGATGATCCACGGGTGTGAAGCCCGATATCAGGCCGATCAGACAGCCGAATTCCAGTGGTCGATTCCGATCGCGCGCGGCACGGTGGCCCACAAGGCGATCGAGATCCTCGTCGCCCGCCGAGGTCAGCCGACGGCGCTGGACCTCGCGAACGATGCCATGGATCGCCTCGAACTCGACGAGCGCGAGTTGGGCGAATTCATTCGAGCCCTCAACGAGGGCGAGCGGGCCGAGCTCGTCGGCCAGGTCAACGACTACGTCGCAACCTTCCTCGACACCTTCCCTCCGCTTCGGCGCCAATGGGTGCCCGTCGCGGAATCCCGGGCCAGAGCTGAGCTCTGCGACGACCGCATCGCGCTCAGCGGAATGGTCGACCTCAGTCTCGGCCGAGCACGAGGCAATCAGGCGGGCAAGGTCCTGATCGATCTCAAGACAGGGCGCCCCCATCCCTCCCACATCGACGATCTGCGGTTCTACGCCCTCCTCGAGACGCTGAAGATCGGTACGCCGCCCCGCCTACTGGTCAGCTACTACCTCGACGCCGGCGAGCCCCGGCGTGAAGTGGTCACCGAGGATCTCTTGTGGTCAACAGCGAAGCGCACCGTCGATGCGGTGGCGAAGATGGTCGAGATCGACCTCGGGCATCGCGACCCGACAAGAACACCGAGCGGTGCGTGTCGGTTCTGTCCGATCCAGACCGAGTGCACCGAGGGCACTCGGTACCTCGATCAGGCGGACGACTGATCCAGCAGGCTCAGATCGTCAGAGTCCGACGGCCGGACACCTGGGATCCGACGAGTGTGAGTACGGCCCCACCCACGAGGAACAGCAAGCCGAAGGCGATCACGAGTGAGGTCTCCGAGCCGGTGTTGGCCAGGTCATCGGCAACAGCGGCCAGCAGGATCTCGGCGAAGTCGTTGTCGACCGACCGGACACCCGGACCGATCAGGATCGCCGTGATGACGTCGTTCGTCACGGTTCCACCAGTCGACCCGGCGCTGTCGGCTCCGTCGTCATAGCCGGTCGGCTGGCTCTCCGTGACGGTGTAAGTGCCGGCAAGCAGTCCCGTGAACACATAGTTGCCGTTGGCGTCGGTCGTGGTCGTCATCGACACCGGGCTGCCGAGGGCATCCGTGCCGGTCAGCGTGATCGTGACACCGGCAATGCCCTTACCGGCGTCGTCGACGACGGTCCCCGCGATGCTGGCGGTGGTCTCGGCGAAGTCGTTGTCGACCGAGTTCTGTCCGGCGACCAGAACGATGGTGCTCACGACGTCGTCGGTAGCCACGCCACCGGCTGAGCCCGGTGTTTCCCCACCGTCGCCGTAGCCGATGGGTTGGGTCTCGGTGACCGTGTAGGTGCCGGGAGCAAGACCGGGGAAGGAATAGGTGCCATCAGCCGCGGTCACCGTCGTTGCCGATGCATCGCCGCTGAGGGTGACGGTGACACCCGCGATCGGGCGTCCGAGGTCGTCCACGACAATGCCCGAGATCGAGGCTGGATTGACGATCACGTTCTCGGAGAAGTCGTTGTCGACCGAATCGACACCGGCGGGCAGGGCGATGTCGGAGATGACGTCGTTGCCGAGAGTTCCCCCGGTCGAGCCGACCGAGTCGGGACCGTCGGTGTAGCCGACGGGCTGGGTCTCGGTGACCGTGTAGGTCCCGCCGATCAGATCGTCGAACAGATAGTCACCGGACGCGTTGGTCATCACGGTGGCATCGACTGCGGCAGCGTTGGCGTCCGTTCCGGAGAGGGTCAGCGTGACCCCTTCGATCCCGACGTTGTCCTGATCAACGACAGACCCAGCGATGCTGGAGCCGATCTCGTCGAAATCGTTGTCGATCGACACCTCACCGGCTGCCATGTCGATGTTGGCGATCTGATCGTCGGTGACGTCACCGCCCTCGGACCCGGCCGTCTCCCCACCGTCACCCCAACCCGTCGGCTGAGTTTCGGTGACCGTGTAGACACCCGGGAACAGGTCGGGGAATGAGTACGTTCCATCCGAGTCCGTGCCGGTGGTGTCATCCGCAGCACCGCTGAGCGTGAGGATCACACCCTCGATCGGGTCGCCATCCTCGTCAACGACCGAACCGCTGATCGACGCCAACCCGGTGACCTCGACTCGGGCGGTGTCGGTTGCCGTCTCGGGCGACAGCACCGTGTTCACTCCCCCGCCCGACAACAGCACGTTGGCGCTGGCCGTGGCCGTGTTGGTGACGGTGCTCGTGGCCGTTGCTTCGTGAGCGAGCACGATCGAGTCACCTGACGCCAGGGGCAGGCTTCCGCTCACGAGGGTCAGATCGGTGACGGCAGCATCGGCCAGGCTGAGGTCGGTGTCGGTGATCGTCAGATCGTCGAGCACGGCCTCGCCGGTGTTCGTGACCGTGAAGCAGAACGTGACATCGGCACCGGTGGTCACGCTCGCCAGTTCCGAGCCCGCGCACGACACTCCAAGGTCGTGTCCGGCGTAGACCGTCTTGTCGAGGGTCATGCCCGGCTCGAACGGATCTTCCGACAGGCCAAAGAACTTGACGTCGGCTTCACCGTCGTTGTCGATCCGGAAGCCGTAGATCGGGAAGTCCTCGGTGTCGACGCCGAACTGCTGAATGTCGATGACGGAGAACCACATCGGCTGTGTCGGCTGATTGGACGGGGCGTACCCGGAGTTCCACCGATACGGGGAGTCGAACCCGACCACGTTTCCACCGAGGATCGGATTGCCCTCTTTGTCGAGAGCGACGAGATCGAAGAACGTGTTGCCGAGTCGCTCGGACACGAGGAGGTAGTCCGAGTTGCGGAGAGGAGCGGTGAACAGCATGTCGAAGTCGGGATTCCAACCCGAACCGTTCTGACTCAACGCGTCGTAGGCGAGGTAGTCGCGCAGGTCGGTCGAGTTGAGCACCCGATCAACGGCCGCTTCGAAGCCCGTGGTGTTGACTCCTGTGCTGGCGCCGTTCTCGTAAACGGTCACGCCGGTGAGACCCGACGGGAAGTTGTAGTTGGCGGTCGAGATCACGCCGACGTTGAAGGTGTCGAGCGTGACAGACGTGCCGCCGTCGTTGACGGTGACCGACACGAAGTCGACCGGGTCATTGTCGGAGTCAGAGACGCCGGCCTGAGACGAGTTCTGGGTGACCGCGGTGCCGTTGTCGTCGAGCACGACCTCCGTGATCGGGAGATCACCGCTTCCGGCGGTGATCGTGATGGGCGCTGCCGACGCCGGCAGCATGGTTGCCGCTATCAGGCTGCCGCACGCCACCATCACGAGACTCGTTCTGCGCATGAAACTGAACATCAAAAACCACAACTCCTCGGTCGCCCTGCTCCCATCCGGAACCGTAGCGAACTGGCCACGGGCGGACGCGGACCGTGCTCAGATCGTGCGATCGAAGGCGTCGCCGACCGACGCCACACCGGTCTGGCGCACGAGTGCTCCGATCGAGAGGAGGTTGTTCCGTTCCCTGATGACCGATCTCAGGACATCGAGATCCCGTGGTAGGCCGGGCTGGGGGCGAGTCACCATCACGCACCGATCGATCTGTTTGGTGATCTCGAGAACCGCCTCGCCCAATGTCGCTGTCGCCCCGACCCAGGCATCCTCACCACCGCCTTCGACCACGACGTTGGTACGGAATCGCCTGATGTCGCGTTGGCCGAGTGTCTCCCGCCCGACGATCGACACCATCGATTTCGTGGAGTCGTGGAACGACCACGCAGGCCCCTGCCACGTGATCCAATCCGTTTCGTTCTCGGCGTCCATGGGGTTCTCGTAGCTCGCACCCTCGGTCCCGGGTCGGACCAGTGTGACGGCTCGCCCCAACCAATCCGAGAGGGCGGCATCGATCGTTTCGTCTTCGCTGGACACATCGGTGCCGTCCGGCAGCCTGATCAGCGCTGCCATGCCGCCGGAGACACCGGTCCCGATCCGGGCGGAGGCGAACAACAACTCCGGCGCTCGACGGGCCGTCAGTACGGTGCCGGTGTCGACGTCGTGGATGCCCCATCCGCGGTCGCCGGCCAGGCCGGCATCGGTGACGTCGATCGTTTCGATCCGCTCACCGCCCAGGGACTTCACGGGATACCGCCAGAGCTCCTCGATGCGCATCGACCGACTCTAATCGGGGACTGATGGGCGGAATCGGTGCCGATGGGCCAACAGCGCAGGGGGGCCGCAGAGGATGGGCAGCCACAGCGATACGAAGCGCCATGCCGCGGTGGCCAGGAGCGCATTCTGGCTCGAGATCCCCGAGACGACCAGCAGCCACCACAACCCGGCTTCGACGAAACCCAGCCCACCCGGTGTGATGGGGATCATCGCCAACACGGCGGCACCGCTGTACGCCAAGAGCACCAGGCTGAGCCTGGGGTCGGCTCCGACGGCGTAGAGCGCCGCCACCAGCGCCAGATAGTCGAACGCCCAGTTCAGCGAGGCGGCCGTGACCGCTCTCCCCCAGCGGGGACCGAGGACCTCGACCAGTCGATCCCGTTCCTCGATCAGCCCATCCGGCTCGACCGTCCAATCGCGACCGAAACGAGTCGACAGCATTCGCGATGTCCGGTCGAGCGTCCGCCCGAGGGCCAGCAGTGGTCGGTCGAAGAAGAGTCCCAGCCAACCGAAGAACACCAGCAGGGTGAACAACACCCCGCCGGCAACGGCGGCGGGCCACAACGCCTCGGGGACCGGTGCCCCGAGCACCGCCATCAGGAGGCCGGTCGCCGGGATGGCGAAGAGGGCTGCCGTCGACAAAATGGATGTGGCGGCCAGAGCGCCGCCTGCCTCGACTGGGCCGACCCCGCTCACCGAGAGCATGCGGTACAGCGTCGCCCCACCACTCGCGGCGCCGCCGAAGATACGACTCACCGCGTTGGCCACGAGCTGGCTGGTGCCGGCAACGAACCAGCTGACCTCAGGCAGCACGATCCGGATCAGCCACCAGACGCTGAGAAAGCTGAGCACCTCCAGCCCAACCATCACGGCGAACCAACCAGGCCTGATGGTTCGTAGGCGCTCGGTCGATGACACGACCTCGAGCAGTTGGGGCGAGAACAGGTAGAGCGCGGTGACGGCCAGCGCAAGGAACACGCCCTGTTTGATCCACGTCGAGATCTGGGCGCCATCGCGCTCGTCGTCCGGTGGATCCAAGCGACGCGTTGCGTCGGCGTCAGGCGAGACCATCAGCGGCGGGGCAACCAGGTCGGGATCGGACGCCCGAATCGGGCGAGGAGCGAATCGAGGACCGGAAGCGGCAGACCCACGATGCCGGAATGGTTCCCGACGATGCTCGGGACGAACAATGAGCCGAACCCTTGGATCGCATACGCCCCCGCCTTGCCCATGGGCTCGCCGGTCCCGATGTACCACGCGATGTCGGCCACGGACAGGAATCGAATCGTCACCTCGGCAATCTCGACCTCGGTCTCGGTGCGATCGCCGCCGCGAACCGAGACACCGGTGAGCACGCGATGGGTCCGACCACTCAGCAACTCGAGCATCCGGGCGGCATCAGCCTCATCGACAGGTTTCCCCAGAATCTCGTCGTCGATCACCACGACCGTGTCGGCGGCCACGATGACGTCGTTCGGCGCGAGGTCGTTGCCTCCCGTGGCCACGGCGTCGGCTTTCGACGCCGAGAGGCGGCGAACGAGCGCTTCGGGGGTCTCACCCGCCTTCGGGGTCTCGTCGATGTCGGCCGGCACGACGTGAACCTCGACCCCGACCGAGGCCAGAAGATCCTTGCGCCGAGGTGACGCCGAGGCGAGCACCAGGCGCGGCCGTTGGATGAACGCCGTCTCTGGCATGACGTGAGCGTAGGACGCCAGGGCTCGCGTGCGGGTCCCACGCCGCTTTCGGCGAGATGTTCATACGAGATTGAGCCGCCTGACGCAATCGGTCACACTACGTCGATGCCCTTGATCACAACGTCCATCGACGGATCCGTCGCCACCCTCACTCTCAACGATCCCGACCGGCGCAACGCCATGACGCTCGACATGTGCACCGAGGTGGAGGCAGCGCTCGACGAGATCGAGCCCAACCCTGACGTCAAAGCGCTGGTCGTGACCGGTGCCGGCTCGGCGTTCTGCGCCGGCGCCGACCTGACCCATCTCGGCGACAGCGAGGAAGAGGGTCTGCTCGCGATCTACGAGGGCTTCCTACGCGTCGGACGCAGTCCACTGCCGACGATCGCCGCCGTGAACGGAGCCGCAGTCGGTGCCGGAATGAATCTCGCCCTGATCTGCGATGTCCGACTCGCCGGCGAGTCGGCGAAGTTCGACGACCGCTTCTTGCAGATCGGCATCCACCCTGGGGGTGGCCACACATGGATGTTCCAGAACATCTGCGGCCCGCAGGCGGCGGCAGCCGCAGTCTTGTTCAGCGAGGTCCTCAGCGGAGCCGAGGCGGAACGGGTCGGGCTCGCCCATCGTTGTGTGCCAGATGATCAGCTCATGGCCACAGCGGTCGAAATGGCGGGGCGGACTGCGTCGGTGCCGAAGGACCTCGTGCTTCGCACGAAACGCTCGTTGTACGACGTCCGAGGCATCACCACCCAGGAGGGAGCGATGCTCTACGAACTCGGGCCGCAGGCCCATTCCGCTCGTCAGCCGGAGTTCAAGGCGAAGATCGCCGCTCTCAAGGCCCGGGTCTCGAGCAAGTAGGCCATGTGCGTCGCGAATACCCCGGAATCCGGGAACAACGCGACGCAGATGCAAGGGGTCGGCGTTTTCAGAGCCATTCCCGGGTCAGCTCGGCCCCGCGTTCTTCCCATTCCTCCGCCGTCATCGCAAAGCGGATGTGGTCTTCCCAGGTCCCGTTGATCTCGAGGTATCGCTCCGCGACCCCCTCGGCTCTCACACCGATCTTCTCGACCACCCGACGCGACGCCGTGTTCCGAGGAACGATCGAGATCTGCACCCTATGCAGATCGAGCTCGTCGAAGGCATACCGGATGACCGCCACGACGGCCTCAGGCGTGTAACCGCTGCCGGCCAGCCGCTCGTCGATCCAGTAGCCGACGTACGCGTTCTGGAACGGTCCCCGCTGCACCGAGTTGAGATTCACCTCGCCGGCAAAATTGCCGCCGACGAACACCCCGAAACCGTACCCACTGCCAAGCTGGCGCTCGCGCTCACGGCTGTGGCATCGCATCGAGAATGCACTGCGGTCCTCGACCACATCTGGCGAGGAGGGAAGGCGTTTCGGCTCCCACTTCGTGAGCCAATCGCGATTGACTCGCCTCACCTCGCGCCACTGGGCGAAGTCGTCCGACACCAGGGGCCGGAGCACGATCCGCTTGGCGAACAGTGTCGTCATCTGTACTCCGTACACATCTCGAGACGAACCCTCATCACAACCTCAGCAGCTCCATCGCCAACCCATCGATCAGATCGGTCTGCGATACCACGATCTCGGCGATGTCGAGCTGGCGCATCGTCTCCACCACCACACATGCTCCGCCGACGATCAGATCGACCCGGTCCGCTTCGAGGCCCGGGTTACACGCCCGGTCCTCGGATGACTCGGTCGCGAGCGTACGGAACACATCCTCGACGGCAGGGCGCTGCAGGACGAAGCCGTGGAGCCTCTGCCGGTCGTACTCGGGAAGGCCAAGCTCGACGGCGGCCATGGTCGACAGCGTCCCGCCGACCCCGACCACCAGACCGGCGCTGCTCAGAGCATCAGCCAGACCGGGGACCTCGCGCCGTACGTCGTCGACGTGCAACTCCACGATCGACAGCGCGGCCGAGAGCTCGTCGGCGGCGGGCGGGTCGGATGGCAGGTAGGCATCGGTCAGCCCAGAAGCTCCCATGTCTGCGGAGAATCCCCGCTCGAAACCACCGCGTCGCGATCCGAGCGAGAACTCCGTCGACCCACCACCGACATCGATGACCAGCACCATCGACCGATCGTCGACGGCGGCATTGTCGAGCCCGTCGACCGCGCCGGCGAACGCCAGCTCGGCTTCGCGCTCGCCCGAGACGATCTCGAGGTCGACACCCATGCAGGAGCGAACGATGTCGGACAGCTCCACCACGTTCGTGGCGTTGCGGGCGACGGCGGTGGCGACGACATGTGTTTTCGGCACGCCGACGACGTCGTCGATGATGGTGCGGTAGCCCGCGAGGCAGGTGCGAAGGCGGTCGAATGCCTCGGCACCGATCTTCCTGGTCCGTCTGAGGTCCTCACCGGTCCGAGTGATGGTCGCCCGTCGAATTTCCACGCCGGGACGCCCCGCGGCCGTCTCTTCATCGATGATGAGGAGACGGGTGCTGATCGTGCCGATGTCAATCACTGCGACCAATGCAGTCATCGTCGCCACACGGTGACGAGGCCCGGCTCGTTTGGATCGAAGACGGCACCGGCCTCCACGAGGCGCTGGTGTGTCCATTCGCCGATCGGATCGTCGTTGCCCACCAGAAGATTCGCGTAGTGCGCATGAAGGCACTTGACGCCGATGCGAGTGCCGCCCACCCCGCCGCTGGGCCTCGGACCGTCGTGGCCGTGCGGGATCCGCGAATCGCGCTCGACGGCATACGCGGCATGGGTCGCGGCCACGAGTTCGGCTGGGAGCTCAGCCTCGACCTGGTCGACGGCCCCCTCGGATTCGATTCGTCCGATCGCCTTGTTGAGGGCCGGGTCGCAGAGCCAATAGCGGGTCGGCATCGGGGTGCCATCATCGAGCAGGGGCTCGTTGACGAGCACCACCGGTGTGCCGTCGCTTCGACGCAACGCGACACCGAAGGAACCCATGGGTGGTCGACCGAGGAGTTCGGTGACGACCTCGAGATCGGACGGTGTCGAGTGTGCGGTGTTCTCAGTCCCCACGGCCGCCGAGCAACCAGCGCAGAATCAACAACAGCACGACACCAGCCAGCACGGGCGCCAAGCGCTTCGTGATGGGGCTGCCGCTGACCGACAGAAGGTCGACGGCGTCCGGCTCCGGGGCGTCGATCTTGCGGATCTTTGGTTCCTCGGCGGTGGTCGGCGCTTCGCCCTCAGCCGACGACTTTCCATTGTCGGAGGCACCAGCCTCAGGTTCTCCGGCGTCGGCGCTCGGTGTACCTTCGGCTTCGAGCTTCTGCCGGAGGTTCTCCACGAACTGGCCGAGGATGTTCTTGGAGACGTCCTCGATGATGCCACGCCCAAAACTGGCGACCTTGCCGCTGAGCTTGAGGTCGGTGTGGATCGTGACCTTCGTGTGGTTGTCGCCGGAAGGCTCCATTGTTGCCGAGACCATGGCGTTGGCATTTCCCTGACGGGGATCGCGGCCTTCAGCTTTGAGCAGCGCCTTGTGAGCGACCGCGTCCTGCTCGACGAACGAGGCCTTGCCCTTGTACTGGGCCGTGATCGGACCGACCTTGATCTTGACGGTTCCGCGGTACTCCTCACCCTCGATCTCGGTGAGTCGAGCGCCCGGCATGCACGGCGCAATGAATTCGAGATCGTTCAGGATGAGCCAGGTCTCCTCCACGGGGCGGTCGATCACGAAGTCGTTGGTGAGTTCCATCTCGCAAGATCCTCTTTTGTGTCGATGTCGGCAGCGTTGCCCGAGCACGGTACCTCAGAAACCAGGTCCGGTCGCGATCGAATCAGCTCCCGGGCGCCGGCATCTCCTGCGGTCGGCAGAAGGTCCCAGACCGACCGTTCGAGCTTGACCGGGGGCCGCCGATCACCGTCGAACACGGCCGTGACGATGGCACCGCGTGCGGCACCAACGGTACGCCACGCTGAGGCCGGCACGAACGGCTGATCCCCGAGGCCGATCACCACGGCATCGTGTCCGGCAGCGTCGGCAGCCTCGATCCCGGCCCGGATCGTGAGGGCCTGTCCTTCTGCCCAACGGTCGGCATGGACCACGGTGACCGATGCAGGTACGAGGGCGGCAACATCGACGGCGCCCGTCACGACGAAGACCTCGTTGAACCCCGCGGCCACCACCGCATCGAGGGACCACGCCAACACCGGACGACCTCGAAGCTCGGCCAGAAGTTTGTGACCGTCGCCGTCAAATCGGCTCCCTCCACCGGCGGCCAAGAGAATGGCTGCGGTCGTCATCGGCGCGCCGCTCATCCCGGTGGTCATGGAGCGCACCGTATCGAGGCGGTGCCACCGTCAACTCGGTCTGGCTTCCTCAGGTCGCTGAAGGGCGGTTCAGAACGAGCCGAGCAGGTGGCGCCGCTCGAGCACATCAATGAACTCTGTCTCGAGCACGGGCGGGGAGAACCACGTTCCCTGGCCCCAGAAACAACCCAGGTCGATCATCTGCGTACGGGTCTCCTCGTCGTCGATCCCTGCAGCCGTCACCCGAAGGCCGGCAGTCTGAGCGAGCGTGATGAGTGAGCTCACCAGAGCTCGGCTCGACAGCCGGTTGGTCAGATCGGCGATCTGCCCGAGATCGATCTTGACGGCATCGATGGCGTATCGCGGCAGCAACTCGAGATTCGAATAGTCCGAACCGAAGGAGTCGATCGTGACGGAAATGCCTGCGGCTCGGTAGGTGTCGAACACCTCTCGCAAGGTCGTCGGGTCATGGCGCAACACCTTTTCCGACACCTCGATGCGGAAGTTGGCGGGTGACAGACCGAGGCGTGCGATCTGTTCGCTCAGCAGCTGGCGGGCACGGGTGGCGACGAATCCGTGCGGGCTGAGGTTGATGGAAAGATCGATGTCGGCGACAGGAAGCCCCGCATCCCGCCACGAAGCGAACAGTTTTGTCGACTGGAGGACAACCCACTCGTCGAGTTGCTGGGCCGTTCCGGAGTCGGCGATCATCTGTTCGAACTCCGACGCCGTCACCAGTCCCCTCTTCGGGTGGTGCCAGCGAACGGCGGTCTCGACGCTGCGCAATGATCCGTCTCGCAGGTCGGCCATGGGAACCAGCGTCAGTTCGAGCTGGTCGTGGGCGACGGCGTCGCGGAGCTCGGCGAGAATCGTCACCCGTTCGTCGACTTCGCGCATGGTCTCGTCCGTGACGCGTACGGCCCTCCCGCGTCCCTTCGCCTTCGCCCGGTACATCCCGATGTCGGCCTCCTTGATGAGGCGTTCGGTCGTGTGATCGTCGCTGGCCGATGCCACGCCGATCGAGGCACTGATCTGCACTTCTTCGTCCGAGACCACGAACGGAAGCTCGAGTGCCGCAACGATGCGGCCGGCAAGGTGCTCGGATGCGACCGGTCCGAGGCCGCGAAGAATCACGACGAACTCGTCGCCGCCGAGTCGAGCGAGGAAGTCGGAGGGTCGCAACACGTCGCTCAGGCGCTCGCCGACCCGAACGAGCAATTCGTCGCCTGCTCCGTGGCCGAGCCGATCGTTGACCGCCTTGAAGCCGTCGAGGTCGACGAACAGACAGCTGACCGTCTCGCCCTTGTCGCTGAGGATCTGGTCGAGCTGATGGACGAGCTGGCTGCGGTTCGGCAGCCCGGTCAGGGCGTCGTGGGTGGCCTGGTAGGCCAACTGTTCTTCGATCTGTTCTCGTCTGGCGATGTCGATCGCGAGCGATGAGGCCATGTCGTCGAACGCAATCGACAGACGGCCGAGCTCGTCGCCCCGGTGGTCACCGATACGAACCGTCAGGTCGCCGTCTGCGATGGCGGAGGCGAGCTCGGACACTCGGCCGAGTCGACGGACGAAGCCCCGAACGCCGAACACCACCACGAGGAGGATGGCCATGCCCGCAGCGATGAACACCGTGATCAATCGGGAGCGGATTGCCTCCAGCTCGGCGAAGATCTCGGACTCGTCGATCTCGATGATGGAGACCCAGCCGGGATCGCCCGGTACTCGCGTGGTCGCCTGCACAACTGGCGAGAGGCCCGCAAGTGGCTCGTTCGACTGCGCAACCGTGCCCTCGCCGACCACCGGATTCGTGGAGAGGGCGATGATCTCGCCGAGCAGGTTTCGATCGCTCCCCGCCACCACCGTCATCGAACCGTCGGTGTTCTGTTGAGCGATCAGACTTCGAGCGGACTCGCCGAGGGTGGCCGGATCGATCGCGTCATGGACCATGGCGTCGATCGACCACTCGGCCACAATCGTGACACTCGAGCCATTGTTGTTGGTGCCGCGGACGCGGCGAGCGACGGGAAGCCGGGCATCCCCGTCCTCGGTGAGGAACGCCTCCCCGATGATCGTGCTCTCACCCTCGGGAATTCGGGTCCGCAGGAACGCGGTCGCACTACTGATTTCGCCGGCCAGCCGCGGGTCTCCCCCACCGATCGTGAAAACGCCGAGGCCGACAAGTCCGTCATCGGCTGCCACATCGAACTGTCCGGCGACGAAATCGCTGAAGAACTGAGTGGACTCGGTCGTGTTGTCGAGCGAGCCTTGTCGATCCACGGCGCGCAGGAACGACGGGTCGTTCGTGATCTGCCCCAGGTAGCCGAGGCTGGCCAAAACCGAGTTGTTCACCCGTTCCGCCTGGATCTCGCCGGCCCGACCGATGCTCTGCTGCACTTCCTCCTCGAGCACCGAACTGGCGAAGTCCGCCACCCACCACCCAAGCGCGACGATCGGCACCAGGGAGACGAGCATCGCCAAGGTCACCTTCTGCGCAAGCTGAAGGTGACGACGCCGGAGGCGCGACGCGGGTCGGTCGGGGGTCACTCTGGTCCATCGGCGGTTGCGGCCAGAAATTCAGCGATGCCGCCGGAGGGGATCTTCGGCCCGTCAGCGGTGAATGTCGCCGTCGGCGTCGCGAAGTGACGGAGCGAGCCGCCCAGAATGGAGGGCAATGATCTCCGCACACACCGAGACCGCTGTTTCCTCCGGTGTGCGACCACCGATGTCGAGCCCGATGGGTGCCATCACCCGACGCAGATCGTCCGGATCGACACCGACCTCCACCAAACGCGAGTTTCGGTCGTCTGTGGTGCGCCGAGAACCCATGGCACCGATGTAGCCGGCGTTCGTCTCGAGAGCGGATTGGACGGCCGGGACATCGAACTTTGGATCGTGGGTGAGGATGCAGATCGCGTCCCTGACCCCGAGGTCGCCCCCGACCTTGTCGAGCAGGCGATTGGGCCAGTCGACCACGACCTCATCTGCGTAGGGGAAACGCCGCTTCGTGGCAAACACCGGTCTGGCATCGCAGACGGTCACTCGATAGCCGAGCACCTTCGCCACCCGACACAAGGCAGCAGTGAAGTCCACCGCGCCGAAGATCAACATCTGCGGTGGCCGAGCGAACGACTCGATGAAGACGGCGAGATCGTCCTGACGAGCCTGCCCACGTGGCCCGTAGTGGCGAACGCCTGACGTCCCGGCGCTGAGCTCACCGATCGAGTCTCGGATCACGACGCGATTGAGGTCCTCGTTTCCGAGATCACCGAGCGACGCCCCATCCGGTTTCACCAGGAGCTTGGCCCCCGACACCACGCCCTCGGAATCGAGACCGCTTCCTCCGATCACGGTAGCGAGCGCGACAGGGTCCTCGGCTCGGATCGCGGTCCGAAGCGTGTCATAGATGTCGGGTTCAACGGTCTCGTCCACGTCGCGACCTACCAGTCGAGGGGCTCGAGGAACAGATGAATCGTGCCACCACAGGTGAGGCCGACGGCGAAGGCCTCGTCGTCGCTGTAGCCGAACGTGACCAGCTTCCGGGAACGATCCCCGATGCACTGCAGTGCCTCGACGACGACGGCACCCTCGACACATCCACCACTGACCGAACCAGCGACGTCGCCATCTTCGTTGACGGCCATCGCGGCGCCTGGAAGCCGCGGACCCGAACCTTCGACATCGACGACTCGAGCAACGGCTATCTGCTTGCCCTGCTTCCTCCAGCGGTCAAGGTCAGCCAGGATTTCACGCATGTGTCGAGGCTACTCTGACCCGTAGCTCGTCGATGCCGTCGACCAGGCGGGGCCCGGGCCGGACGATGAACGCGTCCGCATCGACAGCAAAGCACCGTCCGTTGCGAACCGCAGGAAGACTGGCGAGTTCAGGGCGAGCGATCACCTCGACCATCTGTGCCGAGGCCGCTTCTTCGGTGAATCCACAGGGTGCCACGATCAGGACGTCGGCCTGCGAAGCAGCGACCTCCTCCCACGTCGTCGCCGACGACCGGCCGCCCGGATTGGCCAGCACAGGATCTCCGCCAGCGGCCTCGATCTGGTCCGGTATCCAGTGGCCAGGGGTGTAGGGCGGATCGGTCCACTCCAACAACAGCACCTTGGGGCGGGCTGATGTCGGGCTGGTTCGAGCACGGCGTTGTTCTGTCAACCGCTGCCGGAGCGCCTCGATCCGTTCGAAGCCGGCCGCTGGTGCACCGGCGTGGACCGCGAGCGCCTCCATTTGATCCAGCACCCCGTCGAGAGTCATGGGGTCGTAGCTGAAGACCTCGGCCCGACATCCGAGACTCGCGACTGCTTCGTTCACAGCGCCTGCGGGCAAGGCGCACACCCGGCAGAGGTCCTGGCTCACGATGAGGTCGGGGTCGAGTGACGCCAGCAACTCGCGGTCGAGCGTGTAGAGCTCGCGTTTGTGGGCGATCGCGTCGCCAATGATCTGGTCGATCTCCGCCGGTGTCGCGCCGGTGGGGATGATCGTGTCGGTGACGTGCGGGAGATCGGCCGCAATCGGTGGTTCGTTGCACTCGTACGTGACACCAACGACTCGATCGCCCAAACCGAGATACCACAAGACCTCCGTGGCCGACGGCAACAGGGAAACGATGCGTTCAGCCACGGAAGGTGATGGTGAACCGTCGAGGGTTCAGCTCAACCCGGCCTCGAGCAGAGCCCGCTTGACGAGCACTCGCGCCAGGTGCTGGCGGAACTCGACACTGGCGTTCAGATCGCTCGATGGCTCCATGCCGAGGTGCGCTTGCTCGGCTGCCTCGGCAGCTGAAGCTCCAGATGCCAACGCCTCCTCTACGGCGGTCGCACGGATCGGGGTGGTGTGCATGTTGACCAGCGCCACCTGAGCCGATCCGTTGACCCGCTGAGCCGAGACACCGACGATGGCCCAATCCTGCGCTCGACGGTTGAACTTCTGGAAACTCCAGCCAGAGCCCGTGTGTTTGGGGACCCGGATCTCGGTGATCATCTCAGTCGGCTCGATGCTGGACTCGAGGAACCCCGTGAAGAGATCGGTGGCGGCGATCACGCGCTGACCGTTCGGTCCGTCGACGACGACGGATCCACCGACGGCGAGGAGTGTGGCCGGATGATCGGCGGCCGCATCGGCGTGCGCCAAGGACCCGCCGAGGGTGCCGCGGTGGCGGACCTGCGGATCGCCGACCTGCGAGGTGGCGTGGGCCAGCAACGGAGCATGCTCGATCACGAGTGGATCCGTCTCGATGGCCCGATGCTTGGTGAGCGCACCGATGGCGAGGTGGTCGCCGGCGTCGCGCACGTAGTTCAGATCGCTGATTCGACCGATGTCGACGAGGACAGACGGATAGGCAAGCCGGAGCTTCATCATCGGAAGCAGCGAGTGGCCTCCAGCGAGCAGTTTCGCCTCATCACCGTGTTCGGTGAGCAGGGCAAGCGCAGCGGCCGAGGAATCGACACGCTCGTAGTCGAAAGCGACGGGGATCACTGTCCACCTCCGACGCTGACCGTGACGTCCTGGCCAGAGGCGCTGAGAACGGCCTTCACGATGTTGTGGTAGCCCGTGCAGCGGCACAGGTTGCCTTCGAGCCCTTCACGAACCTGCGCTTCGGTTGGTTTCGGCACCTCGTCGAGGAGCGACACCGACGCCATCACCATGCCAGGAGTGCAATAGCCGCATTGGAGGGCGTGGCATTCCATGAACGCGGTTTGCATGGGGTGCATCTGGTCGCCGTTGGCGAGACCCTCGATCGTCGTGATCGACAGACCGTCTGCCTGGACTGCGAGCATCGTGCAGGACTTGACGGCCTCGCCGTCGACATGGAGCGTGCACGCTCCACACGATGAGGTGTCGCAGCCGATGTTCGTTCCAGTCAGCCCGACGATCTCGCGCACGTAGTGCACGAGCAGGGTTCGAGGCTCGACGTCATGGCTCTGCATGACCCCATTGACTTCTACCGATATCTCCACGTGTGCACTCCCGGAATCGACGCGTCCTTCATGACAACAGGCGTCATTGTGACAATGGTGACAGCACTTCGCCACTTGAGAGGCAAGGAACTTGCGACGGCGGTCGTTGCTACTGTCAGCCGTCGACCGGCGGGAGAATGCGATAGCTCTCTTCGCCCGGTTTCACGAGGTCGAAGTTCTCCCGACCGAGTCGTTCCACCTCGGCATCGGTTTGGAGCAGCTCGAGCTGCGATCGGAGTTGGTCGACCTCACCAACGATCTCCTGCCGCTCGAGGCTGGTCTGCTCCAGCAATTCGCGTTGCTGGAAGTAGGTGCGCATCGGCAACACGGCCACACCGACCACAATCGCCCCGGCCAGCGACAACATCACCACGAGCGGGACGTGGTGCCGAAGCGCGACGCCAAGCGTTGGCAGGTTGCGGCGGGAGGGAGAAGAACTCACGATCAACGGCCGAAGGCGGCAGCACCGAGGTAGGAAGCTGCGGAACCGAGGTGCTCCTCGATGCGCAGCAGCTGGTTGTACTTGGCAACACGATCCGAACGCGCCGGCGCACCGGTCTTGATCTGGCCACAATTGGTCGCCACGGCGAGATCGGCAATCGTCGTGTCCTCGGTCTCGCCGGAACGATGCGACATCACCGACGTGTACTTGGCCGTCGTCGCCATGGCAACGGTGTCGAGGGTCTCGGTGAGACTCCCGATCTGGTTGACCTTGATCAGGATCGAGTTGGCGATGCCGTCCTCGATGCCACGGCTGAGACGCTGAGTGTTCGTGACGAAGAGGTCGTCACCGACGAGCTGGCAGCGGTCGGCGAGGGACGCAGTGTGGGCGGCCCAGCCGTCCCAGTCCTCCTCGGCCATGCCGTCCTCTATCGAGACGATCGGGTACTTGTCGGCGAGATCGCTGAGCATCTCGACCATGCCCGCCGAGGAGAGCGTGCGACCCTCACCGGTGAGGTGGTATTCGCCGTCTCGGAAGAACTCCGTGCTGGCCACGTCGGTGGTCAATGCAATGTCGGTACCCGGGGTCAGGCCCGCCTTCTCGATGGCGTCCATCAGGAGCTGAACCGCTTCTTCGTTCGATCCGAGGTTGGGGGCGAAGCCGCCTTCATCGCCGATGGCCGTGGCAAGGCCGCGGTCGGAAAGCACCTTCTTGAGTGCGTGGTAGGTCTCGACGCCCCACCGGAGACCCTCGGAGAACGAGGCGGCTCCGACCGGCATGATCATGAACTCCTGGAAGTCGATGTTGTTGTCGGCGTGCTCGCCTCCGTTCAGCACGTTCATCATCGGCACGGGCAGGACGTGCGCATTGGCACCGCCGACGTACCGGTACAGCGGAAGTCCGAGATCCTCTGCCGCCGCTCGAGCGGTGGCAAGAGAGGCCCCGAGAATGGCGTTGGCACCGAGACGGCCCTTGTTGTCGGTCCCGTCGAGATCGATGAGCGAGGAGTCGATGGCGCGTTGGTCTGTCGCATTGGCGCCCTGGAGGACGTCTGCGATCACGGTGTTGACGTTGCCGACCGCAGAGAGAACACCCTTGCCGAGGTAACGATCGCCACCGTCTCGCAGTTCGACCGCTTCGAACTGCCCGGTCGAGGCGCCGGACGGCACGAGTGCACGACCGACGGCTCCGGAAGCGAGGGTGATCTCGACTTCGACGGTGGGGTTGCCTCGTGAATCCAGGACCTCACGGCCGCGGACGTTGTCGATTGTGCTCACGCTTTGTGCTCCTACAGACGCCGGGTGTGGTGAGACTAGCAGGATGAGGAACCTGACTGGCGCGGAGTTCGCGTGTTGTCAGCGGGTGACCCCAGGTCTCGTCAGCGGGTGACCCGCTCTGCGTACTCAAGGCTGAAATAGAACTGCCGGATCAACGATGGCAAGGCGTTTTCGTCACCTGCGATTTGGTCACGCCAGAAGATGAAGCCGCTGGCGTCGGACGAGCGTTGGAGCATGCCGTCGTATGTCACCGTCACGTCGACCGCGGGCCGGCTCAGCACGATGTTCTCGGGGGACTCGCTGAACAGTGTCATCAGCCGACCACGAGGCATGCCCCCGTTGAGTTCTGCCAGCCAGAACCGGAAGCCACCGTCGTCCGGGCGGCGGGCCAGCACGTTGTTGTAGACGAGCACGACGAATTCGGCATTCGAGAGGCTGCCGTAGGTGCGCTGGAACTCGGCTGAAAGAGCAAACGACTGCGATGCACTCTCGAGCGAGCCGGCCCTGCTGGAGATCTGACGAGTCCAGAAGTCGAAGCCGCCTTTGTCCGGCTGACGGTTGAAGTAAGCGAAGTACAGCCGGGCAACACCTCGGCGCGGGCTGAACTCGGGCGAGCGCATGAATGACTCAACGATGTCCTGCAGGTTGGATCCGTCGTCGGCCACGCGTGCGGTCCAGTAGGCGAGGCCGCCGGCGTCCGGCTTGCGCTTCAGGAAGTCGGCGTAGAGCTGGGTGACGAACGCCGTCTCGGAATCGAACGGCGGGAACGCCTTGACCTCGAAGTTCGGTGAGGTCACCACTGGCCCCAGACCGGCACCTGTGACAGCCCGGATCGTGACATTGAAGTCGCCGACGGGCAGGTCGGGGATGCTCAGTGTGGTCACGTTCGCAGCAACTTGCACCGGTGTTCGGCCCTCGACCGAGACCATGAAGCCGGTGATCGGGGAACCGCCGTCACTTACGGGGAGGTCCCAGGTGAGGATGACATCGGAACTGAACGGCGGCGCCTGCTGCACCACGAGATTGGTGACCGTGCCGGGGGTGGTCGGGACCAGCACCGAAGCCGAACTCACCGGCGAGCTGTTCCCCAGTCCGTTCTGAGCACGGACGGTGACGGTGTATGTGGTTCCCTGGACGAGACCACCGATCGTGGTGGAAGTCTCCCCTGGGTTCACGACGGGGATGGGATTCGCGAGCGCAGGAGTCACTGACACGACATAGCCGGTGAGGCTGACGGCGGCCCCGGCGTCGCCGTCGAATGCTGGCGCTGTCCACGTGACGTTGATGGCGTTGGTGTTCGCCACGCCGGCCCACGCTGCCGACAGGCCGGTGACCGGGCCGGGAACATTGGACGTCGTGACCGAGTTCGACGGGGCGCTGGCCGCACCGGCCCCGGCTGCGTTGTTGGCCCGCACCGTGAAGGTCACGCTGGAGCCGGCCGGCAACGTCTCGAAGGTGGTGAAAGTCCCGGCCACAGTGATCGGTGTGCCCGTGGACGGTGTCACCGTGTAGTCGTTGATCGCTCCCCCACCGTTGTTGACCGGTGGCGTCCAGGAGACGGTGACGAAGTTGCCGTTCGGCCCAGCAAGGGATGCCGTGACACCTGTCGGCGCTCCTGCTGCGTTGGCCGGTGTCGTGGCCGACGCTGCGGCAGACGCAGTCGGGTCGACCCCGTTGTCAGCCACGACCGTCACCGAATACAACGTGTTCGGACTCAACCCAGTGATCGGCTTCGGCGACACCGCCGCCGGAATCGTCTGCACTATCGCATTGCCAGCATTCGGAGTCCGCACCACCAACGTGTACGCATTCGTCCCCCCACCATTGGTCGCCGAGAACGTCGCCACCATCGAAGACGACGTCACCGAACTCAACACAACCGACGCATTCGTCGGCGCCACCACCGGCGGCGCAGCCGTCACAGCAGCACCAGTACTCGACGCATTCGGCACCACACCGTTACGCGCCACCACCGTCACCGTGTAACTCGTACTCGGACTCAAACCCGCGAACGAAGTCGAGAGCCCGGTCAACCCGATCTGAGCAGGAGCATCAGGATCAGCCGGCGAGATCGACACGTCGTACACGTTCGTGCCGCCACCATCGTTCGCAGTCCACGACACCGGCACCGTCGTCGATGTTTCGGTCCCGATCGTCACCACCACATTCGACGGCGCCACCACCGGCGGCGCAGCCGTCACAGCAGCACCAGTACTCGACGCATTCGGCACCACACCGTTACGCGCCACCACCGTCACCGTGTAACTCGTACTCGGACTCAAACCCGCGAACGAAGTCGAGAGCCCGGTCAACCCGATCTGAGCAGGAGCATCAGGATCAGCCGGCGAGATCGACACGTCGTACACGTTCGTGCCGCCACCATCGTTCGCAGTCCACGACACCGGCACCGTCGTCGATGTTTCGGTCCCGATCGTCACCACCACATTCGACGGCGCCACCGCGCTGGTGGTTACCGGCGGTGCGGCCGAAGATCCCGAGGGAATGGGGTCGCCGTTCAGATCGAGCGCAGTGACGACCACGGTATAGGTTTCGCCGTTGCCGAGGCCGGTGAGCTGCGCGCTGGTGGCGGGCGCGGGCACGATGACCGAAGTGACCTCGCTTCCCAACTGATCGGCCTGCACCTTGTAGTCGACCACGTCGATGTTGCCTGACGCGGCCCAGGTCACGTCGAGCACGCCCGTGCCGCCTGGGGCGGCCACGACGCCCGATGGGAGAGCACCAACGGCGGCGGGAGCAGCAAGAACTGCTGTCGACGCGAGGAGAGCAGAAATGAGAGCTATGAGCAGCCGCCGCATGAGAGTCCGTTCGTAGAGACCCTCGTATCTTGACTCCGCCAACGACCGCAGACAACGTCGGCAGGGCAGCTTCACCTACTGGGTGATGCCACTTGCGACGTTGGGTGTTCGTGGCACCGCGCCGAGCGCGAATCGACTCAACCGTAGTTCCAACGGCGGGGTCGGGGCAGGGTGACCGGGCGCGCTGCGACCTCGGCCGGATCGCCACCGGCGGTCAGCCCCCGCAACACGATCCGGTTGCGAACATGCATCGGTTTCACGATGTGGGGCAACCCGAGGCCCGGGCCACAACTGGCGGTACCAATCCCCGAGTGGGCGGCATCGAGCCGAAGCACCGTTGCGTCGCGCCACTCGATCTCGTGGGGATGGTCGGCAGCCTCGAGGTCCTCGCTTCGGGCGTGAAGGGCCTGAGCATCGAAGCGCTGATCGGCCACCGCCACCAAGCCGTGGCCGTGGGCATCGTGCAACGCGAACCATCGGCACTGGGTGTGGTTGCCGGTCTCCTGGGGCCGGGCGTACGGGAAGAACTGCTCGGCAACACTCGACCGGTGGTGTCCGACGGGCAGCCCGTGCCACCGATCCGGGTAGCTCTCCTCCGGACCGGGCCCGAACCAGGCGACCCTGCTCTGAGACGAGGCGAACTCCATCTCGAGACCGATGCGGAGCAGCGGGGGAACGTCGAGATCAGAGGCGGCCGAGAAGTCGACCGCCACTTCCCCGTCTCTCCCCATCAACCAGGTCACCACGACCTGCACTCGGTCGGCGAAGTCGAGACGCCATCGGGCTGACGCGGTACCGCTCGGCTCGACAGTCCCACCTTCCAGGCCATCGACCCAGTGTCGTATCGTCGGCTCCTCGGTCGACACACCCTCGGCTCGAGCAATGCCGGCCCGTTCGAGCCGAGACACGATCATCTCGTCGCCGAACGTCGCAGCATCGTTGTCGGTCGGGGCTCGCCACAACCCGATGCGTCCCCACGCCGGTTCCAGTGGGACGCCGCCGAGCACGAGGCGCCGGGGAATCCCGTCGCTCCCGACCACCAGCTCACTGTCACCTCCGACCAGCACGACGTTCCCGCCGTCGTCGATGGAGGCGGTGGCCGCCGGACCGTCGACAGCAACGGGAGAGGCCGGTCGCGTGACGTCGAGCTCGAGGTCGTCCCACGCCACGACATGACCGGCGGGGACGGTTGGCGTTGCTGTGTTGGAGAACCATGTCACCTGCAGATGCACCTCGGCGCCGGGATCGAGATCGATCGTGGGCAGGTCGAGCGTGATCTCGGCGACCTCCCCGGGCCCGATCGACGGAACCTCGAGGTCGATACCCGTGGCGACGACGGCCCCGTCGACCAGATACGCCCACTCGGGAGTCAGATCGCTCAGGTCGCTGAAGGACCGACGATTACGGACAGCGATTCTCGATCCCCCGAGAAGTGAGGTCATCACCGGCCGGTAGACCCAGGCGACGTGGCGAAGCGCAGGATGAGGTCGACGATCGGCGTCGACCAACCCGTTGCAGTTGAAGTTCCGGTCGTTCGGCTTGTCGCCGAAGTCGCCTCCGTAGGCCCACCACCAGGAGCCGTCCTCCGAGGTTCGTGCCAGGCCTTGATCGACCCAGTCCCAGATGAAACCTCCCCACGACCGATCCGATGCGTCCATGTGGATCCAGTAGTCCTCGATGCCGCCATTCGAGTTGCCCATGGCATGGCTGTACTCGCACATGATCACGGGTCGCTCATCGCCGAACTGGTCGAGACGGGACAGCTCGCCCAGGGACGGATACATGGGACCGATGATGTCGACCACCGGATCGTCCTCGGCGGGGTGATAGGCGATCGGTCGCCGGGGATCGAGCACCCGCATGGCCCCGGCCATCGCTCGATGGTTCGGACCGAATCCGGACTCGTTTCCCAGCGACCAGGCGATCACGCTCGGATGGTTCCGATCCCGGGTGACCATTCGAGTACCGCGAGCGATGAACGCATCGGTGAAGGCGGCGTCGTTACATGGTTGCAATCGTTCGTGGACCATGGCGTGCGACTCGATGTTGGCCTCGTCCATCACGTACAGGCCGTGACGGTCGCACAAGGCGTAGAAGCGCTCGTCGTTGGGGTAATGCGCTGTGCGCACCGCATTGATGTTGTTGGACTTCAACAGTGCCAGGTCGGCAGCGAGCAAGTCGTCGCTCTGCCACCTGCCGGTCTCCCCGTCGTGCTCATGGCGGTTGACACCGAAGATCGTGACCGGGCGGCCGTTGACAAGTAGCTGACCATTCCCGACGGCGACCGTACGCACCCCGACCGTGAGCTCCCGTCGATCCATCGTCTCGAGGGATGGGTCGAGGAGCTGAACGGAGAGGTCATGGAGGATCGGGCTCTCGGCTGACCACGGCTGGATGTCATCGAGATCGTCGACGAGCAGGGCCACCGAGCCGGTGACCGGACCGGCGATGGACGTTCCACCGATGGTTGCGGTCACCATGCTCCCGTCGGGTACTTCGCCGTCCAGTGAGAACTCGATGGCCACCCGTGCTCTGTTGCCGTCCAGGGTGAGCGTGTCGAAGAAGACATCGGCGATGCGGACTACCGGGGTCGAATAGACGTGGACCGATCGGTGGAGGCCCGCCATCCACCACATGTCCTGATCCTCGATCCACGTCGACGCGCTCCAACGGTGGACTCGCACCGCAATCGTCGCTTCGGTTCCTGGAACGACCTGCGCCGTGATGTCGAACTCGGCCGGCAGGCGAGAGTCGGTCGAGCGGCCGACGAAGACGCCGTTCACGTACACCTCGCAGGCCGACTCGGCGGCGCCGAGGCGGAGCACCACGCGCCCGGTCCATGATGACGGGACCTCGGTCACGACCACGTGGTCACCGCCCTCGTCATCGAGCGGGATCGCCGGATAGCCGGACCGATCGAACGGCATCTGCACGTTGGTGTAGATCGGAATGCCGTAGGTGGAGTCCGCTCCGCCTTGGAGCATCCATGAGCCAGGAACCATGAGCGAATCGAAGTCGGGGCGACTGGCTGTCGGCTCGGCGAAGGACACGTCCGGGGCGTCGCCGGTCCAGTAGCGAAATGCCCACTCGCCGTCGAGACTGATCGCATCGTCCGGAAGCGGGAGCCCGTGGGAAGGAAGGCGATTCTCGGCGATGACGCGAGGGTCGCGGTGCCAACGCCGATCGGCGGATTCCGACGAAGGCGGCGATGCGTTGGTCGTTGCGGTCTGACGATCGGTCATGGGCGGCACGGTACTGGAGGAGGCGACGGTCATCGAAGCCCGCCGGCGTGGTCCTCGCAGGAAGATGGAGTTCGTGCCACGATCTAGCTCATGAACTCTGGTGCATCGATCATTCCCGGCTCCGGGGCCGTGGTTCGCAACGGTCCGGTGACCCTCGTCGTCGCGGGTCGAGACGACGTCGGCGCCTCGGCGCTCGCCGCCCTCGACACGCTCGCATCCAACGACACGTGGGGATTCGAACAGGTTTCGGCCACTCTGCACCAGATCGTGGTGGACAACGACCCGAGCGGGATCGCGGCCGTCCTGCAGCTGGAAGGTGAGGCGATCCTCTTCGCGTTCGACCGAGCCGAGGCCATCTCGGGTGACGCCAAGGTGGAGGGCCAAGGTCGCGATGGATGGTCGACCGGACTCGCCGACGTCTCGCCGGTCGAGCTTCGGCTGGGAAGCGTCCCGTTCAGCAGCGCCAACGACGACGTCGAACTCCGTGCGGGCCGTGTCGACGGCGCCGGTGCCATCGTGCCCGTCGAGGTTCCGCTCGGTGCGCCGAGCGCAGCCGCCGAACCGCTCGGTGCGCCGAGCGCAGCCGCCGAACCGCTCGGTGCGCCGACACCCGATCCGACCCCGGTCCCGACGACACCAGTCCCCGACGGACCGGCACCAGCTGCCGGTCCAGAGACGACGTCGGCGTACGAGATGGCCGCACTCACGACAGACGCCGATGCGCAGCCGACGGAGCCTGTCGCGGTTCCCCCGATGCCGGTCGCCGAACCGCCGACCACTACTGAGCCCGAGCCGCTCGGCTCGACTCCCGACCCGGTCCCGCCCATGGGTGCTCCCCCGATGCCGCCCCCCGGCAACTTCACGCCGCCCCCACTTCCACCGCCAATGGCCCCCACGGGCCCGGCAACGGGCACCACACCTCCACTGCCGTCCCCCGGGCCGTCGGCAGTCCCTCCACCGCTTCCACCACCCGGGGTGTTCAGCCCTCCGGGAGAGTCGCCGCCCGGCACCCTCCCTCCGATGCCGCCCCCCTCGGCCTCGCCGCCCCCCTCCGC
>CBESNA010000060.1:0-26062 GCA_965530755.1 uncultured Acidimicrobiia bacterium | reverse complement strand
GGTGGCCATGTTGTCGTCGATCAGGCCGGCGAGGGCGGCCAATTCGACGAGACGATCCATTTTGCGTTGCGCCAGGGTGCGGGGGCCGTTGATGCGGTCGATGGGGTCTGGCGGTGTGAGAAGTCCGGCTTCGAGGATGGCGGTGCCGGCGGCGTCGAGTTCGTATTGGCCTTTGGAGCCGCCGAACAGGCCGCGTTGCGAGGTCAGCGATCGCCGGTCATACGCGGCGTCGAGATCCTCGTCGGTGGCTTCTGGCTGGATACGCCACCGCCAGGTTCTGATCCGGTCGCAGAACACCGACAACTCGACGCCGACCGCAGCGCAAAGGAGATCAGGCAAGGCGTCGGCGAACTCGCCACGGTCGACGTGTTGGGCGAGTCTCATCAGGGCGTCTGCGTGATCGACCGAGATCATTCCTCGAGCGAGTTGGTCTGCGACCAACGGATGCTGCTCGCAGAACCGGACAATTCGGTGCAGCTTGTTTGCTTCGGCTTCGGCGACGCCGGCACCGTGAATCATCTGACGTTGCGGTGTGAGGTAGCCGGCTGACACGTGACCGTCGATCGCGTGGAATTCGACCAGCTGAGCAACAGCTCGGGCTCGGTTGCGCTCTGCCGCTGCAAGCAGCTCTATGGCTTCGAGACCAGCGTTGTAGACATCGCGAATGCTGCGTCGGCAGCCAGTCTTGATAGTGCGTGCTTCCACCAAAGCCATACGAACAACAGTACTCAGGGGGTATGACAGTCAATCCACGAACACCTGTTTGTGTCAGACTCATCGCCAGCGACCTGTTCGAACCGCAGGGCGGCGACTTCGGTCAGACAAGACCGGACTCGACCATCGTTGACCGACCCGACTGGCACCTCACCTCAACCAACGGCACTCGTCTCACCGGTCGCCGGGTCGAGGAGTCGGCACCTGTGGCGGTCCCCTCTTCTAGAGTCAGCCCATGGATCTCCCTGTCAACCCGCCGGTGAGACCCATGTTGGCCAAAGCCGTCGACGGAATTCCCGAGCGAGACGATGTGCTCTTCGAGCCGAAGTGGGATGGGTTCCGGTGCCTCATTTTCAGGGACGGCGACGAGATCGTGCTCGGTTCGCGGAACGAAAAGCCGCTGACCCGATACTTCCCCGAGATGCTCTCGCCGCTCCTGGCTCAGCTCCCCGATCGGTGCGTGATCGACGGCGAGCTGATCGTCGCCACCGACGACAAGCTCGACTTCGATGGTCTTCAGCAACGCATCCATCCGGCGGAGAGCCGGGTGAACATGTTGGCCGAGAAGACGCCGGCGTCGTTTGTTGCTTTCGATCTGCTCGCACTCGGCGACGACGACATGATGAACGCTCCGTTCTCCGAGCGACGGGCCGCCCTGGAATCGATCCTGTCCGACTGCGAGGCACCCCTGTACCTGACCCAGACCACGACCGATCCCGAGCTCGCAGCGGAATGGTTTCGCGTCTTCGAAGGGGCCGGGCTCGACGGTCTGATCGCCAAACCGCTCGGCGATTCCTATGTCGAGAACAAGCGCACCCAGCTCAAGATCAAACACGTCCGGAGCGCCGACTGCGTCGTGGCCGGCTACCGATGGCACAAGGATGGGAACGGCGTCGGCTCGCTGCTCCTCGGTCTCAACAACGCCGATGGTGAGCTGCAATCGGTTGGGGTGTGCGCCAGCTTCACCGCCAAGCGACGCGCCGAGCTGGTCGATGAACTCGAGCCGCTCACCGCCGACGCGCTCGACGAGCATCCGTGGCGGAGTTGGGCCGACGCTGCCGCCCATGAGGAAGGACGCATGCCTGGCGCCCCGAACCGGTGGAGCGGGCAGAAGGACCACTCGTGGGTACCGCTGCGGATCGAACGCGTCGTCGAGGTGAAGTACAACGCGACCCTCAACGGCCGGCTCCGTGAGGTCGGAAGGTTCCTGCGTTGGCGACCGGACAAGGAGCCGCAGCAGTGCACGTTCGACCAGCTCGACGAGCCGGAACCCGTCGGCCTGGGTCTCGTGCTGGGGCAGTGAGCGCACCGGGCTCGTAGCCTGCGGGGATGCCGGCCCTGGGAATGCAGTTCGTGATGTCAGGCGATGACGTCGACAGCCTGCCGGAGTCCGAGGCGGAGGTCGCAATTGTCGGCCGTTCCAATGTGGGCAAGTCGTCGTTGGTCAACGCGCTGTCGGCCCGCAAGCGGCTCGCGCACGTGTCGAACACGCCTGGCCGCACACGCCTGCTGAACCTGTTCACCGTCGACGGCGGCGGTTCGATCATGGACCTACCCGGCTACGGGTATGCAAAGGCGCCGAAGCACATGCGGGCCCAGTGGGGCGCCATGATCGAGTCGTACCTGCTCGAGCGAGAAGGCATCACCATGGTGATGGTTCTGGTCGACGGCGAGGTCGGCCCGACGAAGCTCGACGTGCAGATGCTCGAGTGGCTCCGGGCGAACGGGCTACCGCACACGGTGATCGCGACCAAACACGACAAGGTGAAGTCGTCGCAGCGGGACAAGCAGAAGAAGATCGTTGCCGAAAAGGTCGACCTCGAACCTCGAGACATCGTGTGGGTCAGCGCTCACAAAGGGGTCGGCATCGACCGCCTCCGTGGCCTCATCCTCCATTGGCTCGAACTCTGACCCGACGCAAACCCGGAACGAACCAAACCCGAGGTTCGCGCCATGCATTTCCGGGGGTCACAGCCTCCGGTTCGAGTCAGCCGGCGCCGAGCTGGCCAGCCTTGACCGCATCAGCGACCACGGCCAATGCCAACTCCCAGAACTCCGCAGCAGCGTCACCGACCGGGGCGTTGAACGCCTTGACCTGAGACTGGACGATGCCGTGTTCCTTCCAGCTGGTCCCGCCTGACGAGGCGTTCAACAGAATTGGTTGCAATCGATCGCAGGCATAAGCAAACACCGCCGTCGGCGTCTCCCTCTCTTCGTACTCGTCCCACAGCCCACGGATCTCGTCGGCTTGTCCCGCCGGGAGGAGACCGAAGATCCGCTCGGCGGCCGCCGTCTCCCGTTCGGTCTTGTCCTCGTGCCCGACCGTGTCGTAGGCGAACGTGTCGCCGGCATCGATCTCGACGATGTCGTGCACCAACAGAAGCTTCATGGCATGCAACGGATCGACCTCGACAGCAGCATGTGGTGCCAGGACCATCACCAACATGGCGAGGTGCCACGAGTGTTCGGCGGTGTTCTCCAGTCGAGAGCCATCGACCAGGCGGCTCCGTCTGAGTACCTGCTTCAGCTTGTCGATCTCGAGCAGGAAATCGATGCGTTTGCCGAGGTCGCCGTCGATGGACGTTGCGAGCGAGACGACGCGTTCGTGGTTCACTCCACGACCCTACGCTCCCCGACGACACCGGTCCCCGGTCGACCCCGATCTCGGCATTCAGCCCTCAGAACTGAGGGCCAGGTACCGCAGAACGAGTGGTTGTACGGTTTCGTCATGGCTACTGCGAAGGAACGCATCACGCTCCAGCTCGCCGGGCGCGAGGTGTCGATCTCGAGCCCCCACAAGGTGTTCTTCTCCAAACGGGGAGAGACCAAGCTCGACCTCGTCAACTACTACGTGACGATGGAAGCGCCACTCATGCGCGTCATGCGGGGGCGGCCGACCATGCTGCAACGGTTCCCTGATGGTGCGTCCGGGAAGTCCTTCTTTCAGAAGCGGGTCCCGAAGGGAGCACCGGAGTGGCTGACCCAGACCACCGTCAGCACACCGAACGGCACCGACTCGAACGCCCTCGTGGTGGCCGACATCGCGCACGTCGCATGGGCCGTCAACATGGGCTGCCTCGGCTTCCACCCCTGGCCCTATCTGGCCGCCGAACCTGACATCGCCGACGAGTTGCGCATCGATCTCGACCCGTCTCCCGGCATCGACTTCGACGACATTCGCCGAGCCGCGTTCGACACGAAGGCCCTCCTCGACGAGCTGGCCATCCGCTCCTTCATCAAGACCTCCGGCAATCGCGGCCTTCACATCTACGTGCGCCTGGAACCCACGTGGACCTCCTATGGCGTACGGGCCGGCGCCGTGGCCCTCGCACGTGAGCTCGAACGTCGTCACCCCGACCGGATCACGGCCGCGTGGTGGAAGGAAGAGCGGGGCGAGCGTGTCTTCGTCGACTTCAACCAGAACGCACCACACAAGACCGTGTTCGGAGCCTGGTCGGTCCGCTCCCGAGTTGGAGCCCAGGTTTCGGCGCCGATCTTTTGGGATGAGGTCGAGGACGTCGTGCTCAACGATCTCACGATCGCCACGGTCCCCCAGCGCTTCGCCGACCGTGGCGATCCGTGGGCCGAGATCAACGACGTGCCGCAGTCGCTGCAACCGCTGCTCGACATGAGTGAGACCGACATGGCCAACGGATTGATGGATGCTCCGTGGCCACCCGTGTACCCAAAGATGCCCAACGAGCCGCCACGGGTCGCCCCCAGCCGGGCGAAGGCGGACCCGTCTTGAGCCGCCGGAACATCCGCCATCGGATCATGGGACTCCTTGCCATTTGCGCCGCTCTCAGCCTGGGTGTCGCCGCCTGCAGTTCCGACGTCGAGGCGCTCGACGACACGGCCCTCGGCTCCCCTGGCGACGAAGCGCTCGAAGACACCGATCTCCCTGTGCAGAACGACGACGGCAGTGGCGCCGTCGAGGAAGAGGCCGACCCTGGCGACGTGACCCCGGGCTACACACGACTCACCCCACGCTCGGACCTCGTCTCCCTCGAGCCGGGACTCGTGGAGAAGATCATCGTCGACCCGGACAACGTCCAGCAGCTACTCCTGCACTTCCAGGGCGCATCCGAACCCTGCTCGGGAGTAGCCCTTGGCGTCGAGGAGACCGATACATCGGTGATCGTCGACCTCCAGGTGGGTCTCGATCCGAACGCGGCGGCCATGAGTTGCATCGCGCAGGTCTTCGACTACGAGGTCGTCCTCCGTCTCGACGCACCCCTCGGCGACCGCACCATCAACGTCGTCGGCTGACCGTACGCTGCTCCCCCGATGGGAGCTGGACACGAACACGGAATGACGCACCCGCCCCCGATCGACCATCGGACTCGGCGACTGCTCACGTTCGCTGCCTCGGCCTGCGCCCTCCTCGCCGTCGCCGCAGCACTCCTGACCTGGCCGGCGGACCGCAGCGAGGAAACCTTCAACTTCGGCACCGATCTCAACGCCGGATCGGTCGAACGGGTCTCTGACTGCGCGGAGGACCTCGTACCCGAAGGTGCCCAGGACATCCCATGCGTGTCCCTGCTGGTCCAGATCAACGAGGGCGTCGACGAAGGTCAGTTGTTCGAACTGCCCCCCTTCTTCGAACCGCGTACGACCTTCGCCGTCGGCGACAAGCTGATCCTGGCACGCGTCGAGAGCAACGACGCTCCGTTCAGGTATGCGTTCAGCGACCGCGACCGGTCGGAACCCCTCCTGATGCTGACGCTCCTGTTCGCCGTCACCGTGGTCCTGCTGGGTCGGTTGCGAGGCGCGTCGGCCCTGGCCGGCTTGGCATCGAGCATCTTGATCCTCGGCTTCTACACGCTGCCCGCCCTGCTCGCCGGGCAGTCGGCGCTTGTCATCGCCTGCGTCAGTGCCGCCCTGATTGCGCTGGTTGCGCTCTACACGAGCCACGGCTTCACGCCGATGACCACCGTCGCCGTACTCGGGACGCTGTCGGCGCTGGCCCTCACGGCTGCCCTCGGCGTCCTGGTGATCGAGGTGACCCAACTGAGCGGGTTCGCCACCGAGGAATCGTTCTTCATCGAGGGTGTCGGCGATGTCGATGTCCGTGGCCTGCTCCTGGCCGGCCTTGTCATCGGCGCACTCGGCGCGCTCGATGACATGACCGTCACCCAGGCCTCGGTGGTGTTCGAGCTCCGGCGGGCCAACCCCCGCCAGCCAGCCAACGAGTTGTCCGCCGCAGCCATGCGCGTCGGCCGTGACCACGTCGCCTCCACGGTCAACACCCTCTTCCTGGCCTACGCCGGAGCGTCCCTCCCGCTCCTGCTGTTGTTCTCGGTCGGCCGAGTACCTGCGCTCGATGTTGCCAACAGCGAGATCGTCGCGACCGAGATCGTGCGCACGCTCGTCGGGTCAATCGGTCTGGTGGCATCGGTGCCGCTGACCACCTGGCTCGCCGTTGCCGTTGTCGGCAAGACCGACCCCGGTCCGCTGCTGAAAGCCGGCGAGCGGCCTCCAGTACGGCGCACCGGACCGACACTTCGCACCGAGGCCGCACCCGTGGAATCTCCCTCGCCGCCCAGCCCCGAGGCGCCGCCGCGGAACTGGTCACGCCTTCGAGAAGGCATCGACGACTGACGCCGACGGCCGGCCGGGTCGTCAGCTCCGAGTCTTGACCAGCATCGCGACTTCCTCGTCGCCTCCGTATGGCTGGCAGCGGGCGATCTCGACGAAACCGGCGACCTGATGGAAGTGCAGGCTTCGTTCGTTGATCGGCACGGTGTTGACTTCTGCAGCCATCACAGTCGTCCCCCGTTCGACCGCTACTTGCTCGAAGCGGTCATACAGCGCAGGCCCCCAACCTTGCCCCCTTGCTTCGGCTGCAATCGCGATGCGGTCGACGTAGACGAAGTCCTCGTACCGTTCACCGAACCATCGATAGTTGGGGCTCGCATAGGTTCCATCGGGTCCGAGTACGACCATGAAACCAACGATCTCCTCAGCGAGATCAACGACGAGAATCGACATCGCTTCGGCGATCAGCAGGTCCAATTTGGTGTCGTCCATCGGCCCGACCTCGGGCACGTTGCCCTCGTTCAGTGCGAGGACGGCCTCACGGTCGGGTGGCCGATACTCCCGGATCATCGACCGGAAGCGAGCTTGTTGGCCTTGGTCACGAGGTCGGGAGCGTCGATCCAGTCGGCGAACTCGGCGAGGCCTGCGGATGGACCGATCCAGCGAAGTTCGTCGACCGACTCCACCGTCGGTGCTTCGAGGTCCAAGGTGGCCAGCGTCTTGAAGAGCAGCGCATCGGCCATGTTGTCGGCGAGAGTCTGCGCCAGCTTTGCGCCGCTGCGAACGGTGATGTCCCACTGACCGGCCGACAGTGGAATCTTCTCGATGTGGCCATATCGCGCCAGAACGGTTGCCGCCGACTTGGCGCCCCACCCGGGAAGGCCGGGGAATCCATCTGCGGCATCGCCGACGAGCCCGAGCCAGTCTGTGATCGATTCCGGTCGCACCCCGTACTTCTCCACGACGTCATCGACGTCGTAGACCTTGTCCTTGCGGCGATCGAACTGCAGGATTCGACCCGCCTGAACGACTTGGGCGAGGTCCTTGTCCGGCGTACAGATCAGCACCTTCTCGACGCGATCGTCGGCGGCAGCCAACACCGCAGCGGCGGCCAGCGCATCATCGGCCTCGTGGACCGTCATCGCAAACGTCACGATGCCCAACGCCCGAAGCCCATCCTCCAGCCAAGGGAACTGTGCCAGGATCAGGGGATCCATGCCCTCGCCGGTCTTGTACCCGGGATACAGCTCGTTGCGGAACGACTCGACCACGTGATCGGTGGCCACGCCGACGTGCGTGGCGCCGTCGTCGAGCATGGCGAGCATGTTGCGCAGCACAGCTCGTGTCGCCCCGACTTCGCGACCATCGGCCGTTTCGTGGCCGGGCCGGCCGAAGAACTGCCGGAAGAGTTCGTAGGTTCCATCCACGAGATGCACGATCACGCCCGCCATCATGCCCGACCAGGTCGGAGGGTGCCCGACGAGCTGGAGCCACTCGACTCTCGGAATGGTGCCGATGACGGCTAGAACTGTTGGATGCTCTGTGTTCTGTCTCCAGCAAAATCGCTCGATTACGAGTCGAAGCTGGCCACCAAGAAGTTCAGCCAACCACGCATGCTCGATCGTGCGGCGGAACTGGTCGACGTCATGGCGGAGAAAACGCCGCACGACCTCACATCGATGATGGAGATCAGCCAGGAGTTGGCCGAGCTCAATGTCGAGCGCTTCCGCGACTGGACCGCCCCGTTCGATCGGACCAACGCCCGGCCGGCAATCCTCGCCTTCAGTGGCGACGTCTACATGGGCATGGACGCGTCGCATCGGTTCGGCGAACGTGACTTCACCCGGGCTCAGAAGACCATCCGGATTCTCTCCGGGCTGTACGGCGTGCTCCGTCCGCTGGATCTGATGCAGCCGTATCGGCTCGAGATGGGCAGCAAGGTCGAGACCACTCGGGGAGCGGACCTCTATTCGTACTGGGGCGACGCGATCACCGATCAGCTCAACGAAGACATCGCCGCATCCCCCGGCCCCGATGTGTTGATCAACCTGGCGTCCAACGAATACTTCGGTGCCGTCCAGCCCAAGCGGATCGAAGCCCGAATCGTGACCCCGAAGTTCCTCGATGAGAAGAACGGCGACCTGAAGATCATCAGCTTCTTCGCCAAACGGGCGAGAGGCTCGATGGCGGCATGGTTGGTCCTGAATCGGGTCGACACGATCAAGGGCATCAGCGAATTCGACGCAGACGGCTACCGATTCGATCCCGAGCGTTCCAGCCCCCAAGAGCCGGTCTTCGTTCGCCGCAACTCGTAACCTCGCGACTTCTTCGAACCTCGGACGTCAACATGTCGTGGAGACGATGCGCAAGGACGACGAAGGACTGGCCCCCGGCGAAGAGAAGCTGCTGCCGGAGTGGGGTGTGGCCGCTGACGACCAGATCATCGCCTTCGGCCTGCTCGTGGTCGCCGTGTTCCTCGCGATCTTCGGCTGGAACGCACTCATCGGGGGCGACTCCGACGCGAATGCCGATAGCGCAGCCGTCATCGCTGCGCCCATTGCAGCAGGTGGCGCCGACTTTCCGGCGCTGAGCTCAGCGGTACCCGCGACCACTGTCGACGAGGCGGACGCCGAAGCCGTGGCAATCACTCCCTCGACGACCACGGCTCCAACCACGATCCCACCGACCCTCGACCTCGCCCCCGATGTTGCCGCTGCCGTCGCATCGTTCGAATCAACATCGAGCGCCGTTGACGGGTCGACCGCCGTCCTCACCGGTTTCGTCGGGACCGAAGCGGACAAGGCGGCTGCGGGCGATGCCGCAGCCGCCGTGCCGGGGATCACCTCCGTCGACAATCAGCTGATGTCCGTGGGTCCGGGGATCCTCTCCGCTCTCGAAGCGTCCGACGTCGTCGGCGCTGAGGTCGAGATGGACGGGACGATGGGCACCGTTCGCGGCGAAGTCCCGAGCGAGGCTGCTCGCACGACCGCCCTCGAGACGGCGCTCGCGGTACCCGGCGTCACCGCCATCATCGACGAACTGACCATGCCTGCCCCCGAGGTCACGATCCAGGAGCTCAACGCCCTGTTCGAACTCGAGCCCATCCAGTTCGCATCTGGGTCGGCCGAGATCCTCGCTGACAGCTTCGGCACCCTCGACCGAGCGGCTGCCGTTCTCGCCGACAACGACGCAGCCATCGACGTGCAGGGCTATACCGACGTCAGCGGACCGGAACTCACGAACCTCACACTCAGCCAGGCTCGGGCCGACGCCGTCCTCGAGTATCTCGTGAGCAAGGGTGTCGCGGCCGAGAACCTGACCTCGACCGGATACGGCGAGACCACGGAGTTCGGCGAGGGCGAAAGCGCCGAGGCCCTGGCCAAGAATCGACGGGTTCGCTTCGAACTCATCTGATCGTCCGATCGGATCGCTCGCCGCACCCCCTCCGCGGTGTCGATCCGATCGGACAACTTCGACGAGCCCGGTTCAGGACCCCTCCTCCGAACCGGGCTCGTCGCTACATTGCCAACATGGCTCCCCACGTGGCAACGACCGAAACCGTCGACCGGAATGGCCTCCTGGATTTCGTTCGACCTCGGCACCAGTGGGTCCTGGGCACGGTCAAGAAGAGCGGCTGGCCCCAGCTCTCTCCGGTGACGGGGGGTGTCACCGCCGACGGGAGCCTCACGATCGCCACCTATCCCGACCGCGACAAGTGCCACAACGTCCGTCGCAACTCGAATGTGACGGTCTGTGTGCTGAGCGACCATTTCGGCGGAGCATGGGTGCAGGTCGACGGCTCCGCCCACGTCATCGACATGCCGGACGCTCTGGAGTCACTGGTCGACTACTACCGGGCGGTGTCCGGCGAGCATCCCAACTGGGACGAGTATCGCGATGCCATGGCTCGCCAGGAAAAGTCGCTGATCAGCATCGAGCCGACATCCTGGGGACCGGTGGCCACTGGCGGGTTTCCCGCCAGCGTCGCATCCATGATGCGCTTCGCCGACCCCGACGCCCCATGAAGATCGGCCCTCCCCTCGTCAGCTGAGCACGGGTGGTCGGCGGGGCTCGACGGGTGCCCGCTCTTCGAGCGTGGCTGCGAGTTCGAGCAGATCGAGGTCACCGTGGTGGCGCCCGATCAACTGGACCCCAACCGGCATCCCATCGGAGTCGAACCCGGCCGGGAGGGAGAGAGCCGGCACCCCGAGAGCGGTGATCCGGCAACACGAACGCATCCAGTCGATGTAGCGCTCACACGCGACTCCATCGACCTCCGTCGGGTATTCCGTGTCGGCGTCGAACGGCGACATCTGTGTCACAGGGGCGATCAAGAGGTCGACACCATCGAAGAAGTCGACGCCGCTCCGCCACAGTTGTCCCAGTTGTCGATGGGCTGCAGCGACATCGGCGCTACTCATCGCCCGACCCCGAGCAAACTCTTCCCGAACAGTCTGCTTCGTCTCGCTCAGCCTCTCCCCGAGGTCGGCCAATGGTCCGTTGGCGAAGAGGTAGGACCTGATCGCGGCGAAGCACTCATCGGCATCGATGAGTTCTGGCTCTGCCTCGACGACCTCCCAGCCGAGTGCGACGACGTCGGCCACGAATCTGGCAACGACTGTGGCGACTGGCTCCTCCACCGGGAGCCCCCCGAGTGACGGACTGAAGGCAACTCTCGGCGCCGACAGACGATCGCTCGGCGGTCGCTCGGAAGGGACCGCCATACCCCGATTGAGCGGATCTCGGTCATCCGGAGCCCCGATCACGCTCAAGAGGAGCCGGAGGTCGGCGACGGTACGACCCATCGCTCCTTCCACTCCCAGAGTGGAGCGTGCGACACCGGGACCCACCGAGGGGACCAAACCTGCACTGGCCCGGAAACCAACGACGCTGTTCCAGGCTGCGGGGTTTCGCAGCGATCCGCCCATGTCGCCGCCATCGGCGATCGACACCATGCCGGAAGAAAGCGCGGCCGCAGCACCACCCGAGGATCCCCCCGCGGTGCGATCGGTGTTCCAGGGGTTTCTCGTGATGCCGTAGACGGGGTTGAACGTATGTGAGCCGACGCCGAACTCAGGCGTGTTGGTCTTGCCAACGGCGATCGCCCCGGCCGCCTTCACTCTCGAGACCAACAGGCTGTCCACGATGGGCCGATGATCTGCGTAGAGCGGTGATCCGTAGGTCGTGACGAAGTCGACGGTGTCGGTCAGATCCTTGTGCGCTGTCACCAGCCCGGCCAACGGTCCGAGCGCAACGCCTGCGGCCCGTTGCTCATCGATCGCGGCAGCGGTCGCCTTGGCCCGCTCACGGTCCATGGCAACGATCGCATTCACCAGTGGGTTGACGGCATCGATCCGCTCGAGATGGGCGTCGAGCAGCTCGCGGGCGGACACCTCAGAGGACTCCAACAGCGCTCGTTGTTCGACGGCTGTCAGTTCGCAGATCTCAGTGGTCACGTCACATCATCCGCCGAGGTCGCGTAGCCGGGCAAGGCTGGAATCCTCCCTGACCTCGCTGGACGACAGATCGCCCTGATTCGTGAGGCGGAGCATCCAGGCCAGGGCGGGGATCACCGTGACACCTGCCAGCACGAACGCAACGATCAGCGCCCACAACGAGGCATCGGCACCGGCGGCATCGGCGATCTCCACTTCGTCGACCAACAACCACGGATATTGCCCGACTCCCCAACCCAACACGATGGCAACGACGGCGAGCGTCGCCGGGACACGGGCCGCATCGGGCCGACCTGATCGGAGCAGCCACATGGCAGCGAGCCCGCCAACTGCGCTCAGCACAACGAGCGGGGCACCCCAGGTTTCCAGGCCGTCCGAGAGCGTCGTGGCGTCGGACTCGAGCACGACGATGCCGATCAAGGCCACGACACCGAGCACGATGCCCGTGATCAACGCCCGGTTCGTGAAGGATCGAACGAGTTCAGGTTCGTCGTCCCTCGCAGCGTCCGCGGCCAGGAACACCGCCGCGAGCCACGCGCACGTACCGACAGCGAGCACGCCACCGAGTACAGACGTCGGCCCAAGCCACACGGTCCACGGGTCAACCGACCCCTCGATCGGCACCCGACCGGAGGCTATGGCCCCGGCCGCAGCTCCGAAGAAGAACGGCGTGATCACCGACGAGGATGCGAACAGGACGCCAAAGAACCTTGCTTGACCGAAGGTCGAGGACGACTTGCGGAAGACGAACGCGCCGCCGCGGAAGATGATGCCGACGCCGGCGAGAACGAAAGGAACAAAGAGCGCCGTCATGATCGCGGCGAATGCGGCTGGGAACGCTGTCCACAGGAAGACGAGGACGAAGATCAACCAGACGTGGTTCGCTTCCCACACCGGGCCGATGCTGCGATCGATGCGCTTCCTGGCTGCGGCTCCCCCTTGTGCATTTCCTGCGAGAAGGTCCCAGATACCAGAACCGAAGTCGGCGCCTCCGAAGACGGCATAGGCGAGCACTCCTAGCCAGATGATCGAAGCAACCAGGTCGGCGACCATCAGGCGTCGACCCGGTCCGGGAGATCGATCGGGCTCGGGCCGTAGGGCGTTCCCGTGTCCTCACCGCGACGCCACCTGGCCGACATCGCACGCAGGACGACGATCGCCGAACCGGCCAGACCTCCGTAGACACCGATCAAGCCGACGAGGAGCCAGCCGATCCCCTGCCTCGGGGTGACAGCGTCGCTGACGAGGAGAACCTGCTGCGCTATCCACGGCTGGCGCCCGACCTCGGTCGTGGTCCAACCGGCCTCGAGAGCCAGAACGGCGGCCGGCCCGGACGCCGCCGCTGCCCAGAGGAACCAACGCCCGGGCGGAAGCGCCCCTCGCCTCCACCGCCACCAACCGCCGACGGCGGCGAAGAGCAACATCAACAGACCCAAGCCCACCATGAGCTGGAACGAGATGTGGACGACGTTGGCCGGCGGGCGCAGCTCCTCGGAAACCGCATCGAGCCCCTCGATCCGGCTGTCGGGATCGAAGTCCTGCAACAGCGACGTGAGGCGGGGAATCTCGATGGCGAATCGTTTCTCACCGTCGATCACGACGCCACCGAGCGTCAAAGGCGCACCGTCAGTCGATACTTCGAGGAGTTCCATCGCTGCGAACTTGACCGGCTGCGACGTTGCGACGTTCCGAGCGGCCAGGTCTCCCGTGATCAGCTGGACAGGGACCGCGATCGCTCCGACCGCAAAGCCGATCGCCAGCCCCATGCGATGCAGCCGATCCGTGCGGCCACGCAGCATTCCAACGGCATACACGGACGCAACCAGGAATCCCGTGACCACGTACGTAGCCGGAAGCATGTGCAGGAACTGGGGCACGACCGCCCCGTTGAACATGGCACCCCACGGAGAGACATCGACGACCTCGCCGGTGGCCCGGTAGACCTCGAGGTCGAAACCCGACGGCTCATTCATCCAACCGTTCACGGCGAGGATGCAGAACGTCCCCGCCACCCCGGAGAGTGCGATCGGTATCAATGTGGCGAGGTGAAGATCGGACCGCAGCCCGCGCCAGCCGTAGAGATAGATACCCAGGAAGATCGCCTCGAGGAAGAAGAAGATCCCCTCCAGCGCGAACGGAAGCCCGATCACGTCACCGAATGTCCCCATCAAGCCAGGCCACAGCAGACCCATCTCGAAGCTCAGCGCCGTCCCTGACACCGCGCCGATGGCGAAGAGGACGGCAGCCGCCTTGCCCCAACGACGGGCCAGCATCAAGGCATCGGGATCGTCGTGTCTGAGGCCCCGACGATGGGCAACGTAGATCAGCGCAGGGAAGGCGACGCCGAAACACGACAGCACGATGTGGAATCCGAGGGAGAAGGCCATCAGCCACCGGGCGGCGAGGAGGTTCCCTTCTGACCCAGCGACTGCGAGGACGCTGCTCATTCGTCGGCGATCGGTTGCCTGGCCATTGACGCCGACCGTAGACGCTCACCAACCACGGCGGCGTGCGCAGGTGCCACGCCGAGCGGTCTGTCTGACATGCTGGGCACGTGTCAGACGAGAGACGCTCCCCGAGCGACAGCGGCCAACTCGGCGACGCGTTCACGGCCGAGGTGATCGCGGGCGACCCCGCAACCGCCTTCGCCACTGTTCGGGCCACCGACCCCGTGGCCTGGTCGCCGGAGCTCGACGCGTGGGTGGTCACCGGCTACGCCGAAGCCGTCGCCGTGATGCGCGACGCAGATCGATTCACGGTCGACGATCCGAGATTCACCACCGGGAGGGTGCTGGGCCCATCCATGCTGTCACTCGACGGCGCAGAACACCGAGCCCACCGCACACCGTTCCTCGGTCCGTTCGCCCGCGCACCAGTGCGTGACCACCAACCTTGGCTCGCCGCAGAAGCGGCCAGACTGATCGCCGATTTCGAACCGGCGGGTACGGCCGAGTTGCGGACCCAGCTCGCGGGTCCGCTCGCCACGAACACGATCATCGAAGTGTTGGGGCTGCCGGCCGACCCTGCGGTCGTGATGGACTGGTATCGACACATCGCGGCGGGCGTCGTGGCCCTCACCGACCGGCAACCACTGCCTGCGCAGACTGCGTCGGCCGTTGCCGATCTCCTTGCGATCGTCACCGCCGAGATACGCCCTAGGGGTCAAGTTCCACGGCGACCGCTGCCGAGCATCGCTGCCAACTCCAGCCTGACCCCTGAGGATCTCGCACCCTCCGTGGCGGTGGTGTTGTTCGGGGCGATCGAGACATCGGAGGCGATGACGAGCAACCTCGCGTGGCACCTGCTCACCAACACCGACCAACTCGAACTGGTTGCCATGGATCGCTCGCTGGCGATGGCTGCCATCGAGGAGTCGCTTCGGCTCGAGCCGGCGGCGGCGCTGATCGATCGCTACGCAACCACCGACGTCGCGATCTGCGAAGGGTCGAATGGTCCGGTGCAGATCCGCACCGGCGATCAGGTCATGGTCAGCCTGAGCGCAGCGAACCGTGACCCATCGATGTTTCCCGACCCCGATCGCTTCGACATCGGACGTGCCAACTCGAATCGCCAGCTCGCGTTCGTGCAGGGCCCGCACGCATGTCTCGGAGCGCACCTCGCCAGGGCAGAAACCGCTGCAGCGCTCACAGCGCTCCTCGATCTGCTCCCGGGCCTCACGCTCGACCACGACCGAAGCGACGCGCCGGCGGGTCGCGTGTTCCGCAAACCCGACCGCGTGACGGCAATCTGGCGCTGAGCGATTAGACCGCCGGTGCCTCGTCGCGCACGAGCAACCGATAGAGCTCGGAGTACAGGCCCTCGTCGGCGAGCAACTCGGTGTGGGTTCCCCGCTCGACCAGCTCGCCTTCGTCGAGCACCAGTATCTGATCTGCGTTGGTGATGGTCGACAACCGATGAGCGATGACGATTGCGGTCCGGCCGGACAATGCCTCGGCCAGCGCCGCCTGCACCAGCGATTCGTTCTCGGAGTCGAGATGGCTCGTCGCCTCGTCGAGAATCACGATCGCAGGATCCTTGAGCAGCATGCGAGCGATCGACAGCCTTTGCTTCTCCCCGCCCGAGAATCGATACCCCCGCTCACCGACCACCGTGTCGTAACCGCCAGGCAGTCGATCGATGGTCTCGTGGATCTGCGCGGCGCGACACGCTTCGACGAGTTCGGCATCCGAGGCATCCGGTTTGGCGTAACGAAGGTTGTCTGCGATCGACTCGTGGAACAAGTGGGAATCCTGGACCACCACGCCAATCGATCTCCGCAGGCTCTCCTGAGTCAACGTGCGAACGTCGTGACCGTCCACGAGGACCCGGCCCTCGGTCACGTCGTAGAGACGCGGCACCAGGTTCGTGATGGTGGTCTTGCCCGCCCCCGAGGGGCCGACGAGCGCAATCAGCTGGCCCGGCGCAATGTCGATGTCGAGATCCCGGATCACCGGAGCAAGGTTCTCATCCGAAACGGTGGAGGAGGGTGTCTCGAGCGACGGGATGATGGTCTCGGTGGACAGTGGGTAGCGGAAGCTCACGTGCTCGAAGGTCACTCGGCCCCTGGGCGACTCGAGCTCGACGGCGTCGACCGCGTCGACGATCGGGGACGGTGCATCGAGCACCTCGAACACTCTGTCGAAGCTGACCAGCGCGGTCAGGACATCGATCCGGGCGTTGGTGAGACCCGTGAGCGGCTGATAGATGCGGCCGACCAGCAGCCCCATCGCTGCGAGCTCACCCGGTTCGATCGATCCCTGGATCGCGAAGAGGCCACCGAGCCCATAGACAAGAGCTGTCCCGATCGAGCCGAGAAGGCCGAGCATGATCATGAAGCCTCTGGTGAAGAGGGCGGAGCGGATGCCGATGTCACGAACCTGCGCCGCCAGGCTCGAGAACTGCTTCGCCTCGTCGCGCTGGCGCCCGAACAGCTTCACCAGCAGGGCCCCGGACACGTTGAAGCGCTCCGTCATCGTGGCGTTCATTGCCGCATTGTGTTCCATACCGTCGCGTGTGATCGCCTGCTGAACTCCGCCGATCCTTCGGTACGGAAACACGAAGACTGGAGTGAGGACGAGCGCCAACAACGTGAGTCGCCACTCGAGCACGAGCATCGCCGCCAAGGTGGTGAGCAGGACGATGATGTTGGACACGACCGTGCCGAGCGTGGCCGTCAGCGCCCGTTGCGCACCGATCACATCCGAGTTCAGACGATTGGTCAAGGTTCCGGTCTGCGTCCGGGTGAAGAACGCGATCGGCATTCGCTGGACATGATCGAAGAGCGCTGATCGGAGGTCGTAGATCACGCCCTCGCCGATGATGGAGGACCAGTAGCGCTCGACCAGGGAGAGCACGGCAGAGATGATCGCCGAGCCGACGATCAAGATGGCATAGATGGTCAACAGCCGACGGTCCTCGTTCGGGATCACGTCGTCGATGATTCGCCCGAACAGGATCGGCGGCACCAGCCCGAGCACGGCCTGCCCGATGGTCGCCAGGAGGAATCCGGCCACCATCCACCGATAGGGCTGGGCGAATCGCCACACGCGCAGCGCGGCGGTCCGTTCGATCTTCGCGTCCTTGACGGCTTCGCTGTCGCGAGGCCACAACATGTGCATGCCCATCATCGTCGATCAGGCTACGCCTCCGTTCCGATCGCACCCCGGTCAGGTCGCTAGCCTCCGCTGATGCGCTCAGACAATCCGACGATTCTCCGGATGTACCGAACCGGCGAGCTCGAATCGCTCCACCGGGGTGCTTGGGTGCTGACCGACACCAAAGGCACGGTGCTCGACGGTGTCGGAGACCCGCATCAGACCATCTTCCCGCGGAGCGCTACGAAGAGCCTGCAGGCGCTACCCCTGCTGGAAGCTGGTGCCGCTGATGGCTTCGGCATGGACGAGCGACACCTCGCGCTGGCGATTGCGTCCCATAGCGGGGAACCGGCACACGCTGAGGTCGCACTCGACGGACTCTCCCTCCTCGGGCTGGACGAGGGATCCCTGATGTGCGGTCCGCAGCGGCCGAGCGCCGCCTCCTCAGCTGTCGAGCCGAAGCGGATCACGAACAACTGCTCTGGCAAACACGTCGGGTTCCTGGCGGTGGCCCGCCAGCTCGATGTCGACCTGTCGACGTACCTCGACCCGAACGGAGCCGTCCAGCAACTCGTCAGTCGTGCCGTCGCGGAGATGACCGACACCGGGCCAGACGAAATCAGCGTCGGACTCGACGGATGCAGCGCCCCGACCTTTCACATCCCGCTCTCGGCGCTTGCTGTCGGTCTGGCGAGAATGACAAATCCGGACGCTCTCGCCCCTGAACGGGCTGCGGCATGCCGCCGCCTGACCGCGGCCGCCCGTGCGCACCCGGATCTGATTGCCGGCACGCACGAACGCTTCTGCACCGATCTCCTCAGAGCAACCGACGGCCGCGTCTTCGGCAAGATCGGCGCCGAAGGCGTCTACGCGCTCGGCGTGATGGGTGCTGACTGCGGATTCTCCGGCAAGGTCGACGACGGCAACGCTCGCGGCCTCTACCCACTGATCATCGATCTGTTGATAGGCCGCGACCTCATGAGCCCTGGCGAGGCCGACGCGCTCGCATACTGGGGCGACACCACGCGACGCAACTGGGACGGCCTCGAGGTCGGCCACATCGAGATCAGCCGCTGAGGTCGCCCGCCGGGGGCCGTAGATCACTGCTCCAGCGACGGTCGGCTCCTGGTGAAGCTGCTCGCAGCATCGAGCCGTCGAAGCCCCTCGACGGGCAACGGCCGGTCGAGACCGGCCATCGTGTCTCGGAGCTGATCTGGCCGGTTGGCACCGATGATCGGAGCCGAGACCCACGGTTTCGAGATGAGCCATCCAATGGCCGTCGACGCCGGCGTTCTGCCGACTTCGTTCGCCACCTCGACCAAGCTCTCGATGATGTTCCAGTTCTGCTCGGAGAAGCGATTGGCCGCGTTCTCCTCGGCCCGCACGCTCTCAGGCAAGGCCTGGTCACGTCGGTACTTGCCGGTGAGCAGTCCACCCGCCAAGGGACTGAACGGGATCATCCCGACACCGTGGGCGACACACATCGGCGCGAGGTCCATCTCGACGTGACTCCGAGTCGGGTCCAAGAGGCTGTACTCGGGCTGCACGGACACAAACGTCTCGAGCCCCCTTCGGTCGGACGTCCAGAGCGACTCGACGACTCTCCAGGCGCTGAAGTTCGAGCAGCCGAGATAGCGGACCTTGCCCTGCCGTACGAGGTCGGTGAAGGCCGACATCGTCTCCTCCAGCGGCACCAATGGATCGAAGTAGTGAGCCTGATACAGGTCGATGTGGTCGACGCCGAGCCGCCGCAGGCTGTCCTCACAGGCCTGCATGATCCAACGCCGGCTCAAACCCTCTCGTTGTTTCGCGGTGCCCCGATGATCGCCGAACCCGACCCCCATGGCGGCCCGCACCTTCGTCGCCACGACGAGATCGTCGCGGATGCCCCGTTGCTTCATCCACCGGCCGAGGATCTCCTCGGAGACGCCGCCGGCGTTGACCGGGCCTCCCATCGACGATGACCACGAGCTGTAGCAGTCGGCCGTGTCGATGAAGTTGCCTCCGGCCTCGACGTAGGCGTCGAGCACGGCGTGCGAAGCTTCCTCGTCGATGGACCAACCGAACTGCATGGTGCCGAGGCCGACCCGATGGACGAACAGGCCGCTTCGACCGAGTTGCACGTAGGGGCTCGTCGAGTCGCTGTCGGTGGTCATGATGTCTCCTCTGCTCCGTTGGACGTGACCGGTTCGGCATAGAAGGACAACTTGTGGTCGATCAGTCGTAGCGCCTCGCGACGTTCGATGATCTGTCGCTCGACCAGCGCCCTGTGCTCGGTCAGGAGTCGACGACGCTCCGGTTCGGTGTGGACCCCTTGGGAGCCCAGATCGCAGTAGTGGCGAAGCTGCGCGATCGACATCCCGGTGTCGCGAAGGCATCGCAGCACCTCGACCCACAGCACATCGTCGCCGTTGTAGCGGCGGTGTCCGCTCTCAGCTCTTGCCACGTTGACGAGGAGACCCTCGCGTTCGTAGTAACGCAACGTGTCGATCGAAACCCCGGTCCGTGTCGCCATTTCGGCCGGGGTGAGCCAGGAAGGGGCGATGTCTGCTGCTGCCATGGCCACCAGTGAACTACCTGGAGCGCACTTCAGGTCAAGCGCTTCTTTCGATTCCCACCTCGGAGCGGTCAGCGCCGCCCGGCGGACGCCGCCGTGGCAACGGCCAACGCATCGGCGACGGCGGCGAGGAGATCGGCATCACTCACCGGTCGGACGAGATGTCGATCGACGCCGGGAACCGTCTTCTCCGTGGTCCCCATCGTGATCACGAGCGTGTCCTTTGTCGCCTCGTCGAGTGCGAGGTCTCGGACAAGCTCGGCTGGATCGATACCCGCCACATCCAGATCGAGCAACAGGAGGTCGGGCTGGTAACGCACCGCCATGTCGAGTGTCGTCTCGGCGTCTGCAATGCTGATGACCTCGACGTCGGGCCGGTCGCCGATCAGGTGCTCGACCCAGCGCAGGCTGTCCAAACTGTCTTCGACGTGGATCAACCTGGCGACCTCGTCGACCCGGCCGGGACCAATCAAACCTGCGAGGCCGCCCGTGAGCAGCTCCGACTCGTGGCTGAGGCCGAGTTCGACCCAGAACGTCGAACCGATCCCGGGCACTGTCTCCAGACCAATGGTGCCGTGCATCGCCTCGATCAACCGTTTGCTGAGGGCCAGTCCCAGACCCGTTCCCTGGATGCCACGCTCTTCGGCGCCGAGGCGTTCGAACGGTGAGAACAGGCGCTCGACCTGGTCATCGGTGAGTCCTCGACCGGTGTCGGTGATCGAGATTCGCAGCCGCTTGCCCTGGAGCTCACGACAGCGAACGGCGATGCTGCCGCCGGGCTCGTTGTACTTCACTGCGTTCGACAGCAGATTCAGGAGAATCTGCCGCAGCCGTTGCTGATCGGCGCGCACCCAGAACGACCAGTCGGGCATCTCGCCCTCTGGCATCGTGAGGTGGTCGGTGTCGGCGAGCGGTCTGACGAGCCTCAGAGTCTCGTCGATCAACGGACCCAGGGCGACCGGTTCGAGCGAGAGCGACATGTTCCCCGTCTCGATCCTGGAGATGTCCAGTACCTCGTTGATCAACCCAAGCAGGTGTCGCCCACCGCGGAGGATCTGCTGCACACTCGCCTGCTGCTGATCACTGAGATCCTCGAACTCGAGGAGTTGCCCGAACCCGAGCACAGCGTTCAGTGGCGTTCGCAGCTCGTGACTCATACGCGAGAGGAAGTCGTTCTTGGCTTCGTTGGCCTTCTCCGCCTCAGCCCAAGCAGTTTCCAGCTCCTCCAGCGCTGCTCGACTATCGGTCACATCGTCGGCAATCTCGAGGACATACTCCACTTCACCAGCGGAATCCATGAGCGGAATCTTCTTGAGATTGAGGGTTCTACCCCCGAACTCTTCCGGCATCGTGAACGCCTCGAGCTCGATCGGCTTGCCTTCCGAGACGACACTGAGGTCCAGAGCGTCGAGCGTTTCCGCGACCTCGGCACCGGCGATGTCGGCGTTGTTCTTGCCGATCAGATCCTCCCGCTTGCTGCGGAGTGTCTCCAGTCCTGCTCGATTGATGTGGACCAGACGGAGATCCGTGGCGCGCTTGACGGACACGACCGACGGAAGGTTCTCGATGATGGCCGCGAGGAAGGCTTCGGACTCCCGTCGCCGCTCGGCTGACTCCGCCTGACGACCAAAGGCCCGGTGCGTCACCCCCAGCGCCGCCAAGATCATGAGACCGAGGATGGTGGCCAGAATGGTCATTGGCCGGCAGATTCAGGCATGTCGATGACGTCGATCGGCAGCGACTGGGGCCGACCGAGCAGGTAACCCTGGATGTTCTTGATGCCGAGTCGCTGGACAGCCTCGAACTCCGCCACCGTCTCCACACCCTCGGCGATGAGTTCTGCGTGCAGTTCTCCGGCGAACGTCACCATCGCTGTGGCGAGCGCCCTTTTCGCTGGGTCGGCGTCGATGTCGCGGATGAGCGCCGAGTCGAGCTTGATGATGTCGGGGCGCAACTGCAAAATGTGATTCAGACTCGCAAAACCTGAGCCGGCGTCGTCAACAGCGATTCGGAAACCTCGGGCGCGCAAGGTCTGCAGATGGACCTGAACGGCGCCGTAATCGCCGATCGCTGTGTGCTCGGTCATCTCCAGCACCACACGCGTGGCATCGACGTCGTCGGCGAGCGCTCCCAGGCTGGGGTCGAGCAGCACCTCCGGCGAGCAGTTGACCGAGAGATAGGCGGACGGCGGAAGGTCGGTCTGGCTGCGAAGAGCATTTCGAATCGCAGCCATCTCCAGCTCGTAGCCGAGTCCGACAGCTGCCGCCTCGGCAAACCATTGATCTGGCGGACGAACCGGGTCCGTGGCGAATCGTGTCAACGCCTCGACACCGACGATCACACCCCGAGACGCGTCGACGATCGGCTGAAAGACACTCGTCATCACGTCGCCGCGTAGAACATCGGAGATCCGCGCCCGGAGTCGCTCGCGTTCGGCGGCCGCCTCTCGCTCGTGAGCGTCCTGTTGGCGGAGTCGTTCGTTGAGCGCGCGATTGCTCAGACGGAGCTGGCGGTTGAGGTGGCGGGTTTCGAGCAGGTTTGCTGATCGCTGGACGACCTCGACCACGTCGACCGGCTTGATCAGAAGATCCTTGGCGCCGGCGCCGAGTACCTGACGTCTGGTCTCCGTCGTCGAGTCCGCGGTCACCACGATGACCGGCAGGAAGTCGTCCGGTTCGACGACCTCGCCGAAACGTTCGAGGAGTTGCAGACCACCGATGCCCGGCATGTGAAGATCGAGCAGGATCAGATCCGGCTGGAACGCTGCGATCAGGTCGAGCACCCGTGTCGGGTCCTGCTCGAGCATCACATCGTGATAGCCGGCTGCTTCGAGCAGTGCGCCCATGAGCGAGAGGTTTGCTCGATTGTCGTCGACGACCAGGATTCGGTCGGTTCGGACCGCGACCGGGCCACTGTTGTCAGACGAATCGGACGACGATGGAGCCGTGGCGCGACGATCGAGCACGGGGACAGGCTCGGCACTCTCGCACGAGAAGTGAGGGTCCTTCCCACAGTCCTGGGGTCGGAGCTTCACATTCACAACTGCCGAAGGCAGCGAAGCGAAGTCAGCCTTGGGGTCGGAGCTCAGGCCGACCAGGTCCGATTACGACCGTTTCGTTTCGCTTCGTAGAGTCGGCGGTCGGCGAGTTCGATCAACGCCCGCTCCGGTTCCCCGTCGAGCGCGCTGTCGAGCAGCGCGGCGCCGACGCTCGTGGTGATGGTCACGACCGTTCCGTCCTCGACTGGGACCTCGAGATCGGCCACGGCGAGACGCAATCGCTCCCCGACGGCGGTCAACTCGTCGATCGATGTGTCAGGAATCAGCATGATGAACTCCTCGCCGCCGAAGCGGGCGGCGAAGTCATTCCCCCGGGTCTGGCTCCGGAGCATGTCACCGACGAGGCGAAGCACGTCGTCGCCGACGTTGTGGCCATGAGTGTCGTTGACGACCTTGAAGTGATCCAGATCGAGCAGTAGCAGTCCGAGACTTCGGCCTTCGATGGTCGAGCCGTGGGTGTGCATCGCGACGAGCTCCGAGAATCGCTCGTCGAAGGCACGACGATTGGGCAGCGAGGTCAGCGGATCGGTGGCGGCCTCCACCTGGAGTTCGTCATTGCGACGAGCCAGGGTTCCGGCCGCCTCGGCACCGAACAGATCGTGCTCCATCGTGCGTTGCAGCACTTCGAGCCGTTCTGACGCCTCGACCAAGAGATCGGAGTAGGACTCGCCCCGCGGGATGCGGAACTGGATGGCGTCTGCGGTCTCTGCGACGACCGATTCGGCGTCGATCACCCACTGATCAGTCGCTTCCTCTGCCCATCCGGCTCGGTCGCTCATGCCGATTCGCAACTCTGGCAAGGCGTCTCCAGCGTCGTTCTTGGTGATGATGCGTTCGGCGAGCAGGCCGAGTTTCAGACAGACGGCCAGAGGAGAGTCGGCCTGGTCGAGGGGCTCGGAACGAGCTCGAATCGAGTCGCTGAGCACCCTTGGCAGGCCCCACTCTTCGATGAGGGCCACCGAGACGTCGTCCAACGTGTAGCCGAGCACCTCACGCTGACGCTGCTGAGAAGGCCAAGCTCCATTCCCCTCGGCGAGTCGGGTCGAGGCTGCGGGAGCACGCACAGCGAGGACGACTGCTCCGATGCCGGTCAACAAACCGGCGGTGAATGCCTCGTCACGCACGGATGGATCGATGGCCTCGGCGGCCCGACGGCCCATCGCCGCGTTGACCACCATCCGTTCGCGGATGGCCGTGCAATCAACCGTGTCTGCCCGCTGAGGAATGAGGGCCCGAAGCGAGGTCGTCAACGTGAGCAGACGGATGGTGCGCAATCCCAGCATCGTGGCCGCTCTCGCGATGGTCGTGATCTCGCTGACCGGCGCGTAGAGCGCCGAGTTGGCCAGCCGCAGCACCTGGACGGCGATCGAGACATCCGACTCGATGAGATCGACGATGTCGGCCATGTGTACGTCTGGGTCGTCGGCACGGCGCATGATCTCGAGCACGGCCACCGGTGGGGTCGGGAGCGTGCGCGGATCGACGAAGAGGTCGTTCATCGTCGGTACCGCGTCGCTCCCGGCCACCCGTCCGGTGGTGGAAGCAGACCTGTTGGTGGTCATGTGCTGGCTCCTCTCGTCGGCGCTCGGGCCGGCGCTTCATTCGGGACTACCGCTTGAGATTCACGATTTCCTGGAGCATCTCGTCCGAGGTGGTGATGACACGTGAGTTCGCCTGGAATCCGCGTTGGGTGCGGATCAGATTGGTGAACTCCTCGGCGAGGTCGACGTTCGACATCTCGAGCGTGCCAGGAGCAATGACACCACGGCCGCCGGCGCTGGCCCCACCGAGCTGGGCGAGACCGGAGTTGACGGACTGGATGAACATCGTCCCCGTGACTCGCTCGAGGCCTTCGGGGTTGGCGAAGCTGGCGATGGCGACCTGTGCGAGCGCCTTCACCTGTCCATTGCTGTACGAGCCGGTGATGACGCCGTCTTGACCGACCGTCAGCCCGGCCAACGTGCCGGTCGTCGATCCGTCCTGGGTGACAGCAGCGATCGAACCGAGAGTCGCCAACTGCGTGACTTCGCCGGGGTTGTCTCCTCCGAGGGTCAGTGCGATCGCTCCGAGCCCGGGGATGCTCCCGGCGGGGATGTTCGCATCGAAGTCGGCTGGAGTCACGATCCGACCCGCGCCGTTGAACTGCAGCGTGTTGTCGGTCAGCGCCACGGGGGTGTTGGCATCGCCGTATGTCGCGGCCAGATCCCATTCGTTCAGCCCCGTCTTCGTGAAGGTGATGTTGAGCTCGACCGCTGCGCCCTGTGCGTCGTAGACGTTCAGGCTGGAGAAGTGCGTGTCTCCGGTCTCCGCATCTGCGGGGAGGTTGCCACCGAGGTTGACCAGGGAGGTCACCACAGGAGCGACCTGTTCACCGGCCGGAATCCGAATACGTCCTGTCGGCCCGGTGTTGTTGATCTTTCCGCTGGGATCGGCCGTCCAGCCTTGGACATAGCCGCCACCACCGCCGACGAGGTTGCCGGCGGAATCGACGAAGAACGAACCGGCTCGGCCGTAGAGCTGCTGGCCGTCCTGCTCGAGTGCGAAGAACCCGTCTCCCTGGATCGAGAGATCGAGGTCACGACCAGTGTTCTGGAGCGCGCCTTGGAGGAAGTTCTGGGCGATGTTGTTCACCTGCACACCGAGACCGATCTGGGCTGCGTTTGTGCCGCCGACACCTGCCGTCGGAGCGCTGGCCCCGTTGAGCGTCTGGCTGAGAATGTCCTGGAACACGACGTTCGATTTCTTGAAGCCGTTGGTGTTGACGTTGGCGATGTTGTTGCCAACGACGTCCATCATGGTTTGGTGCGCCCGGAGTCCGGAGACGGCGGCATACATGGAACGGATCATGAGTTGAGCTCTTTCGTTGAGTCGGTGTCGGTCGCCGAATCGGCGGCGGACGGTGTAGGCACATCAGTTGCAGTGAGTACGGACAGGGGGATGGAGATGTCGGAAATGGTGGACGATGCAGGCGCGGCCAGAAGGGGCCCGGTCGGCAGCGTGTCGACCACAGGGATCTCGACCTCGGCCGCTTCGGCATTGACCGCTGGTTCGGTCTGCCCAGACGTCGGGGTGACTGTGGTCGGCGTGACCGTGGTCGGCGTGACCGTGGTCGGCGTGACCGTGGTCGGCGTGACCGTGGTCGGCG
>CBESNA010000059.1:0-27602 GCA_965530755.1 uncultured Acidimicrobiia bacterium | reverse complement strand
GGACGCTTGGTTTCGCAGGGGAGGCGCTTCGGCGCCTCCCCTTTGCGTTTTCCCGATGATGGCTGTCATAGGGCGTCGCTAGCCTCGACAAGATGTCCGATCGTCCTGAGCCGTCAGCGGGAATCCCGTTCCGCATCGTTACCGACTACGAACCCGCCGGTGACCAACCCACAGCGATCGCTCAGCTGGTCGAGGGTGTGGAGCGAGGCGACAAGGAACAGACGCTGCTCGGCATCACGGGTTCCGGCAAGTCGGCCACGATCGCTTGGACGATCGAGCAGACGCAGCGTCCGACGCTGGTCATCGCCCCGAACAAGTCGCTGGCAGCCCAGTTGGCAAACGAGTTTCGCGAGTTCTTCCCGGACAATCGGGTCGAGTACTTCGTCAGCTACTACGACTACTACCAACCCGAGGCCTACATACCGAGCTCGGACACCTACATCGAGAAGGACTCGTCGGTCAACGACGACATCGATCGGCTCCGCCATGCTGCCACCTCGGCGTTGCTCACTCGTCGGGACACGATCGTCGTGGCGTCGGTCTCATGCATCTACGGCCTGGGGTCACCGGTCGAATATCTTGCGAAACTCTTGGTGGTCCGGCTCGGTGAGGAGCACGATCAGCGGTCGATCCTGTCCGATCTCGTGGCGATGCACTACGAACGCAACGACATGACGCTCGGTCGCGGAAAGTTCCGTGTTCGAGGCGACACGATCGAGCTGCAGCCGGCATACGAGGAGTTCGTGGTTCGCATCGAGCTCTTCGGCGACGAGGTCGAGTCGATCACCACGGTGGATCCGCTCACCGGCGAACGCATTGCCGAACTGACCGAGCTGGTCGTGTTCCCCGCGACGCACTACACCGCGTCGGACGAAAGGATGCAGCGAGCGATCGGCGGCATCGAGGCCGAGTTGCAGGAGCGTCTGGCCGAGTTCGAGAAGGAGGGAAAGCTGCTCGAGGCACAACGGCTGCGCATGCGCACCCAGTACGACCTCGAGATGATGCAGGAGATGGGGTTCTGCAACGGCATCGAGAACTACAGCCGCCACATCGACGGGCGCGCCCCCGGAGAAGCGCCGTACACGCTGCTCGACTTCTTTCCGGACGACTACCTCACGATCATCGACGAGTCACACGTGGCCGTTCCCCAGCTCCATGGTCAGTACGCCGGTGACCGCAGCCGGAAAGAGACCCTGATCGAGCACGGGTTCCGGCTTCCGTCGGCTGCGGACAACCGGCCGATTCGGTTCGAGGAATGGCTCGAACGGCGCGGTCAGACCATCTTCTTGTCCGCCACGCCCGGGCCATACGAGCTGGAGCACTCCCAGCAGCTGGTGGAACAGATCGTGCGTCCGACCGGGCTCCTCGACCCCGAGGTGTCGGTGCGGCCGACCAAGGGACAGATCGACGACATTCTCAACGAGATCGCGGCGGTGATCGAGAACGAGGGGCGAGTGCTCGTCACCACGCTCACGAAGAAGATGTCAGAGGACCTCACGGACTACCTGCTCGAGCAAGGGCTACGAGTCCGCTACCTGCACTCCGAGATCGACACCATCCACCGAATCGAACTTCTTCGTGGGTTGCGGCTCGGCGAGTTCGATGTGCTGGTCGGTATCAACCTCCTGCGGGAGGGTCTCGATCTCCCCGAAGTCCAGCTGGTCTGCATCCTCGATGCCGACAAGGAAGGGTTCCTTCGCTCGCAGACGTCCTTGATCCAGACCATCGGTCGGGCCGCTCGTAACGTCGACGGCCGAGTCATCATGTACGCAGACAAGATCACCGACTCGATGACGCGGGCGTTGTCGGAGACCAATCGACGTCGCGGGCTCCAGATGGCGCACAACATCGAGCACGGGATCGACCCGACCACCGTGCGCAAGGCGGTCACCGACATCCTGGCGATGATGCGGCCCGCAGGAGACAAGACTGCTCCGGTACCGGGAAGCGACAAGCGCAAGAAGCGCCCAGACGAAGCCAAGCGGCTGAAGGAGCTTGCCGACCTCCCCGAAGACGAGCTGCGCCGCCTCATTCTCACCCTCGAGGAGGAGATGAAGGAGGCATCGGCCGACCTTCGCTTCGAGTACGCGGCCCGAATCCGCGATGAGATTCGCGAGCTCCGGCGCGAGTTGCGCGAGATGGTCTGACCCCGCTCAGGACTGCAGCGTTGCCGCCGATGGGTGGGGATGCATGTGATCGAACATGTGGCGCCCGAGCGCGCCACCTCCGGTGATGCCCCTCCGGTGATCTCGGCGCAGGCATGGCTTGGTCACTCGGCGGCGCTGCTCGCCGTCCTGATCGGCCTCGCATGGATCCTCGGTCCCGGCCTTTACACGATCGACGAGAACGCCTATCAGACGCAGGCCGATCAGCTGTCCGACGCCGGTCGTTGGGAAATTCCCCTCGTTCCGGGCCCGGCCGGAGTCGACGTGGCTTACGCCCCGCTCGCGCTCTCGCAGGTCCAGGGCGCTGTCTGGTATCCCTACGCCCGGCATGCCGTCTACCCGGCCGCCATCGCCGCCGTCGACACGGCGCTGATCAACACGAGGCTGGCCGACACGGTGGTGCCGAACAATGGCGCCGCGTTGCTGTCGATCGTATCGCTGGTCGTTCTTGCTCTCGCCGGTGGTCTCGCTGCCGACCGGCGCCGTCGAACGGGCTCGCTCCACGGCGATGCCAGGGTGGTCTTCTGGCTGACTGCCTCGGTCAGCCCGTTCCTCTTCCATTCGCAGATCGGCTGGGCCCATCTGCCGGCGGCTGCTGCCTTCGTCTGTGCGTTCGGGCTGATTCAGACCGCTCATCACTGGTCCGCATCGCGGGCCGTGGCCGTGTTCCTTGGTATCGCCATCGCAGTACTTCTTCGCACCGAGGCACTGGTGGCGAGTCTTGCGTTGATCATATCGGTGGCGATCCATCCGTTCTCCCGATCGGATCGCTCCCGATGGTTGTCGACGATCGGTGGTGCGGCGACTGCTGCGTTCGTGCTCGACCGTCTGCTCTTCCGGCTTGCGACTGGTTCGGTGTCGCTTGCCCCGACGGGGATCGCCGATGCTCCGGGGAGCATCGTGACGCAGCGAATGCAGGCGACGATCGGTTTCTTCCTCGACGTGGGTGGTCAGTCGCCGCAACACGTTGCTCGCCTTTTGGCGGTCATCCTGTTGATCGCAGCGGCCCTTGTCGTCCGTCGTGGCGGCGATGTCGGGATGGCCATCGTGCTTTCTGCGCTGGCGCTCGGTGCAGGCGTGTTCGGTGCGCTCGAGGGCGATTCGTATGTGGGGCTGCTGGCCGCCTGGCCCGCCATCGTCCCGGCGATGATCTTCGTCGGATCAGATCGTCACCACCGCTTGGCCATGTCCACGTTGGGTGCGACCTGGCTGTTGCTCGTCTTGTCGATCCCGCCTGATGGGGGAGGTCTCGGCTGGGGAGGACGTCTCGGTGTCGTGGCGCTCGGCCTCGCCGTGCCGCTCGTGGCCGACGCCGCGTTGACCGCTCGGGTGAACCGGGGCCAGACAGTCGTGATGTCGGCCGCTGTGGTGTTGAGCCTCGTGGTCTCCATCGCCGGCATCCGCACCCTCGAGGCCTCGCACGACCGGTCGCTGATGGTGGAGGCCGAGGTTTCAGCGGCCCTGGTCGAGTACATCGGTACTGATGAGCTGCTGATTTCGACCGACCGCCGCCTTGGCCGATTCGCACCGGAAACGGCCGTCCTCGTGCCGCTTCAGTCCTTGCCGGACGACGGCCCGCTTGCCGATCTCCTGGCGTCCGCAGCGACGGCCGACCTGGACCGAGTCATCCATCTCGACATCGTCGACAACGACCTGCCGTCCATCCCGGACGGATGGATCGCCTCCGAGCCGCGCCTCGATGGTCTGATCCGCACCATCTCGATCGAAAGAGTGCAGCCATGACGACGCTGACGCCGGTCCATGCAGACGATCTCGAGCCCCAGACGGGTGATTCGAAATCGTCGCCACAGCATCTCGCACGATCGGGTGCGTTCGCCTTCGTGGTTCTGTCCGTTCTCTATTTCGGCCTGTCGCTCTTCGGCAGCCCGGATGCCTACCTCAGCACGGACACCGGCGGCAAGACGGGCGCGCTGGCGGCGATGATCGAGCGGGGTGACTGGAGCACCGATCTCGGGTATTGGGCCGAGCAGTCCGATCCGGAGGGTCTGGCGTTCCCGTTCGCCCACACCAATCGAACCGAGAACGGCTGGTGGGTCAACACGACCTCGTTGCCGATGGTTCTGGCCGCCCGCCCGCTCTGGGCGGCCGGCGGCGCCCAGCTGGCGTTGTTGATCCCGATCATGGCGGCGGCCGGAGCAGCGGTCGTTGCCGGACGTATCCAACGACATCTGGATCCTGAGCTCGGCACGGCGGCCATGTGGGTGGTTGGTCTGTCGACGCCGCTTGCTGTCTACGCGCTCGACTTCTGGGAGCACTCGCTCGGTGTCTTCTTGATGGCGCTCGGCGTACTTGGTGTTCTGACCTCGTTCCAGGTGTCCGCGCGCTTCGTGCCCGCCGTGTACGCGATGGGTGCCGGCCTCGCCTTCGGATTCGCAGCCACGATGCGACAGGAAGCGCTGGTGTACGGCTTCGTGGCCGGCGTCGTACTGACCGTCGGACAGCTCGGAGGTCGTCCCCGAAAGCTCGGAACTCTGGTATCGGGCGCCATCGTTCCGAGTGTGGCGATGGCGTTCGGAGCACTGAGTGTTCTCTACGCCAACGACCTCGCCGAGACGTGGTTCTACGGGGCTTCGATACGGTCGGGCCGCAGCGTCGGCACGGTGGCCGGGGCAGCGTCCGGAGTCGGTGATCGGTTGAACGCCGCCTTCACCATTTCGCTGTCGCCGGTCAACGCTGTCCATCCGATTGCGACGTTCTTCGGTCTCCTGATCCTTGTCGGCCTCGTTTGGCTGATGTTCACCATTCGATCCGGCGGCGCTGTTCGCCTGCCGGCCACACTGCTCATCGCGACCGCAGCGATCCTCGCGCTGCGGATTGTCCGGTTCGGGCCGACCTTCGTGCCGGGCATGGTGCCGACAGCTCCTCTCGTGATCGCCGGGGCAGCCTTGGGGACACGGAGTCGGCAACACCGCATCGTCGCCGGCATCGCCCTCGGAGCGCTTCCGCTCATCTTCCTCACCCAATACCCCGCCGGCGCGGTGCCTCAGTGGGGCGGTCGGTATGTGCTCCTGACAGGGTTTCTGCTCGTGACCATTGCCTGTGCCGAGTTGCCGCGCCTCCATCTCGCTGCTTTCAGGGGCCTGCTGGTCGCTGGTGTGTTGGTGACCGCGTCCGGCGTGTGGTTCAACGCCATTCGAACCACCTCCTTGGTGGATGACTTCGAACTGATCGAGACCGTTGCCGATGGGAGCGTGGTGGTCTGGTACGACCCCGTGAAGGCTCGCGAAGCCGGCCCCGAGATCGTCGAACATCGCTGGCTCTCCACGGTCGGGGACGCCGAGCGGCCAATCGTGCTCTCGATCCTGGCATCGGAATCGATCGACCGGTTCGTGTATGTCGACCGGATCGACGCAGAAGTGGTCGACTTCGAGGGGTTCGAGGCGGTGTCGGAGGTGGGCGAGTGGGAACTCAGCCCCATTCTCCAGCAACGATTGACGATCTTCGCACGAGAATAGGCCACTCGAACAAGCGTTCTGTTCTGCACCTCGCTAGCCTTCGGCCGGTGGGGAACACCATCGAGATTCGCGGTGCTCGCGAACACAATCTGCAGAACGTCGATCTCAAGCTTCCACGGGAGAAGTTGATCGTCTTCACCGGTCTCTCGGGCTCTGGCAAGTCCTCGCTCGCGTTCGACACCATCTATGCAGAAGGTCAGCGGCGCTACGTCGAATCGCTCTCGGCCTATGCCCGGCAGTTCCTTGGCCAGATGGACAAGCCTGATGTCGATTTCATCGAGGGTCTCTCGCCGGCGATTTCGATCGATCAGAAATCGGCCAGCCGCAATCCCCGGTCGACGGTCGGCACCGTCACCGAGGTCTACGACTACCTCCGGCTGTTGTTCGCTCGGGTCGGTGTCCCTCACGATCCGGAGACGGGGGAGCGGCTCGTCAAGCAGACGCCGCAGCAGATCGTCGACCAGGTGTTGCTCCTGCCGGAGGGCACACGCTTCCAGGTGATGGCCCCGGTGGTCCGTGGTCGCAAGGGCACGTACGAAACCCTCATGTCCGATCTCGCCGGGCAGGGATATGCCCGGGCGATGGTCGACGGCGAGGCGGTTGATCTCGCCGGCGATTTGCCAGAACTCGAGCGCTACGAGATGCACGACATCAAGGTCGTGGTGGATCGGCTGGTCCGCCGCGACGGCATCGAGCGCCGCCTCACCGACTCGATGGAAACCGCGCTGGGTCTGGCCGAAGGCGTCGCCGAGATCGAGATCGTGCCGGCCAAGGGCGACACCGAGACCCAGCCGTCGATCCTCACATTCAGTCAGCATCTCTCGCGCCCGTCAGACGGCAAGAGTTTCGAGGAACTCGCTCCACGCAACTTCAGCTTCAACTCGCCGTACGGAGCCTGCTCGGCCTGCGACGGTCTCGGCACCACATACGAGGTCGATCCAGAACTGGTGGTTCCGAATCCCGGCTTGTCGATCAACGACGGTGCGATCCACCCGTGGTCCGGTAATCGCAGTCGCTATTTCGGCCGTCTGGTCGAAGCCGTCTGTGACGAATACGGAATCCCCGCCGATGTCCCGTGGTCCGAGCTCAGCCTCAAGCAGCGGCGTCTTCTGCTCGAGGGTGGTGCGACGAAGAAGGTCACCGTTCAATACAAGAACCGGTACGGCCGTCAGCGCACCTACAACGCGACCTTCGAGGGTGTTGTCTCCTATCTGCGTCGGCGTCACACCGAGTCCGAGTCGGACAGCCAGCGCGAGCAGATCGAGGGGTACATGCGCGAAGTCGACTGCCCGGCTTGTGATGGCGCTCGGCTGAGCCCTCTGTCGCTTGCGTGCCTTGTCGACGGGCATTCGATCGCCGAGTTGTGCCGCATTTCCATTGGGGAGGCGGCGAAGACGCTGAGTGGCCTGGAACTCTCCGACCGCGACATGTTGATCGCCGAACGCGTCGTCAAGGAAATCAATGCCCGGCTGGGTTTCCTGCTCGACGTCGGGCTCGACTACCTCAGCCTGGGGCGCTCGGCGGCAACCCTGTCCGGCGGCGAGGCTCAGCGCATTCGGCTGGCGAGCCAGATCGGCTCCGGCCTCACCGGTGTGCTGTACGTCCTCGACGAACCCTCCATCGGACTGCACCAGCGGGACAACGCGAAGCTCATCGAAACGCTCAAACGGCTCCGCGACATCGGGAACACCGTCATCGTCGTCGAGCACGACGAGGAGACCATAGCGGTCGCCGATTTCGTGGTCGACATCGGCCCCGGCGCCGGCGAGCACGGTGGCGAGATCGTCTACAGCGGCAACGTTGCCGGTTTGAAGAAACGACGGGCGTCGATCACGGGCAACTACCTGTCCGGGAAGAAGTCGATCCCGGTTCCGGAAGTGCGTCGGTCGCCGGGAGAAGAGCGCCTGATCGTCCGCGGCGCCCGCGAACACAACCTCCGCAACATCGATGTCGAGATTCCGCTCGGGTGCTTCGTGGCCGTCACCGGCGTGTCCGGCTCCGGTAAGTCCACGCTGGTCAACGAGATCCTCCTGAAGTCGTTGATGCAGCGCATCTACCGATCGAAGACGCCGCCTGGTCTCCACACCTCACTCGAGGGCCTCGACTACCTCGACAAAGTGATCGACATCGATCAATCGCCGATCGGTCGAACGCCTCGCTCGAACCCCGCCACCTACACCGGTGTGTTCGATCACATCCGCAAACTGTTCGCCCAGACCAACGAGGCGAAGGTTCGTGGTTATCAGCCCGGTCGGTTCTCGTTCAACGTGTCCGGCGGCCGCTGCGAGGCCTGTTCCGGTGATGGCACGATCAAGATCGAGATGCACTTCCTGCCGGACGTGTACGTGCCATGCGAAGTGTGCAAGGGCGCTCGCTACAACCGAGACACGCTCGAGATCCGGTTCAAGGGCATGAGCATCTCTGATGTGCTGAACATGCCGATCGCCGATGGTCTCGAGTTCTTCTCCAACCAACCCCCGATTGCCCGCCATCTCCGAACCCTCGTCGACGTCGGTCTCGGCTATGTCCGCCTCGGCCAGCCGGCTCCCACACTCTCCGGTGGCGAGGCGCAGCGGGTCAAGCTGGCCTCGGAGTTGGCGAAGCGGTCCACCGGGCACACGATCTACCTGCTCGACGAGCCCACCACTGGTCTGCACTTCGAGGACATCCGCCGGCTGCTCACCGTGCTCACCCGTTTGGTGGATCAGGGCAACACGGTGCTGGTGATCGAGCACAATCTCGACGTCATCAAGACCGCAGACTGGTTGATCGATCTCGGGCCCGAGGGCGGCGATGGTGGCGGGACTCTCGTGGCCGCCGGGTCACCGGAACACGTGGCCGGCGTGTCAGCCAGCCACACGGGCCGGTTCCTGAAACCGCTCCTCGAGGGCGGTCGTCGCTAGTCCGAGACGTCGCCGCTGCGTCTCAAGTCAGAACGCCCTCGGCCGATTGAGCACGATGACCACCGCCTCTCCCGAACGGCCTGATCGAGGCCGGCTGCGAGGCGTGTCATCGAGCTGGTTGGCGATCATCTTCATCGCCGTGGCACTCGTGCCGTTCGTGCAGGAGCTCACCGCTCAACCCGCTTCTCGTTACGCCCAAACCGCGGCGATGGTCGATCAAGGCACGATTCGACTGGACGACTACGCAGCAGTGCTGAACGTCGACTACGTGGTCCGTGACGGCCACATCTACGGCGACAAAGCCCCGCTCCAGCCGATCGCAGCGATGCCGGTCTATGCGACGGCGCAGGCGCTGGGGGCCGAACCGGCAACCGTTCGAAGGCTGGAGGGGAACATCGGTCTCTGGTGGGTGACCTTGTGGTCAACCGTGGTGCCTTTCCTGGTGTTGATCGGTGTCGGGATCCGAGTCGTCTCTCGCTTGTTCAGTCGATCCCGCGCAGTACAGGCGACCCTGGCGGTGTGCTGCGGGACGTTGCTTCTCGCCTATGGAACGCAGCTCTACGCACATGTCGTTGCTGGGCTGCTCGGGTGGGGTTGCTGGCTGCTCGCGGATGCCTCTGTGCGGTCCCGTCGTGAAGACTCCAGGACCCACCTACTCCTCGCGCTGGGTGCAGGCCTGGCCGGCGGGGCGGCGGTCGCCACGGAATATCCGCTGGTCATCGTGGTCGCCATCGTCGGGGGCTTCTTGCTGGTCGAGCGGGAGTGGACGCGAGTTGCTGCCTTCGTTGCGGGAGGCATTCCTTTCGCGGGGTTGCTCATGGCGTACCAGGCGGCGGCGTACGGCAGCCCATTCAGCGTGTCCTATTCGGAGAAATCGGACCCGGGCACACCTGGGGTGATCGTGGGGTTGCCGAGCCCAGCGCGCCTGATGGAGGTGCTGTTCGGAACGAGAGGCATGTTCCTGTTCAGCCCCGTCGTTGTCCTCGCGGTGTGGGGACTCGTTCGGATGGCGAGGGGGAGCACTCCCGAGCATCGTCGGCACGGCATCGTCGGTTTACTCGTGTTGGCCGGTTTCTTGGCGCTGCAGGCGGGTTGGGTCAACCCATGGGGCGGAGAGGCTCCTGGTCCGCGCTATGTCGTTCCAGCCCTACCGTTCCTGATCGTCGGCATGGCCGAAATCTGGAACGTGGCACCGCGCGTCCAATGGCTGGCGGTGCGTTGGTCCGTGCTCGCGATGTCCATGCCCGTCCTTGCTCTGCACCTGACACCGACCGGCACGTTCGCTGTTGTGGCCCAGCTCCAGAACCTGCGAGATTTCGGGCCTGTCGACACTCTCTGGACCCTCTGGCTCGGCCCGATCGGTATCGCAGCGCACTCTTTGACGGTTGCGATCGCCGGCTGGCTGTTGCTGAGCGCCCTTGCTTTCGAGCGGGCGATCGAGACCGCAGAGGTGGAAGCAATGGACAGCCAGTCGCCGGTTCCGCTCGGGCACGCCATCGCTCAGCCATAGAGCATCCGCCGAAGCGAGGTCTCGGGCGATCAACGGCGAATGAGTGCTCAGGAGAATCCGGTGGAGGCCGATAGAAGAGGTATGGCGAAGCGACAAGCCGTGGTCATCGAAACGAATGAGGTGCCCCTGCGGGTCATCTCCGAGGTCGCCGAACGCGGCCGGGCTCCCTTCCTCGGGCGTCTTCTTGATGCCGGTCATGTCTTCACCACCGAGATCCGTGAGTCGCTTCCGGACGAGCCGTATCCGTCCCAATCGTGGGCGTCGCTGCACATGGGCGTGCCGTTCGAGGATCACCAGGTCTGGTGGTATGGGGATCCCAAGCCGGAAGCACACCCCCAGTATTGGCAGGTCGCGGCGGACTCGGGTTCGACCGTTGGACTGATGAATGTGCTCCACACCTCTCCCGTGGCTGAGCGCTGCATCGGCGACGCATACTCGTTCGTCATCCCAGATGTGTTCAGCGGCAACGAAGAGACCATCCCGAGCAAGTTCGAACCGTTTCATCGAGCCACGATCAACCTGACGAAGGCGAACTCGCGCAAGACCTCGTTGTCGGCCTCCGCCGGCGACGCTCTTGGACTCGTGCGAACCCTCCCGTCGCTCGGACTCAGACGACAGACCGCAGCCGAAGTGGCTCGTCTCATCACCGAGGTTGGGCTGGGCCGCATTCCACGCGAACGACTTCGTGTCGGACAGTTCTTGCTCGCTCGCGATTTGTTCCTGCGACTGCTCAGAGAAGAGTCGCCCGATCTCGCTGTGTTCTTCACGAACCACGTTGCGGCCAACATGCACCGCTACTGGTACGCGATGTACCCCGAGGACTTCGCCGGCGGCGAGTACTCCGAGGAGTGGATCGAACGTCATCGCGACGAAATCCCGCATGCTGTCGAGGTTCTCGACCGGTTCCTGGCCGACGTCGATCGTTGGTGTCAAGCCAACGACCGAACGCTCGTGATGACTTCCTCGATGGGCCAGGGTCCCAGCCAGCGACTCGACGTCTCCCGGGTCCGTACTGCGGTCGTCGAAGATGTCCCGCAGTTTCTCGAACAATTTGAACTACCTCGTGATGTCGAGGTGCTCGGTGCCATGAATCCGCAGTTGTCGCTCCGCGCTGCCGACGATGCCGGAGCCGTTCGCCTGGAGCGTTCGTTGCTCGACGTCGAAGTCGAGGCCATGCTCTGGGACGTCGATCGCCGCGGCGATGTCGTCACCCTCTCGTATGCCTTCGAGCCAGACGAAGCGGGAACTGTCCTGCTCCGCGGACGCCGGGCTCAGGCTCGGGACCTCGGGCTCCGGGTACACGACGTAGACGACCATTCGAGCGGTAGGCACATCAACGAAGGCATCCTCGCAGTTTCCAACTCGCCGACCATGGCCGGTCCGATCGGTGCCGTTGACTATCTCGAGGTCGCGCCGGCAATTCTGCGCCTGCTCGGTTGCGCTCCACAGGCAGCGCACATGACACCGACCTTCGAACTCTGAGTGCAGCACTTGCTGAGGGTGACCTCGAGCGGGATCAGGTCGAGGCGAGGCGTGTGATTCGTAGCGACCCAGCATCGCTGTCGCGAGCGAACCCCGAATGGTCGTCGCCGAAGTATTCGTCTGTCGCTTTTCTGCTGCCAGACCAATCGAAGTAGTCGTCGAGCACGATCGAACCACCAACGGAGAGGTGAGGCACGATCTGTTCGAGACAGTGGAGCACCGGCTCGTACCAATCGACATCGATGTGTGCGAAGGCAACGGGGGCGTCGACAGTGAGCGTGTCCTGCACCAGGCCTTCGACGAGTTCGACGTTCTGCGACTCGCGGTCGACTCCGAAGCGTTCAAAACTCGCGGAGACCTTTGAGAGGAGGTCGTCCTCGTAGCCGTAGTAGGGGTCTCCCTTCAGGCCATCTGACTGCCCGCTGCGGATTGTCTCGTAGCGCTCGATGACGTCGTCACCGTCGAGTTCGCCGGGCGGAGGGATCATCCCGAACACGTCGTGGACTGCGAGCGGTCGGTCGGCCGCCTTCAACCGGGCGATCATGATGGCGGAGCCACCCAACGCACACCCTGCTTCGATGAATCGACCAGGGACCTCGAATCGATCGAGCTCGAGGCAGGTCTCGGCGATCACCGCCAACCGGTTCCGAGACAGGTAGGTGAGCCGTTCCGATCGGATCTGGTCGATTAAGGCTCGGTGTTCCGGAGCGAGGCTTCGAGTGGCCGAGACGGGAACCAGACGACTCTTGAGCTTGGCGAGATGTGAGGACGACACGATCACAACTTTCGATTGCAGAAAGGGTGCTGCTCCTGTCGGCCAAACGGAGGCGGAGAGAAGGGCTCCGCTGAACATCCTCGGTCAGGTGGGCGCAGCTGCGGCGATCAGCTCGACCAGTTGCTCACGTCGCCGACTCAGACCGTCGAACGAGCGCTCGAGCCTGGACCAGTACTCACTCGGATCTGCGATCAGGCCCTCTGCGAGTTCGATCACCTGCGCCGGCTCTGCTTTCCACGCGTGGAGGACCCAGTCGTCCAGGCCGAGGTCGGCGAATGCGCCCCAAGACTTTCGCTCGTAGCCGAGGTGGATGGTCGGATATCCGGCGGACAATGCCGCAAGGGCTGCGTGAAGTCGGCCGGCGATCACGACTGCGGGGCGATCGGGCGAGGCCAACAGATCGCCGAAGTCTTCCGCCTCGCTCAGTACGCCGGCTTCGTCGTAGAGCTTCGTGTCGTCATTCGTTCTGCCGACGCTGCTCTGGACCCCGTAGCGAACCATTTTCCCCTGCGTGGCGAGCTGCTTTCCGACGTCCATTCCCAGGTCGGTCCCGGCGAGAGCTCGGACCGCGATGGCGACGCTACCGTCGTTCGTGGCCCCGAGTTGCGGTCGGGTGGAGCCGAGCGACAGGGCAGCGAGGTCCGGAATCCGATGGACATTCGGGAGGCCGCAGAGCTCACTCGCCGAGCGGTCATCGCGTACAGCAACGAAGCCGAGGGTCGACAGCTCGCGACGAACCCGCTGGAAGAGCCCCTTTCGGAACGGACCGACCGAGATCGGGAGGTAGCCGGCCCGCGGGCCGAGTTCGGAGAGAAGCTGCAGTTGGGGAAGATGATGACTTCGGACCACGACCTCGTGGACGGCGTCGTTCGCTCGAAGATAGGCGCCGCCAACGCCGAACGCGGCTGAGCACTCAGCTGGTCGCGGAATGCCGACGACGCGAGAGTTGATCGACCTCGACAGGCTGCCAGGGATGACGGTCAGACCTGCGGCGGCGAGCGCCCGTACCTTGTTACCGCCACCGAGAACCGACCGGGTGTCGCCCGGCATGTTCGTCGGGTCGACGGCATAGGTCACTGCCTCCTCGCCGAGTGCGTCGTGGACCGCGTCCTGGGCGAGCTGGACGAGCCAGCCGTCGCCTCGATTCGATGCTCGATATCCGTGAAGAAGTGCAATCAAGATCGAGGACCCCCGGCGTGGTGAACCCTCTTCCATCGGACGGCGAACAGCGTTGCTGAGCAGCTGTTGCTCCTTTAATGCAGCGGCGATCGGCCGACAGGATCACCATGAGAGGCACCAGAGCGCCAACGAGTGTTCTCCTCGCAGGTCTTGTCTTGCTGGTGGTCGGCGCAGCGCAACTCCACGCCACCGTGCTCGCGCCGGAGCCGTATCAGCTTCTTGGTTCGACTCGACTCCCGTGGTGGATGGTGTTCGGCCTGTTGGTCAGTGGAACGTCCTATGCGTTGGGGCTTCCGGAGCTTCCGACCTCGCGTCGAAGCGTCCTCGTTCGATCGGTCATGGCCTCGGCTGTCGGCATGCTCGGTGTCTCGATGGTCCAGCTCATCACCGCTGGAGCGCTGCTGCCCCGATCCGGGTTGGGTGTCTTCGTTGTTGTGAGCCCGCTGTGGGCGCTCATCGTGTGGAATCTCGCGGCCGATGCCGAGGAGTGGTCCCGGGAACGGGACCGAGCCCTCGTGATTTGTCGTCGGCCCGAGGACGCAGCGGCACTTCATGAGGAGTTGGGGCGGAATCCAGAAGCTCCGGCCAAACTGGTCGGCACGCTGCTTCTCGATGAAATCGAGCGAGCCGGCCCCGCGATCATCAGAACGACGACCTCAGATCTCCGCCCGACCGTCATCGTGCTCGACGCGTCTGCACAGGGCGTACCGCTCGTCGTACGCGAAGTGGCAGACCTCCATCGAGAAGGAATGAGGGTGCGCACCCTCGCTCTGTTCTACGAGGAGTGGTTGGCGAAGCTGCCGGTTTCGGATCTCCAGCAGGTTGCGTTGCTCTTCGACATCGGCGGACTCCACCGAGCCCAGTTCATGCGAGCGAAGCGAATCGTCGACGTCCTCATCGGCGTGATCGGCACCGTGTTCCTCGTTCCCATCAGCGGATTCGTCCTCGTTGGCAACCTCTTCGGCAATCGTGGTCCGCTGCTGTTCAAACAGGAACGGGTCGGCCAGGGTGGCGAAGTCTTCACGATTCTCAAGTTCCGTTCGATGACGCCAGGCGGAGCGGAACACTGGACGCAGGAAGACGACCCGCGGATCACGCCGTTCGGGCACTTCCTACGCCGATCGCACCTCGACGAGGTGCCACAGATGCTGAATCTGTTGCGGGGCGACCTGTCGTTCGTCGGGCCCCGCCCCGAGCAGGTGAGCTATGTCGAGCTGCTCACGGACAAGGTTCCGTTCTACGACATTCGCCACCTGGTTCGTCCCGGCCTGACCGGTTGGGCGCAGGTGAAGCAGGGATATGCAGCCGATGAGGCAGACGCCATCGAGAAGTTGCAATACGACATCTACTACCTCAGACGACAGGGACCAGCGCTGGACACGAAGATCGTGTGGCGGACGGTGCGCGGCATCGTCACCACCGGTGGACGCTGATGCAACTCCGCGTCGTTCAGCTCATCACTCATCTGTCTCGCGGTGGTGCTCAGGCCACGGTGCTGGCGGCCGGCCCGACCACACCGGCGATTCGCATTCAGGTTCTCGCCGGCGTCCATGACAGCGGCGAGGGCACGCTCTGGGATGCGGCACGATCCGAGGGAATCGACGTTCGGGAGGCGCCACATCTTCGTCAGCGGTTGGCACCGATCCACGATGTTCTGTTCCTGATCTGGCTCGTTCGCTGGTTGCGACGCGAGCGGGTCGACGTGCTGCACACCCACTCCTCGAAGGCCGGGGTCTTGGGCAGGATCGCGGCGTCAATCGCCGGGGTTCCGGCCGTCCACACCGTGCACGGCTGGAGCTTCGCCCCATTCCCGAGTGGCTGGAAGCGATTGGTCGTCATCTCGCTCGAACGATGGCTCGCTCGACGGTCAAAGGCGCTCGTTGTGGTGACGTCGCTCGATCGCGACCTCGGGCTGGCCGTGGGAATCGGTCGCGCCGACCAGTATGTGTTGATTCGTAGCGGTGTCGACCTGGCGGTGTCTCGGTTGGCGGGTCAGCACCCCGAGAAGGCGCGTCACGCCTTGGGCGTTGCCGATGGACAGTTCGTCGTTGGTGCGGTGGCCCGGCTTGCTCCGCAGAAGCGAATCGAGGATCTCATCGATGGCTTCCGGCTCGCGGACCTGCCGGACTCGCATCTACATCTCATCGGCGACGGACCGATGAGAAAAGAGCACGAGGACCACGTTCGTCGCGTCGGGCTCGCCGGGCGAGTGACGTTCAGTGGTGTCCGAGCTGATGCCGCTGAACTCGTCTCGGCCTTCGACGTGTTCTGTCTGACCTCCGGATGGGAGGGTCTGCCTCGAACACTGATCGAAGCGATGGCGGCGGGCCGGCCCGTGGTAGCAACACCCGTTGGCGGTGTCGCCGAGGTGGTCGATCATGGCGAGTCCGGGCTCATCACCCCCGTCGGAGACATCGAGTCGTTGGCATGCGCTCTCCGACGTCTCGCCGACGATGGTGAGCTTCGTGCGCGACTGGGCGCAAGCGGGCCCGATCGGGTGGCAGGCTTCGACATTGTTCGCATGAGAAAGGATCTTGCCGACCTGTGGTTCCGAGTGGGACGTTCACGAAACTCCGAGTGAGCAGCATGAACCGCGCAGCGATCACCGTCGCTGGGCAGGGCCTCTCCAGCCTCAGCAACATGCTCGTTCAATTCGCCTTCGTCTGGGCATTGTCGACCTCGGATTTCGGCTGGGTGGTCATCGGCTTCTCCGTCTACTACTTCGTGATCGCCATCGGTCGGGCGGGCATCGGTGACGCCGCCGTGTCGGTGAGCAACGAGCAGGACACGGGTTGGCGGTGGATGTGGAGGCGATCCCTCGCGCTCGGCCTACTTGCTTCAGCCGTCTCGATGATCGTTGCCTTCGTCGCCGATGGTGGACGAGACGCCCTCGTGATCCTTTCGGGCGGTTTCGCGCTGATGGTGATCCAGGACGCGCTTCGATACCGATGTTGGGCGCTCCGACGGCCGGATCGAGTGGTCTGGATGGAGCTGGTCTGGATCTCTGTCGGGGTCGCGTCGGCCGCCCTGGGCCTCTTCGTGACGGGATCGTCTTGGAACGGCACGGTGATTGCCGCTGCGTGGGTACTCGGCGGCCTGGTGTCGATCGCCACTGGACTGATGTCCGGTTGGCATCGTCGGGTCGACGAGGGACCGGTCGTCGTCGTCGTCGACGCGAAGCGGGCGGGTCGTTCCTACGTCGTGGATCAGGTCCCCGTCGCCGTCCTGTCGCAGGTGCTGCCGATCGCGATCGCTGTCGTCGCCGGCACCGTGGCCACTGCAGAGTATCGGCTGGTGTTCCTGCCCTTCATGGCCGTCGAGAGTGTCCTCCTCGGACTCCGCGTCCGACTGCTCCCGTCGCTGCACCCCTCACGGCCACCGCTCCGACGCCGCCTCACAAACCGGCTGCGCGTGACGGCCATCTTCGGTGGTCTCGCGTTGGTGCTGGCCGCCATGACGACGTTGGTGACGATCGGGCCGCTCCGGTCTCACATCGACAGCTTGTCCGGACTCGGGTGGCTGGTACTACTGGCAGCGCTCGTGATCGTCACGAGAGCGATCGGTCGACCATCTGCCGACTTTGCGGCTGTTCGGATCGGGTCACGGCGTATGGCATCGGTCCGTGGACGTTGGACACTCTTCGAGTTCGCCACGGCTGTTGCCTGCGCATTTCCCTTCGGTGTGGCCGGCGCCCTCGTCGGGCGTGCAGTCGTCGGGTCGCTGGCGACCGTTCAGTGGATGCGTCTGGGGGCCTCGATCGAGCGGGCCGAAGTCGCGCCCATCGACCGCTGACCTCGGCCGGCCGCTGATCTCGCCCAACCACTGACCGCAGGGGGGAGCTGGGGTCAGGTGATGCTGAGCATGCGGTCGAGCGCCACCTTCGACCACTCGGTCGTGTCGGCGCCAAGCCTCAGATCTTGTTTCCTTGCCGAACGCTGCTTTTTGGGCGAATCACGCTGGGCCATCAGATCCGCCCGATACCGGTCGACACTGAACGGATGCTCCAAGCGGCCGATCAGCTCGCCATCGAACGTCGCGTGCCGCGACCGATCGCCGCTCGGGCTTCGACGATCCATCGGCTGATCAAGGTTTGGCTGCTCGGTTTCGGGGTCCTGGCGACTGCTGCGTTCCAGAACCGAGTACCCGTCGAAGACCTGTTGCTCGATCGTGTCGTGGTCAGCGGTGGGAAGTGGTACAGCGGAATGGTCACTTCGTTGATCGTCATTGCCTGGACGACCGCTGCCGTGTCGATACTGGGTGCCGCGTTCACGAGCCATGTCGCGAACCGGCATGTCGCAGTGAGAGCGTTCGCTGCTGCTGGAGCCATCGTCACCTTCTTGATGCTCGACGATCTCTTCCTGCTGCACTCATCGGTTGTGCCCGAACTGTTGGGGCTCCCGAAGCTGGCCTTGATTGTCGCCGAGGCGATCGCAGTCGTGGTCTGGATTGCGGTCTACTGGTCTGAGATCGTTCGTACGCGATGGGAGTTGTTGGTCGCAGCCCAGGCGGGGTTCATGGTCTCCGTGGTCGTCGACACACTCGCGACTCCGACGACGCTGATCCTGGTGGTGGAGGACGGCGGGAAGTTGCTCGGTGTTCTTGCGCTCGCTATGTGGGCGGTCTCGAGTGCGGCGGACCTCGTTGCGTCGGCCGTTAGGGCGGCAGATCGCTGATTGGCCGGCTCGATGACCGAGACGATCCTCGACCAGGAACTCCCACGCGGTCTGGTGGGTCGGCCTCGCGCTTCTTCTGCTGCATTCTGTGGCACTGAGCCCGTACTGCTGAGGTTGGATTGCCGCAGATTGGTCCGGGGCCTCAGTCAGAGGTTGGCTCGTCGCCGTCGTCTGCTGGGACAGTGCTCGGCGGCGCTTGCGGGCACACGGCGGACGGCCGCTCGTTGGCAAGGACGATTCGGCTCACGGCCGGTGAGACGTCATCGCTCACGTGGGTAGTTCCGTTGCCGTCGATGATGCCGATCACGTAGCCCTCGGCGTTCAGCACCACCGATCCGGCGGCACCATTCACGTCGAGATCGAACGCTGTGACGATGCCGTTGGTGGTCTCCACCGATGCGATGGTGGCCGGGACGGGTGCGGCCACGCCGGGCCCGGTCACGGTCAAGATGCTGACGACCTCGCCTGCAGACGAGCGACCGGACACGCCCCAACGGAGGCCGCCGGAGAGTCGCTGATCCGCCTTGATCACGGCGATGTCCCGGGTGAGGCTCCAGCCGGCGATTTCGGAGGAGTAGATCGATCCGTCTGGCAGCACCACGGTCGGACGGTCGTCGGTGAGCGTGGCCGATCGGGGCGCGAGGATCGCTTGATCGGCAAAGAGGAAGCCGGTGGTCTGGTCGAGCACGCCGCAACCGTCGAGTTCCAGAAGCACCACAGCACTGCTGGTCTGCACCACGGCGGAGGTGTCGAGCGCCACGATGTCGGCCCGGTCCCGTGCTGCTGATGCCGCCGAGTCGCCGATCTGGTAGGACAGTACGACCGCAGCGACGACGATCAGCGCAGCGAGCAACGGGGCACCGAGCGCGATCAACGTGTGATTCGGGGTGGGACCGAGCTTGACGCTGCCGTCGAGCCTGGTCGACCGCGCAGCCACACCGTCCGCCGTGAGCTTTGTCGCGGTGGTCAGCTGCCCGGCGTGAGGGTCGGAATCCGAGGGTGGTGCGTTCTCGATCGGCGGGCCCCCGGGGGGTGGCGGCATGGTTGCACCGTCGTCAACGCCTTCTTCCTCCTCGTTCGAGCCCCGGCTCATGGTCGAACCGAGGTATCCGGCGAGTGCGCCGGCGACCGGGACGGCGGCGTGACGGGGCGGAAGCGCCGGAGCCAGGGGCGTGTCGTCTGCTGATTCGCCTGCGAGTTCCCTGAGGAAGTCTTCTGGATGCAGGCCACCGTTCACCTTCGGCGCCGCCCACCCGGGGGCGTGGGCGGGAGCGTTGCTGGCCTCTCGGCGGCGTACGTCTGCGGCCAGAGGATCCTCGCGCAAGGTCCCACAGACCGTGCAGCGATCGACGCTCTTCGCCAAAACGTTGTGGCAGTGCTCGCAGATGTTCATCTCACCCCTCCCTTTCGAGATCGGCAGTTTCGGTCTCGACTTGATGGGGAGGAGTGCCCGTCGGCCTGGTCGCGTTGAACCTGCTCTCGACTCGCGTTGGCCCCTCTACGCTGAACACGATGGTGCAGCGACCGCCCGCGGGGACGATTCCCGACGCCCCGGGCTCGTATCAGTTCAAGGACATCGACGGCCGCGTCATTTACGTGGGCAAGGCGAAATCGCTCCGCTCGCGCCTGTCGAACTACTTCCAGAACCCTCGCAACATGCATCCCCGCACGGCGCAGATGGTCTCGACGGCGGCAACGGTGGAGTGGATACAGGTCCGGAACGACGTCGAAGCGTTGATGCTCGAATACAACCTGATCAAGGAGCATCTGCCCCGTTTCAACGTGCGACTGATCGACGACAAGAGCTACCCCTACCTGGCCGTCACACTCGACGACGAATGGCCACGCCCCAGGGTGATGCGAGGCAAGAAGCGGAAGGGAACTCGCTACTTCGGCCCGTACGCCCACGCCTATGCCATCCGCGACACACTCGATCAGCTGCTGAGGACGTTTCCCGTTCGAACCTGCACCAACAACAAGTTCAACCGACATCAGAAGCTCGGCAAGCCATGTCTTCTCTTCCACATCGAGAAGTGCTCCGGCCCATGCGTCGGGGAGGTCGACAAGGCCACGTACGACTCGATGGTCGACGACCTTTGTCGCTTTCTCGACGGTGACACCGATTTCGTATTGGAGAAACTCGGGTCCGAGATGCACACGGCGGCCGAGGCCCTCGAGTTCGAACAGGCGGCGAGAGTCCGCGATCGGATCGCCACGGTCAACAAGGCGATTGCCAAGCAACAGATGGTTGCCGACAGCAGCGAGGACATCGATGCGATCGGCATCGCAGACGATGACCTCGAGGCCCTCGTTTTCGTGTTCTTCGTCCGCCGCGGTCGGGTCGTGGGTCGTCGCAGCTTCGTGATCGACAAGGTCGAGGAGCTCACACCGAGCGACCTCACCGACAAGATCCTGGAAGGCATCTACGACGAGGACCCGATCATGGGCATGCCGAAGGTCGTGCTGGTCCCCGAGCAATCGTCGGATCCGGAGCTGTATCAGGAATGGCTCAGCGAACTCCGGGGATCGAACGTCGAGATTCGGGTGCCGATGCGGGGCGACAAACGACAACTTCTCGAGACCGTCACCACCAACGCACGCGAGGAATTCACCCGCCATCGCCTGAAGCGTGCGTCTGATCACAACGCGCGTGCTCGAGCACTCAATGAGCTCCAGGAGCATCTGGATCTTCCCGAATCTCCACTCCGCATCGAGTGCTACGACATGAGCCACCTCCAGGGAACCGACTACGTGGGCTCGATGGTGGTGGTCGAGGACGGCGTCGCCGCCCGACGCGAATACCGCCGGTTCAAGATCCGCACCGTCGAGCAGAACGACGACTTCGCGGCGATGGAAGAGGTGTTGCGTCGTCGCCTCACGAACTACATCACCGAGATGGGCAAGCCGATCTCCGAACGCGGGAAGTTCCAATACCCGCCGCAGTTGCTCGTCGTCGACGGCGGCAAGGGGCAATTGAGTCGTGCCGTGAAGGTGCTCGAGGAGCTCGATCTGGCCGATCGCATCCCCGTGTGTGCCCTCGCGAAACAATTCGAGGAGATCTACCTCCCTGGTCGTCCGGATCCGGTTCGCCTGCCCCGTCAATCCGAGGCGCTGTACCTCATGCAGCGCATCCGTGACGAGAGCCATCGATTCGCCATCTCGTATCACCGCACACTGCGCAACAAGAGAATGACCGAGTCGATACTCGACAACATCAAGGGTCTGGGGCCCACCAGGCAGAAACGGCTCGTCAAGGAGCTCGGGGGAATCAACAACGTGAAGAAGGCCGAGATCGAGACGCTGAAGGACCTCACATGGCTTCCCGATGCCGTCGCCGAAGCCGTCTACGCCAAGACCCGCGGACTTCGCTCATGAACGCCGGGACAGAAGGCGTGCCTGTCGGTGGTTGGGCGGCCGACACGGCGGATTGGTGGCAGCGCGAGTTCACCGACGGTGTCGACCCCGAGTACACCGAACAGATCATCCCGATCATCGTCGAGCAACTCGGCGGCTCCGGTCGAGTCCTCGACGTCGGGACGGGGGAGGGGCAGGTGGCGCGAGCGCTCCGAGCATCCGGGGACGAGGTGCTCGGCATCGATCCGATCGCCGAGATGGTCCGCGAGGCGGCAAACAGACCTCCAGGTATCCCGGTCGCTCAGGCCGGCGCCGCCGCGTTGCCGTTCGCCGATGCCTCGTTCGACGCGGCGCTGGCATGTCTGGTGTTCGAGCACATCGACGATGTGGATGGGGCGATCGCCGATGTCGCCCGGGTGCTGCGCCCCGGCGGCACCTTTCTCTTCCTGTTGAACCACCCGTTGCTCCAGACCCCGGACAGTGGGTGGATCGACGATCAGATCCTCGAGCCGCCCGAGCAGTACTGGCGGATCGGGCCGTACCTCATCGAGCAGGCCACGATCGAAGAAGTGCAGAAGAACGTCTTCATCCGCTTCATTCATCGGCCGCTGTCGCGATACGTGAATGCGCTCGCCGCCAATGGACTGATGCTGATGGAGATGATCGAACCGGCACCTCCCGAGGGTTTCCTCGCTCAGGCTCCTCAGTTCCGAGACGCGGCGACGGTGCCGCGGTTGCTCGTGCTGCGGTTGGTGAAGCGCCAGATCGGCCAAGGCTGAGGCCACCCTCGCCTGCGGCCGGCGCTGTGGAAGAATGCCTCGGTGGCAGCAACGGAGAATCGATCGGCGACAACAGCAAAGCAGGTGGTGGTGGTGACCGGTTTGTCCGGTGCCGGCCGTTCTGTCGCCGCGGGCATGTTCGAAGACCTCGGCTGGTTCGTGATCGACAACCTGCCTGTGTCGCTCGTGCCCAAGATCGCCGAGCTGGCCGGATCGTCGAGCGACTATGAGCACTTGGCGCTGGTGCTGCACGGTTACGACGAGGAGATGGCAGCGCAGGTCGATGCGTTGCGAAGCGAACTCGAGCAACTGAGTGTCGTGTTTCTCGAGGCATCGGACGACGTGCTGATCCGTCGCTACAAGAGCACCAAACGGCGTCACCCGCTGGCCGACGACGGCCTGCCAGTGACGGCCGCCATCGAGATGGAGCGGCGCCGCCTGATGCAGGCCAAGGAGGGTGCTGATCTCGTGATCGACACCAGCGACCTCAATCCCCATCAGCTGCGCGACGTGCTGTCGTCGACCTTCGCATCGGGGACCAACGATCACGCGATGCGGATCACGGTGAGCAGCTTCGGGTTCAAACACGGACTGCCGCTCGACGTCGACATGGTGATCGACTGCCGGTTCCTGCCCAACCCGCACTGGAATCCCGAGCTGCGGCCATTCTCCGGACAGGATGCCAACGTCCGCGAGTTCGTGCTCGAACGCGATGTCACCGTGCGGTTCCTCGATCGACTCGGTTCGTTGCTCGAGGAGTTGCTGCCTGCCTACGCCGAGGAAGGGAAGTCGTATTTCACGGTGGCCTTCGGTTGTACTGGCGGCCGTCATCGATCGGTCGCGGTGGCCGAGTCCGTCGCCGAGCGACTCACATCCGGCGGGTGGATGCCGAGGGTCTTCCATCGAGACATTGATCGCTGAACGCTCCAGACGCTTCCGAGCACTGGCCCCTCGGGTGGTTGCGCTCGGTGGAGGCCATGGCCTCGCCGCGTCGCTTCAAGCGGCGCAGTCGTTCGCCTCCAACATCGTTGGGATCGTGTCAGTCGCAGATGACGGTGGATCGTCCGGTCGGCTCCGGCGCGAGCTCGGACTGCCGGCCCCCGGTGACCTGCGCCGATGCCTGTCGGCCCTGGCCAGCGACGACAGCTTGATCGCTCGTTCGCTGGAACATCGTTTCGAGGTGGGTTCGCTCGAGGGCCATCCACTCGGAAATCTGCTGCTCGCTGGTCTGGCTGAGGCCGGTGGCGACTTCCAACAGGCGATCACCGAGGTGGCAAGATTGGTCGGGGCTGTCGGCACGATCTATCCCGCCACCCACGGACCCGTCACCTTGCTGGCGACGACACCGAACGGACCGATTCGTGGTCAGGTCACGATCGAGGAGTCGAGCGACATCCGTGATTTGCGGTTCGATCCACCCGATCCACAGGCGCCCATCGAGGCCATCGAGGCCATCCTGGCTGCTGACCAGATCATCATCGGTCCTGGCTCGTTGTTCACCTCTGTTCTCGCCTGCGCCCTCGTGCCCAACATTCTCGATGCGCTCCGCGAGACGCCGGCCCAGCGGGTGTTCGTTGCCAACGTTGCCAACGATCGAGCCGAGGCGCGGGGGTTCGATCTCGTCTCCCACATCGAGACACTCGGGTCCTACGGGATCCCGGTCGATGTGGTCTTGGCCAACGTCGAGGGCAAGGCGGCGGCCCGGCGAGGCACCGATGAGATGGCCGATTCGGTCGTTGGCGGCGCGCGGCTACGCCGCGCCCCCATGGCCGCGGCCGACGGATGGGGCCATCGCCCCGATCTGCTCGGCCGAGCGCTCGGATCGTTGTACGCCGAGTTGGCCACTGATCGCGAGATCAACTGATCGATTCCGTTACAGTCGCCTGGACGCGTTCGAACGACGAATGCACGCTCGAGGAGGCAATTTCACCATGACCATCCGTGTGGGAATCAACGGATTCGGCCGGATCGGCCGCAACTTCTTCCGTGCAGCCAAGGCTGCCGGGGCCGACATCGATTTCGTCGCTGTGAACGACCTCGGATCGCTCGAGGCCATGGCCCATCTCCTCAAGTACGACTCGGTCCTCGGGACCCTGCCATACGAGATCTCAGCGGTCGACGGTGGCATCTCGGTCAACGGCGACGTGTTGAAGGTCCTGAGCGAGCGCAATCCCGCCGATCTGCCCTGGGGCGATCTCGGCGTCGACGTGGTCATCGAGTCGACCGGCGTCTTCAACTCGCGTGACAAGGCCGGGCTCCACCTCGATGGCGGTGCCCCCTTCGTGATCGTCTCGGCTCCGTGCTCGGGAGCGGACAACACCTTTGTGGTCGGCGTGAACGAGGACACCTTCGATCCGGCGAAGGACAAGGTCGTGTCGAACGCCTCGTGTACCACGAACTGTTTCGTCCCGATGGTGAAGGTGCTCGACGACAACTTCGGTGTGAAGCATGGCCTCATGACCACGATCCATGCCTACACCGGCGACCAGACCACCGTCGACACGCCCCACAGCGATCTTCGCCGAGCCCGAGCCGCTGCGATCAACATCATCCCCACCAGCACGGGTGCTGCACGGGCAACGGCTCTCGTCATGGATTCGATGAAGGGCAAGCTCGATGGCATCGCCATGCGGGTGCCGGTCCCAACCGGATCGATCACCGACTTCACGGCAGTGCTGGACAAGGAAGCGTCGGTCGAGGAGATCAACGCTGCGTTCGCGGCGGCAGCCTCCAAGGGTCGGATGTCGGGTGTTCTCGACTACACCGACGACCCGATCGTCTCCTCTGACATCGTCACCTCACCGGCGTCGTGCACGTTCGACTCCGGTCTCACCACGGTGATCGGCAACCTGGTGAAGATCGCCGGTTGGTATGACAACGAGTGGGGTTACTCCAACCGTCTCGTCGACATGGCCCTCATCGTTGGTGCTGCCAACCAGGCATGAGCGACCAGCGCGAGCGTGGCCGCCCGGGCCGGCCGAAGGTCAAGAGGATTGAAGAATGACAGTATTCGGCGTTCCGGAACTGGAAGACCTCGAAGCGTCGCTCGACGGCGGGCTCAGCGGGAAGTCTGTTCTCGTTCGGGTCGACTTCAACGTTCCGATGGCCGATGGTGAGATCACCGACGACCTTCGGATGCGGGCGGCGCTGCCGACGCTGCAGTGGCTGCAGGAGCGAGGCGCCTCGGTCACTGCCTGTTCGCACCTCGGCCGACCGAAGGGTGAGCCGAATCCTGCGTATTCGATGGACCCGGTACGGGCCCATCTGGCCACGATTGCCCCTGGCGTGAAGCTGCTGGAGAACCTGCGGTTCAATCCGGGCGAGACGGCCAACGATCCCGCCTTCGTCGATTCTCTCGTCGCTGGCCACGATGCCTACGTCAACGATGCGTTTGGTGCCTCACATCGGGAACACGCGTCGATCGTCGGGCCGCCGACCCGCCTGCCGTCGGCCGCTGGTCGGCTGTTGGCAAAGGAAGTCGGCGTCCTACTCGGTGTTCGCAACGAGGCCAGACGGCCGTTCGTGGCGATCATGGGCGGCGCGAAAGTGTCAGACAAGCTCAGCGTGATCGAGGCGCTGCTCGGCATCGTCGACAGCGTCATCGTCGGCGGTGGAATGGCCTTCACCTTCCTCAAGGCGCAGGGCCATGATGTCGGTGATTCCCTACTCGAAGAGGACATGGTCGACACTTGCGCTCGGCTGCTCGAGAGTGGCGCCACCATTCACCTGCCACAGGACATCACGGCGCTCGGTGGTGGCGGCAAGCTGTTCCATCCCGAGGCCGGGGGAGAGGTCCGTCAGGCGGGCGTCGATCTCAGCACCGGTTGGATGGGGGTCGACATCGGGCCCTACTCGGCGGCCGTGTTCACCGACGTGATTCTCGAGGCCGGCACCGTCTTGTGGAACGGCCCGATGGGTGTGTTCGAGGACTCTCGGTTCGAGGCCGGCACCCGTGCCATCGCCGAAGCCATGGCCGAGACCCGTGCATTCACCGTCGTTGGTGGGGGAGACTCTGCGGCGGCGGTCAAACAGTTCGGGGTCGACGGCAGCGTCGATCACGTCTCGACCGGTGGCGGCGCATCACTGGAACTGATCGAGCAAGGCGACTTGCCTGGGCTCGCTGCACTACGTCACCAATCGAACAACACGGAGTCGACATGACCCGCACACCCCTCATCTCCGGCAACTGGAAGATGCACCTCAATCATTTCGAGGCGCTCAAGTTGGTCCAGGAACTCAGCTACAAGATCACCACGGACGACGTCGACGAGGTGGACATCTCGTTGCATCCGCCATTCACAGATCTGCGTACGGTTCAGACCGTGCTCGAGGCCGATCGGCTTCCGTTTCATCTCGGTGCGCAGCACTGCCACTTCGAGGAGAAGGGCGCGTTCACCGGCGAGGTGGCACCGTCGATGCTGGCGAAGATGAACGTGAGCTATGTGATCGTCGGGCATTCGGAGCGACGCGAGGTGTTCGGCGAGACAGACGAAATGGTCAACGCCAAGGTGAAGGCGATCCTCGCCAATGAGATGGTCCCGATTCTGTGTGTGGGCGAGACGCTCGACGAGCGTGAGGCCGGCGAAGCCGAGTCGAAGGTGGCGGGGCAGATCCAGGCCGGCCTTGCCGGTGTGAGTGCAGAGCAGGTCGCAGCTCTTGTGATCGCGTACGAGCCGATCTGGGCGATCGGCACCGGTCGGACGGCATCGGCCGAGGATGCGCAGACCATGTGTGCCTTCGTGCGCTCCACGGTTCGTTCGGCGTTCGGAGACGAGGCGGCCGACGCGTTGCGCATTCAGTACGGGGGATCGGTCAAGCCGACCAATGCGAACGAACTCTTGACCCAACCGGACATCGATGGCGCCCTCGTTGGTGGGGCAAGCCTCGAAGCCGAGTCGTTCGCCCGCATCGCTCAGTACCGATTGGCCGTCGACGAGGGCTGATTTTGTTACTCCTCATTGCATGACGACTGCGTTACCGGCCGGTCAATAAATCGGGGGTGTGCCACCCCTCACACTCAGGAACGGTTAAGGTTTCCGGCTTGAGCGACGGCACCGCCGTCGACGCCAATGAATGAGGAGTGTTCCTGTGATAGGGGAGAACAAGCTTGCGCGTCTGCTCGCGCTGCTGTTTGCGTTCACGCTGATTGCGTCCGCATGCGGTGGTAGCGATGATGAAGGCACCGAAGACACAACCGACACCACCGAAGGTGATGCGGCCGAGACCACCGAGACCACCGCACCGCCGGCACCTGAAGAGGGTGGCAGCGAGGGTGGAACACTGATCTGGGCTCACGAGCAAGAGCC
>CBESNA010000058.1:0-27762 GCA_965530755.1 uncultured Acidimicrobiia bacterium | reverse complement strand
TAGAGCGTCGCGTTTACACCGCGCAGGTCGGGGGTTCGAGTCCCTCAACGCCCACTAGTTGTGGAAACCACAACGTTTCGGCTGCTCAACGACCTGCCAGCGGTCCGTGCTCGCGGCCGACGCTGCGAGGGATTGTTTCCCACCTTGCCCCGGCAGTTCGCAGGGCGCTCCACCGCTCGGTCGAGGCGTTGGCGGCCCGCTACGGCGGCTGAGCCGCGGGGTCAGTGGTCAGCCGAGCGCCGAACGGCCGCCGAGCGCCCACGGCGCGGCTTCGCCGGCCAGCGCTTCGAGCCGTTCGTGGAACCAGGCGAACTCTTCGTCGCTCAGTACCTCGGCCCACTTGCGACGGCCACCCTTGTGGAAGAAGGCGTCGGTGTTCTGCCACATGCCGACGTGGGCTTCGGGAGCCGCCTCGGCGGCGCGCCCTCGCATCGAGTCGAGCGTCGCAGCCTCGACGAACTCGTGCCAGCGGTCGTCGTCGACCGTGACACCGAGTGCGTCGGCGACGCGGCGCATCTCGCCCGCCAGGTCGTTCCACATGTCGTGGTAGTGCAGCAGGTGCACGTTGGGCAGATGGCGCCTGTTCCAGCACGCCGAGATCTGGTCGCAGTAGTCGGCGAGCCCGTTCGGGCCGCTGCCGGTGGGCGCGTTGTCGTTGTCGATGAACCACCGGAGGTGGGTGTGTTCGTCGTCGGAGTCGGGCTGCTTGGTGGTGGTGTTCGGTACGAACGGCTCGCCGGTGGCAGTTTGGAGCAGTTCGACAGAGCGCTCGCGGTCGATGTTGGCGCGGTGGTCCTTGTCGGACAAGGCGACGTCGAGGGGATGGCGTGCAACGGCGAAGTAGGTGACCGACTCGTGGTACGGCACGCCATCGAGCGGGGTGTGCGTCTTGATGAACCGCCGGTGGGTCTGGGCGTCGAGCGCGGTGAACACCTCGTCGTCGGTACGGGTCTTCATGTCGAGCCACGGCGAGATCTCGCTGATCGGGACGCCGAGTACCGGCCGGTCGAGCAACAGTGAGCCGAGGATCTGCTGGGTCCACGTGGTGCCGCATTTCGACGGCGTTGAGATGACGACGTCGTCGGGCCGGAACTCGAACCGCTCCCACCGCGAGTTGTCACTCATCGTCCCCTCGTACCGGCGCAGCATCCGCCGAGCGTACAGGAGAGCGTTGTTTGGATCTCGCACGAGCACTTCGCGGGCTATCAACCGCCGCCCTAGGTGCCTGGCCGGCGTCATTGCGTATGAGCCTTAGAGACTACCTTGAGCGTGGCGACGGAGGTGCGCCATCACGGTGGTTCGGTGAATTCCGAACCACCGGGCAAGCTCCGCGATCGTCACGCCAACGGATCGCTGTTGGACGAGATCGTCTACTTCTTCGGGCTTCAAACGCGCCTGCCGCTGCCGTGTCGGCCGGCTGCGTTCCGCAGTATCGCCGTTACTCTTGGCGGCATCTTCCGACCCCGCAGCACCCTGACCAGCCGATTTAGGGTTTGAAAGCTGTCCTATAAGGTCCACTCGTCACTTTCGCGATTCTCCGCATCGCGAGACTGTGTTTCCCTGGTCAGGCCTGTGCCGGAGGCGGGGGTTTGAGCTCTCGAGGAGCATGAGGCTGAGGGACTCGAACCCTTCCGGGCCCGATCAGAAGTGGCGATCTGCGCTGGTATTGGGACTTTGATTGAGCTCGGCGCCGATCACTTCCGAACCATCTGGCGCCCCGGCGCCTCGCAGAATGGATCCGTTGATCTGCATCAGCTAGCAAAGATGCTGCGGCTCCAGATGCGGAGCCAGCCGGTGGCTAAGCAACCGGGCAGTTCGACCGGAAAGAGGGACTCAGATGACAGAGCACCAGCTCGACGACTCGGTAACCCACGCGTACTGGGATCGTGAGGTCGGTGTCCGGCTGGAGATCGAGTCGGGTGACGTCGTTGTCATCGAGTGCGCAGAGCCGATCGGCCAGGTGACACCAACGTGGACCGATGAGGATTTTGCCGCTGCCGATCCGAGCCTGGCGCATGCGCTCAGCGGAGCTATCTACGTCAAAGGTGCACGCCCTGGTGACACACTCGAGATCGACATCTTGTCGATGGAACACAAGGGCTGGGGCTGGAGCGGCCACATTCCGGAGTTCGGGTTGCTCGCCGATGACTTCGACTCGGCACACCTTCACCACTGGGAGTTGGACGGTTCGATCTGCAGGTTTGCTGACGGCATCGAAGTACCAGCCGAACCGTTTCCCGGTGTGATCGGTGTCGCTCCGCGTGAGACCGGCCGCCTCGACACGTTTCCCCCTCGATCCAATGGTGGGAACGTGGACACGCGTGATCTCGTAGCTGGTTCGACTGCGTGGCTCCCCATCCACGCCGACGGTGCGCTGTTTTCGATCGGCGATTGCCACTCTGCACAGGGGGACGGAGAAGTCTGCGGGACCGGTGTGGAATCGCCTATGACCGCAACCGTCAGGCTGTCTGTGCGCAGCGACCTCGCCGTGGCTGAGTTCCAGGCCCGACGAAGGACCGGGCCTGCGCTCTCGGATTCGGAAATTCACATCACGACGGCTCATGGCCCGGACCTCTACCAGAATGCCCGCAACGCAACCCGCTACATGATCGAGTGGCTCGGCGCGAATCGCGGACTGGAACCGGCAGACGCCTACCTGTTGTGCAGCACGGCGGCGAATCTGCGGATCAGCGAGATCGTGGATGCGCCCAACTGGCTCGTCTCGCTTCACTTCCCGCTCGACATCTTCCGCTGACCTCGTAGTGAACGTCCGGCGGTGAGCGCCGGACTCGACCCAACGCAGGTCTTCACTTGGCGCGTCGACCGAGCTGCAAGACTCCGGTGGCATGATCCGGGTGGATTGCTCCGGGTCCGAGTTCCGCTTGATGTGCGCCATCACCGTCGTGCGGTGAATGTCGAAACGGGCGGCGAGCTCTACGATCGTTGCTCCTCGTGATCGATGATCGAGCAGTCTCGTGACCTCCGCAGCCGTCAACCGAACTTGCTTCTGACGCGCTGCCTTTTCACGCTTCGTAGGTTGCTTGTCACTCAGCGGAAGAGCTGAAGAGGGTAGAACGCGCTGACTAGGGGTTTCGGGGTGTGAAAGCTGTCCCCGAAGGCCCACCAAAAAGGCGCAATATTCAAACCCCGTCCTGCAAAGGCCGGGGTTTTTCGTTCCCGACCTTCACGCTCTTCGATCCACTCGCTGCGAGCTTGACCCCGAACCAGTCGGATGCCTGATCCCAGTCGTGCCCGAACACCACACCCAACAACACCCACACGACCACCAGCAAGGCCCGCTCCGACGCGCCCAAAAGCGGACCTCAAAGTCCTCTCAGGCCCTCAAAGCAGACCAACCGAAGAACCACTGAAACAGCCCTTGACATCCCTCCGAGCTTCAATATGCCGATAATCGTGATCGGCCGAGGGGCTCAGATCGCAGCGGCAGGCGGGCTCATATTCTTCAACACAGAGGCCCTTGCGCCGAGAGATACGGATCGCCCGAAACGCAACAGGAGAAGAAGTGACCTGGTCCTCGAAGAAGCCCGCCTACGCGCCGGAACCCCAATCCGATGACAAGGCGGCCCCGCTGGTGTGCCTCACCATGGCTTCCGAGCTTTGCGCTACGGCACTCAATGATCTCACCGACCCCTCAAAGCAAGCCGACAACGAAGTGTTGGCGGTCCGACAAGTCGACGGGAAGATCGAGGTCGAATTCAGTCATAGGTACAACCGCCGCACGGCTCTGCACCGCAGGCTCAGCTCTCTTCTTCGAGCCGGGGTGGAAGTCCAAGACTTCGTTTGGCTCGATGCCATGACTGATCCCGATGAGCGTTGGCTGCATGAGGCGCTCGCCAGCTTCCCGGTAGGGCCCGAGGCGTTAGCGCGCCGACTCGAGCGGCTCGCTGGACAAGAAGTCCTCACACATCTCATTGACCGCATGGCCGATACCGAGATCGAGGATCGGCAGAGGCGAACCATCGCTCACGCTGCAGCGCTGACAGCATTCAACACTCACACAACCGAGGCCGGAAACAACCTCGTTGTCGCTGGTGCCGAACTGGCTGACACCGACCGCGCTTCCGCGTCGCGGCTGCTCGACGGCGCCAGTGAGATCGCGAGGCTCGGCCGTTTCGGTGTTCTCACTGAGATCGACGAGCGTCCGCTGATCACGCTTGTCGAACACAGGAATTGGGAGGTGTACGACTCTGCTACGAAACTGCTAGCCAGTCTTGCTGCGCCTCGGTCTGAGGAGGCGACCGACGTACTTGTTCGCCTCGCACGAAAGCTCGCCACCGGATCCAAGTCAACTGAGGTACGAGCCGAACAAGTCATCGACGCATTGGCCTCAGCCCCCGACACTCGTTCCGATGTCGACGAAGCCCTTGATGAGCTTCGAAGCCATGTCCACTCCGGCGTCCGAGTCGCTGCGACCGCGCTCTTGGCCCGTCGACAACCCCAGCGTGCGAGGGGCCTGTGGGAACCGTGGCTTCACGCACGCTCGTTCAACGAGCGGAACACCGCAGAGTGGATGATTTGCACCTACGGCGACGAAACCGACGTGACAGAAGTCGTTCGGATCGTCAACCACCGAACGAAGCCTCCGAAGGGAAGGACATACTTCCCGCCGCTGTCAGCTGACGGACTCGCCTTCCTCGCCAAACACAGTCACGTTCCCGACGCAGCAACGGCACTCGGTCGGGTTCGCAATCGCTGGGATCTTCATGACACCGATCTCCGAAATTGGCTAAAGCTGCACCACCCCCAGTTGGTGCCGGAAGAACACCGGTGACGCCTCGCAGCCACTGAATCTCCGACCGACCCGGCTGATGTTTGTCGTCAGCCGCTTCAGCCTTGCCCAAGAACTGGAATTGACCCCGCTCGACGGACACGACCGTCCCGCTCCAAGGTCATCCCGGCGAGCCCGTCAACCCACTCGATATGACAAGACCGCGTCGCCCAATAACCAATCCGGGAACCGGCGAACTGCTCGGTTCGGCGGCAAGCGCTCGGGCGTCCGGCCGACGCATATCGCTCATCGGCTCGGTCGGCGGGACCGGAGGATTTGAAGACCTCCATCGCTGGTATGCGCTTAACTGGCTTCATGTCTCTAGGGCCGCCCCATCCGCCGATCCACCGGCAGCCGCCGCTGTTGATGAGGATGTTCTCGGATCCTCAGCCCGTCCTCGATCAACTTCGTGCCGGGTACGGGCCGGTGGTCGGTCTGGGCTTCGGTCCGGCAAAGATGGCGATCGTCGGCGGGCCCCAGGAGGTGCGCAGTCTCTTCGACCGGCCGGTCGAAGACTTCCGGTGGAATCACAAGTTCAACGCGCTGGCTGTCGTGGTCGGCGATCGGTCGATGATCACCTCCGATGGCGACGACTGGGCACGACGGCGGGCGTCGGTGCAGTCCTCGTTCAGCAGACGACGTCTGAACGGGTGGATCCCGATGATCCTCGAACAGGCCGACGCCGCCATTGACGCGTTGCCGACTGAGGGCACGCACGACATCGACCTGTACCGGGTGGGGCGAGCCGCAATCCTCGAGATCGTGGTCCGAGCCTTTTTCGGAGAGTCGATGGCCGACCAGGCCACGGCGTTCGGCGAACTGATGCAACGCCCACAGGACTATCTCGAGCTGCCCGTGTGGAAGCAGCTCCCGCATCCGTTCCCGATCGGCGAGCGCGGTCGGGTCAAGGCCGACCGCCGCCGCTTCGACGACCTCGTCCGACAAGCCATTGCCTCGATCCGTGCGAACCCGGCAGGTGACCCCAGCGACGTGTTGGAGGTGTTGGTCCACGACGACTCGGTCTGCGAACAGGAGATCCTCGACCAGGTGAACACGCTGGTGGGCGCCGGGTTCGACACCACCGCTGCCTCGCTGGCGTGGATGCTGTGGTGTTGCGGCCTGGCGCCCGACATCTGGGCGGCGCTGCGGGCCGAAGCTGACGAGGTACTCGGCGTTCCAGGCCACGACCGCGACAGTGCCGATCACAGCACGCTCAACCGGCTCCAGTTCACAAACCGCGTCGTGCGTGAAACGCTGCGCCTCCACCCCGCAGGCGTGATCAGCCCTCGCGAAACAGCGCGCGACATCGAGGTCGGCGGGCACACGATCACGAAGGGCACGCTCGTTCTGTGGTCGGCCCACCTGTCGGGCCGCGACCCGGACGTATGGCACGACCCGCTGCGCTTCGACCCCGATCGCTTTCACGACATGACCGAGGATCAGCGGGCGGCCTCCGACGCTGCGTGGGTTCCTTTCGGCGGAGGCCGACGCAACTGCATCGGCTTCGCACTCGCCCAGATGGAGCTCACTCTGCTGATCGCCAGGTTCGCCCAACGACTCGACGTGACCGCACCTGCCACCGGCAAGCCCGGTCCGATCGGTATGGTCGTCAACCGCCCTCGAGGCGGCGTCCCCTTCGAGGTCACTCGGCGCACCTGACCGTTTCACCGGTCTGCCCACCGCCGGTTTGGCTGGTCTGGTCGGGCAGGGAATGGAGCGGACTCATGGGTGCTTAGCTGCGAGCGTGTCGTGGCGGCCCAGCCGAGCGGCCACGTCCAGGGTTTGAACGACGAGACGAGGGTTGCGGCTTAGCTTCGAGGCACGCGATCTGTGGCGACGGTCGGGGCGTCAGGAGGACCTCGGCGGTTGCCCCCTCAGCGACGCGCTCATCCGGGAACTTCATGGTCCACGCCCAGTGGACAAGCGCCAGATCACCAGCCTTGAACGCCACCGATTCGTTCATGACGATGGATGCCCCCGTGTCGGCGTTCGACGTTTGTCGCCGACGAGGAGATGGCACCGAGGTAGGTCGGCCAGTTGCTGCCGCGATCGGCGACGTGGCGATCTCGACCTCGTCTGGTTGCCTGGGAATGAGCTTTGTTATGGTCGCCCTCGCCCGCCCCACTGCAGAAGGAGTCGCGGTGGAAGCGATACCGATGGACGTCGCCGCCGACGACGGAGCCAAGCTGGCTGTTTGGGCGAGCGGCCCGCCCATCGCCGAAACCGTACTTCTCCTGCACGGCTTCTCACTCGATCACACGACTTGGGACGAGATTGCGCAGAGTCTCGTGAGCAACGGCTTTCGAGTCGTCACAACGGACCTCCGCGGTCATGGCCGTTCGAGCCTCGGGGAGTCTTCTCCGTCAGTCGATCGTCTCATCGCAGATATTGCCGAGATCATCTCGACGCTCGAACTGCCGCCGGTCCACCTTGTCGGCCACTCGCTCGGCGCCTTCGTGGCGCTCTCGGCAAGATCGAACGATCGACTCCGAGCCTCGACGAGGAGTGTGACGTCGATCGCGGGGACCGAGCAGTCGATCCAGAACGATCCGGTGATGCGAATCGGTTCAGCACTGTTCAGTTCCACGCTCGGCCTTTGGCTCCTTGGACGAGAACGAACAGGAAGATCGATGATCTCGACCTGGTTCGGGAAGGATCCGTCGACAGCCGACCTGGACCGGATTCGCCTGCTGTATCTGCAGTGCGACCGCCGGACTCGCAGCGCAGTGGCCAAGGCGACACGGGGCATTGATCTTCGGCCAACCTTCGCAACCGCAGGACCACCAACGTTGATCATGTGCGGCCGGGACGACAAGACGCCGCCGTTGAAGCAGACGGAACGGATAGCGAGCGCGATTGCTGGAGCAGAGCTGGCTGCAATCGAGTCCGCTGGGCACATGGTGATAGTCGAGCAACCGCACGCCATCGTCGACCGCATGTCGGAGTGGTTCGCTAGGGCTTAGCTCCCGCAGCGCTGACGGGCCTCGCTCAGACCCGGCTCACCGTTCCGTTCTCTCCAACGAACTACGCGCTCCATGCCCACTCGAGAACCGGCTAGCCGCGAGTTGACTGGGCCGCTCATGTGTTCAGTTGCCCCATGTCGCTGGATGGCGGGCGGACCGCCCATGCAACCTTCTACGCTCGCCGCACCGTCATGTTGTGGAGGCCAGAGATGCGGATAGGGATACTGACCAGTGGTGGCGACGCCCCCGGCATGAATGCGGCGATCCGGGCGGCCACGATCGTGGCCGTTGCGCTCGGCCACGAACCGGTCGGAATACGGAACGGCTACCGAGGCCTCATCGGTGGCGAGCTGATGCCGCTCGACCCTGCGCAGGTGGGCGACGCGCTGCGCCGCGGCGGAACCATCCTCCAGTCGGCGCGATGCCCCGAGTTCCACGAGCCAGAGGCCCGCCGAGCTGCCCGAGCCGCGCTGACCGACGCAGGAATCGGCGGGCTCGTTGTCATCGGCGGCAACGGTTCGCTCACTGGCGCTCTCCACTTGAGCGATCCTGCCGAGGCGGGTGACTGGCCCGTACGGGTGATCGGGATCCCGGCGTCGATCGACAATGACATCGCGCTCACGAGCCTTTCGATCGGTGTGGACACGGCGATGAACACGATCGTCGAGGCATGCGACAAGATCGCGGATACGGCAAGCGCACACGGTCGGGTCTTCCTCGTCGAAGTCATGGGTCGAGACTGCGGCTACCTCGCGATGACGAGCGCCATCGCATCCGGTGCCGACATGGTGCTGTCCCCCGAAGCGGATCGCACCGAGGATGAGTTGGTTGATTCAGTGGTCGACGCCGTGCGTGCGGTGCGGGCACGGGGCGGCTCGCAGAGGGTGATCGCCATCACGGCCGAAGGCATCGAGACACCGACGGCTCGCCTCAAGGAACTGGTCGATGGCCGACTTGCGAGCGAGACCGGCCAGCCGCAGGCCGACGTCGAGACCCGCGTCACCGTGCTCGGCCACGTCGTTCGCGGCGGCCAGCCAAGTGCCTTTGATCGGCTTCTCGGCAGCCGCATGGGCAACGTCGCCGTGCGATCCCTGCTCGACGGGGCCCACCGTCAGATGGTGGCGTGGCAACCTCCGGTTGACGCTGTCGCCGGTGTCGGCGAGCGATCAAGCCACGATCCCTACTGCCATCTGATGCCGCTCGACGTGGTGCTCGAAGCCACGCGCGAACTCCTCGACGGGCAGAGCCCCCTCGCCCGCTGGCGTACCTCGATCTTCGACGACCTCCAGGACGTATTCCTGCTCTGATTCACGGATCCAACGCGGCCCTCATGCTGATCCCGGCGACTTGATGGCATGGATCGTCGACACCGCGAGAACGAACGTGGTGCTACTCGGCGGCGGAGTCGTATTGCATCGCCAGAGCAGGATTGCCGCCGGGGTCCTCGAAGGCGATGAGGTGGCCGACCTTGGAGATGGTGAACTTCTCCATCAAGATTCGGCCGCCGGCCGCAACGATCTGCTTTCGTACGGCGTCGACGTTGTCAACGCCAAAAGTGCACTCGAAGCCTTTGGTTGGTTCGTTGTCGAGGAGCTGCCGGCGTTCTTGTATTGCACCCATGGGGGTCTGTCCGTCGGCGTCCATGATCTGGACAAAACCGGGCGGGCCGTACTCCTGGAACTCCCAGCCGAACACCGAGCCGTAGAACGCCCTCGTGGCGTCCACGTCATCGGTGTTGATCGCAAAGTGAGTCAGCCGTGGGGTCATGAACATCATCCTGACAGATCACCACAATCGCGGCCCTTCGACGCCGAGGCGCGCGCCGTCAATCTGAATTGGCTGACACGTGAAAGCGTTCAACGTCGTGGCACTCAACCATCCATCGATGGCGCGTGTCGGCCACCTCTTGGGCGACTTCCCACAACGGCGTACCGATGGTCGGTCACCTCCTGATCCCAGAGGGCGGTCTCGTTGGTGAGGTCGATGTATTCCACTTGCTCGAAGTGGTTCTCGAGAGCGGAGAACACTTCCGCTGGGGCGATGCCGGCTCGGTCCCAGACGCCCTCGATGGCGACGAACACGCCATCGCCCGAGAGAGGCGCCGACCACCGTCCCACGACCCGCCACCACTTCAGGCACTGCCCACAGAAGGTGTCGGGACACCACGGCGCCATAGGTCGCTTCCGGGACGGGCCCTCGGTTCCACAGCCGAGATCCACGACTGCGCAGTTCGAGTCTTTCAGGAAGGCATCGAGCAGAGTCGCCCACGCATGCCGGGTGACGGGATCTGTCAGCCCGTGGTCGGGCGCGTCGTCGAACGTTGCCGCCTGTTCATCCCAGAAGGACCGGGTGTCTTCGCTGCTCATCGCCACATCGTGGCACGCCGCCCTCTACCTTCCGGGAAGCCGAGCAGTCGATCAGCCACGATGCTGTTCGGACGACGAGCCTAGACTCGGCGATGTGACGGAGAAGCTGATTCCGATCTTTCGTGCTGAGGACGCGGCAGCTACGGCCCGTTGGTACGGCCGCCTTGGCTTCGAGGTTGTCGGCGAGCACCGTTTCGAGCCCGGCTTTCCGCTGTATGTCTTCCTCGACAGAGAAGGCATCGAGCTTCATCTCTCTGAACACAAGGGCGATGCACGGCCGGGCTCGCTGGCGTACTTCTGGGTTGACAACGTCGATCAGGTAGCGAGCGAGTTCGGCGAAGAAGTTCACGACCAACCCTGGGGGCGTGAGGTGAAGCTCACGGATCCCGATGGCAATCGCCTGCGTGTCGCCGAACGGCGTCACGAGCCGCCCCACGCCTGACGAACGGACAGAAACGGATCCTTCGGCAATGTCGGGACTCCGGCCACGAGGCCGACATCGGTCAGGGGCCGTAGCCGAGGAACGACCGAATGATTTCGACGAGGCCGTCGTTGTCCTTCGGTGAGTGATTGCCCGTGACCCACTCGACGGTCGTTCGGGCCGGGATCGCCGACACATGTGTCTCGAACTCGGCTGGTGTGCCGAATGGATCCTTGGTGCCGGAGGCGAAGAGGGTCGGGACCGTGATGTCGGCGAAGTGTTCCACGCGCAGGTTGTCGGGTTTGCCCGGCGGGTGCAGCGGATACGACAGCAAGACGAGCGCTGCGGCGGGCAGCCCCTCGGCGACGGCGCACGAACACGCCCTTCCTCCGAAGCTGCGGCCGCCGTAGGCGATCTTGTTCGGTTTCACCCCGAGGTCGGCTGCCAGCTCCTCGCCGGCCTCGACGATTTTCTTCACTGCCGTGGGCACACGATTGGTACCCAGCGTCAGCCGAAGCACCACCAGCTCCGGGATGCCCTTCTCGATGGCGACCAGCGTGGGGTGGTCGCGGTCGGCGCTCGCCCCGGGAGTGATGATCAGACCGGCCGGCCGAGTCCGTTTGGTGAAGGCGAAGGAAGTCACCGCCTCATTCTCGCACTCTCGCAGCCGGACCTGCCCCCGCAGATGCCGGTTGCCCTCAGGTGCAGGTGTCGTAGAGTCCGGGCGTGGACGATGGTGTTCGTTTCGGTGTTCAAGCAGGCCCGCTGGATCACTCGGAGTGGCTCGAGACGGCGAAGCGAGCCGAGGACCTCGGCTTCGATTTCTTGTGTGACGGTGATCATCCGGGCTCCCATCCCTCTCCGATCGTTTCGCTTGCAGCGGCCGCCGCGGTGACGAGTCGGATCAAGCTCGGGACATACGTGTCGAACGCGGGGGTTCGTGACCCGATGGATCTCGCTATCGACATTGCAACGCTCGATCTCGTGTCAGATGGCCGAGCTGTTCTCGGGCTCGGGGCCGGTCACAGGCCGGCCGAGTGGGAAGCCCGAGGGATGAAGCGGCCCGGCGTTGAGCAGCGTGTCGCTCGTCTCATCGACGTCGCCACGACAGCGATGCAGCTCCTCGCCGGCGAAACCGTGTCGCTGGATCGGTCCGGCATTCGACTCGTCGAAGCGCAGCTCGACAATCAGCTGCAGCGCACGGTCCCATTGCTGATCGGCGGCAACAACCGAGCGATCTTGCGGTTCGCAGCCGAGCGCGCGGACGTGATCGGACTCACCGGGCTCGGACGCACCTTGGAAGGAGGACACGAACACGAGTTGAAGTGGAGCCGCGACCAACTCAGCGAGTCGTTCGCGCTTGCCCGCTCCAGCACGAACAGAACGCGGCGGCCGGAGATCCAGGCGCTCGTGCAGGTCGCCCAGGTAACCGATGACCCGGCCTCCGTTGCCGAGAAAATGGGCGCCGACTTCGATGTTGCGCCTGACCAAATCCTGGCGTCACCATTCGTGCTTGTGGGAACGGTTGATCAATTGGCGCAAGAGATGCTGAGCTGGGGCGTCAGCGGTCTTCGATGGGCAGACGATCAGGGAGTTCTCGGCGGTCATGAGCGGTGAGTCAGCTTCGACTGTCACGAGATTTGGGGCTGTCCCCGTGATCTGCCATCCGAGGACAAGCTGCGGTTCCGACGAGGAGCCGAGGCGAAGGCCGAGACCGTACTTCCACGCCAACGGAAGGAAGACTCGAAGGAATTGCAACCCTCGTTCGCAGACTTCCCTCATCCAGTTCTTCTGCCGACAGCTCGCGGGAGTCTCCGAGAAGCGTTTCACATGACCATTCGTAGTCAACCATTGTTCAGAGTCTCGCTACTTCACGTGTCTTCACCGGAGGACCTTTTAGCATGCCGGGGTCTCGCTGGGCCTCTGGCCTCGAGGTGAGACACAAGAAGTTCGGCGAGCATGTCTGCTTGGTCGATCTGAATCCAGTGCCCGGCATCGTCGACGCGTTCGTAGCGCCATGGGCCGTCGGTGTATTCCTCTGTTCGCTTGACGAAGTCCTCGACCAAGTGATCGTCGTGTGCTCCCCAGATTCCGAGAGTCGAGTGTGAGAATCTCGGGACTTCGCGCTTCGGTTTGAGAAGGGTGGAAGGCCGGGAGTTCGCTCGGTACCAATTGAGGGCGGCGACCAACGCAGTCGGCTGAGACAACCGGTTGATCGCTTCGCCCTCGTTCGGATGGCGAGCCCACAGTCGAAAGTTCGCCCAGTCGTCTGCTGACAACCACTCCGCTGCCACATCAACGGCTTGAAAGAACTGCATGTACCAGGCTCGCTCGAGTTGCTCGATCCCCAGATCGTGGAAGAGTCCCGGGTGACCGGCGCTCATGAGGACCAACCGGTCGACCCGCGACGCATGAAACATCGAGAGGAACGAGGCAGTTGCGGCACCCCAGTCGTGGCCGACCACGTCGGCCGACTCCACCTCGAGGTGATCGAGCACGGCAACCATGTCGGCGGCAGCGTTGTGCACCCGATAGGCCTTCCAGTCCGAAGGCTTTCCCGACTCGCCAAAGCCCCGTTGGTCGACCGTGATGGCCGTGTGGCCGTCGGCGATGAGAGCGTCTACCTGGACACTCCAGAGCGTGCGGTCATCAGGGAAGCCGTGAATCAGCAGAACGGCTGGACCTTCCCCGCTAACGGTGAAGGCGATATCGACGCCGCCTGCACCAGCAACAACAGCATCGACGCTCGAATCCATGCGAAGAACAGTAGGCCGCTCGCCAATGTCGATGACGTTGTTTCGTGACGGAGTGCGACACTCGTGTCGTGGCCACGACTGCCGAGTCCATCCGCGACGGCCTGATCTGGCTGCGTGACCTCGCCATAGTTTGGCTGCGTTGGGGCCTCGTGTTCGGCTTCTTCGTCGGGCTCTTTGCGTTCGCCGTGTGGGCGACACGAGGTGTCGACTACGGCGATTGCAGCCTGGTCGCGCCCGAGGATCAGGCCAAAGTGGACAACGGTCAAGCGCTGGGCATCGACGGGCTCTTCGGGGTCCAGGAGGGCGATTGTGTCCGAGGGGTGTACGTGGCAAGAGTCACGGGGTTGGAAGGTGACCTGGAAGAAGTCGTGGCCGAGCTGAACACCTACGGATGGTCTGCTGAAGGGACCCTGTTGCCCTACTACTACAACCTGGAAGTCCGTTGCCTGCGACACAGCGAGCCCGGCCTGGAGCACATCGAACTGAGCGTTTTTGCAAGCCGGGCAGGTGAGATCTCGATGGCGGAGATTCGTGCGACCGAGGGCGACCTGGCCTGCGAGAATATCGGCTGCCGGACGCTCTCGACCGGGTGCGAGCGATACGACCGGCTCGAGGCGACGGAGTGACGAATCACGCGGTCACTGCGTCGGTACACGAACTCGTGTGAGGACATTCGTCCGTGGGAGCGAAGTGCTGGACAGGTTGCAATAGTGGACCAGCATCCATTAATCTGTGGCCCGTGGACGATCAGACAATGGCGGAACGGATACGGGCGTTCAACCGGCTCTACACCGAGGCCATCGGCTCCCTGTCCGACCAACACGAGGGCCTTGATGTCACGCTGGCTCAATCCCGGCTGCTGTACATGGTCGGATCGCTGAACCGGCCACAGGTGAACCAGATCGCCGACGCGTTGGGTCTCGACCTGGCGTACACCAGCCGGGTTCTCGGAAACCTCGAAGACACCCGCCTGATCAGGCGCACGATTTCGTCGGAGGACCGGCGCCAGCGCGTCGTAGCGCTGACAGCGAAAGGTCAGCGGCTCCTCGACGAGATCGAGCGCCGCTCGAACCAGCGGGTGCTCGGCCTGATTCAACATCTCGAACCCAATGACGTGAACCGATTGTGCGATGCGATGGACACCATCGGTTCCTTGATCACCAAAAAGGACAACAGCAATGGCCAGCAAGATTGAACACTTTCCACCAGAGATCGAGGCGCTCCCTGACTTCGACGGCCCCTTTGATGCGTTCCGGCTCTCGGCCCAGGGGTGCGCGGTGCTGTTCGCTACGTACCCGGCTGGCACCTCGATCGACCCACACACCCACCCGACCGACAACGTCGGGGTCATCACCAAAGGGCAGCTGATCCTGACAATCGACGATCAGACGACAAGCCACGGCGTCGGAGCTTGGTACCACGTCCCGGCCGGGGTCGAACACGCAGCCCAATTCGTGACCGACAGCGCTGAGATCGAGTTCTGGTTCGAGTCGTGACAGGGACTCAACCTGTCGAGGGTCTCGGTCGATATTTCCTTCGTGAGTGATCCGGTCCTTCTCGCCACAGCTGCCCTCATCGCATCCCACTGGGCTGACGACGGCGGCCAGCCAACTGAGTTCGCAATTGCGTGCCGTGATGGCGTGGTCTTGGCGATCGCTGAGTTGGAGGTCGGCAAGCGGTGGGACGATGCGGCTCGCCGTGCTGCGCTTGGTGCGCTGGTACCGGTGACGGAGTGCACCTCGTTCGGCTACCTCGCCGACACCACCGTCGGTGTCGACGGCCGAACCGGCGATGCACTGCTCTGCCTGGAGGTGGCCATCATCGACCGGACCGCTCGAGCTGTTGGCATCAAGGCGCACACCGCTTCCTACTGCCGTAAGAAGAAGCGATTCGGGACCGATGTTGTCGACCTCGATGTGTTCACCGAGTTGGAGTCACCGGTGGTCGGAGGTCTGATTGACGAACTGGCTGCCATATGGCATCTCGAGGGCGATCAGGGGCGGCTGGGAGCGTTGAACGTGCTGTCAGAGACTGGTATCAGGATGTCGGACATGCACCCGTCAATCCTCGCAGATCTTGAAGGTCTGTTGGCCCAACACGCCTGACGCCTGACGTTGAGCGAGCATCACCCGGTGGTCGAACGCAACGCCGGGTGGGAGGTAGGCTCGACGAGGTGAGCAGGATCGCGAAGGTTGCGACAAAGCGCACGCTCGATGCCTCAGACACCTCGTGGGTTGACTATCGGCGTACTCGCCCGGTCGAAGAGCGGCTTGCGATGGCGACTGAACTCAGTCAGGAGTGTGTGGGTGGACATCCTGACGAAGGATTTCGTCGAGTTCACCGAGTGCTGCGTCGCTCGTAACGTCAAGTTTTTGATCGTCGGCGGGTATGCGCTCGCTGGTACCCACCTGTTCGGATCGATCTCATCACGACGGCTACCGGGGTCGAGTTCGAAGAATGTTGGAGCCAACGGATGAGTGTCTCGATCGGCTCAGTCGAAGCTGGTTTCATCTCCTACGACGACTTGGTCATCAACAAGCGGGCAAGCGGTCGACCGCAGGACCTGGTGGACGTTCAGATCTTGGAGGCCGAGCCCTCGAGCGGGTCAACGTTCGAGTAGCGGACCTTCGGGACCGCGTGTGACCTTCGACCACACCGTGTGGTTCGCCGGCTTTCACAACATCCATCGTTGTGAGAGCTGTCCCTTCAGGCCCACGTCGTTCGTCTTGGACGGTCATACTTCGGATGACCTGGGCTTGCTGAGGCCTTCCCCTCGTTGGGCGGCTGCGTTGAATGCGTCAGCGATCCGATTCGCAGCCGCGATGACTTGGCTGTCGGCGTCTCGTCGGTGCGTGGCGGCCCAGTGCACGACGATGTCACGGCCGGCGAGCGGCACGATTTCGACGTTCCGGTGAGGCCGATTCCAGGTGAGGACGCGTGAAGGTTGGATGGTCACGCCGTCGCCGTTGCCGACGAGGCGAAGCATCATCTCGAGCGATTGCACTTGGACGACAGTGATCGGCACCACATCGGCAGCGAGGAAGAACTCGTGGAATTCGAAGCCGCGGGCGGCCTGATAGCTGGAGGTCAAGAAGGTCTGTTCGTACAGCTCGGCCGCCTCGATGGCGTTGCCGTCATCGAGCCCGCTGCCGGCGGGTACGGCGGCAACGAGCACATCTGGACCCAGATCGACATTGTGCAGGCCCGTTGGCGGCTTCGGCCAAGGATTGACCGCGATGTCAGCTCGTTGTGTTCGGACTGCATCGAGGAGCGCGTCATCGCTGAAGCGGAGCAGCTCGATCCTCGGTGCGTCCGGCGGAGGCGTGAACGTATCGAGGAGCCAGCCGGCCGTGTCATAGAACCCAACGGCCACTCTGATCCTGGTCGGCTCGCCCGTACCGATCCAGCGTGTGGTCAGCATCGCCCGTTCAATGTCTCGCTCGAGCTCGGCGGCCGTGCTCGCAAGATGGTCCCCGGCTGGGGTGAACCGAAGGGTTCGCCCGCTCGACTCGGTGAGCTTCGTCCCCGCCCGTCGCTCGGCTTCGGCAAGACGATGACTGGCTGCGGACGGGCTGATGTGGAGCGACCGCGCAGCATCGCCCAGCCGGCCGAACTCGCGGATGGCGGCAAGGAGTTGAAGGTGGGAGCGATCCAAAGTCATATGCACATGATGCAGCAATACGCAGCGAAAGACGCGCTGGACGGGACAAACGATTGCCCCGATAGTTGAAATGTGACATCGCTCGACACCTTTCCTTCGGCTCGCCTGGACCGCCCACGTCGACGCGACCCCGAACGCGCCCTTCCGCATTGGCTCGGCCCGTTGACCGTCTCTCTGGCCGCAGTCGGATTCGGACTGAACCCGTACTTCGCAACCAGAGCATTTGACCAGGGAGTCGACCCCGTCGCGGCGGCGAGCGTGCGAGTCCTGGTGATGATGGTGATCCTCGCTCCGTGGGCGCGCCATCTCCGAGGGTGGAGGCGCGAAACGATCCTGGTGGCCGTCGGCGGCGCGATCAGCATGGTCGGCTTTGCGGGCTACTTCGTTGCCCTCGAACGCGCACCCGTCGCCGCTGCCACGGTCGTCTACTACACCTACCCGATCATCGTGCTCGTGCTGTCCGCGATGATCTGGCGGCGCCGACTCCGGTCGTGGGAGGTTGCCGTGTGCATGCTCGTGCTCACGGGAGTTGTGCTCGCAGTCGGGCCAATCGGAGTTTCGAGTTCTCTTCTGATCGCGTTGGCGCCCGCCCTTGCGGCTCCGGTCGGGTGGGCTGTCTACCTTCTGGTCTTGAGTGGCCCGGCTGCCGAGATGCCCACACTGCCCAAGGTCTTTGCCGGCTCGTGTGGTGGTGTCGTGGTCCTCATGCCCTTTGCTTTGTGGAACACGGGCGGCCGCTTGGTTCCCATGAACTCCGACGCCCTCGTCTCGATGGGCTTGCTGACGCTGTGCACACTGGCGATCCCCGCCGTCTTGGTCACCTGGGGCGCCGCTCGTGCAGGAGAACGGGCCACAGCGATGATCGGAAGCTTCGAATTCGCCATCGCAGTTCTTGCCGGCTGGACGCTGCAGGGCGATCAACTGTCGTTGGTCCAGATCTGCGGCGTTTCACTGGTCCTCATTTCTGCTCTGTACGCAGCGAGCCACGCACGATCAGAACATGACAATGACTCTGAGCCGAAGCCCGCCCGGGAATCGAGAATGTGTGCGACGTCGGATCTGTCCAGATCGGCTGCGACGCGACCTATTTCGCTCGATGTGTGACAGGCGCCTGAGGTCTGCCCGCTCCTGCCAGCTCAGTTCGGGAGCCGAACCCCAGTGAGCTCATGGACATTGAGTCGACCAAGGCTTTCCCGAACCGCCGAGCCATCTCGAGCTCGAACGCGGCAACTTCGTGGTTCCGCCGAACCGGGGCCGCGACGCGAGCGAGCACATCACACGGCACTAGCCTCACCGCAAGCCGGTTCGAGTTCTGAATGACGATCGCGTCGTCGACGCTCAGACCCAGCTCTGACGCGACCGACATCGTTGCCGCCAACGCCAGCGAGACCTCTGTCGGCTCGATCGGTCCTCGCCGCCTCTCGCCTTCGCTTCTCGCCTGCTGCGGCAGGCGCTGCGATGCCTACCTCAAGACGGCTTGGGCGTCGGCGAACTCATGCTCGGAGACTCGAGCCCGACACCGCTGCCTCATGGAGCAGCGGGAGCGGGTCTTCGCCCGGCCAACGTCGACCAGATGATTGCATCAAACGACCAGGAATCGACGAGCCCAGATGAGGAGATCCAGCAGTTGCTCGACGACTACCTCACAGCTTGGGAGACACGGGACGAGGCTGCTGTTCGGCTGGCCACCACAGGGAATTATGTGATCAACGAGTACGCCTACACCGACGACTCCATTGGGGCGGGCCAACTACACCATCGTCGAGGTCGACGGGGTGCTCTCGTGGATTGCGGAACAGAGATCTGGTTGATCCGCAAGCGTGGGCTCGAGCTTCCGAGCTTCAGCTCGTTTCCTCTGCTGAAAGATCCCGCCGCAAACGAGGTTGTCCGCTCGTACTACCGGTCGCACGGGTGGCCGGCTTGGCTCGTCGCGACGTTGTCATCAGCGGGTGCATCGGGCCCAAAAGGCGACGCGTGCGAGCGGAACGACGATCAGGCAACGGGTTCGGCGGCTGCGTACTTCATGATCAACTGCGCACGTCCGGTCGACTTCGATTCTGCGCCGTGGATGAGCCGTCGGGCCGAGCCGTCGACCCGCTTCCCAAGCGTTCTCCTATAGTCGTCGCCAGTGTCTTCCCATGGAGTGGAACGATTCGAGGAGTTCACCGATCCCGTGGATGGCACACGCTGGCGTATCGACGTGGCCTTCACTGATTCGAACTGGCAGTGCCTGTGGGGCAACGGATGCCAGGGCATTCTCGATGTGCCGGCGCCCGAACTGGCGCAAGGGTGCTGCAGCGAGGGCGCTCACCTCCTCGGCGAGGATGAGGCGATGCGGATCGAGGCGCTTGGTCTCATGCTCGATCCAGCCCGCTTCGAGAACCATGCGGAGGCGGCGGCGAACGGCGTCCTTCGGGACGCGCCGACCAACCTCGACGGTGGTCAAGCCACCCGGGTCGTCAACGACGCGTGCATATTCCACAATCGGCCCGGCTTCAGCGGGGGAGAAGGCTGCGCGCTGTATCTCGCGGCGCTTGATGAGGACGAGTCGCCAATGGACTGGCGTCCCACGATCTGCTGGCAGGTGCCGATCCGCGTTGACGAGAATCAGGATGGTACGAAGACGCTGCGGCGATGGCGGCGGTCTGACTGGGGAGAGGATGCGGACGGGCTTGCATGGTGCTGCACTGAGCATTCCCATCCCGAGGGTCTTCCCTCGGCGTACGTCGGCGAGGTGCCCGTAGCAGTCAGTTTGCGTTCTGAGATCCGCGGCATCGTCGGCCCTGAAATCGCACAGGCGCTCCACGATCGAACACTTCCCGGGGCACAACCCACGTGATCGAACTGACCGACATCGCAGCGACCCTCAACAGCACGCCGAGAGTGCTCCGAGAACTCTTGCAGCCAATCGATCCAGAGCTACTCGCAGCGCGCCCAGGACCGGGGGAGTGGTGTGTGCTGGAGGTCATCGCGCACCTGATCGCAACCGACAGCGATGCCTTTCGGCAACGCATCGCGTCGATCATCGCCGGCGAGCCTGAAATCGCTGCGTTCGATCCATGGGCCGCAATCAACGCGCGGGCCTTCGCAGCCGTCGATCTCGATGGTCTGCTTGCCGAGCTCACTGCCGAACGGGAGAAGTCGACGACCTTTCTCGATTCGTTGAACCCGTCGGAGCTGAGCAAGACCGCCAACTATGGGAAGCATGGCGTCTTTGCTGCCGGCGACTTCGCGCATGAGTGGCCGTTCCACGATCAGGATCACCTTCAGCAGATTCTCGACATCCTCAAACAGAGCTACCTGCCACACTTGACCGAAACCATGCGCACCGCTCTGGTCATTACTCCCGACTGAGAAAAGGCACCTGATCCGAACAGCATTCATGCCCAGTCTCAGCGCGCTCCGCCCGGATCGGCTGACTGATTCTCCGGAAGATCGATGGGGCGAGTGGCGAGTCGATCAGGGATCGCATCGTGTTCGATGAAGTGCAGCATGATGTCGAGAGTTTCGTCACGGGTGAACGTCTCGGCGGCGTGCACCCTCGAGGTGTATTCGCCGCGGACGACATCCACCGTGCCGCTCAGGTGCGTGTCGTGATGCCCGACGACTACCTGCTCGATTTGATCACCGGTCGACCGTCGAACCTCGATCACGAACCGATCGGGACCGCCGGCACATTGGACGTATTCCTCGGCGTCCCAGCGATCGTCGAGAACGCATCGGTCGGCGGCTTCTGGCAGTCTCCACAGCGCGAGCGCGAAGCGCTTGGTGCCGTTCATCCGGTTCAGGTCCATGGCCAGGCGCGCCGAAGACGTCCAGCGGGAACCGGGGAAGATCCGACGGAACCGACCGTCCATCAGCTCGACGTGGTGTCCCCGTTCGTCCTCGAGTCCGAGATGATCGAGTGCGAGATCTTCGAAGGTGCCGGCGGGGAAGCTGAATCCGCCGCCGAGCTCCGATGCGACGGCGGCGCGCAGGATCCGACGCGCCTCGTCGAGTTGCCCGACAGAGATCAACCACGTCATGCACGTTGCGAGCTGTTGACCACTGCGTGGTGGAATGTGTGCCTCGATCAACGGTCGAAAGTCCTCCAGTGTCCGGAAGCGTGATTCCGCCTGCAGGTATCCGTTGTCCAACTCGCCAAGCACCTTCGCGGGTGCCGACTCGTCGGTGTAGGTCGCGTCCTTGATGCTGAGCAGGGGCACCTTGAACGCGCCATTCACCCGAAAGGCCACGGGTTTGCGGAGCAGATCCGGCGATCCGATGAGTTCCCAGAAGATGGGGTCGAGCGCCAGCGGCTTGGCGAGGAGCGAGCCATGTTGGCTATGCCCCTTGCGAGGTGCTGGGGCCCGCAACTCGAACACGTAGTCGTCGGTGGAGCGGTAGATCGTCCCCCCACCGGCAGTCTTCCAGCCGGCTTCGCGAGCAGCTGATGCCAACGCTGCGTCCCAAGATCGGCGTTCAGTCTGATTGGTCACGGAATCGACTTTAGAAGCAGATGACATTCTGCTCTAGGGCTTCGGGGTCGGGAGGGTCAGTCTCCTCAGTGCAGAGTCCGTTGAACAACGAGGGCACGAGCCCCCGACAACTGATCGATAGGAGGAGGTAGGACCGATGACAACAAATCTGAACGACCGACCCACCGAGGTCGGAGGTCTCAAGCAGGTAGTGAGCGGTAAACGGTTCCTGATGATCGCCGCGATTCTGTTGGCGGTCGCCTTGGTCGGCCTGGGAACTCGGGTCATCAACGACCAGCAAACTTCGAGTCCGGATGACGAGATTCAACAGTTGCTCGACAACTACCTGACAGCTTGGGAGACACGGGACGAGGCTGCTGTTCGGCTGGCCACCACAGGGAATTATGTGATCAACGAGTACGCCTACACCGACGACTCCATTGGGGGGTTCAGGCTGAACTATCACGTCGACGACGACATCGACGGCGTCGTCAATGAGGGTTTCGGGTACCACTGGTCGAATGAGCAGGTTGGCGACTCGATCGTGACAGGGGAGGGGCCCTGGTTCGTCTCGGTCGAGGAGATCTGGGAAGAGACGGGCTACATCTACGAGGGGCAGGCCAACTACACCATCGTCGAGGTCGACGGGGTGCTCAAGATTGCCAATCACTACTGGGCCGGAGTTCGCAGCTATCGGGCCGACTGACCTCGGCACAAGGGACTGCTCAAGAGCGCCGATATCTGACGCCGAACGCCCTCGCGGGTGGCTGTCTGATGCTGGAGGCTTCAGGTTTGCCCGACGACATAGATGAACACGTTCGTTTCGAACGTGATGCTTCCGTCACCGGCGGTGAGTGGCTGGACGGCTTTGCGAGTCGCGTCCTCGACGGCGTCCAGTCCTGCGAGACCGATGGCCATCTGTGTGGGTCCTGCGGCTCTTGTGCCGCGCCAGAACTGGTCCCAGCTTTGGTACTCGAAGGGGCAGTTGATGTTTCCTGTTCCCGACACTGCGATTCCAGCCGAACTGAAGCTCTCTTCGAGCACTCCGGGTGCGGAAAGGCGGAAGGGGCCACCCGGCTTGCCGCCAGGAGGCGGCTTCGGCATGAATTGACCGAGCGCATCGAGAACGGGCTTGTACGAGACCGCATCGGGCGGTCCGAAGAGCCCTGCGACAATGGAGCCGCCGGGCCTGCACACCCTGCTGAGTTCCCGGAGCGCGGTGCCCAAGTCGGCAGCGTATTGCACGGAGTTCGCGGCGAAGACCACATCGAACTCGTCGTCACCGAATTCCAGTTCTTCGATCCCGCCCACCTGGAAATCAATGTCAGCGAAGGTCTTGTTGGCAAAGTCGACCATGCCATGAGAGGCATCGACCCCGACAACTCTGGCGCCGGCCGTCTTGATCAATGCAGTCGAGTGTCCGGCCCCGCAGCCGATGTCGAGGACGTTCTTGTCGGAGCCGATGCTTGTCGCCTCCATCATCGATCGAAACAGGGGTGAATGATTCGACTCGTGTGAAGCCCAACCTTCCGGCTCAACCCCCCACAGCAGCCCTTGAGCTTCTTCTGATCCCATGGACGCCATGACTATCACATTTCCTCAGGTGGGAAGACGGGATCAGCCTTCCTCGAACGTCGACGTTGTGCTCGTTGCCGGATCAAAGCCCGAGGACGAGGCGCTGGAGTCGATCCTTCACGGGCGTGAGGGTCATCCGCTCGGCGGCTGCGAGCAAATGGGCGTCGGGACCGACTCGATAACGCGCACGCGGACTCTTCGAGACCAGCGCACCAACGATCACTCGGGCGACTCGTTCCGGATCGCCCATAAGTGGCTCCATCCGCCTGCTGAGGTCGAGGACGCGGCGGTATCCGTCGGCATAGCGCGATCCAGCCCGCTGTTCGGTTTCGCCCTCGGCTTCGTCCCAGATCCCGGTTCGGAACGCCCCGGGCTGGATGAGCACGACCCCGATCCCGTCGCTCGCCACCTCGATCCGCAGCGCATCACTCAATCCCTCGATGGCGTGCTTTGACGCCTGGTACCACCCTGTGAATGGCGATGTCGTGAATCCGTAGACGGATGACACGTTCACGATCCGGCCGTTTCCGGCCTCGCGCATGGCGGGCAGTGCAAGCCGAGCGAGACGCATGGGTGCGACGACCATCACCTCCAGCACGTCGCGAGCTTCGTCGTCGGAGACGTCCTCGATCGCGCCCATAGCGCTGTACCCGGCGTTGTTCACCAAACCCCACGGACGGTGCCGCTCGATCACCTCTGCGCAGGCGTCGGCATCGGCAACATCGAGCAGGTCTGTGCTGACCTCGACCCCTGCAACCTCCGCGGCCTCGGCGACAGCGATTGCCTTGGCGTCGGAGCGAACGGTTCCAACCACTCGGTACCCGTGCCGCGCCGCCTCGATCACAGCCGCCAACCCAATTCCGGAATTGGCTCCCGTCACCAGCACGGTTCGGTCGCATTCCACCTTTGCAGCCATGGAGCGGACCCTATCTCGAGCCTCGAACGCCAAGAGAAGCGGGGTTCGGCGGCGGGGCCCTCAACTTGGCCGTGGCGCAACTCTCGTTCGCCTGGACGAGCTTCGAAGCACGAGGCGTTCTAACTCGCTGGCGAGGCCACGCGGTCGGGCCGATGCTGGACTTGAGCGGAAAGGTCATGTTTGCGGGCGGTCTGAGAAGATGGTCTCAATCCGGGGTTTGCGGATGTGGGTGCTCATCATCGGCAGATCCTGGACGGCTCGGCGGGCTCGACGGCCGGCAGCTGGTCGGCCTTGTGGCGTAACCTTTGTTGTCCACTACGCAGAACCGGAGGAGTTCCAGTGCCTGCCTACTTCGTTGCGCAAGTCAAGATCACTGATGCCGAAGCGTTCCGTGAGTACGAACGCGGCTTCTTCCCGACCTTGAAGCCGTTCGGCGGGAAGATGCTCATCGCCGACATCGCACCTCTGGCTCTCGAAGGTGTATGGCCAGAAGGCCGCACCGTCGTGATCGAGTTCGAGTCAGCGGAGCGGGCGAAGCAGTGGTACGACTCCGATGCCTATCAGGCCATCTCCGACGTACGCCGTGCCCACAGCGAGAGCACCATTGCGATCCTGCACGGCTTCGAACTCCCGAAGCGGGACTAGCAACACGCCGAAAGGCCAGGAAGCCGCCTGGTCGCTCGCCGATGACTTCGCTGAGTCCGGGATCACCCTCGGTGCAGCCATTTGAGCAGGTCGGACGGCGCTGCATCAGCTGCTCGAGAGCGGTAGGAGCGATGGTCCGCAGGCTGCAGCGCTTCGATACCTGCGCCCGATCGGCCAGATCGAAAGAAGCGGCTCTTGTCTTTCAGAGCCCCGGCGGGGTCGGGGGCAAGATTGTCGCCGTCGGCTTGCATCGACTCGAAGAGGGCAGCCTTCGACAGCTCAACGATGTGTTCGCTCGACATATCGATGTTGAGACGGGCGGAAACACGCTGCATCTCGCCGGAGAGGTCACGCAAGAGATCGGCGTAGTGGACGAGCAGGATGTTGGACTCGTCCTTGCGGCTCCAGGCGTCGTTGAGGTGATGGAACACACCGTTGAACGACTCGAGTTCGACCTGCGGACTGACGTCCGATTCGATCCAGCTGCGCAACCAGTCCCGGAGCGGCGGCTGCTCCTTCGGTTTGGCCAGCTGCGGATTACCCGTGAGCTCAGCGATGCGTTGGCGGTCGATGTTGTGGCTCTGGTGGTAGAGCGACACGGCTGCGTCGAGAGGATGGCGAGCAACGACGATGTAGGTGGCTCGATCATCGATCGGAATACCGTCGAGTGGCGTGTGGGTCTTGATGAATCGGCGATGCGTTTGCGCCTCGAGGTCAGCGAGGAGTTGGTCCTTCGGAAGGATGAGCCAGTCGAGCCAAGGCGACAGCTCACCGAGCGGTCTCGGGAGATCCGGTGTCTGGAAAATGAGGAGCGCACAGATCATCTGCATCCAAGTCGTGCCGGTCTTGGATCGGGTGCTGATGATGATGTCGCCGTCGCGGAAGTCGAAGTCGCGCCACCGTGCGCTGTCTTCGTCTCCGGACCGGTAGCGGACGGGCGGGGCCATCGTGCTGCTCCTCAGCGAAGCTTCTGAAACAGGTCGTCGAGGGCTTCGCGCAGGAGTGATGCTTCCGTGCGGTTGCAGCGACCAGCCAGCTTGGATAGGCGGTCGAGTGATCCGCGGGAATAGTAGTTGCTCTTGAGCGTCATCTTTTCCTCGACGTAGATCGCAACGCGTCCGCCGCCTTCTCGTTTGCCGCGTGCCAATGCCTCGCTGGCGCATCGGAACAACTCCTCGGTTTCGGTCGCGTGGGGTGGACGAGCTGCGATACCGAACGTGGCGCTGAGTGTCCATCCGTCGACCGGGTGCTCGGACAGATGAGACCGCACCTCATCGAGAAGGATCAGTGCGTTCTCGGCCGATGCGTTCGGCAAGGCGATCCCGAACTCGTCGCCGCCGAGCCGCCCGATGATTGCGTCCTTGGGTAGGGAACCGACGAGTGTCTTGACCCAGACCTGAAGAGCCCGATCTGCGGCTGCTCGCCCTCTCGTGTCGTTGAGCTCGCCGAAACGGTCGAGATCGGTCAGGGCTACCGCGACCGATCCTCCGCTCACTGCTCGATCGACCTTGGCTACCAACTTTTCGATGTCGACGGTCTTGGCGTGCCCATGCCAGTTCATAGAGATACTCATGACATATATATATGAAGCATTGGTATGCCATTGTCAAGGTGTGCGAGAGTGGAGGGTATGGAAGCCGATGCGGCGAGAGAGCTCACGACTGATCGGCTCGTGCTGGAATCGCTGTCTGTCGAGCATGCTGACGAGATGGTGTCTGTGCTCGCCGACCCGGTCTTGTACGAGTTCACCGGTGGAGAGCCTCCGAATCTCGATGCTCTCGCCAGGCGGTATCGGGCACAGGTCGCCGGATCAGGCAGCCTCGAGGAAGAGTGGCTCAACTGGATGATTCGCAGCGCTGACAGCGGGCAATTGGTCGGATTCGTCCAGGCGACCGTCGTCGACGGCGCGGCCGATCTTGCTTGGCTGATCGGTGTGGCCCACCAGGGGCGGGGGTTTGCGATTGAAGCTGTCCGGGCGATGGTTGCCGAGCTCGAAGCGCGTGGTGTCGGTCGGTTTGCCGCGCAGATTCATCCCGGTCATGTGCGTTCGCGAGGAGTCGCGGCGGCGGCCGGTCTCGAGCGCACAGACGAAGTCGACGAAGACGGCGAAGAGATCTGGGCCAGCTCGACCGATCTGGCTTGATGGGCCGCTTTCTGGTCGAGCGAACTGGCGTGCTCCCAGACTCGGGGATAGAGATTCGTGCCGGGGCGGTCGCCGGGCTTCATGCCGTACTCGGTCATGATCGCGCTGTGATCCGGATCCATCCCGCATTCACGAAAGATGACGCGGGCGTCGTCGCCGAGCCACTTCGAGGTGAACACCCGCAGGTCGACGTCCGATTCGAGCTTGCCCGAGCCGCCGTGCATCGTGCGGCCGTTGAAGACCACACAGTCGCCGGGCTCCATCGCCCAGCTGACGACTCCGAACGTCGTGCGATCGGCATCGATGTCCGGCACCTCATCCTGCGACATGGCAGAGAAATCGACTTGGTCGACCTCGCCGTGATCATCAGGGTTGAGAACGCCGAAGTTGTAGTGCTTCCAGGCCGGCGCGTCGGTGTGGGACCCGGGAACGAACGCCAAGGCGCTCTGCGCTGCGACGGGCACGAGGGGCATCCAAACCGTGCAACTGTCGTATCCCTCGATTGACCAGTACGGCTCGTCTTGATGCCACGGCGTCGAGAACTGCGTGCCCGGCGAACGAACGAATACTGCGTCGAAGAAGAAGTTGACCTCCGAGGCGCCCATGATCCGGCCGGCGATCTCAGCCGCTGGTGACTCGAAAACGAAGCGCTTGTACTGCTCGACACCCAACCACGCCTGGCTGTCCCAGAACATGGTTCGTCCTTCGACATCACGATCCCACACGCGGGCCCGGGCGGTCGGCAGCGCCAACTGCTTGTCGAGACCTTCGTCCAACAGGTCGATCCACTGCCGGTCGAACATGCTGCGGAGCAGCACGACGCCGTCGCGATGATACGTCGCCACCTCCTCGTCGGTGATGTGACGACCCATTCCGGACGCGCTCCTCATGACAAAGGAACAGTACTGGATTCGTCGGCTTTGGTTGATGCACATCGCTCGGCCCGGGCACCGAACCAACAGGCCGAGTCCGGTCAACAACGCAAGCCCTCGTCATGCTGTTCTAAGGTGGCCGGACAACGAGGAGGTCAGTCATGGTGTCGATTCCGGCCCAGGTCCAGACCCTGCTCG
>CBESNA010000057.1:0-28149 GCA_965530755.1 uncultured Acidimicrobiia bacterium | reverse complement strand
GACGAACGACCACTCCCCGTCGACGGTTGCGTGTCGCTGTGTCTCGGTAAGACCTCGCGCCCGCTCGATTGCGTTGCCCCATGCCGTGACGAAGACCCGCCATCCCTGGCGCATGCTGTCGGGGTCGGTCGGGCGGATCTGCGAACGAAGGGCAATCCACTCGTCGCGCTCGTTGACGTATGCGGTGACATCCACTCCGTTGACGATGAGACGATCGATCTCGGCATCGATGACGACGTCAACCAGACGGGCATGCGAGACGCGCGCTCCCGTGAGGTCGACATCGCGGAACGTCGCCCGCTTCAGGTCCGCACCCCAGAACTCAGCGTCGCTGAGGTCTTGAAACTCGAACTGCTCGGCCATCCTCTGATCATGACATCTCCCCGGCAGGGCCCGACGAAAACGCATCGGGCCCACCTCCCTGGCTGATCCAAGGAGGTGGGCCCGATGTTCGATCTGCCCCAGGGGGCCGCTGGTCTACGAGGCCAGCGGGTTGATGGCCACGGTCACGTCGGCGTCGCCCCGCCCACGGAAGCTGGCGGGGTCACGGGCCCAGGTGGCCCCGTTGTCGGTGCTGAAGAAACGCAGCTGGAACTGGATCGTGACGGCCGTTGCGCCGTCGACCGTCAGGACTGCCGTACCGGCGACCTGGACCGAGAAGTCGGCGGCCTTCGTGCCGACGGGAACCAGATCACGCAACACGTTGTTGGCAGCCGGCGACGTGGTGGTCACGGCCGTACCGTCGACGGTGATGTTGTTCCACTGCACCTGCTTGTTGGCTGTCGGCGAGTAGAGCTCGAAACACCCGAGGTTCGAGAAGAAGAGCTCGATGTTCGCTGGGTCGACGGCGCCGACTTCCGGCTCGTAGGGGTAGTTCATGAACACCTCGCACTCCGGCTTGGCGAGGACGACGACCTCGACGGTCGCGGTCGACTGGTTGCCGGCGGCATCGGTGAGGGTGTAGCTGAACGTGTCACCGACGAGGCCGGTGCCGGTTCGTGCTGCGGTGTAGCCCGTGTTCGGCGTGTATCGCAGGGTCGTCGTGCCGGTCGCCTGGACGGCGGTGACTGAACCGTGGCTCGGCTGGGTGAACGATGCGATGGCAAGGCCGGCGCCGCTGTCGTTGGCGAGTGGTGCCAGCGTCGTTGCGGTGTTGATGACCACGATCACACGATCGTCGACGGCTGCGTCGGTGACCGTGCCGCCGGCGCTGACGTTGACCGTCACGGTGGCCGTCGACGTATCAGCCGGGGCTCCACCATCGGTCAGGGTGTAGGTGAACGTGTCGGCTGCGTTCTTGAACCCTGCCTTGGGCGTGTACGTGAAGGTGTTGTTGCCGTTGTTGACCACGGTGCCGTTGGTCGGCTGGGTGATCGACAGCACGGTGACGCCGGAATTGGTGGTGTCATTGGCGGCCCACGGGATGTTGACCGGAGTGTTCGGAGTGGTCATGGCCACGTCATCCACGGCGGTCGGGATGCCATCGGCTCCCGGCGCGAGGATGGTGATGTTCACCGTCGCGGTGTCTGTGATCTTGTCGGCCGAGGTCAGCTTGTAGGTGAAACTGTCGGTCGTGCCGGCGGTGGAGTTGCGGGTGTAGGTGAAGGTGCCGTTGCCGTTGTTGACAGCGGTTCCCTTTGTTCCCTGGGTGGCGATGGCGACGGTGGTGCCGAAGGGGACCACGTCGTTCTGGCGCCAGTTGATCGTGACGGAGCTCGAGGTGGCGCTGAGGACCGTGCCGGAGTCATTGACGGCGTCAGGTCGGGCCTTACCGGCAGCAGGGCATGGGGTGTTCGGCGCCCAGCGGTTGAGATACTCCGCAGCCTCGCTGAAGGCGACCATGACCTGGCCACGGGTGCGGGCACCGGTGGCGAGCTGGCCGGTCCAGAAGGACGGCCCGCCGATCTCCACAAGCGGGAGGTCGCGGCCGAGGACGTTCTTGTAGATGAGTTCGACGAACTCACGATCGGTGAGCGAACCGTAGAGGTTCGAGAACTCGGGCACGCTGGTGAACTGCTGGGCGATCGCTCCGAGTGAGAGCTCATCGACGAGATAGCGACTCGTCCAGAAACTCTTGCCTCCGGCATCGGGGTTGCGAAGGAAGAAGGCGCAATAGAGCCGATCGAGCGGCACCGTTGATCCGGTGGCTGCCCGATACTCGGGGCTCTCACTGAATCCGAGCACCACGCCGCCACGGCTGCGGGCGCCGGAATCGAGCTGCCCTCTCCAGAAGGCAACGCCGCCGGCTTCACCCGGACGACCCTGGACGTTCAGGTAGAGCCGATTGACGAAGTCGAGGTTGTTCAGGTTGCCGTAGGTGTCGGTGAACTCTGGGCTGATGCCGACCATTGCGTCGGCGATCTCGCGGAGGCTGCGGGCCCCCGACTTCAGCTCGTTGACCCAGAAGGCGAATCCTCCGTCGTCGGGAGCACGGTCGAACACGGCGCCGTAGAGGCGCTGTATCTGGAGCTCCGGTGTCTGGTCGGCGGCGAGCGATGCGCTGCTGCCCGGCCGAGTGTCCTGGGCTGAGACAGCCGTGGTGTTGAGGGTGGCGGCGAGCGTCACGAGTGCCGCCAACATCGCCAGTCGCTTCAGAAGTGTCACAGTCATAGGAGCGCAATCTTACGGACGGCCGTCCGCTCCCGCCGGATTCGAACGACACCACTACCTGGGTGATTCCACCCGCTCGACCACCCGCAGTGGCGACCCTTGGACAATGTGGCGGCAACGAGCACCGTGGGTCACACTGATCGAATGCAGCCAGTCGAAACGCTCAGCCTCGAAGAGATCGATCTGTCCGAGGACGGTTTCTGGGAACGTCCGCGCGAGGAGCGCGAGGGGGTGTTCACCAAACTCCGTCGGGAGAACCCGATTCCGTTCTTCAACGAGGTCGCGTTCGGTCCTCTGGAGGCCGGTCCCGGTTACTACGTGCTCACGAAGATGAAGGACGTGCTCTTCGCCTCGAAACACCCCGAGATCTTCGGTTCGGCCGAAGGCGCGACCGGCATCGTCGATCTACCGCCCGAGTTCCTCGAGTTTTTCGGGGGGATGATCAACATGGACGATCCGCGCCACGCACACCAGCGCAAGCTCGTGTCTGCCGCGTTCACGCCGGGGATGCTGAAACGGGTCGAGGATCAGGTGCAGGAGGTGGCGGCGAAGGTCGTCGATGACATCGCAGCCAAGGGGAGTTGCGACTTCGTCACCGAGGTGGCGGCCCGTCTGCCGTTGCAGATCATCTGCGAGATGATGGGTGTTCCCGAGGACAAGTGGGACTTCGTCTTCGAGCGGTCGAACGTGATTCTCGGTGCCGGTGATCCCGAGTACGTGGGTGAGCTCGAACCGGATGAGTTGATCGGTGCGCTGCTGATCGCCGGTGCGGAACTGGTCGCCCTGATGGAGGAGATGGTCGCCGAGCGCCGGGAACGACCGACGGACGATCTCACCACCGCCCTCATCACTCCCGATGCCGATGGCGAGGTGCTGTCGCAGGCCGACCTCAACTCGTTCTTCGTCCTGTTGCTCGTCGCCGGCAACGAGACCACGAGGAACGCCATCTCGCACGGTCTGTACCAGCTGACCCTGCACCCAGAACAACGCCAGGCCTTGGTCGAGGACTTCGACGGACTCTCGCGCGGTGCCGTCGAGGAGATCGTGCGCTGGGCGAGCCCGGTGATCTTCATGCGTCGGACTCTTCACGCCGACCACGTGCTCAGCGGCTTCGAGCTGAAGAAGGGCGAGAAGGTCCTGTTGTTCTACGCGTCGGCCAATCGGGACGAGGACGTGTTCGAGGATCCGTACACGTTCGACATCACGCGAACGCCGAACAACCACGTGGGCTTCGGCGGACCCGGACCCCACTTCTGTCTCGGAGCGAACCTCGCCCGCCGCGAGATCACGGTCATGTTTCGCGAGCTGTTCAAGCGGCTCCCGGACATCCACGCCGTCGGTGAGCCTGACTACCTGAACTCCAACTTCGTCAACGGCATCAAGCACCTACGGGCCGAATTCACACCGGGTTAGGAGGGCGAGACGCGGTCTCGGCCGCCGTTCTCTTGCCCGCCGAATCCGCCGAAGTCGCAGCGGGCAGCTCAGTGGCGGGACGGGACCGCCGGTGCATGTCCGGCGAGCAAGCCGCGACGGAGACGGTCCAGGTGCTTTGCGTGGGCCGGGAACCGGACCGGCGAGTCGGCGAGAGCGGCGAACCCGATGCCGATCACGACCAGCAGCACAGCAACGACCAGTGCGTTTGGCCGTAACCATTCGGCGATGACGTAGTCGGCGGCACCCACGATCGAGACAAGCACCGAACCGCCGAGCCACACGGCGACGACCGGCCGGCGCACCACTGACCAGGCCGAGCGTCCGTCCAGCCCGTCGGCGAAGAGTCGGGAAAGTGTGAGGATCATCAAGCCCAGTCCCACGGCGCCCGTGATGCCGCCAAGGGTGATCGATGCGCGCTCCCCGTCTCCGGTGAACGCCGACATCCCGATGGCGACACCGGCCATGGCCAGGCTCATCGTTGCGAGCCGCACCACGAAGGAACGCATCCACGCGGGGATGCGCTGCTCGTCCTCGGCGAGTCGCGCCGCCAGCTCTCCGGGCGTACCGAACTCGGCGACCGGGTCGGCGCCGCTTTCCTCGAGGTGCTGGGCGATCTCGGCGACGTGGTCGCCGATGCGGGCGCCACGCACGCCGTACTGGCGGAGTGCGATGACGAGTTGGGCGAGGTAGCGCCACGTGGCGTCGGTCATGTCAGTGCCTTTCGAGTCGTTGGCGCAGACCCATCAGTTCTGCAGCCGAGTCGGCGAGGGTCTGCCAGCCCGCCGATTCGAGGTCCAAGTAGGCAGAACCGGCCTGGGTGATGCGGTAGTACTTGCGGTTCGGGCCACCATCGCCCTCACGCCACGTGGCGACGACGTAGCCGTCGTCTTCGAGCTTGGTGAGCGCCGGGTAGAGGGTTCCCCCCTTGATCTCTCCAATGCCGTCGTCGGCGAGCCGTCCGGCGATCTCGTAGCCGTACGCCTCGCCCTCGACGAGGATCCCGAGCACGCAAAGGTCGAGGATGCCTTTGAGCCACTGGCTGCGCTTGTCCCTGCGTCGTGCCACCTGGATCGACCTCTCGTCTCGCTCCCGCCCCAGCTATGCAGTTTGCCGAGGTACTGGTCGAACAATACATCCGACTAGTCAGTTTGTCGAGTTAGTTCTTCTTTTGGGCCATTGGGAGCGACGAGGGGCGCGGGTTCTGTCTCTGGGTGCCACTCACGCGGGCTTCCCCACTCGCCAACCGGCCCGAATTCACACCGGCGCCCTGACTCCATCGGGGTAGATTCGCGGGCTTGACCGGGCCACAAACATCCAACGCGTCGACGCGCATCATCGAGGCCGGAGCGATCGGCAGCACCGAGTGGGCGCAACGCTCGATGTTCCGTCGCGGCCTGTTCCTCCTGCGGCGGATGATCGGCATGCATCCACGTTCGATCCTGCTCGCTGCCTCAGCTGCACTGATCTTCGCGTTCGGAACCGTCGGCTCAGCGGTCGTGCTCGGCCGAATCACCGACGACGTGGTCCTGCCGGCGTTCGAGGAGCCGGGGATCACCGGCTCGACCGTCTGGTGGGGAGTCGCCGCGTTGGCGGTCATCACCGTCATCCGGATCGTCGGCACCGTGGGGCGTCGGTACTTCGGCATGCTGGCCGGCGAAGAGGTGCAGCGGACCTATCGCCACCGGCTGGGGGAGAAGTACCTGCGACTCCCGCTGTCGTGGCACCAGGAACGCCCGACGGGTGAACTGCTGGCCCACGTCGACAACGACGCCGAGATGGCCACGCAGGTGCTGATGCCACTTCCGTTCACGATCGGTGTCTTCTTCCTCACGATCTTCTCTGCGATCAGCCTCGTGCTGGTCGATCCGCTCCTCGCTGCGGTGGCTCTTGCCCTCTTCCCTGCGTTGGCGTTCCTGAACCACGTGTACAGCCGCCGAATCGAGATACCCGCGTCCCGGGTCCAGGCCGACGTCGGCAAGGTGTCGGCGGTGGCCCACGAGAGCTTCGACGGGGCGCTCGTCGTGAAGACGCTAGGGCGAGCCGAAGCCGAGGGTGTTCGATTCGGTGAGCGAGTCGAGGAGCTCCGGAAGGATCGCGTCGAAGTCGGGTTCCTGACCGCAGCGTTCGACACCGTCATCGATGTCCTGCCGAACATCGGCATCGTCGTGGTGGTCCTGCTCGGCACATATCGTATTCAAGCCGGCGCCGTGACGCCGGGAGAGCTCGTCCAAGTCGCTGCGTTGTTCAGCGTTCTGTCCTTTCCGATGCGAGTCTTCGGGTTCTTCCTCACGAGCCTTCCGCCGTCGGTCGTCGCCCACGAGCGACTGGCCGGAGTGTTCGATTCCGAGGTGCCGCCGAGCCCGACATCGACTGAGCCGCTTGCGGCCGGCGCTCTGGGAGTCGAGGTCAACGGGATCACGTTCTCGTTCGAAGATGTATCGGCAGGTGGAGACCTCCACGGACACCACGTGGTGGAGCAGCATCGCAGCCAGATCCTGAGCGGAGTCGATCTCGAGATTCATCCCGGGGAGACCGTTGCCATCGTCGGCTCGACGGGTGCCGGAAAGTCGACGCTCTGCTCGGTGCTGTGCGGCTTGTTGCCCCCCGAGGAGGGCGTGGTCCGAATCGGCGGCGTCGCCGTCGACCACCTCGATCCGATCGAACGCACCGATGCGGTCGCGCTCGTCTTCCAGGAGTCGTTCCTGTTTGCCGATTCAGTGAGGGCGAACATCGATCTGTCCGGTCGTCTGTCAGACGCCGAGGTGCGAGCCGCTGCCAAGATCGCGCGGGCCGACGTCTTCATCCAGGAGCTGGCCGAGGGGTACGACACCGTCGTCGGTGAGCGGGGAGTCACCCTCTCCGGCGGGCAGCGTCAACGTGTGGCATTGGCTCGAGCGCTGATCCGCCGGCCGCGCCTGCTCGTCCTCGATGATGCCACCAGCGCGGTCGACGCCGAGGTCGAGCAGCAGATCCTTGCCAACCTCCGCCGATCGGTCGACGCCACCGTCATCGTCGTGGCGCAGCGGGTGTCGACGATCGAACTGGCGGATCGAGTCCTCTACTTCGACGGTGGACGGATCGCTGCCGCTGGTACCCATACCGAGCTGCTGGCCAACCCCGGCTACGAGTCGCTCGTCCGGGCATACGAGCAGGCAGCCTGATGGCGGCACCGACGTTCGAGGACGAACTTTTCATCACATCCGAGGAACACGGAGACGGCGCGCTCCAAGTGCTGCGCCGCGGCCTCGCTGAGACACCCGAGGCCCGAGCGGGTCTCGTCGCCACCTTCTTCATGGGACTATCGATTGCTGTCGGCAAGCTCGTCGTGCCGATCGTGATCCAGCGGGCGCTCGACCAGGGTGTGCTCGGTGACGAGGTGCGGCCGGACATCGTGCGTACGAACGTCATCGTCGCGCTCGTGGTGGTGCTCGTGGCCGGCCTGATCTCGTGGCTCACCCAGCGGCGGCTCGTCGTGCGAGCCCAGCAGGCTCTGGCCGCACTACGCAATCGAGCCTTCGAACGAGTTCACCAGCTCTCGATCGCAGACCACAACGACACCCGTCGCGGTGTTTTGGTGGCCAGGGTCACCAGCGACGCCGAGACGCTCAGCCGGTTCGTGCAATGGGGTCTGTTCTCGTGGACGGTGAATCCCACGGTCATCCTGGGGACCTTCGCTGTGCTTGCGTTCTACTCGTGGCAGATCGCGCTGATCACCTTGATCTGCTACGCACCGGTCATCCCGCTCCTGCGCGTTCTCCAGGTGCGTCAACTGAGCGCCTACGACGCTTTCCGCACCCGAGTCGGGGAGATGGTCACCACGTTTGGTGAGTCAGTCATGGGCGCCGCCGTGGTGCGGGCCTACGGCGTGGAGGACCGCAGCCAACGCCGGCTCGACGTCGCTATCGAGGGAAGGTTCCGGGCTCGTGTGAAGGCGCAGTGGTACACCGCGTTCACCTTCACCATCGGCGACTTCTTCGGTGCGTTGGCGCTGGCGGCGGCACTCGTGCTCGGGATCGCCCAACGAGAAGCCTGGGATCTCCAGGCCGGTGAACTCGTTGCCTGCCTGTTCCTGATCACCCTCCTCCAAGGCCCGATCGCCGAGGTGAGCGAGACCCTCGATCAGACCCAGACCGCCGTGGCCGGTTGGCGAAAGATCCTCGACTTGATCGATCAGCCGGCCGACGTGGTCGAGCCGATCGAAGGTCTCGAGATTCCGGGCGGCGCAATCGAGGTCGTTGCCGAGGAGCTGCAGTTCTCGTACCGCACGGGGCCCCCGGTGCTCCACGGGGTGAACGTCACGATCCCCGCCGGGTCGAACGTCGCGATCGTCGGCGAGACCGGTTCCGGCAAGACGACGTTTGCGAAGCTGTTGTGCCGGCTGGCCGATCCCTCGGCCGGTGTCGTTCTGCTCAATGGAGTGCGGCTCGCGGACGCGGACGCCGAGTCCCGCCACCGGTCGGTCCGGATGGCTCCCCAGGACGGATTCCTGTTCGACACGACGGTGCGGGAGAACATCCGCTTCGGGCGGCCCGGTGCCACCGACGACGACATCGACCGGGCCTTCGAGGTGCTGGATCTGACGTGGTGGATCCAGAAGCTGCCGGGCGGGCTCGATGCTCGGGTCGGGGAGCGGGGCGACAATCTGTCGGTCGGTGAGCGGCAGCTGGTGGCGCTCGTGCGAGCGGCCCTGGCCGACCCCGGTCTGCTCATCCTCGATGAAGCGACCTCGGCCGTCGATCCGGAAACGGATCAGGCGCTGACCACCGCGCTGCGCAAGTTGGCCGAGGGACGGACGCTGGTCAGCATCGCCCACCGGCTGGCGACGGCGGAGGCGGCCGACCTCGTGATGGTGTTCGACGCGGGCGAGTTGGTGGAGATGGGACCGCATGCGGAGCTGGTCGAAGCCGGCGGTCGCTACGCAGCCCTGCACACCGCCTGGATCGGCAACACCCGCTGATTCGCAAACCTCGGGTTTGGGCCCCACAGAATCGGGGGTCATAGCCTCGGGTTGACCGAGACGCATCCTTTGGTGCGGGTCGCGGTGGTCTGGCTACCATGCGAAACGCCCACCTAGGGCACAAGCGCAAAGGAGCGACCAGGTCGTGAGCAAGGCACCCGTTCGAGTCACCGTCACCGGAGCTGCAGGCCAGATCGGCTACAGCCTCCTCTTCCGTATCGCATCCGGCGCATTGTTGGGCGACGATCAGCCCGTCATCCTCCAGATGCTCGAGATCACGCCGGCGCTCGGAGCGCTCGAAGGTGTAGCGATGGAGCTCGACGACTGCGCGTTCCCGCTGCTCGCCGGCATGATCCGCACCGACGACGCCGACGTTGCGTTCGGCGATGCCGACTACGCCCTGCTCGTTGGCGCCATGCCCCGCAAGGCGGGTATGGAGCGCGCGGACCTGCTCGAGGCCAACGGCGGCATCTTCGGACCGCAGGGCAAAGCCATCAACAGCAGTGCCAGCAAGGGGATCAAGGCGCTCGTCGTCGGCAACCCCGCCAACACCAACGCCTTGATCACTCTGTCGAACGCTCCCGACATCGATCCTCGTCAGATCCAAGCGATGACCCGTCTCGACCACAACCGTGCGCTCAGCCAGTTGGCGGCCAAGACCGGCACCACCGTCAACGACATCAAGAAGATGACCGTCTGGGGCAACCACTCCACGACGCAGTACCCCGACATCTTCCACTGCGAGGTGAAGGGTCAGAACGCTGCCGAGCTGGTCAACGATCAGAGCTGGCTCGAGGAGAACTTCATCCCGACCGTTGCCAAGCGCGGTGGGGCAATCATCGAAGCGCGGGGGGCCTCCTCGGCGGCCTCGGCAGCGAACGCTGCGATCGATCACCTCCACGACTGGGCACTCGGCTCCGACGAGGGTGACTGGGTCTCGATGTCGGTGATCTCGGACGGCTCCTACGGAGCACCGGAAGGCATCGTCACCTCGTTCCCGGTGACCTGCTCCGGAGGCGACTTCGCCATCGTCCAGGGGCTCGAGGTCAACGACTTCAGCCAGCAACGGATCGAGGCCAGCTGGGCCGAGCTCGTCGAAGAGCGCGACACCGTGAAGGGCCTCGGTCTGCTGTGAAACCGGCCAGCCTGTCGCCTCGCGCTGCGCACGCCTGACAAACGGGACTGCAACATCTCGATTCGACCGGCGGAGCTCTCGGCTCCGCCGGTCGGCGTTTCGGCCGAGTGACCTAGGCTCAGCGGATGTCAGCCGAACTCGTCACCATGTTCTACAACGCACTTGCCGATCGGGATGGCGAGGCAATGGCCGGCTGCTATAGCGGAGATGTCGTCTTCGAGGACCCGGCCTTTGGCGTCCTCACCGGCCGCGATCCGGGCGACATGTGGCGGATGTTGTGCGCGAGCGACACCGACCTCTCGGTCACCCATACGATCGTCGAGGCGACTGACATGTCGGCGGTGACGAAGTGGGTGGCTGACTACACGTTCACCAAGACCGGACGTCCTGTCCGGAACGAAGTGACGGCGACGATGACGATCGTCGATGGGAAGATCGTCGACCACAGGGATGAGTTCGACTTCTGGAAGTGGTCCTCGCAGGCACTTGGAGCTCCCGGCAAGTTCCTGGGCTGGACCGCGTTCCTCAAGGCGAAGGTCCAGAAGACCACCCGAGCGTCTCTCGACGCCTTTCAGGCGAAGCGGGCCTGAACCCGAGGCTATGACCCCCGATTTTGTGGGGTCCAAACCCGAGGTTTGCGGCTACTTGAGGAACTTGCTGGTGGTGTTGTCGGCGAGGACCTTGCCGCCGGTTTGTTCGGTGGGGCAGTAGTAGACCGTGTACTTGCGGTACTCGACCGTGTGCACCGTGTCGCCGCACGGGCCCGCATCTCCCCGGCCCAGGCAGGGCTCGCCCGACCGGTTGTGCACCTTCGAGGGCCGGTCCACGCTCTTGCCGATGTCGTCGAGCGTGCGCTCGTACTCGGTTCCCGCAGTGACCACCCGCAACGTCGACTCGTACAACGACGTCATGTCGTCATCGCTGAGCTTCGACGCATTGGAGAACGGCGACAGGCCGGCGTCGAACAGGATCTCGTTGGCCAGCATTCGCCCGAGTCCCGACACGATGCCCTGCGTCCGCAACACGCCATGCAGTCGTCGACTGTGCACCTCGATCACGGCTGCGAATTCGTCCCGGTCGAGGGTGCTCGGATCCGGGCCGAGCCCGAGCAGCGGGTCTTGCTCCCGAGGGTCGCCTCGCACCGCCCACACGCCGGCCTTGCGTTCGGTGCCGGCCTCGGTCAGCAACCAAGCCAGCTCGCCGTCCGAACCTTCGAACACCCAGCGGGCGATCCCGTTCCTGGGCTTCTTCGACTGTTTCGGGTCTGGCCGCAGCCGCCCGCCCTGCATCAGGTGCACGACATGGGTGACGTCGTTGTCGAACCGAAGCATCAGATACTTGGCATGGCGTTCGACGCCGACCAACGAAGCTCCGACCGCGGCATCAGCAGGAGGGTCGAACGTCTTGAGGCCGGCGAAGTTGATCAGACGAAAGGCCGTGAGCTGGGCGCCGGTCAGCGCCTCGGTCATCCGCTCACAGTGAGCCTGCACTTCGGGCATCTCGGGCACGCGAAGACCCTAGCTCTCGCCGTCACGCAGCTCGATGACGAGTAGCGCTGCCGGGTGTCCTGCCGCCGAAAATCTGCGGTGGTAGCTGTGTCGACGAACACGATGTCGAGGCGGTCTCCCACGACGCGTCACCGGTTGCCGACGGCGACGGTTCCCTCCGTGAGATGACTGCCGCCAACGGTCGCCCGGCGACGTTCTCCCGTCGGCGAGTCTGCCGCATCTGTAGTTGCTCGTCAGCGAACCGGAGGCTGTGACCCCCGGAAATGGGGGTCCGAAACCTCGGGTTTGGTGGTCAGTACTCGGTGAGGCTGCGCAACTCGGTGAGGCGCTGATCGACGGCTGCGAGACTGTCGGTGGTGCCAACGAGGGCCTGAGCGTCGCCGCCAATTTGTATGTCACCGTCGAGGAATGCTCGCTGGGCACTGAGCTCGCCGCGGGCGATGCCGCAAGCGACGGACCAGGTCATCTGGAGGGTCACCGGTGCCTCGGCCTCGGGTCGAACGGTGACGACGTCGGGCCCCAGCTGCAATGTGTACGCCCGGTCCCCGTCTGGCCCGCCAGTGATCACGTAGCCGATCGAGAATGCCTCATCGACCGGCTCGACATCGGCGACCGCGGCCGCCGCCCGATCCAACCACGCATCGCTCAGATACTTCACGACTGGAGACTATCGGGCGGGGTCGATGCGCTCGGAGGCAGTCATCAGGCGCTTGTCGGCGCCGGCTCGTTCGAGGAGTTCGGCCAGGGCGCCTCGGTCAGCCAGCTCGCGTTTGACCGGGTCGACGACGAGCTCGTTGGCCACGATCCCGACGTTCTCGATTGCCGTTGCCTTCGTTCGCCTGGCGGCGCGACGCGCGCTCAATCCGGCCACCCGTCGTGCGAACACCGCCACCAGAAGGCCGACGGCCACTCCGGCGCCGAACAGCAGCGTCGGGATCGGCCAGCCTCGCCACTCCGGTGTGGGCGGGTCGGGGATCTGGAACCATTGCAGGGCGAACAGAACGGTCAACCACACGAACCCGACCGCAGCGGCAACGGCGAGCGCGACCTGGATGGCACCGACCAACGACCACCAGCGTGGCGTCCGCCCAGCATGGGTGCGAACGCCGTCGGCGACGGCGCGGTCGAGTCGGTCAGTGAGGACGTCAGGTCGAGGAGTGCCTGCAGCTCGGATCAGCTGTGGCCACGGATCGTCGAGATCGCGACTCACGCCGTCGACGAACGTGCGAATGGCGCCGCCGACCCGCAACGACTGGGCGGCTGAGGCCGCTGGCAGCGAGCTGCGCCCCGAGCTGCCACGACCGAGGTGGAGCCGGCCGAGCGGATGTGGTCGGAGCCGCCTCGCCCACCGGGTGTATGGCCACCCCATGACGGCGGCGGCATCTCGCTTCGTTCCGGCGGCGACGGCATCGGTGACCTTCGCGATTCCGGTGGCGTCGACCAGCTCGGCAGCGAGCCGATCGGCGGCTCGTCGATCGACCCCGTCCCCTGACCTCTTGGTTGCGACGGCGCCGTTGGACCGAGCCATCTCGCTGGCCGCGACGGCAACATCGGCCTGCAGCCGAGACGCCATTGCCTCGGTGCTGCGCACTGCCGCGGCAAGGCGGTCTCGAAGCCGCTCGACGCCATCTCCGGTCGAAGCCGACAAGGAGATGACGGCGGGATCGTTGATGCCGTCAGCGACGGCGAGGCGGGCAAGGTCGGCCTCGCAGGCCCGTTGCCCCGCAGGGTCGAGCCTGTCGGTCTTGTTCAGTACCAGGACGGTGACCGCGTCGTGACCGGCGAGCGAGGACAGATACCGGTGGAGCGCAGCGTCCGCGTACTTCTCGGGATCGGTGACCCACACCATCAGGTCGCAGTGCTCGGCAATACGTTCCATCTCCAGCCGATGACCGACCTCGACCGAGTCGTGGTCCGGCACGTCGAGAAGCACCAATCCACCCAGCTCGCCAGGGGCGACGAGATGGCGGCGGTCAACCTCCAGCCAATCGAGCAGCGGCCCGCTGGTCGACATCGTGTCGGCGTCACCCCATACGCAGGCCATCGTCGAGGAGGTCGTCGGCCGCCGCACGCCCGTCGTGGCAACCTCGGCACCCACCAGCGCATTGGTGAGGCTCGACTTTCCGGCCCCGGTGGCCCCGAGCAGTGCGACGAGGGTGTGAGTCGTGCCGTGACGAAGACGCTCATCTGCCTTGGCGATCACATTCTGTCCGAAGGCGACCGCGTCGGCATCGAGCCGGCCGTCGGCCAGGTCGATCGCCGATCGGAGCGCGTCGAGCCGCTCGGGGAGCGGGGTGTTGCCTGAACGTGAACGGCCGATCACGCGACAGACCTCATGGGCGAGCCAGCCCGTCGATCGAACGCTCGAGGGATGCACTGACGGAAGTGCCAGAGGACAATTCGGCAACCTGAGCGTGGTAGCGGGCGGCCTCCTGATCGATCAGCCCGTCGACGCGAGCGATGAGCCGATCGCGGGCGGCCGCGGCGAGTTCTCGAACCGCTTGCTCGCCGAAGATCGCGTTGAGCAAGGCTTGTGACACGCCGGCCGTCCCGGATGCCACGGCCACCTCGCCGCCCGTGATGCCACCTGTCTGGGCGAAGAGCACGATCATCAGCGCCACGCCGACGCCGTTCACGCCGAAGGCCATGACCCGGGCCATGTTGCGCTTGCCGGCGCCTCGCTCCCGCACGAGATCGAGAATGTCGTCCTGCCACGCTCGGATCTCGGGTCCGATCTGTTGGCGAGTCCGATCCGAGGTCCGCTCGAGATCTCGGTCGCCGTGGAGAGCGACGACTCCCCCGGGTAGCTGGCGCCACGTGTTGGTGACCGACAGCGCGGCAGCATCGAAATGGTCGACGAGCAGCTGCTCGAGGGTCGAGGTGATCTCGCCCTGCACATCATTGGTGGCCCCCGGACGACCACGCACGAACCCGGCGATTCTGTCCCGCACGGCCGAGATCCGGCTCTGGAGAGCCCTCATCATCTCGTTGGTGCCGATCAGCTCCTGCCACCGATCGAGGACCTCGCCGCGGAGCAACGCGCCTCCTGACAGGTCGGTGCGAATCGCCTCGCGACAGGCAGACATCCGTTGGTCGGCCGCCTCGGTGAGCGAGGACGCGGCACGGTCGGTCGACGTCGAGGCCAGGAGGACGGCTCGCGCTCGGTCTGGGATGCTGGCCAGTGCGCCGTCGATCGTGTGGCGAACCACTCGGGCCCGCTCATCGGCGTCGACGGCCAGCGCGCCGAGCATGTTCGAGAGCTCGGCCGTGGCTGCGGTCGGAAGCCGCCCGTCGACCAGTTCGTGATCGTCGATGGCGAAGACCGCAACGTCCGGCAGCCCGCCATCGATGAGCATGCCCTGCAGGTGAGGGACGATCTCGGCGGCAGCACCGGCAGGCATGCGGTTGATCACGACGGCCAGCGAGGTGCCGCGGCTCTTGGCCCGACCGAGGAACTCCCACGGAACGGCATCGGCGTAACGAACGGCAGTGGTGACGAACAACCAGAGGTCGGCGGCAGCGAGCAGTTGCGTGGCGAGCTCTCGGTTCGCCTCCTCGACCGAGTCGATGTCGGGTGCGTCGATCAAGGCCAGGCCAGGCAGCAGGGTCGGCACTGCCTCGACCTTCAGCGTCTCCCCGGTGGCAACTCCGTCGCCGGTCACGCGCGGGAGGTGGGGGAGTATGTCGGTCGCCGAGAACCACGGCAGGTCATCCGGGTGACAGATCAGGACAGGAGCCCGGGTGGTGGGCCGGAGGACGCCGGACGGTGACACGTCGGCTCCAGCCAGCGAGTTCGTGATCGTGGACTTCCCCGAGCCCGTCGAGCCGCCGAGCACGGCCAACAGAGGCGCATCGAGTCGTTCCAGCCTCGGAATCAGGTAGTCGGCGATCTGATTGGCCAGCTCGTTCCGGGTGTCTCGTGCTGCGGGGTCGCCCGGCAGATCGAACGGAAGGTCGATCGCTCGAAGGGCATCGTGCAACTGGTGCAGCGAGGCAACCGTGCTACTCGTCGATCGCCCGTTCGTTGTCACGGACGACAGGTTAGGGCGAGCTGCTCACCGCGCCCTCAGTCATGCGGCCATAGCGCTCCCGAACGTCGGAACCATCATGCTGCGGGGCGACGCTGTCGCCGGAACCGAGGTTCCATCGTTGAGCGACCGTTTCGAGGTCATCGGCACTGACCACCACGGCGGCTTGCGCAGCGGCACCGGTGGCAACGGTCTCGTCGGTGTGGGGAACCACGATGGAACGGCCGGCGAGATCGGCGAGCCGTTGCCGGTAGGCGGGGCTGCGAGCACCGCCGCCGACGAGAAACAGACGACCGCCGACCGAGGCGCCGACCGCGGAGAGCGCATCGACGCCGTCGAGCAGTCCGCAGAGCACACCGTCGTGTGCGGCGAGGGCGATTTGCTGACGTGTCGTGGCATTCGTGATGCCGAGCATGGTTCCGGTGGCGTCAGGAACGTTGGGCGTGCGCTCACCGTCGAACCAGGGGATCAACGTGACGGTGCCCGGCTCGTCGGCTGCCTCGAGAGCGAGGTCGGCCAGCTCCGACGGGCCGAGTCCGAACCAACGGGCCACGGTGTCGGTCACTTTGGTGGCATTGAGCGTGCAGACGAGAGGTAGAAAGCCGCCATCGGCCGAGGCGAACCCGGCCACGGCGGCCGACGGGTCCCGAGTCGGCGTCGTCGACACGGCGAACGCGGTGCCAGACGTCCCGAGCGAGATCGTGGCGTCGCCGGAACGCAGACCGAGGCCAAGCGCAGCGCTCATGTTGTCGCCGCTGCCAGGGCCTACCAGGACTTCGGGCCGAAGCCCCAGGTCCTCAGCGACTGCAGGCAGGAGGGTCCCGGCAGCTTCCTCTGGGCCGAGTACGAGCGGAAGCTCACCGGCGAATTCGGCGTTGCCAACGGCGCGGGCGATGAGGTCCGGCAGATAACGGTTCTCGACAGGATCGAACCAGCCGGTCCCGGATGCGTCGCCCCGGTCGGTCACGTGGCGGCCCGTGAGACGCCAGGTCAGGTAGTCGTGTGGCAGCATCACCTTCGCCGCTCGGGCGAGTGCCTCCGGTTCGTGATCGGCGACCCACGCCAGCTTCGTGATCGTGATGGCGGGAACGGGAACGGTGCCGGTGGCATCGGCCCACGCTTCGGCGCCCCACGCGGCGACAAGCCGCTCGGCCTGCGGCGCCGACTCGGTGTCGTTCCACAGCTTCGCCGGGCGGACAGGGTTTCCGGCCTCGTCGAGCAGGACCAGGCCGTGTTGCTGACCGGCGACCGACATCGCCACGACCAGGGGGCGGATGTCGCCGAGTGCGTGCACGGCCTCGCGAAGTGCTGCCCACCACGACGCAGGGTCCTGCTCCGATCGCGGAGGGCTCGTTGCGGGGTGGCGGGCCGAAGCGGACGCAAGGACCTCGCCGGTTGCGAGATCGCGGGCTTCCACCTTGGTGGACTGCGTCGACGAGTCGACGCCGAGGACGACGGCCATGCGACCTCCTCAGGCGACCGTGTCGATGTGGCGGGCCACGAGACGTTCGAGCAGTTCCTGGCGACCGGACCGAGGCTGGGGGTCGCGCCCGGAGGCGACGACCTCGTCATGAATCTGTTGGAGCGTCACGCCACCGTCGAGAATGGCTCGCGCTGCGGGCTCGTCCCATCCGGCATAACGCTCCTCGACGCGGCGGGCCAACTGGCCTTCAGCGATGATCGACTGGGCGACGAGGAGTGACTTGGCGAGCGTGTCCATTGCACCGATGTGGGCGATGAACAGATCCTCTCTGGCGATCGACTGACGTCGCAGCTTGCAGTCGAACATCATCCCGCCGGTCGTGAAACCGCCGCCGCGGAGGATCTCGAGAAGGCCGAGGGACATGTCCTCGACCGATGTGGGGAACAGGTCGAGATCCCAACCGAGGCGGTCGTCGCCGGCGTTGGCATCGATCGACCCGAAGATGCCGTTGTCGACGGCGACGGCCACCTCGTGATGGAAATCGTGGCCGGAGAGCGTGGCGTGGTTGACCTCGATGTTGACCTTGATCTCGTTCTCCAACCCGTACTTCTGGAGGAATGCGTACACAGCCGCGACGTCGTAGTCGTACTGATGCTTGGTGGGTTCCATCGGTTTCGGCTCGATGAGGATCGTGCCGGTGAAACCGATGTCGTGTTTGTGCTGCACCACCATGTTCATGAACCGGCCGAGTTGGTCGAGCTCACGTTTCATGTCTGTATTGAGGAGGCTTTCGTAGCCCTCGCGGCCGCCCCAGAGCACGTAGTTTGCGCCGCCGAGCTCGTGGGTCTTCTGCATGCAGTGCGCGACCTGAGCTGCTGCATACCGAAACATCTCGGGATCGGGATTGGTCGCTGCGCCGGCCATGAAACGGGGATGAGAGAAGGCATTGGTCGTGCCCCACAGCAACTCGACCCCCGTGCGGCTCATGTGTTCGCCGGCGTAGTCGACCATCTTGTCGAGGTTGTGACAAGACTCGGCGAAGGTCGCCCCGGCTGGGGCGATGTCGGCATCGTGGAACGAGAAGTAGGGCGCACCGAGCTTGGAGACGAACTCGAACGCTGCGTCCATCTTGGCCCGCGCCGCGACCATCGGATCGGTGTCGCCTGCGAAGGTCGGATGCCATGGCCGATCGAGGGTTCCCGAGCCGAAGATGTCGGACCCATCCCAGGCGAAGCTGTGCCAGTAACACACACCGAAACGAAGGTGCTCAGCCATCGTTCGATCGCCGACCATCCGATCGGCGTCGTACCAGCGGAATGCCAACGGGTTGTCGCTGGCAGTGCCTTCGTAGTTGATGGTGTCGACGGTGTCGAAGAACTCGGTCAATGCGGGCCCCCGGTGCGAGTAGCGGTGAACACTGGTGTAGCCGATCATGGGCGCTGCTACATCAGCGACGGTAGGCCTCAGGCCCAATGCCTCTGACCCGATGCCGCCGTGGTCGATCGTGGCCGCGGGTACGGTCTGGCGCGGTGGAGCTTGAGCACGCACCCGATGATTCGATTGACTGGCACGAATCACACCGCCTCGACGCTGTGCTGCCCGCCGCAGCGGTTGCCATCACACTGATGACCACCAAATATCCGCATCGGGGTCACGCCACCTTTCACGGTCTGCTGCTGCGCTTGGACGCCGATCCTCTCGCCGTCGTGGAGTTCGAGGTGCCGTTGCCTTCCCGAGGTTGGGAGATTCGTGCCTCGGGGCTCTGGGCCGAGCTGGTGTGTGAGACCCCGATGGAGCATTGGAGCTACGGACTTGAAGCGTTCGGGCTTGCAGTTGACAACCCTGAGGAGCTGATGGGGGCTGCCGTTGGCCGACGCGAGCCCCTCGGCTGGGAGCTCGAGTTCGAGGCTCGGGCCTCGGCGCAACACACCAGCGCCCAGAGCTATGGACAGGCTGGTTCCGTGCACGGCGTCGTGCTCGAGGCCGCAGGGTCGACAGAGGTCGACGGCTACGGCGTCCGTTCACATTGGTGGGGGAGCGAGACGCCACTCACGATCGGACTCGGCGGGCAACCGGTCGCCGAGCCGAGCCTCGTCTACCCGGCGATCGGCGGTGTTTGGTCGGTCACCCTCGACGAGAACGGGATGGCGTCGACCTTCGTTCCGAGTGAGTGACTGTTGCTCGGACTCGAACGATCTCAGACGCCGGCTTCGATCGGCTGTCCGATGTCCTCGTCAGCATCGGCCTCAGCGAATCGAACGATGATGAGCGTGACGACAGCGGCCGCGGCAGCGAGAGCGATCCCGCCTCCGAGCTGACTCAGCGACGGCCACGCGAGATCGGTCCCCTTGACCGTCTCCTCGGTGGTTTCGCCGATGACTCCGACACCGTTCGGCCAGGGCCACAGCACGCGTATCGATCCGATCATCAGGCCGAGCAACGAGGCCATGAGCGTCTGCTCGTAGTTCTCGAGCAGCCAGTTCAGAACGGAGGAGAAGAGCGCGAGCCCGATGATGGCGCCGACCGCGAACACGGCGAGCTGGGCGATCTCGCCGCCGAGGACGGCGGCGTACATACCGAGCATCAGCATGATGAACGATCCGCTGATCCCGGGGAGGATCATGGCGCAGATGGCGATGGCGCCCGTCCCGAGGAAGAGAGGAAGGCTGGGATTCGACACCGAGCCGGTCTGGAACCCGAGCAGTATGAAGGCCACCGCAGCCACGCCGATGATGACGCCGTATCTCGTAGCGTCACGCGAGCTGATGCCGCGCCAGACGAGAACGCAGCTGGCGAGGACCAGCCCGGTGAACACGGCGGCAACCCCTTCGGGACGTTCGATGAGGAGGGTCTCCATCGAGTGACGCAAGAGAGCAAAAGCGGTTGCGGCGCCGGCACCGAGCGGAAGGATGAACAGCCACTCGATCGAGACGAGCTCATCCCAGCCGCCCCGAAGATCACCCTTGAGCCAGAGCTTGAGGGTCGTTGCGCCCTTGCGCAGGTTGCCGATGAAGGCACGGTAGATGCCGAGGATCAAGGCGATGGTTCCGCCGCTGACTCCTGGGACGATGTCGGCGCAGCCCATCAAGAAGCCGCGGCCGTAGTGCTTCAACGGTTCGATCACCGCTCAGAGGCTACCCCCGGCCCCGAAACCTCAACTGCCAGCTTGATACGTACCCAGAGGTACGTATCAAGCTGGCAGTTGGAGGGGTGTGAAGGGTCAGCGCTGACCAGAGAGGCGGCGGTTGACCACCTTGGACTTCACGTAGTCGCGGTTCATGTAGGCAATGAAGTCGAGGCTGATCTCCTTCGGACATGCCTCGGAGCACTCGCCGTGGTTGGTGCAGCTTCCGAAGAACTGCTCCATCGTCTCGACCATCGCCTCGGTTCGCTTGTAGCGCTCGGGCTGACCCTGCGGCAGCGAATTGAGATGCCATAGCTTGGCCGCGGTGAACAACTGGCCTGCCGAGTTCGGGCACGCAGCCACACAGGCACCACAGCCGATGCAGGACGCAGCATCCATGGCGGACTCGGAAGCCTCTTTCGGGATCAGGATCTCGTTGGCGTCCCGGGCGTTGCCCGTCGGGGCCGATACGAAGCCGCCGGAGGCGATGATGTCGTCGAGCGCCGAGCGGTTCACCACGAGGTCCTTCACGATCGGGAAGGCTGCCGCCCGCCACGGCTCGATCACGATCGTGTCGCCGTCGTTGAACTTGCGCATGTGCAGCTGGCAAACAGCAGTGCCCTTCTCCTGACCGTGCGCACGGCCGTTGATCATGACACCGCAGGTGCCGCAGATGCCCTCGCGACAGTCGTGCGGGAACTCGATCGGCACCTTGCCGGCTTCGATCATGTCTTCGTTGACCACGTCGAGCATCTCGAGGAACGAGGCGTCGTCTGGGATGTTCCTGGCCTGGTGGGTCTCGAAGCTCCCGGGAGCATCGGGGCCGGCTTGACGCCAGATCTGCAGGGTGAGGTTGAGGAGGTTGCTCATGGTTGCTTTCTGCTGATCGTTCTCGGGTTGGTCACTTGTAGGAACGCTGCGTCAGTTCGACGAACTCGAAGTCGAGTTCTTCCTTGTGCTTGATCCATGGCGTGTCCTTGTCGATCCACTCCCAGGCCGAGACATGAGCGAAGTCCTCGTCATTGCGAAGCGCCTCGCCCTCGGGTGTTTGGGACTCGGTCCGGAAGTGGCCACCGCAGCTCTCGCTACGATCGAGTGCGTCGCGAGCCATCAGCTCTGCGAGCTCGAAGAAATCGGCCACTCGCCCGGCATTCTCGAGCGAGCTGTTGAGCGTGTCGGTGTTGCCGAGGACTCGCAGATCCTTCCAGAACTCGTCGCGCAGCGCCCGGATCTCCGATACTGCCTTCTCGAGGCCGTTCTGGTCGCGCTCCATGCCGATGTAGTCCCACACGAGCTTCCCGAGCTCGCGGTGGAAGTAGTCGGGAGACTTGGTGCCGCCGATGCTCATGAAGGTGTTGATGCGATCACGCACGTCTTGCTCCGCAGCCTTGAACACCTCGTCGTCGGTGGAGACCGGCTGGGTGCCAAGCTTCGGGGCGAGACCGTTGCCGATCGTGTACGGCAGGACGAAGTAACCATCGGCCAGGCCCTGCATCAGCGCCGAGGCTCCGAGACGGTTCGCTCCGTGATCGGAGAAGTTGGCCTCACCGCAGGCGTAGAGACCCTTGATGTTGGTCTGCAGGTTGTAGTCGACCCAGAGGCCGCCCATCGTGTAGTGCGACGCCGGGTAGATCCGCATCGGCACGGTGTAGGGATCTTCACCGGTGATGCGCTCGTACATCTGGAACAGATTGCCGTACTTGGCCTCGATGGTGTCGGCGCCGTCGCGGTTGATGGCGTCGGAGAAGTCGAGGTAGACGCCGTTCTTGAGCGGACCGACACCCATGCCCTGATCCACGACCGTCTTGGCGTTGCGGCTCGCTACATCGCGAGGCACCAGGTTGCCGAAGGCCGGATACTTCTCTTCCAGGTAGTAGTAGCGCTCGGCCTCTGGAATCTGGGCTGCGGGGCGCTTCTCGTCCGGGTCTCGCGGCACCCAGATGCGGCCGTCGTTCCGGAGTGACTCCGACATCAGCGTGAGCTTTGACTGGAATTCGTCTGCCGCCGGAATGCAGGTCGGGTGGATCTGCGTGTAACACGGGTTGGCGAAGAAGGCGCCCTTGCGATGGGCCCGCCACGCGGCGGTGACGTTGCAGCTCATCGCGTTGGTGCTCAGGTAGAACACGTTGCCGTAGCCGCCGGTGCAGAGCACCACAGCGTGGGCCGAGTGGCTCTCGATTTCTCCAGTGACGAGATCACGAGTGACGATGCCGCACGCCTCGCCGTCCTTCATCACGAGGTCGAGCATCTCCGAACGGGTGTGCATGTTGATCTTGCCTTCGCCGACCATACGCATCATCTGTTGGTAGGCGCCGAGCAGCAGCTGTTGACCGGTCTGGCCCCGTGCGTAGAACGTGCGGGACACCTGGGCGCCACCGAAGGAACGGTTGGCCAGCAGGCCCCCGTAGTCACGGGCGAAGGGGACGCCCTGGGCAGTCATTTGGTCGATGATGTTGGTGGACACCTCGGCCAGGCGATACGTGTTTGCCTCGCGGCCGCGGTAGTCGCCGCCCTTGATGGTGTCGTAGAACAGGCGGTACGTGCTGTCGCCGTCGTTCTGGTAGTTCTTCGAGGCGTTGATGCCGCCCTGTGCGGCGATCGAGTGCGCCCGGCGGGGGGAATCGTGGAACGTGAAGGCGTCGACCTTGTAGCCGAGCTCGGCCAGCGTGGCCGCCGCCGAGGCTCCGGCGAGCCCGGTGCCGACCACGATGATCTTGAACTTTCGCTTGTTGGCGGGGTTGACCAGCTTGACGTCGAACTTGTGCTTGTCCCATTTCTCGGCAAGCGGGCCGTCCGGAGCATGGCCATTGAGCGTGCCGTCTGGGTTGACGGTGGGGGATTCGGTGGTTGATGCCATGAAGGGTCTCCTCAGACCAGGTCAGCCAGGACGGCGAGGGGGAAGCTGATGTTGCCGACGAGAATCAGCAGCGCGAAGCCGGCTGCGAAGTAACGCCGAGCGGCGTTGTATCGGGGGTTGTTGATGCCAAGGCTCTGGAAGAGGCTCCAGGCGCCGTGGTAGATGTGGAGCGCCAACGCCATGTTGGCGATGATGTAGACGATGGCGACAATCGGGTTCGACAGGCTCTCGGTGACGTTGTGGTAGACGTCGCCGCGGATGTAGTCGTAGCCAGGGATGACGCCCCACGTGAGATCAGCCAGGTGGAACACGAGGTAGAGCGCCACGATGATGCCGCTGACTCGCATGGTGCGGCTGGCGAAGTTCGAAGCCAACCAGTCTGGCTTCGACTGGTAGCGCACGTTGCTGGCCTGGTTGAGCCGGGTCAGGGTGTAGGCGGAATGGATGTGCAGGCCGAAGGCGCCGATCAGGCCGAACCGCAGCAACCACAGGAAGTACGTGCGAGGGAACAGCGGCGTCAGCATGTCGCGCAGGAACTCGCCGTAGATGTTGATGTCCTGTTCGAGCTCGCCGTTGTGTTCGATCTCGCCGATGTACAGCTTCAGGTTTCCCAACATGTGGAACAGCACGAAACCAAGCAACATGAGACCGGTGATGGCCATCACCCATTTCTTGCCGACCGCGGTCTGATAGATGTTGAGCGGGAATGGCAGCTCTTTCGGCTTGTCTCGCCGAACGGGTTGTGCTGATTTCTTGGTGATGGTCGGTGTAGCCACCGGAACCTCGCTGTCGTGGACTTGCTGTTGGGCAGAACGGAAACCGGCATCAAGGTAGTCGCCGACGGGGTGACCCGGCCAACTCTCGTGAGCAGGGCATACATCACTCGATCATGTGGTGGCCGGCTGGTCAGCCGTGGGCCTCGGCGGCGGGGATGACCACGGTGCTCGCTCGATGGGTCACCATGTGGTCGGCAGCGTCGAGTTCGACGTCGACCGTGAGCAGACCGGTGATGTCCGGTACTTCCACGTCGAGCGTGCCGACGTGCTCGCACGAGTCAGCGGGTAGGTCGCCGACCCAGCGCCGTTCCACCGACCAGGTCCCGCATTCGGCTCGCACTCGCACTGACACGTCCTCGATGCGACGTCTGAGATCGCTGACCGCGTGGATTGCGACCGTCAGTTGCTCACCGCATGAGGTGGTGCCGGGAAGCTGGTCGGCCACGACGACCACCGGCCGGCAAGCATCGACGACGGCTTCGAACGAAGGCTTCGGCCGCCGGTCGTGATCGAGGATGCCGAACCCTCCGTCCGGCTCGGCGTCGAAGAGTGCTGTGAGGCAGAACCCGCCCGCCGGACGGTACTTCAAGCGTCGCATCGTGCCGATCTGCGATCGGATCAGGTCGGCCTGGTACATCTGGGTCGCCCTGGCCCAGGCTTCGCCGTCGCGGTAGGCCCGCCGAGGCTGGTAGTGCTCGAACGCTCCTCGCTGGGCGGTCTGCCACGTCGGTTCGGTTTCGTCCCATTCGCCGACGCGCACTGTTTGCGAACCGAAGCCACCGAGAAAGGTCGCGAGCCGGGGCCAGGTGTGCAGCACCTCAGGCAGCTCGGAATGCGTACCGTTGTGCCACCCCAGCCACAGGTGCGCGTCCGATGCGCCGCGAGTCGTCACCCCCGGTAGACCTCCCGATCGCTGGATCACCGAGCGGGACGGGTCGGACGAACGCAGCTCCCGTCTCACGAGTGGATCGAGGACGGATCGGTTCCAGCTGGGCGCGATGTGACGACTCAACCCTCGGCTCGACGGCGCCTCCCCGGGCTCGGGCACCGGGAGCGGTGGACCGTTCGGTTCATCGTGAGCACACCAGACGCTGATAGACGGGTGGTGGGCGAGCAGATCGGCAGCGGCGCGGGCCAGCCGCTGCGCCTTGCGCCCAGCGGAGAACGCATAACCACCCACGATTGGGAGGTCTTGCCAGATCAGCAGCCCGAGGCGGTCGGCGGCTCGGTACACCTCCGGGCGGGTGATGTGGGTGTGAAGCCTGACCAGGTCGAGGCCGGCGTCGGCTGCGATCACCAGATCTCGCTCCAGCTCCTCCGCAGTCTTGTCGGCCAGGAAACGCCCCTGCGGACCAACCGTGATGCCTTTTACGAACAAGGACTCGCCGTTGACGTGCCACCGCAGGTTGCGGACCTCCACCGAACGAAGGCCGGTCCGCCAGGTGCGCACGAGCGGCAGGTGGTCGTCCTCGGTGGCGACCTCCACCGTCACGTCGTAGAGGGGCTGCTCTCCCAGCGATCGGGGCCACCACAGCATCGGGAGCTCGACATCGACATCCCACTCGATGCGGTTCTCACCGGCGGCGAGGTCGTGGTGGTCGGATGATTCCAGGACAACGGCTCCGCCAGGTCCGGTGACCGTGGTCGTGACGAGGACCCGCCGGCCGGCCGCTGCATCGAGAACGAGGCGCGACGCGATCACCGCGTGTTCCGAGGAGGCGCTCCGACAGAAAAGGCGGCTGAACCGGATGGCGACGGGTCCCGTGACCTCGAGTCGGACGGGTCGCCAGATCCCACCGGGGCTTCCGGGCGGCGCCAAAGGACCGGTTTGGATCGACCCGGTGAAGGTTCGCTTGGATCGTGACGTGCCGGGCGCCGGGCACGCCACCTCGACGGCAAGCGAGTGCTCGGACCGTGCTCTCATGGCATCTGACACCTCGAACGAGCGGGGCGAGAAGTACATGTCGGTGGTACCGACGAATCCGCCATCGAGCCAGACGTCCGACATCGACATGACGCCATCGAACGCCAGCCAGGCGCGCTCGCCCTCTCGCATCTCGGGTGACGAGAATCGGGTGCGATGAAGGAGCGGCTCCGAGTTGTCGGCAAACACGGCGGTCGTGCCCCAGTGGCCGGGAACCTGGATGGTCTCCCATCCGGAGTCGTCGAGGTCGGGGTCGGCGCCGACTCGATGCAGGCGCGTCGATAGAGGCGCCACCCGCCACCCACCGGAAAGGTCGACAGTCACCCCCTCGTGCTCGGACACGGGCCGAGAGTAACCGCTCGACGTTCGGACCCTCGCCGATTGGCCGGCCGCTTCCTTGTGGCCGGGGGTCCACGGCTAGGGTCGCCAAGGTGACTGACACGGCAACATCAGACCTCCCGACGACGCTCGGTGCCTTGCGCGCTTCGGGGTGGGCGTCCCGCACGATCAAGGATGAGCTGCGAACGAACGCCATCGATCGGATCCGAAACGGCATCGACCTCTTCCCCGGGATCATGGGCTTCGAGGACACGGTTCTTCCCCAGCTGGAACATGCGGTTCTCGCCGGCCATGACGTTGTACTTCTCGGTGAACGCGGCCAGGCCAAGACTCGGATCATTCGTTCGCTCACGAACCTGCTCGACGAGTGGATGCCCATCATCGCCGGATCTGAGATCAACGACGATCCCTATCAACCGATCTCGCGTTACGCCAAAGATCTCGTCGCCGAGGAGGGCGACGACACGGTCATCAGTTGGGTCCATCGGGACGATCGATTCGGTGAGAAGTTGGCCACCCCGGACACCTCGATCTCGGATCTGATCGGCGAGGTCGATCCCATCAAGGTGGCCGAGGGTCGGTACCTCTCGGACGAGCTCACCCTCCACTACGGACTCGTGCCTCGTACCAATCGTGGTGTGTTCGCCATCAACGAGCTCCCGGACCTGGCCGAACGCATCCAAGTCGGACTGCTGAACGTGCTCGAGGAACGCGATGTGCAGATCCGTGGCTACAAGGTCCGCCTGCCGCTCGATGTCCTGCTCGTGGCGTCGGCCAACCCAGAGGACTACACGAACCGTGGTCGGATGATCACGCCCCTCAAGGATCGCTTCGGAGCCCAGATCCGAACGCACTACCCGCTCGAGATCGAAACAGAGATCGCCATCGCACGGCAGGAAGCAGCGATCCCCGCCGACCCTGCGGTGCGTATCCCCGACTTCATGGAGGAGCTCATCGCACGCTTCACTCATCTCGCTCGGCGCAGTTCGCATGTCAACCAGCGATCCGGCGTGTCGGTTCGTCTGACGGTTTCGAATCTCGAGACCCTTGCCGCCGCTGCGTTGCGCCGCAGCCTTTCGCTCGGTGAGGACGACGTGGTTCCACGAGTGTGCGATCTCGACTCTCTGATCGCCTCGACGGCCGGCAAGATCGAGGTGGAGTCGCTCGACGAAGGACGCGACGGCGAGGTCATCGATCATCTCATGCGGTCGGCCATCCTCGAGGTGTTCAAGGCGCGGGTGTCCGGTGAGGGGATCCGCCAGGTGGTGGACGAGTTCGGCGACGAGGTCGTTGCGAGTGCCGGCGGCGATCTTCCCGTTACCGATTACACGAAACTCTTGTCGAGTGTCCCGGCGCTGGCCGGTCCTGTCGCTGAGTTGTGTGGTGACGACGATGCTCCGGCCACCCAGGCGTCGGCGATCGAGCTGATTCTCGAGGGCCTGCATCTCGCGAAGCGCCTCAACAAGGACGCAATCGGCAGCCGGGCCAGCTACCGAGCCCGTATCTGATCTCTTGCGCTGTTCGGTCCCGGGCGGGCCGAGCTCGCTTCGTACCGGTGAGTCACTTGGTGCCGGTGAGGGCGCGGAATTCGGATGATTCGGAGAACAAGAGCGTGACGAAGGAACGGCTCGTGCCGCCGTCGAGGCGGCCCGTCCAGTAGGCGATCCCTACCCGATCGCCGGCTCGGTCCATCACGTTCCGATACAGCAGGCGGACGAAGGCACCGTTGTCCAGCTGGGCATAGGTCGAGACGAACTCGGGACTCGCCACGAAGTCCCTCGCGATGGTGATCAGGTCGACACCGCTGTTGGCACGGCCGACCCAGAAGTCGTGGCCAGAGCGGTCCGGCTGGCGAGTGAACACCGCCATGTAGAGACGAGCCACCGATGCGCTCGGACCGCTGCTGTTGGCGTGAACGCCGGTGAGAAGGCGAGTGCTGGGGGCAGTGGTGGTCGGTGGGGCGATGACCTGAGGCCCGAGGACCACCTCGTCGGCGGCGGCGGAGGTGGTGGTGGTTGGGGCGACCGTGGTGGT
>CBESNA010000056.1:0-28282 GCA_965530755.1 uncultured Acidimicrobiia bacterium | reverse complement strand
GTCCTAGGCTCGGCGAGATGTCGGCCCAATTCATCTACACGATGCACAAGGTCGGGCGGTACTACCCGCCGGACCGACAGGTCCTGGAGAACATCACGCTCGCCTTCTACCCAGGGGCCAAGATCGGTGTGCTCGGCGGCAACGGCGCCGGCAAGTCGTCCTTGCTGAAGATCATGGCCGGCATCGACGATGGCTTCTCGGGCGAGGCCCGCATCACGCCAGGATTCACGGTCGGCTACCTCGAACAGGAGCCGGCGCTCGACCCGTCGAAGGACGTTCGCGGCAACATCATGGATGGCGCCGGGGAGACGGTGCAGCTGCTGGCCCGCTACGAAGCAGTGCTCGCCGGCTGGGCCGACCCCGACGCCGACTACGAAAAGCTCGGCGCCGAGCAGGGCGATCTCGAAGCAAAGATCGAGGCCGCCCAGGGCTGGGACCTGCAGCGTTCCATCGAGATCGCCATGGACGCACTGAGAACACCTGCCGGCGACGCATCGGTGGAGCATCTGTCCGGCGGTGAGAAGCGACGGGTCGCACTCTGCCGGCTGCTGCTGTCCAAGCCCGACCTGCTGCTCCTCGATGAACCGACGAACCACCTCGATGCCGAATCCGTCGGGTGGCTCGAGCGCACGCTGTCGGACTATCAGGGAACAGTCGTCGCCATCACCCACGACCGCTACTTCCTCGACAACGTCGCCAAGTGGATCCTCGAGCTCGACCGAGGAAAGGGCATCCCCTTCGAAGGCAACTACTCGAGCTGGCTCGAACAGAAGGCCGATCGAATCGAGCGGGAGCAGAAACAACAAGACTCCAAGGTGCGAACCCTTCAGCGTGAGCTCGAATGGGTGCGCATGGGCAGCAAGGCCCGGCAGGCCAAGGGCAAGGCCAGACTGAACGCCTACGAAACGCTGCAAGCAGACGCCGAGGCATACGACCCCCGGGACGAAAAGGTCCAGATCTACATTCCGCCGGGCAAACGCCTCGGCGACAAGGTCATCGAGGTCGAGCACCTGTCCAAGGGATTCGGCGACAAGCTGCTCATCGATGACCTCTCCTTCTCGCTGCCGAAGGCCGGCATCGTCGGCGTGATCGGCGGCAACGGAGCGGGCAAGACAACGCTGTTCAAGATGCTGATCAACGCGGCCGGTGGCGCATCGGACGAGACTCCCGACAGCGGAACGATCGATGTCGGAACCACCGTCGAACTGGCCTATGTCGACCAGAGCCGAGACACGCTCGATCCAGAGGAGACCGTCTACCAGTCGATCGCCGATGGGCTCGATCTGCTCGAGGTCGGCGGCAGAGAAGTCAACGGGCGGGCCTACGTGGCGTCGTTCAACTTCAGGGGCTCGGATCAGCAGAAGAAGGTCGGCCTGCTTTCCGGTGGCGAACGCAACCGCGTTCACCTGGCGAAGACGCTCAAGACCGGCGGCAATGTCCTCTTCCTCGATGAGCCGACCAACGATCTCGATGTCGACACCCTGCGCGCCCTCGAAGATGCTTTGGAGCGCTACCCCGGCTGCGCCGTCGTCATCTCCCACGATCGGTGGTTCCTCGATCGCATCGCCACGCACATCCTCGCATTCGAGGGCAACAGCCAGGTTCGATGGTTCGAAGGCAACTTCAGCCAGTACGAGGACTTCCGAGTCAATGAGCTGGGCGAAAGCGCCGACCCGACCCGGATGACCTACAAGCCCTTGAGTCGCTGAGCCCAACCCGTTGGTCAAGCTTGCCGGTTCACTCATCGCTGATCTCAGCCCATGATGAACCCTTCGCGAACGCCCGAGCGGCCGCGCCACTGCGAACGGCCGACGTCGTTTCCCCGCCCACACCGCAATCTCATCCCCCCACCGATAGAGAGCCACCCGTGATCGCCACCCCGCAAGACCATCAATTCGCCGCCGACCTCGCCCACAAGACCGGCGTGGCCCTCCTCGAGGTACGAGCCAAGCTCGTGTCCGGTGGGATCACCCACGGTGAGCTGAAGGATGCCGGTGACGCTGCGGCCCAGGCAGTGATCGCCGCTGAGCTCGCTGCTCACCGCCCCGACGACGCCGTCCTGTCCGAAGAAGCAGCCGACGATCGAGCCAGGCTCGACGCCCAACGGATCTGGATTGTCGATCCACTCGACGGAACCCGCGAGTTCGCCGAGCCGCCCAGAGTCGACTGGGCCGTACACATCGCACTGGTCTCCAACGGCGAGCCGATTGCCGGAGCCGTCGCTCTTCCGGCCGAGAACATCGTTCTGAGCACCGCTGAGACGCCAAGGCTGCCGGCTGCGGTCGACGGACCGCCACGAGTCATTGTCAGCCGGACCCGCCGCCCACCAGCAGCCGTGATGCTGGCAGAGAAGTTGGGCGCCGAGTACATGGAGCTCGGATCAGCCGGCGCCAAGGCCATGGCCGTGGTCCGGGGGCATTGCGACATCTACGCTCACTCTGGCGGCCAGTACGAGTGGGACAACTGCGCTCCCGTTGCGGTCGCTCTCGCCGCCGGCCTGCACTGCTCCCGCCTCGACGGCTCGCCGATGCTCTACAACAATCCGGACGTCTACCTACCGGACCTGCTGATCTGCCGTCCAGAGTGGGCCGACCGTTGTCTCGAGATTCTGGCCTCGGAGAGCTGACCTGAATTCGGGTCTGACTGATCTCCATCTGGGTCTGACCTGGATTCGGGTCTGACAGGGGCCGACGCGAACGCTAGAACCTCTGCTGTGGATCTCGACATCGACGGACTCAGCAGCGTTCGCTACGAACTCGAGGGTCGGACTGCGGTCATCTCCCTGGATCGACCGCATCGCAACAACGCTTGGACCGGGCGAATGGACACCGAGTACCGGTGGTGCCTCGATAGGGCAGACCGCGATCCGGAGGTGCGGGTCATCGTGGTCACCGGCAAAGGCGAGCGGTTCAGTGTCGGTGGCGACAGCCAGGCGCTCGAGTCCCACGCCGAAAAGGGCGGCTACGACAACGGCGTCGCCGCCGAACCGGCAACGCCCGGGTATGGGGTGCGGTCGGAGTACGACCACCCGTTTGCCTGCCACTACGGGTTGACCACGCCGGTGATCGCGGCGGTGAACGGTGCCGCCGCCGGCATCGGATTCGCTCTCGCCTGTTTCGCTGATCTCCGCTTTACGACTCCCGGAGCGAAGCTCACGACCGCTCACGGCAAGCTCGGCCTCCCGCCCGAGTACGGACTGTCGTGGGTACTTCCGCGACTGGTCGGTCTCGGTCGCGGACTCGACCTGCTCCTCAGCAGCCGCGTCATCTTGGCCGAGGAGGCACTCGAGTGGGGTCTGGTCAACCAGATCCACCCCGCCGACCAACTGCTCGATGCAACGCTGGCCTACGCAGAACAACTGGCCTCGTCGGTCAGCGCCGGTGCGCTTGCTGCGTCCCGGGCCATGACCTACGCCGACCTCCACCGCGACGTCGGGTCAGCGATCGTCGACTCGGTCGAGCGCCTCGACTCGATGATGGGAAGCGCCGAATACCGCGAGGGCATCGCCGCTCTCGTCGAGAAACGCCCCCCGAACTTCTGACGCTCCCCCTACGTCCTGCCCCCACGGTGTTCTGCGTTGCGTTCGCCTCGGATTCCGCAAACAATGCAACGCAGAAGCGTGATCGTGGCGGCCGGGGCGAGGCGAGGTGGGTGGACGGGCGTGCGGACGGGTCAGCCGGCCCAGAACGACTCGAGTCTGGCCACGAAACGGTCGGGCGCGACCAAGTGGGGGTAGTGGCCCGCTCCATCCCAGACCTCGACCTCGCTGTTCACGATGTGGCCCGAGAGCCAGTCTGCGTAGTCGGGACCGGGGTCGATGCCGAACAGCGAGAGGTAGCGGACGTCCCCGTAACTCGCCAAAGCCTGGTCGACGACGTTGGCGATCTCGTCCTCAGACGCCGTCAGGATCAGCTCCCACACCCCAAGGACCACGTCCTGCTGACCGCGCCGGAGCGAACTGACTCGGTCGAACTCGGAATCGTCGAGACTGCCCCGCATGTCGATGAACAGCTGGGTGATCACGGCAGGAAATGCCTCGGGGTCTCGCAGCATCGGCTCGGCCGGCATCAGCGCCGCCTTGAACCCCGCCAGCTGCAACGACTGATCGACGTTCACGACCGAGGTGACCGGCAAGGCGGCACCGGCAGCCGACACCACAGCGCCACCGAGGCTGTGACCGACGAGGTGCGGTGACACCGAGCCGGATGCGACCATCACGGCGGCAACGTCGCCCGCCATGGCTTCGAGGTCGTAGCGATCGGCCTCGCCGGACTCGCCGTGGCCTCGCAGATCCATCGTGATCACACGGCGGCCGGCGGCGAGGCGCTCGGTGATCGGATCCCAGGTCGCGGCCGCCTCGGTGATGCCGTGCACGAGAATCACGTCTCGCGAAGCGTCGATCGCATCTGCGCCCGTCAGCGACCATGCGATCTCGGTTCCATCCGCAGCCGTCGTTCGATCCGTGTGCGCCATCGACGGATCGTATTGCTTCGGGTTGCCCCGGTCGAAGTTCACACCGGCGCGACTGCGCGATTGAGCGAGCCGCCGCCCACACTGTGCGACGTGTCCGCCCTTCCTGACCAACGCCCCGCCGACCAACCGCGCACCGATGACTCCGGGCAGCCCGCCACGGACGATCGCACCATCGGGAGCTTCACTCCGGACGGCCCGTGGAATCTGATCGAGCGGCCGCCGACTTGGATGCGTCGGGTACCTGGGCTGCGAGCAGCGCAGGCTCGCGAACTGCCCAAGCTCACCCGGCCGCCCCGATTCCCACCTGTCCTGCGGGGCCTCACCGTGGTCGCCCACCTGGGGTGGGCCGTCGCGGTGTGGGCAGCGCGAGAACGAGGAACGGATCAGTCCAAGGCTGGAATCTCACACCGACTGCGGGTCGCGGCCGAAGCCCTTGGACCGACCTACATCAAACTGGCGCAGATCATCAGCGCCGGCGAAGGAGTGTTCCCCGCCGAGCTGGTCAACGAGTGCAAGAAGTGTCGGGACCAAGTCCCCGCCGTCGGTTACGACCACGTCGTCGAGACGATCGAGGCCGACCTCGGCGCTCCTCTCCACACTGTCTTCCGCTCGATCTCCCCCACGCCGATCGCCGCCGCGTCGATCGCCCAGGTCCATGCCGCTGTGCTCCGCTCCGGCGAATCGGTCGTCGTGAAGGTCCAGCGTCCCGGCATCGACGAGCTGGTCCGCAAGGACCTTCGAGTCCTGGCCTGGCTCGCCCCGTTCCTCGTCGGCCGCATCCCGGTGTCGGCCCTGGCCAATCCTCCCGCCCTCGTCGAGCTGTTCGCCGAAACCATCATCGAGGAGCTCGACTTCCGGCTCGAGGCCGCAAACATCCTCGACATCGGCCGGGTGTTCGTCGATCTCGACAAGACCGATTTCGTCGTTCCCCGCCCTCATCCGGAGTACGTGACCAGGCGAATCCTGGTCATGGAGCGACTCATCGGCTTCAGCTTCGACGATGCGCTCGGAATGCAGGATGCGGGCATCGACACCGAGAAGGTCGTCAAGACAGCGATGCTCGGGTTCCTCGAGGGTGCGTTCCTTCACGGCGTGTTCCACGGAGACCTCCACGGAGGCAACATGTTCGTCCTCGACAACGGCACGATCGGTTTGGTCGACTTCGGAATCACGGGTCGCCTCACCGAAGTCGAGCGGATGGCGTTCCTTCGGATGATGATGTCGGCCACGACGAACGACGTGCCTGGGCAGGTTGCAGCGCTTCGTGATCTCGGGACGCTGCCCGCGGACACCGACGTCGATGCCGTCATCAAGGACCTCGGCCTCGACGGACCGCCAGTCGACCCGACCAAGCTCGAGCCCGAAGAGTTGATCGCCGAACTGCAGCGCATCATCAAAGCGCTGCTCGGTTACGGCGCCAGGATGCCGAAGCCGCTGATGCTCTACGTCAAGAACCTCATCTTCATCGACGGCGCCATCGCCAACCTCGCTCCCGAGCTCGACATGTTCGGGGTCGTCACGGACATCGCGACTCACTTCGCGGTGAACCATGGCGCCTCGATCGCCCAGCAGCTCGGTGTCGCCCATCAGGAATGGAAGCTCGACCTGGACGGTGTCAAGGCCGGTTTCGGGGTCGATCCGACCGAGACCGATCGACTCACCTACGCCGAGCTCCAGGAACGCCGCAAGCTGATCAACAAACGGCTCATCGGCAAGCACCTCGATTGACCGCCGAACCCGAGGCTACGACCCCCGGGAATGGGGGTCCCAAACCTCGGGTTTGGGCCCCACGAAATCGGGGGTCATAGCCTCGGGTTTGGGGAGCCGCCGGCACCGACCAGGGGACCGGGCTATTGCGGCCAGGACGACCGGGCTATTGCGGCCAGGACGACCGGGCTAGAAGAGTTTCTGCTGGGGCCGTTCAACGCCGCGGAGCTCGTCGTAGTCCACTTCGACCCAGGTGATATTCCGATCGCTGGCCAGCGTCTTGGCCTGCGGCTTGATCTCCTGGGCAGCGAACACTCCACGCACCGGCGCCAGATCGCTGACCCGATTCAGGAACTCGAGATAGCGGGTGAGCTGCTCCACACCGTCGATTTCACCACGGCGCTTGATCTCGATGGCCACCGTCGACCCGTCGGCATGGCGGCACAGCAGGTCGACCGGGCCGATTTCGGTTGGGTACTCCCTGCGGATCAGCGTCAGACCGTCGCCGAGCCGATGAGGTTCGAGAGCCAGCAACTCCTGCAGGTGCGCCTCGACCCCGTCCTTCTGCAGACCAGGATCGATCCCGAGGTCGACGTCGGTGTCGCTGATCACCTCGTGAATCGTGATGAGCAGTTCCTCGCCCTTGGGGCTGGTGACGGTCCAATGATGCTCGTGCTCAACCAGCGTGTTCGGAGCGTTCATCCAGTTCAGGGGCTTGTACGCGCCACCGTCGGCATGAATCGCCACGCAACCGTCCGCTTTCACCATCAGCAGTCGGCGGGCACGGGGAAGATGCGCGGTCAGCCGACCGGCGTAATCAACCGTGCACTCCGCAATCACCAATCTCATGCCATCGACCTCACGATTGCCTCGCGATCGCGGCATCACCGCCGCGATCCGCGCACGACAGCCCCACGGCTGCGTGCAGTGCACGAACCTAGCGGGCGGTCCGTGGGCCGGCGTCCTGTCGACCGATGTCGAGACCCGACCGGCGACTCTGCACATGTCGGTTGTGTGACGACGAACACGCTAAGTATGGGTTGCACTACTTAGAGTGATGATCCATAGTACCCAGATGCCCGCATCCGTATTGCCCATTCTCGGCGCCCACACACCCGCACTCGTCACCAGATCGCAGCATCAACTGCATCGAGCGATCAGCTCGGCCGGCATCCCCGTGCTGTGCGCGATCGGCGCCATCGCCTCGCTCAACAAGGCCTTCGTCTCCACCAACGACGGTGCCGGGTCGGTGCCGCTGGTGGCATTGCTCGGCATTGCCATCGCTGCCGTGCGGTGGCGGCCAGACACCGATCAGGCACCGTCCCGACCGGTCACTCTGCAGTCGGCCCTCGCGCTCGCCACGATCGGTGTCGGCCTCGTCGCCGCCGTCGGCCAGGGCCACCTGTCGCCATCGGAAGCCATCGGGCCGATCGTGAGCGTCGCGCTCGTCAGCGCCTACCTCGTCCTCTGGGGCTACCGCGCCCTGGCGCTGCTGCGCACGGTCAGCCTGCTCAGCCTCCTCACCTGGATCCCAATCGCCGACTTCGCCCATGACGCGCTGAGGTCATCGCTCGAACAGCCATCGCGCCTGATCTACCAACGACTCGCTGAGGTGCCGGTCTTCGGCGTCGCCGATGAGCCGTGGCGCATCTTCAGCGCCGAGTTGCACCGTGGCGCCCTCGTGGTGCTGGCAACGGTCGTCCTGAGCGTTGGAGCCAACCGTTGGAGGGTGTCCGGACGCACGCTCGTCGAGATCGCCGCCACCGTCGGTGGCGCCCTGGTGCTCCACCATGCGGCAATCCTCGCCGCTCCGATCGACGCATACGAGCCGACCGACACTGCACTGCTCGCCACGAACCCCACGCTCGAGATCGCGATCGCAGCGATCGCCGTCTTCGCTCTCAGCATCGTGCGGTGGAATCGAGGTGAGGCCGCTCGGATCGTGTCGCAGCCGAACCCGGAGGTGGCCGATCGGGACCCATTCATCTTCGGGACGACCGCTTCGACCGGCGCCCTCGTCACCGGCCTGCTGCTGCTCGGCTTGGCTCCCCTCGGGCTCGTCCTGATGGTCGGCTGGGCATGACAGACGTCCAACAGTCCCCCGACATCTCGACCGACCTCGTGCCATACGGCTCGACAGTCGCGTCCAACCTCGTAGCGACCGACGCTCACCAACTCGCTGCCTCGTCATCATCGTTCGCCGAAGAACCGATCATCGCGCCGCCCGACGATGACGAGGTGTGGTCGTACGTCGCCGACGACGGAAAGCGTTTCCTCCAGTTCTCGGCGTTCTCCCGCATCTGCCTCGGCTCGGCCCTCGTCTTCTTGGCGTTGCACGGTTCCTGGTTGCTGTTGTTGCTCCCCTTCGCCGTCGGCATCGTGGCCGGCGGTTTCGTCAACATGATCTGGTCGACACAGGTACCGGCCTTCGACCGAAGCGTCCACATGTTCCGCCAGGCCATGCTGTCGACCGCTCCGCCGTCGGTTGACGTGTTCATCTGCACCTGCGGAGAGGATCCGTCGATCGTGGAGAACACGATCCGTCATGCGATGGACCTCGACTATCCCGGCAGCGTCGCCGTGCACGTACTCGACGATCGCCATGCCGAGGAGGTCCGGCTCGCAGCCGAGCGGTGGGGGGCGAATTACATCGCCAGACCGAACCGGGGCTGGATGAAGAAGGCTGGCAACCTCCACTTCGGCTTCAGCCGCACCGAGGGCGAACTCATCATCGTGCTCGACGCCGACTTCGCCGTCAGACCAGACTTCTTGCGCCACACCGTGCCGTACTTCGACGATGGCGAACTGGCGATCCTGCAGACCCCCCAGTTCTTCCGGGTGAGCGAGGACAACTGGGTCGAGCGAGGTGCCGCTGCCCAGCAGGAGCAGTTCTACCGAATCGGCATGCGAGCCCGCGACAAGCACGGCGGCGCGATCTGCGTCGGCACGAACGCGGTGTACCGGCGCGCTGCGTTGGACGAGACCGGCGGCATGGCCCTCCTCGAGCACAGCGAGGACATCTTCACGGGAATGAAGGTCATCGAGGCCGGCTATCGCGTCGACTACCTCCCGTTGCCGCTGGCTGCCGGATCCGCCCCCGATACGACGAAGGCCCTCGCCTCGCAGCAATATCGCTGGGCGCGAGGGAACTTCGCGCTTGCCGGAACCCCCATGTTCAAGCGAATGCGGCTGCGACCAATGCAGCGCCTCGGCCTGTGGGACGGCTGGATCTTCTATGTGACCAGCGCCTTGAGCCCGATCATCGCGATCTTCGTCCCTGTCGTGAGTCTGGCCGAAGCGCCGTGGCTCATCACCCTCGCCCCGGCGGCGATGATCCTGCCGTCGCTGTTCACCGAGTTCTACCTCCAGCCTCGCTGGCTGCACCTCCCCGACGGACGAGCGTCGCGACGAGTCGGACTGATCTCCCAGCTCGCCCATCTCTACGCACTCCGGGACCATCTGACCGATCGAGATCAGGAGTGGATCCCGACGGGCGGTCAACGACCGTCCGAGAAGCAGGGCACGGACCGGATCCCCGATCAGATCACTGCCGGTGCCACGTTCGGCTTCCTGCTGATCATGGGCCTCCTCCTCTACCGCCTCGGAACCGGATGGGCGTTCATCGACCTGGCCCCCGTTGGGCTGCTCGCCGCCATTGCCCTCCCGGCCGCCCTGGGGACGACCAAACCGCCGGTCGACCTCGCCATCCCGGTCGAGGCCAGCGCTCCAGCGATCGGTTCGGGGCGCGATGCGTTCCTCGACGTGGTCCGGTCGATCTCGATCGTTCGAGTGATGTTCTGGCATGCGTTCGGTTATTGGTGGATCTCGTGGACGTTCGCCGCCATGCCGGCCGTGTTCTACGTGTCCGGCGCCGTACTGGCCAAGAGCCTTCGCAGCCGTGGCGTCGATGCGGCCGGTGTTCGGGCGGTGATGCGCGGCCGGCTTCGTCGGCTGGTGCCGCCGTACCTGGCATTCGTCGCAATCGCGATCGCCATCGTGACACTGGGAGCACCCGCTGTCTGGACTGACGAACCGCTCAACGCCCTGTCGTGGTTCGTGCCGTTTCGCGCGCCCGCATCCCTCCCCTGGGAGGAAGGCTGGTTGTCGGCCCCGCTCTGGTTCCTCCGAGCCTTGGTGATCATCCTCGCCATCACACCTCTGGTCCGTCCGCTCGGCCGGAAGATCCCCGGCATCGCCCAGTTCGTGACGTGGGCCGCTGCCCTGGTCATCCTCGACCACTGGGTGGACCAGCAGACCACCGAACAGGCGACGGCGATCGCTCGAGGCGTCGCCGACGTCATCTGCTTCGGCGGCTTCTTCACCCTGGGGGTCAGTGGGCATCATCTGCGAGGGGCAATGGCACGACGACACCGGCTGGCCATCACGATCACCTTGGGTGCCACTGCCGTGATCTGGGCGGTCACGCAACGCCCGGGCGACCTCGTGGTCAACAACTCCTACGTACTGTTCGGCCTGGTCGGTCTGGCGTGGCTCTTCGCGCTCCTCACGATCGAGGACCATCTCCGGCACCTTGGCGAAATTCCTGCGATCGCCGCCTTCGTGGGATGGATCACGAACAATGCGATGACCATCTACCTGTGGCACACACTGGCGCTGGTGTTCGCCTACTACGTGGTCGGCGCCCCGGACTCGTTGGCCAGCTACGTCCTGCTGGCGGCCGTGTTCGCCGCCATTCTCGCCCCGCTCGTCGCTGCAGTCCGGCCACTCGAGTCGGTCGGTTCAGGCCAGAAGACCCGTCGGCCGCCGGTCCGCGTGGCGCGGATCGTGCTCCTCGCCTTCATCATCGGTATGGCGGCCAGCCAACCCAGGCTGTTCCCCGAGTTCACCGAAGCAGCAGGTCCGCCCACCCCCTCGGGCCGACCGCCCGTTGGCGGCGATGAGACCGGCCCAGACTCGGCATCGCCGGAGGAGCTCGCCCTCATGGCCGAGAGCGCCGAGGCATGGCTGGCCGGCCACGACGTCGAAGCAGTGGCCGTGGTCGAGATCGGATCCGAGACCGGCGACCGTCCCGTGGTGGCCGAATTCGGCACACCAGACGTGCTCGACCCCGACGCGCCGTTCGAAGCTCTGAGTCTCACCAAGACGATGGTGGCTGCTGTCAGCCTGCAACTCATCGACGAAGGGTCCCTCACACTCGATGGTCCGCTCCCCGACGTCCCCGGCGTGCCGACCGAAGTCACCGAGCAGCTGAGCATGCGGCGACTGCTGAGCCACGCAACGGGCCTTGCCGACTATCGGTGGAGTGGTGATTTCTCCGAGGACGCAATCCTCACACCGGCGGACGCAATCGAGCTTGGTCTGGTCACGTCGAATCTCGAGTCGACGACACCCTCGTACGCCGCCACCAACTACCTGTTGGCCGGCCTGGTGATCGAGGCGGTCACGGGTCAACCACTCAGCGAGGTGCTGGCCGAGCGCCTGTTCGAACCACTCGAGTTGAACGACACCGAGCTCGTCAACAATCAACGGGCCGGATTCATTGGTCACGGCTCGGCCGGTGTGGTGTCGACGCTGGACGACCTCGCCCGCTGGTACGACGCACTCCTTCGGTCCGATCGAGTCCTCGATGCACGCCAGCGAGAAATGCTGTTGTACGGCGGGATCGTGTTCCAGGGCAACGCCGGCCTGGGGACATGGCGTCACTGCCCATGCAACGGGCCGACTCCGGCCGAGCCAGAACCGTTCCTGTACGCCTTCCACGACGGGGGTGACGCCAGGCTGGTCTACATCCCGTCGCGGGATGTGGTGCTGGCGATTCGGTTGTCGAAGCCGCTTTACGACGAGGATCAGATCGCAGGCGACATGAGCGACCTGATCTTCGCCATCGCCGACCGTCGCCGCTGAGCCCGGGGTGGCCCTGGGGTCGGAGCTTCCGTCGCCCTCGGAGGGAAGGTGAGGGAGATGGATGGATTCGACCAAGGGTCATTGCGACGGATTTCGGACCGCATGGATCTGGGGCCCGCCGGGCCAAAGGTCATCGTGCAGCTCGCGTTCGCGCTCGTTGTCGTCGTCGCGATGCTGCTCGTGGCACCGCGATTCTGGGAATCGCGAGGGCCGGGCGTGTGGGCGCTGTTCCCTGTCGTGTTCGTTGGCCAGTTCGTCGTGATGATCGTGCGGTCGATCCGCAGCGCGCGATCAGATCTCGCCGGCGGCTGGCGCGAGTAACACTGCGTCAGGTGTGGGTGACGCCGCCGTTGTTGATCACGACCCGGCCGTCACCACCAGTGGTCTGGAACACGGCCTGGCCATCACCGATCTTCCAGATGTTGATCGTCAAGGTCTCCCCTGGCAGGACGGGCGAGGTGAAGCGACCCTCCATCCCGGTGAAACGAGCCGGATCGTTGTCACACAGGGCACTGAGCAATCCTCGACCCGTGAACCCGTAGGTGCACAGCCCGTGCAGGATCGGCTTGGGGAAACCGCCGACGTCGCTGAACTGCTTGTCCGAGTGCAACGGGTTGCGGTCGCCGGACAAGCGATAGAGCAGCGCTTGGTCCTCTCGGGTCTGGTACGTGACCGACACGTCAGGGTCGGACTCCGGGGCCACGTTGCTCTTCGCCGACGGACCTCGGTCGCCGCCGAATCCTCCTTCGCCGGTGATGAACACCGACGACGTCATGTCGAACAGCGGCGCACCGTCGGCATCGAGCGTTGCCTTCGACGCCGTTGCGATGACGGCGCCCTTTCCTTTGTCGTAGATCCCGGTGATCTCGTCGACCATCGTGATGGCCCCCTCGACAGGGATCGGCCGATGGAGATGAATCCCCTGCTCACCATGAACCAGCATGCGCGGGTCGAACGAGCCGACCGAGCCCATCGCGCTCGCTCCGCCCTTCGCGTTGAAGCCGGACAGCACACAGAAGGTCGGCAGCACCTGCTGCGCGACACCTGCGGTGTTCTCGGTCGTGAACTGGAGCTCGTCGCCGACCGGGTCGGTGACGCCGGCGCCAACACCGAGCGCATAGAGCAGGGCATCGCGAGAGTCCCACGCCCAGTGGCGGGGTTCTCCCTTCGATCCAACAGCATCGGGGTTGATCGGCATGGTGGTCTCGCTTTCGTTCTTGGGATTCGTTTGGTTTGCGGAGTACATGAAGGGCTGCGTCGCGTCGGAGGTCAGGGCCGCCCGGGTCCTCGCGCCGGCTGACCCTGCATGTCGGAATTGGCCTGGGCCTCGCCCATCAGCTGTTCGACCAGAGGTCCGAGGCGAGTGGGATCATCGACCGGCTCGACGGTTGGGCCACGGTGCCACATGTTGGCGATCGCCAGTGTTCGTCCGCTGGCTTCGAAGATCCGGCCGGTGACACCAGCTGACTCCTCGCTCGCCAGCCAGGTGCAGATCGGAGCAATCCAGCGCGGATCCATCCGATCCCGATCGTCTCCCTCCAGCTGACCCATTCCGAGGTCCTCGGTCATGCGGGTGAGCGCCCCAGGAGCGATCGCATTGACCGTGACCCCGTAGCGATGCAGTTCGAGCGCGCTGATGATCGAGAACGCAGCGATGCCGGCCTTCGCTGCGCCGTAGTTGGTCTGACCGACGTTGCCGTAGATGCCGGACACCGACGAGGTGTTGATGAGTCGCCCATTGACGTCTTCGCCGGCCTTGGATCGTTCGCGCCAGTGCGCGGCTGCGTGGCGAGCGGGGGCGAACGTTCCCTTGAGGTGGACGTTGATCACGGCATCCCACTCGGCTTCGCTCATGTTCGCCAGCATTCGGTCTCGCAGGATCCCGGCGTTGTTGACGACCACGTCGAGTTGACCGAACTCGTCGATCGCCTGCCTGACCATGCGTTCGGCGCCGTCGAAGTCGGCAACATTCTCTGTGTTCGCGACGGCTTCCCCGCCCGCAGCGACAATCTCGTCGACGACGTCTTGCGCTGGTCCCGCATCGCCTCCGACGCCGTCCCGCGAGCCGCCGAGGTCGTTCACGACCACCTTCGCCCCGTGGGCTGCCAGCATCACGGCGTGCTCCCGCCCGATGCCTCGGCCGGCCCCGGTCACGATGGCCACCCGGCCCTCACACAATCGCTGCATCAGACTCGTCCTTCCCGAACACTTCGGTTCTGTTCCACGAACCGTGCGATCTTGCCACACGGCCTCCCCGGAACAGAAAGGCAGAGCCCGCGTCCGCCCCGCCCGAGGGCGAAACAGCCCTGCAACCCGCCGTCGCAACAGGGATCGCTCGTGGCAGACTCAGCAGGTGTCTGACCAGCGGCGGAAGGCCCTGCTTGCAGGCGGGGCTGTCACCACTCTCTTCGTACTTCTCTACGTGGCGTGGGGCGTCAGCGCCCTGACCGGCGGCGACCTCGTGGCGAGAAACGTCTCGGTGGACGGCGTCGCCATCGGCGGACTGGACGAGGGCGATGTTCGCTCCGTGGCGTCCGACCTCGACACGCAGCTGGCCGGCGAGCCTGCGACCCTGGTCGTCGGGGACGTCGAGATCCCCACGAACCTGGCCGCGATCGGCGTGCACACCGACGCGGACCAACTCGTCGACGATGCCTTCGCTGCCCGGAAGTCGGGGCTGGTCATCTTCCGGCCCTTCGCCTGGATCGGGTCGTTCTTCGGCAACACTGCGGTCGAACGGACCCTCTTGGTCGACGACGACGAGGCTGAGGCTGCTGCGGCCGACCTCATCGCCGGCCAACTCACCGAGCCGACCGACCCGACGTTCACTCTCGAGGCCAACGGTCTTGCCGTCGCTCCGGGCATCGACGGGGCCACCATCGAGTTCACCGGGTTGGCCGACCAGATCCAGGCTGCGGTCGACAACGGCGCACCGTTCGTGGTCCGCCTCGACCCCGTGTCGCTTCCACCAACGCTCGAGACCGCAGCGTTGCAGGCACTCGCCGACGAGGCGAACACGGCCACCGCGCAACCGCTCGAGGTGACGATCCTCGGGCAATCCGCAGTGATCGAGCCCCAGATGCTCAGGACCTGGGTGACGCTCGACACCAGCGGCGATGCTCCTGCGTGGGCCCTCGAAAACGCACTCGTGATCGACGACCTCCGTCCGCAGTTCAGCGGCCTCGGCTCAGAAGAGCAACGGGCTCATTTCGAGATCGTCAACAACCGACCGATCATCATTCCGGCCAACGAATCAGTGCAGTGCTGCGCCGACGACACCGGCGACCTCATCAGGGCCGCCCTGGTCGGACCGGCTCCGACGCCAGATGCAGAATCGGAGGAGCCTGTGTTGCGATCAGTCGAGCTCACCCCGATCACCAGCGGGAGCGACGAAGGCGTCGCCGAACTCGAGGCACTGGGCATCGTCGAGGAGGTCGCCACCTTCACCACCAATCACGCCTGCTGCCAGGGCCGTGTGCAGAACATCCAGCGGATGGCCGAGATCGTGCAGGGCTACATCATCCGCCCCGGTGAGCTGTTCGACCTCAACGAGATCGTCGGTCGACGAACTCAAGCGAACGGCTTCGTTGCAGCCGGCGCCATCGCCGACGGTGTCATCGAGGCTCAGGTCGGGGGCGGTGTCAGCCAGTTCACGACGACGATGTTCAACGCCTCGTTCTTCGCCGGAGTCGAGTTCGTCGAATACCAAGCCCACTCGATCTACTTCAGTCGGTATCCGCGTGGTCGTGAAGCGACGATCTCGTACCCCAAGCCCGATTTCATCATTCGCAACACCACCCCGTACGGCATCCTCGTCTGGCCGACGTGGAACGACACCTCGATCACGGTCACGCTCTACTCGACCGAGTACGTCGATGTGAAGGACGCCGGTCGAACTGAATCCGCCCAGGGGGCTTGCACCCGGGTCACCACCACCCGCGAGCTGACCTATCAGGACGGCAGAGTCGAGCGCGACACCGTGTTCGCCGTCTATCGGCCCGGCGAAGGGCTCGACTGCAACGGCAACTCGACCCGGCCGACGACACCACCCCCGCCGCCAGAGGAGACCACCACGACAGCGGCCGGTGAGTCAACCACCACGACGGCAGCCGAGACCACCGTCACCACGGCAGCCGAGACCACCGTCACCACGGCTCCGGCCGATACAGCAGACACGGAACCGGACCAATAACCTTCCTCGGTGCTCGACCTCCTCATCATCGGTGCCGGACCGGCCGGAAGTGCCGCCGCCATCGAAGCAGAACGGGCCGGGCTCGACGCTCTCACCATCGACAAGGCGACCTTCCCTCGGGACAAGTGCTGCGGTGATGGTCTCACCGCCGGCGCTCTCCGACATCTGGATGCGCTCGGCCTCGATCCGGCAACGGTGCCGAGTTGGCTGACCGTCTCCGACGTGCATGTCGCAGGGCCGAATCGCAAGATGAAGCTCTTCCCGCTCCCGAAGGACAAGGGGGCCTTCGCTGCCATCACGCGTCGGAGCGAGCTCGATGCCGCACTGGTTGCCCGAGCCCGCGAGGTCGGGGCCGACATCCGTGAGGGAGCAGAGCTCACGGCACTGTTCCTCGAAGGCGATCCGGCGCTCGAAGGCGATCCGGCCCTCGACGAGCGCGTGGCCGTTGCGACGTTCCGCCACGATGGGGCCGACGTCACGGTCCGCGCCCGGCACGTCATCGCCGCAGACGGCATGTGGTCGACCAGCCGCAAGCTGCTCGACGTCCGTCTGCCCGGGTACCGGGGCGACTGGCACGCCTTCCGTCAGTACTTCTCGAACGTCAGCCCGGCGGCCGCCACCGGCTTGTACGTGTGGTTCGAACCCGACCTCCTGCCCGGTTACGTGTGGTCCTTCCCGTTGGCAGACGGTTCGGCGAATGTCGGTTTCGGCATCCAACGCGACACCGGCCACCGGATCCAGGACATGAAGGCGCTCTGGCCCGACCTCCTGGCGAGACCACACATCGCTGCGATCCTCGGCCCAGACGCCACTCCCGAAGGCCAGCACAAAGCATGGCCGATCCCGGCCCGCCTCGGCGACGTGCCACTGACCCACGGTCCGGTGATGTGGGTTGGTGACGCCGCGGCGGCCACTGACCCGATGACCGGCGAAGGCATCGGTCAGGCGATCGAGACCGGGCGGCTGGCCGTCCAGTGCGTTGTTGACGCCGGCTCCGACGGGGCGAGCGCAGCGGAGGCCTACGAACGATCGCTGACAAGAGGGATGGTCAAGGATCACCGACTGGCGCGATCACTGTCCGCGGTTTTGGCCACCCGGCGTGGTTCTCAGTGGAGCGTCACGGTCGCGGCTGCGACCCCCTGGACACGACGAAACTTCGCCCGCTGGCTCTTCGAGGACTACCCGCGAGCCGTCCTGGCCACGCCATCACGATGGCACCGTCGACTCTTCTCGAATGACGGCGCCTATACGTCGGTTGAATGACGATTCGGGCCCTTCGAGGGGCGGATGACCAGCGTGTACACAAGAAATCATCACCTCGTTTACGCAACCGTCACGAAAGTGTCCTAAGGTCGCCCCTCAAGAGCTTTTGAGGCGGTGGACCGCCTCTCCAACTCAACAACAAGCCGTCGGCGCTCCTCCCCAGCACCGGCGGCTTGTTCGTTGTTCTGACTGACCACCGAACGCGGTCACAGCAGCTCACGGAGCGAGCGAATCGTGCCGATCGGATCCGGTCCCACCGGCGAGACGTTCAGATACGTGACACCCGCGTCGGCGTATGCCTCGAGCCGCTCCTTCACATATCCCTCGTCACCGATCAACGACGACGCCTCGAGGAATTCGTCCGGGATGGCGGCTTCAGCTGCCTTCTTCTGGCCACTCAGGTAGAGCTCCTGGATCGAGTGCGCCTCGGCCTCCCACCCGTAACGGCTGAAGACGTTGTTGTAGAAGTTGCGACCCACGGCACCCATGCCACCCACGTAGAGGGCGGTGCCCGGGCGGCCGTACTCGCGATAGGCCGCCACCTCGTCCTGCTTGCCGATCGCGACCATGCCGCCGGCCATGATGTCCATCGTCCCGAGTGCAGCATCTCGCTTCGCGTACCCGCGTTCGAGATCGTCGCCCCAGACCATCGATGCCCGCTCGGGAACGAAGAGGGTAGGGAGCCAACCGTCGGCGATCTCGGCAGTGAGCTCCACGTTCTTCGGACCGAGCGACGCCAACAAGATCGGGATGCTGGGACGAGGGGGATGCGTGATGATCTTGAGCGGCTTACCGAGCCCGGTGCCCTCGCCATCGGGGAGCGGCATCGTGTAGTGCTTGCCGTTGTGGACGAGCTTCTCCTCCCTGGCCCAGACCTTGCGGCAGATCTCGACCACCTCCCTGGTTCGTCCGAGGGGAGCGTCGTACTTGATGCCGTGGAATCCTTCGATGACTTGAGGGCCCGATGCGCCGAGGCCGAGCACACAGCGACCGCCGCTCAGCACGTCGACACCGACCGCCGTCATGGCGAGGAGCGTCGGCGTCCTGGTGTAGATCGGCAGGATGCCGGACGCGATCTCGACGGTGTCGGTGATGGCGGCGAGGTACCCCATCACGGTTGGGGCGTCCATGCCGTACGCCTCGGCCACCCACACGAGGTCGACACCCGCCTTCTCGTATTCGACGACCTGGTCGGCCATCGCCTTCACGTCACCCGAGTAGTTCACAGCCATGGAGATCTTCATGGACCGCAACCTAAACGCTCACAGCGAGACGAGCTAACGCTCGCTCGACGCCGTCCTTCGGCACGGTTTCGATGCCGAGCCTGTAGCGACGCCGAACAGCATCGTCAGTTCATCGCCGTGTCGGAGCACGCGCTGGGTAGCCAGTTGAGAACCTGTACCTGACGTAGCGATCGCAACGCAAGATCGGTGTCGCCAGCCCGGTTCTCCAGCGCCGCCTGTCGGAGCGAGTCCGCGTAGTTGCGAAGGATCGCGACCAGATCTTCTGAAAACTCACCCGATGAGGCGATGTCGATCATCAGGATCTCCATCGCGTCCCCGGCAGCGGGAAGCACGTCGTCGGGCACGGGCTCACCCCGTTCCAGTGATCGAGCCACGCCGAGCAGGAGCGGACTGGTCTCCGCGTACCGTTGGCAGGCCAACTCGGGGTCGTCCAACACAGGCACGACCGACACAGGAGCCGCGGTCGTCGTTGGATCGTCACTCACATCGGTTTCGGTGCCCGTGGCCGAAAGTTGGATCCACCCGACGAAACCGGCAACGACAAGCATCGCAGCAGCGACCGCATAGACCAATTGGCGGCGCCGCTCAGCTGCCACGGTTTGCGTCGTCGTACTGAGGAGTACGACCTCCCCGTCACGACCGGTGAGTGAATGGTCTGCGTGTGCCGAATGCGGTCGGCTTCGGGCGTTCGGGTCCAATGCCTGCTGCAACTCCGCCCGCAGCTTGACATCGAACCCCGCCGGCGGCGGTTCGGTCGAGCCATCGACCGCCCGTAGGAGTTCTTGAAGCTCTTGTTCGTTCACCTCTGCACCTCCCCGTACGCCCTGCGGAACGACCTTCGGGCCCGGGCCAGCGCTGACTCGATCGACGAAGGCGATGCTCCCAACGCCTCGGCCATCTGTGGAGCCGAAATCCCATCCACATAGTGAGCAACCAGAAGCGCTCGGTGCCTGGGTTTGATCGAATCGAGCGCGGCCATGACCTCGTGGCGCCGCTCGCTCTCCGACCAATCTTCAGGAAATGACATCAGGTCTTCGGGTCGAGGTCGGTGCAGGAGTGCAATAGCGTTCCGCCTCTCGGCCCTTCGCCAACGGTCGATCACCTTGTTCCTGGCCACCGCCATGATCCACGCCGGGCTGACTTGCTCCGATCTCCCATCGTTGAAGGCAACCGCGGCGGCATGAAAGACTTCGGAAGTCACTTCCTCGCCGTCGCTCCGGCCCAGACGAGCAACAGCAAAGCGGTAGACGGTCGGCATCATTGCCGTGTAGAGGTCTTCGAGCACGCCCAGATGTGCGACCGTGCCCAAGAGAGATTCTGAATTCTGCATGTCTGAGTCATGGGTCATTTTCCGCAAGTTCTCCAGGAGGACCATCGGGAGTTCCATCGACTGGACCCAATCGATCCTGTCGGTCCATCGTCGCATGAAGTCCGGTGGCGACCGACAGGAACCGGTCGTATCGCTCGATAACGGCAGCAATGGGATTTCCGAACCCACGAGCGAGCACGCTCGGCGACTGACAGGATTTGAAATGACGACTCGTACGAGAGTGGCAGCGGCGTTGCTGAGCGCGATCGTTGCAGCGTCTGGCTGCACGGCCGAAACGACGACCGCAGCTGAACCGACGACAACAACGATCTCTGCTGCCACTGCTGCGGCCTCGCAATCACTGGACGACGTGTCAGCCCAGATCATTTCAGCATGGGACCAGTATCAATCCGACCAGGAGAGCGGCAGATTCGCTTTCGCTGAGGATCAGCTGGCTGGAGCTTCCGAATTCGAAGCGATTCAGAACATCAGCCGCCTCGAGGTAGCGAGCACTCTCGCAGCGCTCGACGCGCTCCCCGTGTCGGTTCATGACCCAGACATCGACGCCCCGCTCCAAGATCTCCGTAGCAACCTCAGCCGTTTGGTCGAAGTGACCGAACAGATGGTCGCCGCGGGCGAGGCGGGTCCCGAGGCGGCCGAGGCTGAGGTCGAAGCCGCATTCAGCGGTGAGTTGGTCGCCTCGGAATACGTTGATCTGTTGTTCGAAGGCGAAGATTCGTTCAACAGCGTGAGCGAATCCTGCTTCGGTCTGCAGGAAGCATTGACGAGCGCTGGGTTGGGACTCCTCGATTGCACTGGCGCCAATGTCGACGGTGACGAGATCCAGGCTGACGCAGTCGCCGACGTGGATCCGACCACCGAAGCCACCGGCACTGCCTTTGCTCGGTTGGAGGCCGGAAATCATGACTTCGAATTGTTCGGTCCTGGGCTGACACTCGACATCGCTTCGCCGATCCAGGTGCGAACCAGCTCCGAGAACGTCGACCTCCAACCACTGGATGGCCCCAACCTCACGGTGACCATCCTGGCGATGGATCGTGCAACTGTGCCCGGCGTTCTGCACTCGGACGCCAGTCAGATGTCGTTCGCTCCAGTGCCCGAAGACATCGAAGTGTGGCTCGGCGAGCTCCCGTTGAACGTGCTGGGCACAGGTGCAATTCAGCTCGGACCAGATGTCGGCACGTACTGGGACCTGGAGGTGGACGAGGATCGTTTGCCAGCCGAGCTCGGTTGGCCCTCCTTCCTCACGCTCGCTGTCTTCGCCGGTGAACCAACGGACAGCGCCTTTGGAACCATCGGTTTCATCCCAGTTCCCGGATCGTCACTGAGGCTCATCGAATGGCGACGGTCGACCCGAGGCGACCGACTCTTCTTGAGCTGGCTGAATGACGGGACGATGGACGTTCCCACAGCCGAGGCGTTCCTGGAAGAGGTTCTGGCTGGCGCGAGCTAGTGCCCCAGGCTTGCGCGCTGACCCCTCAGCGTTGGGACTCTCGCCAGGTCATCCCGCGACTCTGATCCGGCTCACGGGGCAGGCCGAGCACTTTCTCGGCCACGATGTTGCGCTGCACCTCGCCGGTGCCGCCGCCGATGGTCAGCGCCTGCGAGAACAGGTAACCCCAGTGCCAGGTGCCTTCGCCCTGGCGGCTGCGGATGTTGCCGCCGGGCCCCGGGCCGCTTCCCTCGAGCATGCCCGAGGCGCCCGCCAAGTCCTTGGCCAGCGCCATGACCTTCTGACCGTGCTCGTCGGCCAGGATCTTGCGGATCGACGCCTCGGGACCCGGCCCCTTCCCCGCGAGTTGCGCCATCAGGGTTCGCTGGCGAATCAGGTCGAGAATCGTTCCCTCGATCCAGGTGTCGGCCAGCCGCTGTCTCATGAGCGGGTCATCACACCCGCCGAGCGATCGAACCAGGTCGATCAAATCCTCGGTTCGAGGGCCCATGCCCCACAGAACGCCTCCCGTTGACAGCGACACCCGCTCGTTGGCGAGCGTCACCTTGGCCAGACGCCAACCATCGTGTTCGTCGCCGACGAGGTTCTCGGCCGGGATCTCCACGTCGGTGAAGAAGACCTCGTTGAACGAATAGGCGGTCGTCATGTCGATGATCGGCCGCAGCTCGATGCCGGGTGCGTCGGTCGGGCAGATGAAGTACGAGATGCCCTTGTGCTTCGGAGCGTCTGCATCGGTGCGGGCGATGAGGATGCCGAACGCCGAGTTGTGGGCGCCGGACGTCCAGATCTTCTGGCCGTTGATCCGGTAGATGTCGCCGTCCCGCTCGGCCCGAGTGCTGAGGTTGGCCAGGTCAGAACCCGAGTCCGGTTCAGAGAACATCTGACACCAGATCTCCTCGCCGGCCAGGATCGGCACCAGGTACCGATCCTTCTGCTCCTGGGTACCGGAGTGCAGGATGGTTGGTCCGGCCCAGCCGATGCCGATGGCGTTCTGCGGCCGTGCGACTCCAGCTCGGTCGAGCTCTTCGTCGATGATGAGCTGGTCGATGGGCCCGGCGCCGAGGCCGTACGGGGCGGGCCAGTGAGGCGCCACGTAACCGGACTCGGCCAGCTGCCGATTCGACGGCTCGGGATGGTCGGCGAGCCACTGCCGGAACGCGAGCCGGGTCGGATGATCCTCTGGTGCGAGCTCCATGAGCAACCGACCGTAGATTGGGCCGATGGTCGACGCCAAGAACCGCAACAACGACGACGAGATTCGACCACCGCACGGCAACAAGTTCCTGAGGGAGAGCCTCACCATCCTCCAGGTGCCGCGGCTGGCCTTCCGAACCCCGTCACTCCTGTTCCGAGCGCCCCGCGGAACCCAGCAGCCCGCGCTCCTCCTTCCCGGGCTCAAGTCAAGCGATGTCTCGAACGCGCCGATGCGCTCCTTCCTGCGACAGAAGAATTTTGCCACGTACGGGTGGGGGCTGGGAACGAACCACGGCGATGTCGCCGGCCAATTGCCCGCCGTGATCGAACGAGTCGAGGACCTGTTCGAGCGGAGAGGCGAACAGATCTCCCTGGTCGGGTGGAGCCTCGGCGGCGTGCTCGCCCGCGAGGTGGCTCGCGAACGCCCGGAGCTCGTCTGCCAGGTGATCACCTACGGGACACCGGTGGTCGGAGGGCCGCTCTACACGAGCGTGTCCGGGGTCTACACCGAAGAGGAACGACACCAGATCGCCGAACGGGTGGCGGCCCGCAATCGGATCCCGATCGACGTCCCAATCACGGCGATCTACAGCAAACGCGACGGCATCGTGGCCTGGCGTGCCTGCATCGACGACTTCAGCCCCGACGTCACGATGCTCGAGGTACGCAGCACCCATGTCGGCATGGGCATCGACCCGGACGTGTGGCAAATCGTTTCGGAGCGACTCGCCGGCTGAGGCTGGCCTGCAATCGACGCTGAAGCTGACCTGCGATCGACGCTGACCTACGATCGACGCTGTGACCGACATCGATGCCAGCTCCGCGTCCAATACCGAGGGGCCCATCACCACCAACGGGTGGACGTTCGCCGACGTCTGGGAGACGGTTGCCGAGGTCCAGCCAGACGCTGACGCCCTGATCCACGGCTCGACCCGCATCAGTTGGTCGCAGTTCGAGCAGCGAGCCAACGCCGTCGCCCGGTACCTGCTCGACAACGACTGCGCCCACCAGTCGAAGGTCGCCTTCTATCTCTACAACCGGCCGGAGTACTGCGAGCTCCTCTTTGCCTGTTCGAAGGCATCGCTGGTGCACGTCAACACCAACTACCGCTACGCAGACGCCGAGCTCGTCTACATCTGGGACAACGCGGACACCGCGGTGGTCGTGTTCGGGTCGTCGTTCACCGAAACGTCAGCGCGGATCCGATCCCAGCTTCCGCGCATCCACACATGGCTCTGGGTCGATGACGGCGACGGTTCTGTCTGTCCTGAGTGGGCGCATCCATACGAGGCGATCGCCTCCGCAGACGCGGGTGACCGGGTGTATCCGCCGACGGGACGCAGCGGCGACGATCTGTTGCTGCTCTACACCGGCGGCACGACCGGCATGCCCAAGGGTGTCATGTGGCGACAGGACGACCTGTTCAGGGTCACCGATGCTGCCAACAAGCAGCCGATGGGCGACGAACTCGATCCTGCAGCGCTACGAGCCCGCACGACTGCCCCAGGGCCGACCAGCCTGCCTGCCTGTCCGCTGATGCACGGCACCGGATTGTTCAACGCTGTCAACACCCTCTCGCTCGGTGGCGCCATCGTCACCCTCGAGTCGACCCGTTTCTCGATCGATGAGTTCCTCGACACGCTCGAAGGCGAGCGGGTCAAGAGCACCTTCATCGTCGGCGATGCCTTCGCGAAGCCGATGCTGGCGGCGCTCGACGCCGAGCCGAAGCGGTGGGATCTCTCGGCGCTGCGGGTCATCATCTCCTCCGGCGTCATGTGGGGTGCCGAATCGAAACAGGGTCTCATGGGCCACTGGCCACAACTGATCCTGGTCGACACCTACGGATCGTCCGAGGCCGTCGGCATGGGATCGTCGGTGTCATCGAAGTCGCAGGCAGCAAAGACGGCGTCGTTCTCACTCTCGGATCGAGCGACGGTGCTCACCGACGACGGGCGCATCGTCGAGGCCGGATCGGGCGAGATCGGACGCGTCGGCATCGCCGGCCGCACACCGATCGGCTACTACAAGGACGAGGCGAAGAGCGCGTCGACGTTCCCTGTGGTCGACGGGATCCGCTACTCCATTCCCGGCGACTTCGCGACGGTCGAGGCCGATGGGTCGATCACGTTGCTCGGGCGCGGATCGGTCTGCATCAACACCGGCGGCGAGAAGGTCTTCCCAGAGGAGGTCGAAGAGGCCCTCAAGACATTCCCCGGAATCGACGACGCCATCGCCGTCGGCATCCCCGATGACCGATTCGGTCAGGCGGTCACGGCTGTCGTGGCATCGCGGGCGGGTGATGCGCTCGACGAACAGGCAGTGATCGATCACGTGAAAGCAGCGCTGGCCCACTACAAAGCGCCGAAGCGGGTGTTTGTCGTCCCGACGCTCGAACGAGCAGCCAACGGCAAGGTCGACTACAAGCGATGGACCACCCACGCCGAATCCGCCGACCCCGCTCACTGACGCAGTAGCTCGGTTGGGCTCCCGACTCCCGACTCTCGACTCCCGACTCCACGCCAGTCGTGGGTACTCAGCCGCCATCCGCGTTCTGTGCCCGAGGGCACTGTGCGCTAGACCAACGTGATGTCTCTCAGCCAGACCAAGCGATGGAACTTTGCCGACCTGTGGGAGATCTGCGCCGAGGACCGGGGCGACCAACGAGCGGAGGTGCACGGTGATCTGACGGTGTCGTGGAACGCGTTCAATCAGCGGGCGAACGGGATCGCCGCCGCCATGCTCGACGCCGGGGTCACGCAGCAGGACAAGGTCGCCCAATACCTCTTCAACTGCCCCGAGTACCTGCAGGGTGTGTTCGCATCGTTCAAGGCCGGTCTGGTGCCGGTCAACACGAATTATCGCTACACCGACAACGAGCTGCTGTACCTGTGGGACAACTCCGATGCCGCAGCGGTCATGTTCCACGCCACCTTCGTCCCGATCATCGAACGGATCCGCATCCAGCTCCCGAAGGTGAAGCTGTGGCTCTTCGTTTCGGACGACTCCGGTCACGACTGTCCGGACTGGGCGACAGACTGGGAGACCGCCGCCACCACCGAGACTGGCGGCAACGTGTCCGGTCCGTGGGGTCGGTCCGGCGACGACCGCTGGTTCCTGTACACCGGGGGAACGACGGGTATGCCCAAGGGTGTCATGTGGGACCAGGACACCCTCGTCCAGATCAACACGTCTCGCCATGCAGTTCCGCTGACCCCCGAGGGTGATGTGGAGATCTGGCGGTCAGCGGTCGGGGCCATGGGATCTGCCGCTCCCGTCGTGCTGCCCGGAGCGCCGCTCATGCACGGCACGGGACACATCACCGCCCTCGGCGTCCTGCTGCAAGGCGGTTGCGTCGTCACGATGCCGGAGCGCCGCCTCGACCCCATCCAGCTCCTCGACACATGCGAGGGGAATGGCGTCAACTCGCTCGTGATCGTCGGCGACGCGTTCGCCAGACCGATCCTCGCCGCCCTCGACGCCGAACCGGATCGGTGGGATCTGTCCAGCCTGCTGATCATGGTCAGCTCGGGGGCAATGTGGAGCCAGCCGGTGAAGGAAGCTCTCATCGGCCACATGCCGCAGCTCACGATCTTCGATTCGCTCGGATCGTCCGAGGCGATCGGCATGGGCGCCAGCTACTCGACGAAGGACAACATCTCGTCGACGGCGAGATTCGATCTCGGCGAACGAGCCGTCGTCATCCGGGACGATGGCGAGCTCGTGACCTCCGGGTCCGGTGACATCGGACGGGTCGGGGTCGAGGGCCTGATGCCCGTCGGCTACTACAAGGACGAGGTCAAGACTGCCACCACGTTCCCGACGATCAAGGGGGTCCGGTACTCACTCCCGGGCGACTTCGCCACGATCGAGGTCGACGGCACCATCACCCTGCTCGGACGCGGATCGGTCTGTATCAACACCGGTGGCGAGAAGGTCTTCCCCGAGGAGGTCGAAGAGGCACTGAAGACTCATCCGGCCGTGGTCGACGCCATCGTCGTCGGCGTGCCGGACGAGCGATTCGGACAGGCGATCGCGGCCATCGTCGAGACCACCGTCGCCGTCGCCTCGATCGACAGCGACGAGCTCATCAACCATGTGAGGGGACAGCTCGCCAGCTACAAGGCGCCCCGTACGGTGTTCGCCGTCAAGTCGCTCACTCGGGCGCCCAACGGCAAGGTCGACTACAAGAAATGGACGGCGTATGCCGCAGAGAAAACTCAGGATTGAACAACCGGTCGAGGTCGTCTGGGATCGTCTGCAGCTCCTCGCGACATGGGAGGGCATCGGCGGCATGGACGACCTGCGCGATGGCCGACATCGCAGCGACGGGACGTTGGAAGGCTTTCGTTACTCTCTCGACACTCCGCTGGGGAAGGTCGACGACAACGCCGACGTGATCGCCGAGGCCGACCACCGCACGATGCACGTGCGGACCCACACCAAAGGCCTCACGGTCATGATCGACCTCCGGCTGCATGAGGCTTCGATCACGACCACGGCCGACTTCACCATCGACGTCGAGGCCAGCAACTTTCTCACCCGCCCGCTTGCCTCCACGCTGCGTCACACGCTGGAATCGGGGATCGTGCGGGAGAGCGACAAGATGATCGAACGCCTGGAGGCATCGAAATGACCGAACACGAGGTGGCGTCGGGGAGCTGTTCGCTCCCTCCGGCCGACTACATCGATGAGACTCGAAAGCTGTACAGCAACCTCGGCTACGACGCGTACCGCTGGGCCGAGCGACCCGAGACTCCGCCGTGGACACCCATCTCCACACCGATCGACGCGGCCCGGATCACCCTGATCGGATCTGGCGGTGTCTACCGCAGCGGCCAGCGTGCCTTCCACACCAAGGACGACACGTCGATCCGCTCGATCCCGACCGACACGCCAGTCGACCAGCTGCGGACCGCCCACTTCGCCTACGACCAGACCGATGCCCGCAACGACCCGAACTGCGTGTTTCCCCTCGACCCGTTGCGAGGCCGTCTCACCCCCAACGCAGCTGCCTTCATGGGCGGCATCTACAGCACGCGCCGACTCGAGGAGGAGACCGTGCCCGCGCTGCTCGCGCACTGCGCGGCCGAAGAACCCGACCTCGTACTGCTCGTACCGGTTTGACCCGTCTGCCACCAGTCGATCGGTCTGATCGCACGCCATCTCGAAGCCGCCGGGTACCCGACCATCGGACTCACCTCGGCCCGCACCATCACGGCCGCCGCCAACCCGCCCCGATCGGTGTTCGTCGACCTTCCGCTCGGCCACACCGCAGGGCCTCCGAACGACCCGAAGATGCAGCACCACATCGTCTCGCGTGCGCTCGAGCTCGGAGCGGCGATGACCGAACCGGCGCCCGGTGAGCCAGGGCGAATCGCCGATCTCGATCTCCGCTGGCACGACGACGCCTGGAAACAGCATCCGCTCTCGTGGTCGCGCCGCCAGGAGGCCTCGGGCTCGAGCGGCACAGACGACGGCGACACCCGGACCGGGCGCAGCGATCAACCACAGTGGCAGCGGCCCGAGGACGAGACCGAGACCGAGACCGAGACCGAGACCGA
>CBESNA010000055.1:0-29376 GCA_965530755.1 uncultured Acidimicrobiia bacterium | reverse complement strand
CGCTGCGGTGATCGGCGCTGCCGCCGGAGCCGGCGGTGGCGCCGCGGCAGGCGTCGTTGCCGCTGCTGGACCAGAGGTGAGTGGCGCCGGGGCCGACGCCGTTGCGGGGTCGGCGACGGTTCCGTTCACGGGAACGGGCACATCGACGACGACCTGACGAACCTCGGGTTCGGTTGAGAGAACCGTCGAAGCAATCGCCTGCTCGGAACTCGCCGGTGCAGCGCCGATACCCATCACACTCAGGTTCAGGCCGGCTGCAGTGCCGAGAATGCCGAAGACGAGTAGGCCGGACTTCACTGAAGTTGGGAGTTCGAGAGCCACGGTGGCCTCCTTTCAACGCCTACACGGCGCCGCCGCGCCTCGAGGTTTGGCTTTGCCGAGAATTTCTCGGGGCAGCGCTGGTCACTCCGACGAGACATCGGTCCAAAGCACGCCGTTGCGGACCTCGGCCTTGATTTCACAGTGACCGCCAGGGCCTTCGAACGAGACCTCGACGCTTTCGGGGCCGTTGTCCTTTTCATCGATCTCAAAGCCGGGATCGGCAGCAACATCGACCAACGCGATGTGCTCGCCGCTCGTGGCAACCTCGATCGAGCCACAGGCCGACTCGATCACCGTCGTGTCGGGGCGCGGCGTCGTCGTGGACGAATTCTGAGCTGTTGTCGACGTCGAAACAATCGCCGATGCGGTCGTCGACGGCGGGGTCGACTGAGGCGGGGCGGTTGTCTCGTCAGCCGTGGGCGCTGTTGCTGAGTCTGGCGCCCTGGTCGTGGTCGACGACGTAGTGCCTTCTGGTTGCGGTGCGAGGGAGCCGACGATCGTCGACAGGTCCACGTCACTGGTCACCGATGTCGACGAGGCAACGGGGTCAGTCGGCGGGACAGCGACGACCGTTTCCTGCGGACCCCCGCGTCCGCCCATGAGCAAGATTGCGGCCATACCCGACGATGCGAGCACGACGGCGAGGCCGGTGGCACCACTCCTGATCTGAGCGGCACGCCGTGCCCGGCGGAGCGATGGCGTCAGTCCGCTCAACGCGGCAGGAGCATCAAGGGGCCGCTCGGCAGCGGCACCAAATCTGGCGCGCAGGCTGTCGTCGAATGGATCAGACACTTCGCACCTCCTCTGACTCGAGGATCGCCTTGAGGCTCGCTCTGGCCTTGTTCAGATGGAACTTCACCGCACCGGTCGAGAGATCCAGGCTGGACGCGATCTCCGCGACCGAGATGTCCTCCACGTAAAACAGCGCCGCCACAGTGCGCTGCTGGGGGGTCAGGCGCCCGAGCAGACCGACCAGGTCGAGGTCGCCGATCACGGCTGCCTCGGGCGACGGCGCCGACATCGGCACCTCGGGGATCTGACGATCTTCGCGCCGACGGCGACGCGAGTCTGATCGAGCCGAGTCGGTACTCAGATTGATGGCCACCCGCCGCACCCAGGTCGCGGGGTTGTCGTAGCGGCGAAGCCGGCGCCAGCGGGCGTACGCACGAATGAAACCCTCTTGCACACAGTCAGCGGCTCGTTCCCGGTCCCCGGTGATGGCGGTCAACGAACGGACCAGTCCGTCGTAGTGGCTCAGGAAGAACTGATCGAACTCCGGATCGTCGGACACAAGTTCTGCCCGCGGATCAGCCCGTGTCGCCGCAACGGCGAACAGGAAAGGCAGCTCGAGGACGGTCACACTTGCTACACGGCACCGGCGGGGTCGAAGGTTTGGTTACAGCAGCCACCACAAGGAACCATCGGCCGGAACCATGGCGCGCTGAAACCATCCGCGATTGGGGTGTAACGCAGAGGAGATCGGAGCCACATACGTTCCGTTGCACTGCGAGCTGCCGCTGATGGGCGGCGATTGCGGGAACGCGGTCAACCGGCCGTCACGGGAAACAGAGGGAATCCGATGAAGAGAACAGTTGCAACGTGCGTTCTGGCCGCCTTGGCCCTGGTGGCGAGCAGCGTTGCCGCACCGGCGGTTGGCGCGAATGCTCCCACTCCCGAAGACCCGGTCTTCGCCGAGGGCGGGGTCATGGCCGGTTCGACCAATGGCATCTCGTTCGCCCCGGACGGGACGCTCTGGGTGGCGAACGTGCTCGGGGCCACCCTCACACAGATCGATCCTGATTCGGGCGAGATCCTCAGCCGCCTGACCGCAGCCGATGGCGTGTTCTTCCCCGATGACGTCGTCGTTGGTCCGGACGGCACGATCTACTGGACCGACATCGCCGTCGGGCAGGTCCGCAAGCGGGCACCGGAGGGCGAAACAGTCGAACTGCTGCCATTCTTCGGTCTCAACAGCGCCAACCCGCTCACGCTCTCCGACGACGGCCGGCTGTTCGCTGCCGGTTGCTACGGCGGCCCGCCCGCCAACAACTCCTTCGTCGAGATCGACCCGATCAACGGCGGAATCATCAACACGCTCCGTGAAAGCATTCCCGGATGTGCCTCGAACGGCATGGCATGGAATGACGGGTACCTCTACGCACCGCAACCCTTCACCAACGAGATCCTTCGCATCGATCCGGCAACCGGCGACCTGAAGGTGGTGACATCGGGCTGGCCGGTCCCGATCGGCACGGCGTTCGACTCGAACGGTGACCTCTACTCCCTGGCTCAGGGAGTAGGCGAGGTCGTGCGAGTCGACATCGACAATCCCGACACCGAGAACAATCGCACCGTGATCGCCGTGATCCCTGTGGGCTGGGCCGACAACATCGCCATCAACGCCGACGATCGGATCTTCATCTCGAGCGCGAGCGATTCGGCGATCGTCGAGGTCCTGCCTGGCGGAGAACTGCGAACCGTCGTCCCCGGCCAGTTCGAACTGCCAGGAGGTGTCGGCGTCATCGGCAACACCCTGTACACGGCCAACCTCGGTCAGGTGATCGGATGGGACCGCAAGACCCGAGAGCAGACCAGCCTCTTCCGTTCCGCGTTTGGTGTCACCAACTTCCCGGCAACAACCAGCTTCATCACCAGGGGCCACAACCTGATCGTGATGTCATCGGTCAGCGGTCAGATCGGCGTGTGGAACCCGAAGACGAACACGTTGCTGGTCGAGGGCCTTCTCGAGGGACCGACCGACGCTCAGCCGTTCCGTGGTGAGCTCCTGGTCACACAGTCGAACGGCGAGATCGTCCGCCTCACTGCCAACCTCGAACCGATCGATGTGGTCGCCACCATTCCCGGGGCCGTCGGCCTCGCCGCCCGCGGCGGCGATGTCTATGCGACTGACTTCATCGAAGGAACGGTGGTCCGGATCATCGCCCATGGGCAGGTTCTGGACACACCCGAGGTCGTGTACAGCGGTCTCGCGGCGCCGGAAGGCATCGACATCAGACACAACACCATGTTCATCGTGGAAGGCGGGTCGCAATCGCTCACGAGCATCGACATGCGGACCGGTGAGCGAACCACGATCGCAACGGATCTGGGATTCCAGCTTCCGACCTTGTTCCCGATCGGCTGGTTCAACAACGTGGTAGTGTCCGGCAACGACATCTACGTGAACGCCGACCGGGCCAACCGTATCTACGAGTTCTCCCGGAACTAGTCGACGGAGGTGAACGCAGCCGGCCACGAGACAGTTTCGTCGCCGGCTGCGGCCCACCGGCTCTGCAACCAACGTCGCTTTGGTGACCCCGATCGACGCCTCCGCCATCGCCGACGTCACCGACGTGCTCGGCCCGGAGCGGGCGGAGTTGCAGCGTCGTCGATCCCGATCTCCAGGGCGAACCGTTTCCGCTGTTCGGTCCACCTGCCGGGGGAACATCTCCGTTTTGGCAGGCGATCGCCCGGGAGTATCTCGCGTTCAGACCGTGGCGGCGGCGAGATAGGATCTGAAGGGGATTCGCAGCCCGGAATCCGTCCGGTACTCTGCCAGCTCGGCGTCGAGCTCGGCCAGCGCGGCGGCCTGCTCCTCCTCGCCCAAGGCGAAGAAGCCGACCGACCAGGGAAGCGCCTTGAGGTGCTCGGGCACGTACGTCTGCACCGGGGGCAGCTCGACCTCCACCTCGACCAATTCGATGACGACGTCGCTCACGCCTGCGCTGGTGAACCAGCTTCGCAACTGCGACTCGGCCGTCGTGTATTCGGCCTGATCCCCACCGACGTGGCGGGCCAGCATGACGGTCTCGCGTTCGAGGAACGGAGTCCCCTCCGACGGAGACCAGACCGTGAGACCAACGCGTCCCCCGGGGCGAGTGACTCTGGACATCTCCCCTACCCCAGCGCCCGGGTCGGGAAAGAACTGAAGCCCCTGTTGGCAAATCACCGCATCGAATTCATCGTGCCCGAAAGGCAGATCGAGGCCAGATGCCACAGACCACCGGAGATCGGCACCCGAGCCATCCGGGAGCGCGCGGGCGCAGTCGACCATCGCCGGGTTGAGATCGACACCCTCGACCCGAGCTCCGCGACCGGAGATCGCGGCGGCGGCCCGCGTCGCAAACCCCGTCCCACAGGCCACGTCGAGCACCGCGTCGCCTGACCGGACCGACGAGGTGACAAGTGCTTCGACGAACGGCGCCATGAAGCGACCCGACTTGTGACTCGTAGAACCGCGGCGCCTCCGACCCGACCTGGAAACCTGAACCACCCATGAGCTCTCCCTCCGATCGGGTCGCCCTTCCGGTCAACCTACCCTGGCGCGGTCATCCGGCGATAGGAGCATCCGCCAAGGGGATCTGCAGCTTGTCGAGAATCGAGATGATCGCTGCATCCTGCGCCTGCATGTGAGCCTGGATCTGCAGATTGATGTGCATGAGCGCTTCAGTGTCGTCGAACGTTGCTTGCGCCCGCTTGTCTGACGCTGCACCTTGAATGTTCTGCCCAACGATGATGATGGGAAGCAGCACGAGCTGCAAAAAGGTTTGAGCGATCCAGCTGATGACGACAATCAGGCTGCCGCTGCGAAGAGCGGAAGGAAGGCTGATGAGCGCCAACGCGGTGAATGCGTACGCCGCCCACATGCTGCCGACGGCGACGGTGATCTTCAGTCCGAGCCGGGCGTTCACTGGACCGAGCCGGCCTTCCGCTGCCGCGGCCGCAGGAACCGATCGATGCCTCGCTTGCAGTCGTTGGGCGATCCTGGGATGAACTTCGGGTACGTAGAGCGTGGACATTTGGGGAGTCTCGCACCAGCGGCATCACGTGGCCGTGACGCCAACCGCGGACTGCGGGTGCAAGCGATCCGCCAGAACGAATCCGAGACCGGCAATCGCGCTTCCAAGCACCACGTCGACCAGGTAGTGGTTGCCAGTCACAACCACCGCAGTCGCCATCGCCAACGGGCTGAGGGCACCGAGGAGTCGGACCGCCGGTTGTCGCGCTGTCGCCGCGACGGTGAGGCCGACGAGGAGATTCCACCCGACGTGCAGGCTCGGCAGAGACGCGTACCGATTCTCGATGCTCGGCGGCTGTAGCACTCGGTAGGTGTGAGAAAAGTCGGTCACGGTGTCGATGAAACCTGGCATGTAGCGGGGCGGTGCCACGGGGAACAGCCAGAAGATCACGAGGCCGATGGCTCCGGAGATGAACATCGCGTTGCGTAGCCGCACATAGACGTCGCGATGTGATCGGTAGAGCCATATGAGAGCGACGATGATGACTGGCCAGTGACCGAAGATGTAAACCCAGTTGGCCAGCGTGACGACGGCGTGGCTGCCGGCGAGGGATTGCTGGAATGAGGCCTCGACTCCGATGTGCAGCAATCGTTCGAACCCGAGGATCGACGAGGCGTGAGCCGTCGCTTCGCTCGCGCTGCCTTTGGTGACGGCCCGAACGCCGAAATACAAGAGCGCGGCCCCGGACATGAGACCGAATTGTCGGCCGACGTCGAGAAGTCGACCAGAGAGGCTCATGCCGTCAGTGTCGTCAGCGGGGCGAGGCAACGCTCGACTCGCCCGGGTCGTGCTGGTGACCTATTTGCGTCACTCGAGCACGACTGCGCCAGACTTGCCATAGTCGCCGTGCAACCAATGCCAGGCAGCCTGCGCCGCGACAAACTTCTTCAATCGCAGCGGAACTCGACGCGAATCCTCCTCCGGCAAGCGACGCAGCGCTCGGTCGTACCACAACACGGCTTCGACTTTGGCGCCGGTCCGGTCGCTTGCAGCGCCGGCTTCGGTGAACGATTCGACCGCTTCTTCGAGCCCGGCCGCCGTGGCAGCCGCGAGGTAGTGCGACGCAACGGCCATCTTCACCCCATCCGATCGCGGTTGGGAAGCCCATGCCTCCGCAGCTGCGATGTGGAGATCCTCCAGTTGCAGTCCGGACATCGTCGCCGTGGCGGCCTTGCGCACGATCGCGTGCGTGAACCGGTAGCGGCGCTCATCGAGATCTTCTTCAGTGAGGATTCCGGCTTGGACCGCCTCGGCCAGCGCCGCCGGCACGTCCGCGACGACTCCGGCGTATTGACGGAGCAAGTTCACCGGAGCGGTCTCACCGAGAACGGCTGCGTACTGGAGGAGCATCTGGGCCTCGGCCGACAGGCGGCGCAAGCGGCGGGCAACGACCTCGGTGACGCCGGCGGGAACACCATCCCGTGAGCCGGTCTGAGCCATGTGGTCGATGATCTCCACTGCGAGGAAGGGGTTGCCGTCGGTCTCGCGGTAGATCCACCTCGCGATCTCGTCATCGGCACCGAGAGCACCGGGCATCAGCTGCATGATGTCGTTCGCCGGTAGCCCGCCGAGCAACATCCGCTCGACCTGCGGCTCGGTCCGAAGGTCAGCGAGGATGTCCTCGAGGAGCTCGGTGGGTTCGGTCGTTCGGTGAGTGCAGATGATCAGCGACCCTGGCAAGCGGTGCCCGGCCGTCAGGTAGTGAAGCAGGCGCAGCGTTGCTGAATCCGCCCAATGCAGATCCTCGAGGATCAGAATCAAACGTTGGCTGCCTTTGACCTGCTGCAGCATCCAGCAGAACGTGTCAAAGCGTTCGAGCAGCGTGATCTCGCGTGGCGATGGACCACTTTCGTTCGCATCCCCGTCCAAGGGTCGGAGAGCACTCAACGATGGAACCACCTCGGCGACCGCGTCCCAGCGTGACTCCATGAGTTCTCTCGCCGCACCATCCCCGATGGATCGAGTGTGATCGGTGAGAGCTTCGACGAACGGACGGTACGGCACTGCTACGTGCTCGTCGCAGCGGCCGATCAGGACGACGGTGCGCTCGCCTGCTGCCGTTCGGACGAGTTCCCGAGCAACCGTCGTCTTGCCGATGCCGGGTTCGCCCCCGATGAAGATGGTGTGTTGCGCACCATTGGTGGTCTGGTTGAGCCGATCCTGGAGACGAGAGAGCTCAGCCGAGCGACCAATCATTGTCGGCATGGTCGGTTGCGCGACTCGCGGTTCGGCGGGAGCGGCCAGGGCGGGGTCGTGATCGAGGATCTGATGCTCGACCTCGACGAGGCGCCGACCAGGCGAGACCCCGAGGTCGTCCTCGAGGATTCGGCGGGCGTCGGCGATGCGCCGCAGGGCATCGACCTGTCGGTCACTTCGGTAGAGGGCGACTGCGAGTGTCGCCCACAACCCTTCGCGGTATCGATGATGCTGGACCAACTCATCGAGAACCGTGACCGCTTCCAGGTGGCTCCCGAGGTTGAGCAGAGTCTGTGCGTGGAGTTCTGCGGCGTCGATGTGTTGCTCGACCAGTCGCGCCGAGGCGGCCGCCAGCGGTCCTTCGGGAGCCTCCTCACCAAACGGTGCTTCGGCCCCGAACGCGAGCGCCTCTTCCAGTAACGCCAGCGCGTACTGAGGCTCGGTGCTCGCTGCCGCGCGCGCTCGGCGGGTCAGCTCGTGGAATCGCACGACATCGACGGCGCTGTCCTCGATGGCGAGGGCGTAGCCGTTGTCCGTGGTCTGGATCGATTCGTGCCCGATGACCTTGCGGACATCGGAGATGTAGCCCTGCACCAGGTTCGGCGCCGACGGCGGTGGGTGTTCGTCCCACAACGCTTCGATTATCGACTCGACGGAGCGGCTCCGACCGACGTCCAGCGCGAGAAATGCCAGAAGCCAACGAGCCTTGGCGGCACCAATTCGAAAGGTGGGGGCGCCATCGACTCCGACCTCCATGCACCCGAGTAGTCGAATCTCCACGCCTCCAGTGTGCCTCCAGTGCCGCTCCAGGGAGCGCGTTCACGATGGATGGAGAGAAGGACCACAGGACATCAACACGACATTGAAAGCGATGGAACCCAAAATGCAGAGCTACCTAATCGAACGAAACTTCGGCCACGTCACCCCGGAGCAACTCGCCGCCGGCGGATCCAAGTCCAAGCAGTGTGCGGCTGAGAGTTTCGCCGACACGATCGTCTGGAAGCAGTCGCATGCGGTCGAAACCGCTGAAGGATTGGTCACCTACTGCCTGTACGAGGCAGCCAGCGAGGGCACGATCAGAGAGCACGCAACTGCCGCCGAACTGCCATGTGACAAGATCATGGCCGTGCAAGTCGTCGGGCCCGACGATTTCGAGTGAGTGGAGGCGTGACCGACGTGCCCAAGTTTCTGGTCGAACGCGTGTGGGATCCTATGGACGAAGCTGAGCTGGAGAAGATGGCAGTGCTGTCCAGACGGATCATCGACGAAAGCTTCACCGACATCACGTGGGAACGGTCCCAGGTGGCGGTCGACGAGGAAGGCGTGATTCGAACCTTCTGTGTCTACGGGGCGTCCGGCAAGGCTCGGGTGCGTGAGCACTCAGCCGTGCTGGGGTGTCATCGGATCGACAACATCTACGAGATCGCCGGCGAGATCGACCCCGCCGACCTTCCGACTTAGCTACTGCGAACGAGGTGGCGCTCCGACCGGCGCAGGATTGGGCCAGTCGGCCTGTTTGGTCCCAGATGTGCCCATGTCGGCGCTGGCGTCGACGAGCGAGACTCAGGGTTTCCGAGCCAACGAGCGGAGCCCGACGATGCAGAGCGGAACACTCGCACCCGCTCGACCCGCTGCCGCGACGCCCCGCCAACGGGATGCTTCGATCGAGACGCTTCGCGGCTTCGCCATCGTGCTCGTCGTCGGCTACCACGCACTCGCCGATCTCCCCGCCGGTCCGAGCATCACGGCCGACCTCGACATCTATCAATACGTCGGCGAGTCGCTTCGCTTCGTCCGGATGCCGCTGTTCACGATCATCTCCGGATTCGTTTACGCCATGCGACCGGTCGGCCCGGGCCGACTCAGAACGTTCTTCGCCGGCAAGGCCAGACGAATCCTGGTCCCGTACCTCGTGGCCAGCGTGCTGCTGCTGATCCTGACCTGGACGGTCGGCATGGGTGAGCTGACCGTTCGCAGTGGCGATCTCCTCGGCCATCTCCTCGTTGGTGTCCAGCACCTCTGGTATCTGCCGGCAATCCTGGTTGTCTTCGCCATCGTCGTCGGACTGGAGGCCCGGGCAACCCTTGGCTCGGGCCGACGCGCCGTCATCGCCGTGCTGATCGCGAGTGCCATCTCATTCGTCGTGGCCACTGTGACACCGATCTCGGTCACCGAACTGCTCCCGATCAGCACCTCGGCGTACCTCCTGCCCTATTTCCTGTTCGGCTTGGGTTGTCGCCGATTCGGCTGGCACCGATCGCCCGGCGCGATCGTGGTCGCCACCTTCGCTGCCGCCCTCGCTCTCGCCCTGCAACACCTGGCGCTGCACGGAGTGTTGGACGTGCCCTTGGGTCGGCATGGCGCTGTGGCGACGATCGGCGGCATCGCCACGACGACACTGCTTCTGCGCCTCGGCGCCCAGCAGGTGTGGATCGCCCGGCTCGGCGGCTTCTCCATGACCATCTACCTCTACCACTACTACGGACTGTCGGTTGGCAAGACCGTGGGCGGCGCCTTCGCGCTCGGCCCCACCGGCATCCTGGCGACCAAGGTCGCCTTCGGGCTCGCCCTCCCCGTCGTGTTCGAGTTGGTGGCCGCCCGCTTTCGGGTGGGACAGTCGGCGCTCGGCGTCCGCCCGACCCAGCGCCACTACGGCCTCCCGAGGGCACGAGAGGCGACAGCTACCATGCAGCAATGACTCTCGTCGGTGTGCAACTCCACCCTCAACACTGTTCGCTTCCCGATCTCCGAGCCGCCTGGAAGGCGGCCGACGACGCCGGCCTCGACTCGATCTGGACCTGGGACCACTTCTTCCCTCTCTACGGCGAACCCGACGGTGACCATTTCGAGGGCTGGTCACTCTTGGCGGCGATGGCGGCTGACACCAGTCGGGCCAAGCTCGGCCTCCTCGTGTCGTGCAACAGCTACCGGAACCCGGAGATGGCCGCCGATATGACACGCACCATCGACCACATCTCGGGCGGGCGGGTCTACTTCGGCATCGGTTCCGGCTGGTTCGAGCGCGACTACACCGAGTACGGATGGGACTTCGGCACGGCGGGCGGTCGGCTCAGCGAACTCCGCGACGCACTCCCCCGCATCAGGGCCCGCCTCGACGCTCTCAGGCCTGCTCCCATCGGCGATCTCCCCCTGCTCATCGGCGGCGGCGGCGAGACCCGCACGCTGAAGTACACGGCGCAGTACGCCGATGCCCACAACACGTTCGGCCCGCCCGACGTCTACGCCCACAAGATGAAGGTGCTCGACGACTGGTGCGAGAAGGTCGGGCGCAACCCCACCGACATCGAACGCACCGTCGCGATCGACGCGAGCGATGAGCAGCTGGCCTGGGCCGATGATCTGGTCGCCGCCGGCGCCACCCACGTCATCGTGATGGTCGGAGCTCCCTTCGACCTCACCCCTGCCCTCCAGCTGAGAGCTCGCTTGAACTGAACCGGTCCATCTTTGACGGTGGCCGTAACCGGTCAGACGGTTGTCCGACACAGTCCATCGGGTCTCCATCCGAGCCTCACTAGCGTGACCCGATGATCACTAACTCCTTCGAGAGCGCATGGCGTCGCCTCGTCTCAGCATTCGGCGCCTACCACGACGTACCACGCAGCCCAGAGAACCTCGACTCGATTCGCGAGGCTCGCTTCGAACTCGAAGATGCCCGGGCCGAAACGCGACGGTCTCGCCATCTCGTCACCGCGTCGTCGCGACCCGCTGACCACCCGGTCGCGAGGATCGATGTCTCGCTGGAAGACCGAGCCCGCCTCGGCGTGTTCGGCATCGGCACCGTCGGCGAAGGCTGACCGACTGCCTACGGGCGTCGCAGACCGGATCGTCGGCGGTCCGCCGGATTCCGCGGACGTCGGAACGATGCCACGATGTCTCGATGGCCAGCACCTACCCCGTTCTCGCACGTCGTACATGGGTCCCATCCGCGTCGGAGGCACTCGTCCAATCCATCGCATCGGCGAGCAGGTCGGCAACGGCGAACGAGCTGTCCGAACATCTCAGCGAGTTGATCTCCCTGGGTGATCGCATCCACGACGTCGAGTGTGTGAACCTCAATCCGGCGACGAACACGATGAGCCCGGCTGCGGTAGCTGCAGCTGCCTCCGGCCTCGGAACTCGCCCCTCCCTCGGCTATCCCGGCGCCAAGTACGAGATGGGCTTGGAAGCCATCGAACAGATCGAGATCATCGCTGCTGAGTTGGCGGCCGAAGTCTTCGACGCCAGATTCGCCGAAGTCCGCATCCCCTCGGGTGCGATCGCCAATCTCTACGCCTTCATGGCCTGCGCTGCTCCGGGCGATGCCATCATCGTGCCGCCCGCAAGCATCGCCGGCCACGCCACACACCACCGAGCCGGCGCGGCCGGGCTGTACGGCCTCGAGATCCACGAAGCACCCGTCGACGCCGACAACTACACCGTCGATGTCGCGGCCCTCGCCACGCTCGCTGAACAGGTCAAGCCGAAGATCATTTCGATCGGATCAAGCCTCAACCTTGCTCACCATGACGTTCCAGGCATCCGAACAGTCGCCGACTCAGCCGGGGCGAAGGTGCTCTTCGACGCTGCCCACCTCTCGGGGCCGATCGCCGGCAAGGCATGGCCGAACCCACTGACGCAGGGCGCTCATGTGATGACCATGAGCACCTACAAGAGCCTGGCCGGCCCGCCGGCGGGTCTTCTCGTGACCGACGACGCCGAGATCGCTGAGCGGGTGGATGCCATTGCGTTCCCGGGGCTCACTGCCAACTTCGATGCCGGGAAGACGGCTGCGCTCGCCCTCACCCTTCTCGACTGGCGAACGTACGGTGGCGACTACGCCACCGAGATGCTGGGCAGCGCCACGGAACTGGCGCAGGCCCTCGCCCACCTCGGCGTCGCCGTGCACCAAGCCGGTGGAGTGCCGACGCGGTCACACGCCTTCGCTCTGGACTGCCGCACCATCGGCGGCGGCCACCGCTCAGCGCAACACCTGCGCCAGGCGAACATCTTGAGCTCGGCCATCGGCTTGCCAACGGGCCTCGACGATGGCCTCCGTCTGGGGACGAACGAGTTGGTTCGATGGGGCGCCACCCGCGACGACATGCCTGCCTTGGCCGAGCTCGTCGCCAGGGCCCTCACGAGTGACGAACCGGCTTCCCTGGCCGCTGTTGTAACGGAGTACCGAGCACAGTTCGACTCGATCCACTTCGTCGTTTGAGTGCCGCGGCTACGGTGCGTTCGATGCCGAAGCGAAACGCGAATCAGCGAACACAGGACGCACTCCGACGCCTCAAATCCGAACCGAACGTATGGATCGCCTCGGCGTCGATGACAGGCATCCCACACATGGTCCCGCTTTCTCTGGCCTGGGTGAACAACGCGATCGTCGTGGCGACTCCGACCGACACTCCAACTGTTCGTAACGTCACGGCCTCCGGTCGGGCCCGCGCAACGCTCGACAACGCCGACGATGTCGTCATCGTCGATGCAGACGTGCGCATCGATGACTTCGATCGCGCTCAACCGTCGACGGTCGAGATGTACATCAGCCGGGTTGGCTGGGATCCGCGCAACAACCCGGGCAGCTGGTCGCTCCTCACGCTGAAGCCGAGGAGGGTCCAGTCATGGAACAGCATCGAAGAGATCAGCGGACGAACAATCATGCGCGACGGCGTCTGGACGCACCTCGATCCCTCGAGCCCAGCAGACTGATCAGCGAGCGAAGGAGCAAGACATGTTCGCAGTCATCACGACGGTGAAGGTCAGCGAAGGCTCGGTGGACGAGCTGGCCGGCCTTTTCGACGCTACGAACAGGGAACTCGTCGCCGGCGACGACGACTGGCTTGGGGCATGGTTCACTGCAAACCGGGCCACGAGCGAGGTGACTGTCATTGCCCGATGGCGAGACGCGACTTCGTATGAGGCGCTTCGCGACAGCGGCGAGTTCAAGGCGGTCATGGCGCAGTTCGCCGAGAGGTTCGCCGGCCCGCCCACGGTCTCGATCAATGAGATTCTCGTTCAGATGTGACGAGGACGCCGGACGTCGCCTACCCACGTAGGCGTGGCGCACCTCGCTGGCGAGACATGTTCGGAGCGACGCATAGAGTGCCCCCATGACAGGCGCCGTGCTTCGAGTGAAGGAAGCCATGACCCGGCTCCGCTCGATGGTCGTGATGCTGACGCCGAGCGAGACGGCTCGGCGTCTCCCTCAGGTGATCATCGGCCTCTATCTCTTCGGGGCTGGTATCGCCTTGATGGTTGCGGGCGATCTCGGTCTGGCGCCGTGGGACGTCTTCCACCAAGGGGTTGCCGACCAGACCGGCTGGTCCATCGGTTCTGTGATCATCGGCACGAGCTTTGTCGTGCTGGTCGGTTTCATCGCCCTCGGTGAACGCGTCGGACTCGGCACGATCCTCAACATCTTCATGATCGGATTGGCCGTGGACGGGACGCTCCACTTCCTCGAGACCCCCGAGTCATTCGTCGCCCGGCTGGCGTTGACGCTTGCCGGTCCGGCGCTGATCGCCCTTGCCTCCGCCCTCTACATCGGCGGCGGGCTCGGACCGGGCCCTCGAGACGGACTCATGACCGGACTGGCAAAGCGAGGCATCCGAGTATGGCGAGCGCGCACGGCCATCGAGGTCGCTGTCCTCGTGGTCGGCCTGTTCCTCGGCGGCACGGTCGGCATCGGGACCGTGTGGTTCACCTTCGGGATCGGTCCGATGGTGCACGTGTTGCTTCCGCGCTTCACCCGCTCGGCCTGACCCCGAAGCGCTCAGTCGTCGACGGCAGGCTCGTCGATCGACAGCGCGAGGCCGTCAATGGTTCCGCGAACGCCATTGGGGATCGTCAGAAGCGGAGCGCTGTGCGAAACCTCGACACCAGCCAGGATGGGAAAGTCGGAGCGATTCGTTGCCTGTTCGACCAATGCATGGAGAGTCCCGACATCGCCGCGTGACCAGTTGTCTGTCCGGCCGATCACGAGCCCGGCGATCTCATCGAACACGCCGAGGTTCCGAAGCTGGGCAAGATCCGCGTCGGCCCACGCTGGGTCGTATGGCGCTTCAGGACACTCGATCACCAGAAGGCGTCCGCGCAGGTCTGGCCACCATTGCGTTCCGGCGAGGCGCAGCATGGTCGGCAGACAAGCAGCAAGCAAGGGTCCACTCGCAGTGCCGGTCCGAAGTGAGATCCTCGGCTCTGGCGTTCGGCGAATCATGTTTCGGCCCTTCGGGTCCGCGTCCATACGGCTTTCGCCAGACTGCCAAGGCACTGACCGAAGCTCGCCGGGTGCCGTCGACGAGCAGACCACGCTCTGCCAGTTGTCGACCACCTCGCGGTCGGGTCCGTCTGGTTCGCCGAACTCTGGGATCAGCGCCGGCCCATAGAACGTGACCAATCCTGTCGTTGCGTGAATCGCGTGAAGCAAGGTGGTCGTGTCGGAGTAGCCACAGAAGATCTTGGGGTTGGACCGGATCAGATCAAAGTCCAAATCCTGGACCATCTGAGCACAATGGTCCCCGCCTATGACCGACAGAACCGCACTTATGGACGGATCGGCGAAGGCGGCGTGGAAGTCCGAGACGCGGTCCTTCACGGATGCAGAAACCCAGTCTCTCGTTCCATCAGACCCACCGGCCGCGTGCGGCATCAGAACCGGCTCGAATCCAAGAGCATCGAGCGCCTGCATCGCTCGTTGGGCGCGCTCCGGGAGGTGGTGGATGGCCCCCCACGATGTTGCGACCAGAGCGATTCGATCTCCGGGAGCAAGCTTTCTGGGACGAACGACCTGCACAGACACGTCGTTCAGTTTGGTCGCTACTCGTCAGAATCGTGGACCAGTTCTTGATGCCGCTTCATCGGCGGGGTCGTGGGCTCAGGCCCAGCCGCCGCCCAACATCGAAAAGACGGGCTCCGTCGTTTCCTTGATCTTCTTGCCACCGATTTCCCTCGGAGCATCGACCATGACCGTGACCGTAGTGTCGGTGTCCTTGACCGGCGGAGCCGCAGAGGCCACCGACGGGGCAGCTACGAGGCTGACGAATGCCATCGCCGTGCCGGCGACGGCGAGGACGCCTCTCCGGGCCCACATTGCTCCCTTGATGGTGCTGTTCGAGTTCGACATTGCCCGCTCCTCTGAGTGGATGAAGTACGGATGTCGGTTTCGCCACTGACTCCACGGATGACAGGCGACCAATTTGCGCCATCCGCTTCAACGTCTACTCCGTTGTGATGTGCCCACTTCATCGACCCCAATGGCAGCAAATCTTGAGCGTGAGCGGCTGCTTCGGGTCCTCCGACTCAGGCGGATGGGTGATAGTGCTCTCGACTGCGGCCGACTCAGCCGGCTGAGTCCTCGAGGAGAACCCGAGGCCACGTGTCGGCGAGCCATTGTTCGAAACGGTCGGCGCTCCAGCCTCGCTCCGAGGTGAGCATGACATAGAACTCGGAGCTGCTCGTTGCCCAGATGGCGTCGGCGGCGTCCTCGTGGGAACGATCATCGCGGAGTTGTCCAGTTGTGGCGAGGTCAGCCACGAGGAGGCGCATGTTGGCTGCTCGCCGGTCGCTGATCTCCTGCCATACGGCGGCGGCCTCGGGCTCAGTCGCCGAGGCATCGCGGAGTGCGAGGAACAAGGGTGCCATCCGGGATTGAATTCGGGTGACGGCGCGTGCGTAGATCTCGAGCTTGGTGGGCGCATCGGGCTCGTCGCGCATAGCGCGCACGTAGTCGCGGTCGGAGCCGGCGATGGGGTGGTCGGTGCCGGACAGCGCTTGCTCGACGAGTTCGCGCAGGATGACGGGCTTGCGGCCAATGAGCTCGTAGATGGTGGCGGTGTTGACCTCTGCCAGCTCGGCGACGGCCGCGAGGGTCGTGGCTCGGTACCCGCGTTCGACGATCAGTTCTCGTGCGCTGTCGATGATGCGTTGACGGGTGGCGGCGGACTGGACTCGACGGCTGGTCGTGTCGTATGTCCGCTTGTTGACAGGGTCTGACATGAGGTCTACTTTAATCCGAAGTAGGTTCGTGTCAATTTGAGGAGGCGGTCATGACGTACGCGTTCACCCAAGATGTGCCGATCGATGCTGCGTTCCACGGCCGCATCATGGACGGTCTGGGCGACGAAGCGCCTGCGGGTCTGATCATGCATCTCGCAACCGAGCGGCCCGATGGCGGGCTCCGTTACGTCGATGTGTGGGAGACAGAAGCGGACTGTGACCGGTTCATCGAGGCACGGCTGCATCCCGTCATCGCAGGGCTGCTCGTCGACGTATTCGGCGAGAACCTTCCTCCAGAACCAGATCGTCAGGTTCTGGGCGTCGTTCACCTCTGGAACCCATAGCGTCTCGACGATCGCCGAGCGAGGCGACTCGTCCCATGACAGGGTGCCCGTCAGGGGCCGGTGATCAGCCCATCGAGCAACCGTGCGAGCGGCCATACGCCGGACGAAGTGTTCGACATCACCGTGTACCGGGAGCCGGAGTCTCGATCAGATGCAGAGCGGAATGAAACGCCGGCGTCCATGCCGACGAGCGAGACGATCCGCCCGTCGGGTGAGAGCCAGAATCCAAGACCGTAGGCCGAGTCGGCGCGGGCTTGTCGACGCACCGAAGTCATCTCGGCGACACGGTCGGCGGACACGATCTCTCCTCGAAACAATGAACTCCAGAAGGCGGTGACGTCGTCAAGCGTCACATAGATCCCACCGTCGCCACATCCGATGACCGGCAGATGTAGCACGTTCGTCCGACCATTCTCGAGGTATCCGAGCGCAGTCATGGGTGGCAGGTCGTCGCTCCGAAAGAAACCAGCCTGCGTCATGCCGGCCGGGGTGAGCACCCGTTCGACGACTGCGTCATGAAACGAACCGGTGATCATCTCGATCACCATCGCGAGCATCACATAGCCGCCGTTGTTGTAGGCGAATCGTTCACCGGGTTCGAACACCTGAGGGAGAGCGTCCATGAGGACGACGTAGTCCGTCGGCTGAACCAACATGTGCGGCGCAACGCCGAGCACGTAGTCATCGACGTCGCCAATCGTCTCCTCATCGAGGAAGTCGCCGACGCCGGCCGTGTGACCGAGGAGGTCTTCGATCGTCACCGCGGAGTCGACAAGCGGCAGCATGTCGCCGGTCAACGACCGGAGCGTCGTGTCGAGCGTGAGGTCTCCGGACTCGACAAGGGAGATGATTGTCAGTGCCGTCAGGCCTTTCGTTGCGCTGGCCACGCCGAAGCGGGTCCCAATCTCGATCGGGATCTCGTGGCGCCGATCGGCCGAGCCCCTCGCCAGCTCAACAACATCCTCGCCCATCCGCTCGAGCCGAACGACGCCAGAAAACCCGATCGAGTCGGCGAGCTCGACAACATCTGTCCACACGGGCGAGGAATTGACCATGATCCGATACTTCTACAGGCGGCCCATCTGCGCTCGCCATTTCGACGGAGGGCCCACTTCCGGAAGGGGATCATGGCTTCTATGGTGTGATTCAAGTGGCATCGTTCGACTTCAACCTTCGGGCTGCATTCGCGGGCAGCGGAGCTCTCGGCGCAGCCGTTGAGATGTTGCGCTCGTGCTTCGGTTGGAACGGTTTCGAACCGTCGAGCTCTGAGGGTCTTCTCGCCGAGCTGCAGCGACCTGAGACACAGTTGCTCGTCGAGTGGCACCAAGACGTCCTTCTGTCTTCGCCCCAACCGTTGGCCGGGGATCGACGAATGATTGCAACCGAGAACCAATCAGTCTGGCAAGCAGCCCAGCGAACGGATGGTTCAGTCGAAGTCGGCGTCGCACGCTCGAGCGGGTGGACGGCGTGGGCGAGCATCGACCTCGCTGAGCTGCTGTGTCGGATGTTGGCGATGGAAGCGGTCGTCGGCCACGGTCCAAGCCTGTCGGCCGCTGAACTGCCGACGGGAAAGATTCGATCATTCGAGCTTCTGCCTCCGCTCGAGTTCCCTCAAGGACCCGCTGAGCTGCCAGCAGTCGTTGCAACCGACGACTGGTTCGGCGTGACGCTGGGAACACGGGAGCAGCGGTGGATCTACGCAGCTCCGATCGAAACGGCCCGGCAGAACCTCGTTCCGATTGCTCCACGCGCCGAATGGCACGAGATCCCCTGACGCTCAACCAATCCGTCCGAAACGAATCAGCCTTGGAAGTCGAACCAAGCATCCAGAAGGCAGCATCTGATGGAAATTGTCATCACCGAAACGCCGGAAATCGCAGCGATCCTGGCAGCGGACATATTCGAACATGCCCTCGCAGCGGTCGAGGCCCCGGTTCTCGGCCTCGCAACGGGTAGCACGCCACTTGCGACCTACCGAGAGTTGATCAGGCGCCACGTCGAGTGCGGCCTGAGTTTCGTCAACGCTCGCGCCTTCCTGCTCGATGAATACGTCGGCCTCCCGCGCGACCACCCCGAGGCCTACCGGCGGTTCATCGCACGCGAGTTCACCGATCACATCGACCTCCCCGCGACGGGACTCCACAGTCCCGACGGCGCGGCGGATGCCATCACCCGAGCGGCGAACGACTACGAGCGCGAGATCGTCGACGCCGGCGGTGTCGACGTCCAGATCCTCGGCATCGGCAGCGACGGTCACATCGGCTTCAACGAGCCGTCGTCCAGCCTGGGATCACGAACGCGGCTCACGACCCTCACGAGCAGGACCCGGATCGACAACGCCCGGTTCTTCGACGACGACCTCGATCAGGTTCCGCGCCACTCCTTGACGCAGGGGATCGGAACGATTCTCGAGGCCCGCCACATCGTGCTGCTGGCCTTCGGTGAATCCAAAGCCCGCCCGCTCGCACATGCCGTCGAGGGACCGATCACGGCGATGGTTCCGGCATCTGCGCTGCAGCTGCATCCACACGTCACCGTCCTCGTCGATGAGGCTGCGGCGACGAAGCTGAGCAACGCCGACTACTACCGCGAGACCTTCGAGCACAAGCCTCACTGGCAGACGTTCTGAATCAACGGCCGAGGGCCTAACCCCGGCGAGGCGGGAGCACCTTCATCTCGAAGGTGACGAAGTCTTCCGGATTGCCGACGGGGACCCCGTCGACGACGACGAGGTCGGCCGATGCGTCAACCTTGTATCTTGTGCCGTCTGGCCCTGTGGCCCACCCGTGCACGGCGTTGAAGACATCAACCACGCCCTCAGGATCGATGGCAACATGAGCCCTGAGGATGCCCGTACCGTTTGCGAATGGCTCTGGAGTCGCTCCGGTCTCGAAGTACTCGTCGCACACCTGCTCGATCCATACCGGTGCTCCCTCGACGTCAGTCTCATAGAGGTAGATGGGCTGACTCTTGTCGAAGACTCGAATGTCGACCGAGCCGTTCTTGCGCTCGAAGATGCGAGCAGTCGTCAAACCGGGCTCGCCGTTGAAGGGATCGTCGGGATACTCATCGCAGAACTCCTCGGCTGGCCCACCGACGAGGAGCTGGATGTTCGGGCTCTGGCCGAACGTTCCGTAGAAGTAGCCGACCCCGATTTCTTGGTCGACGTGGCCTTTCGACTCCGCACTCGACGGAGCAGCAAACGTTGCCAGGGCCGCCGCAACAGCGAGTAGTGCCGTCCCGAACTTTCGTCTCTGGCTTCTGTTCCTCATCGTGACGTGTCCCTTCTTCTCGGGCCTGCGATCACGACGGGCGAGTCGTCGTCCATTTTGGGTGGCGCTTCGACCCCTCCGCTCCACGCCTACTCAACGAGCGAGGGTCGCCTATCCCCTCACCGTTCACGGGAATTCTGCGCGACATCCGATCTCTCGAACGTCCGCTTCTGGGTCAAGACTCGCCCGTAGTTCGCTCCGAGCCCTCGTGACCAGGCCCTCGACGGACTTGACCGAGCGATCAAGATGGTCCGCAAGAGCTGGCACAGCGAACCCGTCGATGCAGTGCAGAGTCAGGACGAGGCGATGGTCGACGGTCAGATCGCTGAGGGCCCGTTCGACTCGTAGCCGTTCCACGAGCTCGTCTGTGTCGCCGGCCGTCGCTCCCGCCACGACGAGCCGAAGTTTGTCCTCATATCGCACCTGTCGTCTGAGCACATCACACAGGCGATTCCGAGCCACGGTGATCAGCCACCCGATCGTGATCGAGGCCTGTTCGTCCGTGCTTTGGATCGCCGCAACGAACGTCTCCTGCGTGACGTCCTCGCTCAGGGAATGATCCCGGCATCGCCGATGCACGAGGCGGTACACCTCCTCCACGTGCGCTTCATAGATGTCGGTGAATGAGGACGTGGCCACGGCCACGCCGTTCGTCGCGACTCGGGTGTCGCTTTGGTCCACTGTCCACTTCAACGAACGTCGCACCTGAACTCCCTCGCAGAGTGCGTTCCAACCATCCAATCACGAAATCACGAACGAATGCCGGTGGACAGCGCGAGCCAATCCGGAAGGCGCCCGCCGCGTCGTCCGATGTGCTCGATGGAACAGTCGCTTCCGGTCGAGGAGGGCTTGCCCGCTCACCCGCGTACGGAGTTGGAGAAACCCGTGGGCGACGAGCACGGCCGCGGCCATCGCATCGCCGCGGCCTGGGAAGGCACGGCTGGTGGCGGCACCGGTAGCTCCTCCGGTTTCGATGATCGCGGACTCCCGTCCGATCGACACCATGCCCGCTGATTCCACCCACGTCGCGAACGATCGGATCGCGTCGCACCGAGTGAGATTCTTCGATCCTCGCCGCGGGCGTCGACGGCAGGGCTCGTGACCAAGAAGACGGTGATCCTGGGGAGGGCTGCAGCGGCGACGGTGGGATCGGTTGAGCGCAAATACCAATCGAGGAGCTTGCTCAGCGAGACCCAACGGGTTGAACCAGGTGCCCGAGACGTGATAGGGGTTGACCTTCTACAACGCGCAAGTTCGTCGGCGGTCGGCGGTCTTCACCACTGAGGAATAGAGGAACAAGATGCGTCGACTCAGGTCGGTAATGGCTCTGACGGTTGCAGCGATGGCGGTGAGCATTGTGCCCACTCCGGCATTGGCGAAGCCAGGCCCGGTGTATGAGATCGACTACGACCAGGTGGCAGAAGAGGTCGAAATGGTCGAAGCGGAAACCGGCCAAGAGGTGCTGTCGGGCGAAATCGCTGGAGCGGCGTGGATTGCTCAGATTCCCGACGACTGGAACGGCGATCTGGTGGTGTACGCCCACGGCTATCGCGGTGAGGGCACCGATCTCACTGTGGATGCTCCCCCGGCGTATCAATTCCTTACGGCCTCGGGTTACGCATGGGCGGCCTCCAGCTACCGACGCAATAGCTACGACCCGGGTGTTGGTGTCATCGACACCAAGAATCTGACCCGCCACATGCAGTCGATGTTGCGGGGCGAGGGCGACCTCGACAAGTCGTATCTGATCGGTGTCTCGATGGGCGGTCACGTGACCGCAGCCGCGATCGAGAAGTATCCGAGCCTGTGGGACGGCGCGATGCCAGCCTGCGGCGTGATCGGCGATGTCGAGCTGTTCGATTACTTCCTCGACTACAACGTGGGCGCAGCAGCATTCGCCGGCTTGAGCCCCGACTACTCATACCCCGACCCCAACTGGACTTTGAACACGGTTCCAGAGATCCGCGCAGCACTGTCGACCGAACCGGCCGGCCAATGGGCCGGCGGCTTCCCCCAGATCCTTGGGGCGCCCTCGCCACTGACCCCGGAAGGTCAACAATTCAAGGACTTCGTCGAGATCGGCTCGGGTGGCGATCGTGTCACATTCGACGTCGCCTGGAATTTCTGGCACGGCCTTGCCAATCCCAGCGGCAATTTCTTCTTCGACCTCGGGAATGGCGACGGGACGATTGCCAATCGCTCCGGCACCGTGTCGCAGAACTCCGACATGACGTACCTCGATGAATACGGGTTCGACATTGACGATCAGGTCTTGCGAGTCGATGGTGCCAACCGGGTGCGCAAGTCGCAAGGCACCAAGCCGGCACCAATCATCAACGGCACGCCGTCGATTCCGGTGCTCACTATTCACACGACCGGCGACCTATTCGTCCCGATCGAGATGGAGCAGCTGTACGCGCGAGAAGTCATCGGAAATGGACTCGGTGATCTCTTGGTCCAGCGGGCGATCCGCGATGTCGGCCACTGCACCTTCACTGGCGAAGAACTCGTGCAGTCCTACACAGATCTGTTCTCGTGGGTTGAAACCGGTGTCAAACCTGCGGGCGAGGACTTGATCGGCGACATCTCGTCACCGACCCTCGGTTGTGACTTCACAACGGGTGCAGGCGGCAGCGGGCTTCGGGGCTTTCTCGAGACATGCCCGCTCGGCTGATCGGCCAGCCCACCGGCCCCGTTGGGGGCCGAACTCAGACGTGGCGATTCACCAGGACGGATAGTCTTGGATCTTGAGACGGCTCAGGATCCGGTGAACCGGGCGGACCACCACAACGAGGGATTGCCGACTGGGCCGTTGAGTTGACGCCAGCCATCGGCGCCGCTGAGGGCTCGGCCGTGTGGCGCGATGAAGAGGTGGACTTCAGCGTCCTGGGAGTCGGCGAGCGGCGCCCCGAACAGCGGTTCCTGACCGAGCCTGATATTGCCCACGAACTGCAGCCGGTCCCCGTCGGCGATGCGCCCGTCGAGTTGATACATGCCGCCCTGGGCGGGAACGTCGGCGCCCACGTCGTCTGCATCGCACTGCCCATCTGTGCACAACGACCCGGCATTGAACGTGGCCAGCCAGAGCGTGAAGACCTCCGGGGCGTCGCGGGCGCCCGGGCTGACCGACGGCTGGGAACCCGCCCAAGGCGGAACCATGTCGGCCGTCGGGTAGGCGTAGCTGCCTGGCTCCGGGACGGGTACGTCGAGTTCGGCGTACAACCCGTCTGACCGACGCGTCAGTCGCGCTCCGTCGGAAGCGAGCATGGCGCCTTCTCCCCCTTGGCCGACGACGTCGGCGGTCTGCGCCTCGTCGCTGGGTTCGGACAGCGTCAACGAAATGACCACCGCCGCAGCGATACCGACTACTAGTGCGCCGACGGCAGCCCACCGTCCTCTGCTCCGGCGCGGCTCGGGATCCATCGGCTCCGGAGTCGGGCCCCGCGTCGTCTGCGTGCCGACCGTGGTTGTCGTATTGGTTGTTCTCTTCGTCATGACGGGCTCACAATCAGTGGGAATGAATACGCGGAATCCAGGCTCGGGACGCCAAGTACACAGTTGATGGCCAACGGCGACTCTGACACGACCGCCGCCGCCGCCGTTCGCCCACCGAGCTGCGCCGTTGTGAGGGCTTGGATGCGCCCGAGCGACTCTGCGGGTCCAGCAGCGGAACGGACTTCCTCGTCGAGGTCTGCGACCGTGGTACCAACGGCGATCGCGCTCAGAACGAGTCCGGCGATATCAGAACCCTCATTGATGAGATGAATTTCCACGACGCTGTCGCGCGCAACGGGGAGAACCTCGCCAATGTCGCCGTTGGCCATCGCGACGCCGGCAATCGTGATGCGGTCGACCGCGCAGGCCCCATCCGCCTGGCTGAGTTCGATGCGCACATCGGCCGGTCTCTGCCAGGCCGGGGGCCGCACTGCATGGGCCGACACGGTGATGTGTCCGGACTCGAGGTCGCCCTCGAGGTTCGTGAGGAGTCCGTCGATCGCTGCGAGCTGGCCACCGGAGCGAGACAGCCCAACGCCCTCGTCGGCAAGACCGAGCAGGGTGTCTCCCGCCGGAAGGTCACCGTCGAGGAAGCCGTCGATCGCCAACTCGACAGCGGTATCGAAGCGCTTGATCGTAGAGCTGAGCACCACGCCGCGGTCGCCGGCCGGGAGCGTCAGGTACTCATCGGCATCCGATCCGATCGTCCAGACCTGATCGTCCGTGCCGGACCATTCGACGGCTGCCTTGATCACACCGGTCCCCGCGAAGCCGGCGTCGTGGAAGATGATGTCAACGCCGTCGGCATACATAGAGCGGGCCAGGTCGTATGCGAGGTCGTCGCTCATCTCGGCCTTGACCCCTGGGTCCACGACTGGACCGAGGAACATCGACAGGACTTCGATATCGGGGTTGATCCAGATGGCGCCCCGCTCGAACCCATTGCGGGATCGCTCGCTTCGGAACGTCTGGTAGCCGGCGATGAACCCGACCTTGTCCGTTCGGGTGGAAAGAGCTGCGGCTGCGCCGGCCAGGAAGGCACTGTCCTCGACTTCGAAGTGCATCTCCGAGACGTTCGGCTGGTCGAGGTGCACGGCCGCCGGATCGACCGCGACCCAGTGCACATCGGGGTAGTCCCGAGCGATTGAGTCGACCTCGAGGTCGAACTCGCTGGTGACAACGATCAGATCAGTGCCCGCCTCGGCCAGGCGCCGCAGGTCTTCCTCGGCGTCGACGAGCGGCTCGACGAGGTCCACCTCCACATCGCGCGCTCGCTCCGCGTCACCGACGCCGGCAATCATCATGTCGCTGATCCCGAGGTCGCCGGCGGCGCCATGAACTACGGCGATCGCCGGTGCCGCTGAGCCGTTGAGAAGCAGCAACGAAGCGACAAGTCCCGCGACCACCGACAACGCCATGGCCGCGAGGCCCCACAGTCGACGCTTTGCCGTCCGGTCGAGCTTGACCTCCCTGGCGAGACGATCCTGTTCGGCAAGCAGCTCGGACTCGCGAGCGAGAATCGACTCTTGGAGGAACCTCTCCTCGGCGCTGTTCAGCCGCAGGGTGCTCAGAGCAGCCCATTCCTCGTAGTCGGTGAGCCGCTGCCCGGACAGCAGGTAGTCGCCCTGGCCGCCCGATGCCTCCCACTCCCTCAACGCGATGTCGAGTCGAGCGTGGGCCAGGACGTCTTTCTGGCCAGCGTCGATCCAGCGACGTAGGCGGGGCCACTGTTGGAGGAGTGCTTCGTGGGCGAGCTCGACTGCCGGGGAACCGGAAACCGGATCGCGGTCCAGGGTCAGCAGCCGATGGGAGGCGAAGCGTTCGACGACAGTTTGCAGCGGCACAAGGTCGGAAGAGATGGTCGTCATTTCCCCGGCAGACACACGCCGCCGGCCCCATGCCCCGTGCTCCGCAGTCGTGACCAATCGGAGGAACAGCTGCTTGACGGCGTCACGCTCATCGACGTCAAGTGCGAGGAACAGGTCCTCGGCTCGACGGGCGATCGCCCCTGTGACACCTCCCATTTCCTCGTAGGCATCAAGCGTCAGAATCGCGCCCTCGCGCCGGTCGAACAGCTCCGTCAGGGTGTACTGAAACAACGGAAGGCCGCCCGCCTGTCCAGCGACGTCGCTGAGCAGTTGCACCAACAACGGCCGCTCGAGTGTCGTGCCAGCATCAGCAGCAGGTCGCTCGGCTGCCAACTCGAGCTCCTCCGGCGTCAGCGGCACGACGTTGGCGATCCCGTCGGCGAGCATTTGGGCGAACGTCGGGTACTCCAACGGGTGACCGTAGAAGTCGGCCCGCAGGCCAAGGGCAACAACCACGCGACCAGACGGGTCATCGAGCACCACCTCGAGATTCCGGATGAAACGATTGCGCTCGAGTTGTGGGGTGCCGAGCGTGAAAAGCTCCTCGAACTGATCGATCACGAGCAGCAGCCGCTGTGAGCCGGCGAGCAGCCGCATCGACGCCCGGAGAAGGCCGTCCTCGGGGTCGCCGAGCAGGTCGCCGAGGTCGTCCGGCGGATCGGGTGCTGCCCCGGCAAGCGCAGCCTCAGTTTCGCGAAACGGGCGGGAGCCGGGGACCATCTTCGCGATCAGCCAGTCGTGAGATTCACCCGCGTGACCCCGACGGACCGCGGGGACGAGACCGGCATGAAGAACGCTCGACTTCCCCGATCCGCTTGCTCCGACCAGCGCCAAAAGTCGGTGCCCTGCAGCGATCCGACACACGAGATCCTCAACGAGGCGGTCGCGCCCGAAGAATCTGTCCAAATCGCCCTCGGTGAACGCGTGCAGACCGATGAACGGGTTCACCTCGTTGACCAGCCCTTGCCCGTCGCTCAAGGGCGCAGCCATTCGGCGGTCGTGGAGGAGGACCTGTTCCTCGATCCGCCGAAGCTCCGGTGAGGGCTCGATGCCCAGTTCCTCGCCGATGGCCTTGCGGTGGCGTTCCATGGTGCGCAGCGCGTCCGCCGGTCGGCCCGACCGGTACAGGGCGATCATTTGCTGGCCCACGAATCGCTCACGATGCGGATGCTCGATCACGAGCTGGTCGAGCTCACCAACCGCCGTGCGATGATTTCCCCCGCGAATGTCGGCTTCGATGCGATCCTCGAGTGCCGTCAAACGCAGGTCTTCGAGTCGAGCCACATCGAACTGGGCGAAGTCGTCGTAGGCGAAGTCTTCGAGCGCCTCACCCCGCCACAGGTCCAGCGCCGAGCGGAGAACGTCCGCCGCCGCGGCCGGATCCTCTCGCAGGAGATCGCTCCCTTGCTGTGCCAGCTCCTCGAATCGATGGGCGTCGATCTCGTCTGGGCCGACGACGAGGGAGTAGCCGTGGTCGTGAGTGACCAGCACCGAGCTCTTGCGGTCTCCCTCGCGATCGGGGTCAAGGATCGACCGCAGACGCGAGATGTAGACCCAGAGGGTCGCTTCCTTGCCCGCCGGGTCGCGGGGCCAGAGGCCCTCGAGGATCCGCTCGGTCGCGACGACCCGATTCGCTTGGAGGAGTAAATTCGCGAGCAAAGCCCGCTGCTGAGGTGTGCCGATGTCAATCGCTTCACCGTCGTCGAGCACCTCGAGCGGCCCGAGGATCCGATAATCCATTGTGCCCCCCTGTCGGAGACGACCCTGACGTTTGACCCCACGTGACACCTTCGACCTTAACGGCTACTGAATTGGCGTGCCGTAGGCGCCCGTTGATGCCGCCGTGCGCTTCTCTCGCAAGCCGGCTGCGTGTTCAACAAGCCGTTAGGGGGACGTTCAGGTCCGCTCGCAATGGTTGCCGCCAAAGGGCTCAATCGACATGAACGAGCCTCGGAGGGGCGCCAACCGTGGTGCCGACAACAAGAGAAAAGGGACCAATCATGAGACGATTCATCGTCGCAATTGCATGTGCCGTGGCGCTCCTGTTCGCAGGTTTGTCAACGGCATCAGCACAAGCACCGGAGAGGGTCGATGTGTGGGATCAAGGTGGCTTGGAGGTGTACGCACCGGATGGCGCCCGGCTGGTTCGCCAGACCAACGGCCTCGCGGCGTCCGTCAAGATGCCGACCCCGGTGTCCGGCGAATACCTCTACCCCGACGGAACCGAACCCGGCCATCCAGAGATCTTCACCCTCTGGATGTTCGTGTTCAACTACCCGGAGAACTGCTCGGGGCCCTGTGGACCGGATGACATGACCAATCCGGCCGTGGAGTTCGGTGCCTACAACGTGGCAGGCCATGTCAACGCCGGCCAGTCGCTGAACCTGAGCGGGCGAATCGGCGTCGGTGAGACGGCGGGCGCTCCGCCCGGAATCATGCCGCACGACCTGGCGAATCCGGCCGGTGCCGAGATCCACCTTGCGGTGACATCGCATGGAGCTCTCGACCCGGCCACGCTGCCGACCGAATTCCGCACGCCGACCGGCAACGGCGGATGCGGATGCTGGTGGGTCGCAATCTTTGACTGATCCGCCCTTGGTGCCGGTCGGGCGCTCCGGCCGGCACCCTGGCGCAACCTCGTTGCCCACGTCACTGCTCCCCCACCGCTGTCAGCCAAACGAGACGATGTCGGCAACCACAGACTCGGCCCACTCGAGCCCGTCTTCGTCTTCGACACCGAATGCGTCTCGCACCATCACCGTCGCCAGGAACAGCGATCCGTTCGGGTGACGGACTTCCCAAATGATGCGGGACGCCGACTCTTCGAAACCCTCGATCACCACTCCGAACGCGTCGTCGCCCCACAGAGCAACATTGGGCTCGCCCGTCGCCGAGATTGCGGCGTCGGCGTCGACCTCGACGAACCACCGAGTTGCCTCGATACCGCCGATGGTCGTCGGCGTTTCGTCAAGCACATTGACGGGCATCTCGACCAGCCACGGTCCAAGTGCATCTGGTGCCGGGATCACGGAACCACCGATATCGCTTGGGTCGGCGACTTCCTCCACGGCCCAGACCTCGAGGGTCGCGGAGTCATCGTCGTTGGTGAACCAGATGAAGTCGTCCCCCGCGATCACCAACAGCGATTCGGGATGATCGAGCGTGAACGGTGCCGGGAACCAGTCGAACCGAGCCGGACCAGACGGCAACTCGGCGAACCCTGCCATCGGGCCGCCAGTCGGGCCGGCTGTTGGATCAACGCCGGCCTGGATCTCGCCGCCCCCTGCTGAATCTTCCGGGAGCTGGAATTCGAAGTCGGCCTCACCCCCGCAGTTGAGGATCGAGTCGGTGATCAACAATCCGGCAGCGAAGATTTCTTGCAAGGGGAAGCAAGCAGCCAGCCGCTCGTCCTCGGCCGATATCTTCTCCGCCAACGCCAAGCCGTACGGATGGTCCAACACAGCGGCCGGCCCTCCGCCGTCGATCAGTTCTTGGATGCCGTCGATGTCGGCTTCGGCTGCGTCACACAGTGCAAGCGTGGCCGCTGTGTAGTTGGCCCTGGCATCGAGATACCCGCTGTAGACCGCATCTTCGAAATCACTTCCGTAGGCGGCAGGCATGGCAGCGTCATGGATCTCGAGGAGATCAGCTTCGGCTCGACACGTCCCGGCGGTCCACTCGACCTCCCGCGACGGATCGAACTCGGCGAAGCGCTCCGCAAACGTCGGCTGCCAATCGGCCGCCTCCGCGTCCACCGCTTCCATCACGCTCATCGCCCATTCCTCGACAGTCCCATCGACCCCATCGGCAGAGCCTTCTTCGGCGGACGCGGTCGTCGGCGTATCCGGAACGAAGTCGGCCGATCCCTCACTGCTCGCGCAGCTCGCCGTCATCAGCGAGATCGCCACCAACAGCCCAGTGCTTCGTCCGTTCAACATCATTTCTCCCTCGATCGACTTCACACCCTTCATCGCCTCACCCCGGCAACAGCGGCTGGTGTGTGCAATCTTTCTTGAAAGATCAACTCGAAACCGGCTGCTCGAGACCCCTCGGAGCGATGACTACGTTGATGAGCTCACACGAC
>CBESNA010000054.1:0-29551 GCA_965530755.1 uncultured Acidimicrobiia bacterium | reverse complement strand
GCCCTCCAACTCGGAACGGGTGCCCTCCAACTCGGAACGGGTGCCCTCCAACTCGACGTTGGCTCCGTCCAGGCCGTTGGTCAAGCCCTGCAACTCGGATCTCACGCCCGTGAGTTCGCCACGGGCCTCGTCGAGCTCCGCATTGGCGATGTTCAGCTCCGCACGAGCGGTTTCGAGTTCCTGATGGGTGCCATCGACACTCGAACGGACGTCGTCGCGCTCGCTGCGAATCTGATTCACTTCGTCCGACAACGCTGCGACGTCGGCCTCGAGCTCGCCAACCCGGCGAAGTGCTTCGTCTCGTTGCGTGGCCACGACCGACTCGGTCGACTGGACCGTGTCCAGTTCGGAGCGGAGCGCGCTGAGCCGCGTCGACATTTCGAGGTTCTCGGCCCTCCGGGTGTCCAGCTCCTCCTCGAGCTCGGTCACCGACGATCGAACGTTCTGCCGTTCGTCGGCAAGACGATCGACCAAACCGCGGAGCGTGGACAATTCGTCTTCGATCGAGTTGATGGTCTGTGCCGGAATCGTCGACGGCGTGATGGGTGCAGGCGGGATCTGGCTGCGAGCGATCTCGGTAGAGGATCGTGGTGGCTCGGGCATCGGGGGCCGCTCGGAGGTGCCTCCGGAGCCGGATTCGAGCGGCTCGACGCCGGCGTTGATCGCGGAGAATCGCTGCTCCCACCCGTCTGGACGATGCAACCAGAGGTAGCCCGCCTCGCCGACCGACTCGATGGTGGCCCGCTCGGCGACTCGCCGACGGAAGGATGCATCCTCCTCGAGCGCTCGCTGGGCCACGGAGTATGCCCGCGGTGGCCGTTGCGCAAGGTACAGGTAGTTCTTCATCGTCGACGGAGACCCACCCTCCTTCGCTACGTCGAAGGCGAGCTCACACACGCTGGCAAGCATCTCATCACCCATGGTCGATCCGTTCTTCTCGGAGTTGCCCCACGATGATGGTCCACCAAGCCTGGCCTGGTGACGCGACTGCGGGGCGCTTCTGCATCTGCTTCCATCGACCGCAGGCCGGAAAAATCCAGTACCGACAACTGCGACCGGCCCGAAATCCACCACAGGTCCTTGACATCGAACAGATGTTCGATGTCAGATGGGACGGTGCGGTTCCCCCAACGGTCCTTCGATGATCTCGGCACGCCCCTCCATGAGGTCACCTTCTGCATCTTCGACGTGGAGACGACCGGCGGCAACCCCGAGAGCTGCCTCATCACCGAGATCGGAGCGGTCAAGGTCCGAGCCGGCGAAGTCCTCGGCACCTTCCAGACGCTGGTGAACCCGGGGTGCGCGATCCCACCCAACATCACCGTGATCACGGGCATCACCGACTCATTGGTGATGCGGGCGCCGAGCATGGACGAGGTGCTCCCTGCCTTCTTGGAGTTCATGGGCGGCGCCGTGGTGGTCGGCCACAACGTGCGATTCGACTGGTCGTTCCTTGGTCATGCCGTGCGCCGCTGGGGCGGGCCGATGCTGGGAAATCAACGACTCGACACGCTCGGCCTGAGCCGCCGCCTTCTGGCCGACGAGATGCCCCGTTTCGGACTCGGCGAGCTGGCAAAGCGGCTCCGGCTGCCCCATCAACCCACTCACCGGGCGCTGGATGACGCCTGGGCCACGACCGACCTGCTCCACCTCCTCATCGAGCGTGCCTCGGCGTGGGGCGTCACCGGTCTCGACGACCTCATTACGCTGCCGACGGTCGCCGGGCATCCACAATGGCGCAAGCTGTCGATGACCAACGACATCCCCCGCACCCCGGGCGTGTATCTGTTCCACGACCGCGACGATCGCGTGCTCTATGTCGGAAAGGCGACCGACCTGAGGTCTCGGGTCCGGAGCTATTTCTCCTCAGACCGACGGAGGAAGGTCGGACAGCTTCTTCGCGAGACGCACCGCATCAGCCACCAGACTTGCGCCAACACCCTCGAGGCCGAGTTGCTCGAACTCCGCCTGATCCATCGCTTCCAGCCTCGTTTCAATCGGCGAAACAAGAAGCCGATCTCTCCATGCTGGGTTCGACTGACCGACGAGGCCTTCCCGCGGTTGTCGATCGTGCGGAAACCGCCGCCGACCTCATCGGCGCATCTCGGACCGTTTCCGTCACGAACGGAAGCGAAGCTGGTGGTCGAGGCCATGCACGCTGCCTTCCCACTTCGCCGGTGTTCGACTCGGGTCGGCAGGCGCGGGTTCGAACCCACCGATGCGCTCTGTACGGCTGCTCAACTGGGAGTGGCGATGTGCCCGTGCAGCGGCTCGTGCAGCGAGGTCGAGTACGACCGAGTCGTGCAGTCGGTGACACAAGCCTTTGCCGGCGACACCGATCTCATCCTCCTCCCCATCGAGGCCCACATGCAGCGACTCGCCGACGACGAACGTTTCGAAGAGGCGGCGGACATGCGGAATCGAGCCGAGGCGATTGCCCGGATCGTCACTCGGCAACGCCGGATCGACATGCTCGACCGGATCGACCACCTCGTAGTCGAAGACCGGCGCGGTTCCACGATCCGCATCCGAACCGGTGGCGCTCTCGACAGCGCGGTGCTCGATCGCGCCTTGCTCCGGAGCGAAACCGTGTCCTCAGGTGATGACGACGTTGCCACGGTCGACGACATGACCGACCCGACGCAACGGCCCGTCTCGCTCGACGAAGCCCTGTGCGTTGCCTCGTGGCTTCAACGAAACGCCGACGGCGTTCGTCTGCTGACCTCGGAGGGAAGCTTTGCGTCAACTCTTCCGGGACTCCCCGACTTCAAACCGGCGCCTCAGCCTTCGTCACGGCCGAATCGTTGAAGGGCTTCCAGCTTGACGCCGACCCGCCCGTCGCTGATCGCTGCGAGCGCCTGTTCGACGCCGGCGGCAAGGTCGTCGGCGAGCCCGGCCACCACCAAACCGGCCCCGGCATTCAACAGGACGATGTCCCGGCGAGAACCTGCCTCGCTGCCATCGAGGATTCGCTTGAAGATCGCGACGTTGTCGTCGGCCGTGCCGCCGGCGAGCGCGTCCATCGATGACGGGCGCTCGATTCCGATCTCGTCGAGGTCGATCGTCATTCGACGGACCTCGCCGTCGCGGACAACGAACACGACCGAGGGGCCGGTCGTACTGATCTCGTCGATGCCGTTGTCACCGGTCACGACCCAGGCATGTTTCGAGCCCAGCGCCTCGAGCACGAGACTCATCTCCTCGGCCAGTGCCTCGCTCGAGCAGCCGACTACTTGGCGCCGCACCTGGCCCGGATGAGCCAAGGGGCCGAGGGTGTTGAAGACGGTCGGAATCCCGAGCTCGGCCCGAACCGGGCCGGCGTGCCGCATCGACGGATGAAAGGTCCGGGCAAGTGCAAAACCGAGCCCGTGCTCCGCGACTTGGCGCTCGAGCTGTTCCGGCGTGAGATCAACGCGAAGCCCGAGTGCCTGCAGGAAATCGAAGCTGCCAGACGTGCTGGAAGCCTTGTAGTTCCCGTGCTTGCACACGACGGCGCCGGCACCGGCAGCAACGAATGCGGACATCGTGGACACGTTCAGCGCATGCTTGCGGCGGTGGGCCGAGCCACCGGTGCCGACGATGTCGATGGCTTCGGCAGGGATCGTCAGGGGCTCGCTGGCTGCGAGCATGCCCCGCACAAGACCGATCATCTCGCCGACGGTCTCACCCTTGACCCGTAGTGCGACGATGAAACCGGCGATCTGGGCCGGCGTGGCCTCGCCGGCCAGGATCGACGCCATGGCGGCACGAGCATGATCCGAGACGATGTCAGTCCCCGATGCCACGGCCCCGATCGTGCCGGGCCACCCTCCGAAGTCCTGGAGCAATGACACGTCCGTGGACGTTGGAGCGGTCGATGGGGATGGCTCGTTGGTCACGACGCCACGCTAGCGCTGTCACTCCGAGCCGCTGGGCGGTTATGACGATGTGCTGCCGGGTTCGGCGTCCCCGGTATGCCGTGCTGCCTCGACGAAGCGAGTCAGCTGTTGTTGTTCGACTCGCACGACCGTCGCCATCCAGTCGGCGATCTCGGTGAACCCTTCGGTCCGAGCCGTCTCGGCGAACTCGGAGTAGAGCTCGGCATCGTTTCGCTCTCCGACCACAGCACTCTGGAGGTTGTCGTCGGTCTCGCCGATCGGCTCGTTGGTCAGGGGATCGCCGGCGTCGGCGAGCAAGTCGAGGATCGCGAGAGCGTGACCGGTCTCGCCCTCGGCGATCACCCGGAAGAGCGCCGCAAGATCAGGGCGCCCCTCGATGTCGGCTTGCTGGGCGAAATAGAGGTACCTCAGCGCGGTCTGGCTCTCGCGGGCGAACGCCTCGCGTAGGTGAGCCTCGGTTCGTGACCCTCTGAGTTCGGACATCAGCAGTACTCCTCCATGGACGCGGAGGCGACCCCGCCAGAACCACCGAGGTGGGTCCAGCGGGGCCGCTGGTCGCTACGTCACGTGGTTGTGCCGTCGATCAGTCGAGATCGAAACGGTCGAGCATCATGACCTTGTTCCAGGCCTTGATGAATGCGTTGACGAACCGCTCGCCGCCATCGCTGGCGCCATAGACCTCGGCGATGGCTCGCAGCTGCGAGTTGGCTCCGAAGACGAGGTCGTAACGGGTTCCCGTCCACTTGACCTCGCCGCTCGAGCGATCACGGCCCTCGAACGCCGACTCATCGGCAGACGTCGGCTTCCACTCAGTGCGCTGATCGACGAGGTTCACGAAGAAGTCATTCGTGAGCTGACCAGGACGATTGGTGAACACACCGTGGCTGGAGCCGTCGTAGTTGCCCTGGAGCACGCGCATACCGCCGACCAGCGCCGTCATCTCCGGGGCGCTGAGGGTCAAGAGTTGCGCCTTGTCGATCAGCAGATACTCGGGAGCCTGGACGTTGCCCTTGCCGAGGTAGTTGGTGAAACCGTCGGCCCTCGGCTCGAGAGCGGCGAACGACTCGGTGTCGGTCTGCTCCTGCGTGGAGTCGCCACGTCCGCTGGTGAACGGCACCGTCACGTCGTAGCCGGCAATTTTGGCTGCGGTCTCGACTGCAGCACAACCACCGAGGACGATCAGGTCGGCCATCGACACGGCGATGCCCGAATCGGTCCGAACGCTCTCGAGCACACCGAGAACCCGACGCAACTCGGCCGGATTGTTGGCCTCCCAGTCGTTTTGGGGAGCCAGGCGGACGCGAGCGCCGTTGGCGCCGCCTCGCTTGTCGCTGTTGCGGAACGTGGAGGCCGAGGCCCATGCAGTCGAGACGAGGTCGCTGACGCTCAGACCGGCGTCGAGCACCTTGGCCTTGAGCATGGATACATCGGCATCGCTGAGGGTGGTGCCGGCCGGAACTGGATCCTGCCAGATCAGTTCCTCGGAGGGCACCTCGGGACCGACGTAGCGCGAGACCGGGCCCATGTCGCGGTGGGTCAGCTTGAACCACGCCCGGGCGAACGCATCGGCGAACTGATCGGGGTTGGCGTGGAAGCGAGCCGAAATCTCGGCGTAGACCGGATCCATCTTCATGGCCATGTCGGCCGTGGTCATCATCGGCGCGTGGGTGACACCGTCAAGGAAGGCATCGGGCACGAGCTTTGCCGCCTCGGGATCCGTGGGCTTCCACTGCTGTGCTCCGGCCGGGCTGTGAGTCAGCTCCCAGTCGTAGCCAAGCAGCATGTCGAAGTAGGACATGTCCCACTTCGTCGGCGTGGGGGTCCACGCTCCCTCGACACCGCTCGTGGTGGCGTGCTCGGCGATGCCGGACTCGAAGGCGTTCTTCCAGCCGAGACCCATCTGCTGCATCGGGGAGCCCTCGGGCTCGGGGCCGACGAGCTCGGGGTCGCCGGCACCGTGCGCCTTGCCGAAGGTGTGACCACCGGCCGTGAGCGCCACGGTCTCTTCGTCGTTCATGGCCATGCGGGCGAAGGTCTCGCGGATGTCGCGAGCCGAGCCCAGCGGATCGGGGATGCCGTTGGGGCCCTCGGGATTGACGTAGATCAGACCCATCTGCACCGCACCGAGTGGGTTCTCGAGCTCGCGGTCACCCCTGTAACGCTCGTCTCCGAGCCAGGTGGTCTCGGGTCCCCAGTAGATGTCCTCTTCGGGTGCCCAGACGTCCTCACGACCACCGGCGAACCCGAAGGTCTTGAAGCCCATCGACTCGAGTGCGACGTTGCCGGCCAGGATCATGAGATCGGCCCACGAGATCTTGTTGCCGTACTTCTGCTTGATGGGGAGGAGCAGCCCACGGGCCTTGTCGAGATTGCCGTTGTCCGGCCAGCTGTTGAGCGGGGCGAAGCGCTGCGTGCCGTTGCCGGCGCCACCGCGACCGTCCTCGATGCGGTAGGTGCCGGCGCTGTGCCATGCGAGGCGGATCATGAGACCGCCGTAGTGGCCGTAGTCGGCGGGCCACCAATCCTGGGAGTCCGTCATCAGCGTCGTGAGGTCATTCTTGACTCCGGCGAGGTCGAGCGATGCGAACTCTGCGGCGTAGTCGAAGTCATCGCCCAGCGGGTCGGAGGCGGGATTGCCCTGATCGAGGATGCTGAGGTTGAGCTGATTGGGCCACCAGTGCTGGTTGGCGGTGGAGCCCTGCGCGGTGTGCGCATTGTGCATCACCGGGCACTTCGGGGCGTCGTCATTGATGTCGGGTGCGACTTGTTCGGTCATGGTGTTCCTTGCGTGGGTGTGATGAGGCGGGTGGGTGATGATGCGGGTGTTTTCACTCCGACTGGCACTGGGAGCAACGCCCCCAGTACACGACCTCGGCTTCGTCGATTTCGAAGCCGTGATCGTGATCCGGTGTGAGGCATGGCACGGCGCCGATGGCGCAGTCGATGTCGACCATGGTGCTGCACTCACGACAGATCAGGTGGTGGTGGTTGTCGCCGACTCGGGTTTCGTACCGGGCCGCCGATCCAGCGGGCTGGATCCGGCGAATCAGTTCCTTGTCGACCAGCACGGCCACGGTGTCGTACACCGCTTGGCGTGAAATCGACCCGATGACCGAACGCACTTCTTCGGTCAATTCGTCGGCAGTGGCGTGGGGACGGCTCGACACCGCTCGCATGATCGCGAGGCGCTGCGCAGTCACTTGGACTCCGTTTCCGCGCAGCAGTTCGTCGACTCCGTCCGTCACGTCCAACACACTGCCAAATATTCTGGACTCAGTCAAGTCTTTGATCGTGTCCGTTTCTGCCGTCGGCCCCCGTCGCCCGAGGAGGACCGCCGCCCCGCACTACGATGGCCCGGTGGTTGCCATCGACTGGATCGTCATCCGATCCGCCGCTCTCGCCGGGCTCTTCGTTCTCGTGCCGTCGATCGTCGTGCTGACGTTGGTTCTCGACGAATCGGCCTCCTCTCTCTGGATCTATCTGTTCGGTCTGCTGCTGGTGTTCGGCTTCCTGACCGCGGGCTACGGCGCCGGGCGGGCCCGAAGCGACACGCCCATGATCCACGGGGCGATTGCCGGCCTCAGCTGCTACCTCGTGATCCAGCTGTTCGGTTCGGTCTCGCGCCTGATCCGGGGGGACTCGGTCAATCCGCTGCAGTATCCCTTCCTGGCCGTCCTCAGCGCTGCGCTCGGCGCCAGCGGAGCTCTTTTCGCCGACTGGTATCGGCGCAAGGGCCTTCGCGGCCAGCTGAACTGACGAAGCCAGCTGAACTGATCGGGCGCTGCCCGCCAACGCCCCCCATTCTGCGTCGCGTTTTCCCTGGAATGCGCAACATACGCGACGCGAAAGGAAGGCTGGGTTCCCGCAGCCGCTAGTGTCGCCCGCTGGGTGAGTTGGCCGGATGGCCGCGCCGACCTCTCGGGGTCGGTGAGGAAAGTCGGGGCTCCACAGAACACGGTGCTGGCTAACGGCCAGTCGGGGTGACTCGCAGGAAAGTGCCACAGAGAACAAACCGCCGATGGGCCGCTTGCGGCCACAGGCAAGGGTGAAACGGTGCGGTAAGAGCGCACCAGCGGCGCTGGTGACAGCGTCGGCTCGGTAAACCCCACCGGGAGCAAGGTCAAGATGGAGGTCGGCTGTTCGTCACTCACCGCTTCGGCGGTGGGAGCCTCCAGGTGGACTGCACAGATGGATGGTCATCGAACGGAAGCCGGCAACGGCCCCGGGAACAGAACCCCGCTTACAGGCCAACTCACCCAACCTTCAGATGCGGGCGTCGGTGGCGACGGCTACTCGGTGCATCATCCGACGATCAGGGAGATAGTCGGCAACCGCGTAGTGCTGGGTTGCTCGGTTGTCCCAGATCGCCAACGTTCCGGGCTCCCAGTGCAAGCGCATGTGGAACTCGGGCCGGTTGATCAGGTCGAACAGCATGGTGAGCAACCGAGCGCTCTCGGGCGCGCTGGCGCCGATGATCCAGCGAGTGAATGACTCACTGACGTTCACGTACGGCCGCCCCGTAGCGGGGTGATGATCGATCACCGGATGCACCGCTGACCCGGCGGCAACGATCGCTTCGTCGATGCCGGCGTCGCCCCCGGACCGAAAGGCCGGCGTGCGGAATGCGCCCATGTCGTGCACGGCCTCCAATTGCTCGAGGTCCTTTCGCAGACCGGGCTCGAGCCGATCGTGCACGGCGTACATGTTCGCCCAGAGCGTGTCACCACCCGTAGGAGGCACGACCATCGCCTGCAGAATCGAGGCAAACGGGGCGATGGACTTGTAGGTCATGTCCGCGTGCCACTCGGCTGCGTCCGGCGCCATGTCGCCAGACCAGTCGAGGACGACGACATCGTCGCATTCCGGATGCGTTCGATAGCTGTGATGACGGGCACCGAGCGGGCCCAACTGACGACCGAGCGCCGCCATCGCTGCCGGCTCGAGATCGGCACCACGAATCACGAGCACCTGGTGGTCGATCAGCGCCTCGTAGAGCACGTCGCCGACGGCGGGAGATCGCAGGTCGGCACCCACGAGTTCGGCACCGATCGCCCGGGTGATCGGTTGGACCTCAAACGAAGCAATCATCGGCTACGCACACTAGGTGCACCGCGATCCCGACGCCACCGACCTGCGGCAGTCAGCCGCCAGTTCTGGGGCTGTGATGCCGCAGTTCGGGTCTGACAGTCCGGTTGGTTGCTCGCGTTCGGTCGGCGATCAGTCGATTGGCAGGCGAGCGAATATCTCGACCTTCGCATCCTCGAACTCGTCCTGGGTGATGTCGCCGTTCTCGAGCTGCTTGTGCACGGCCTCGATGAGTTCGAGTAGCTCAGGAGCGCTGAGCTCCCCTTTGCCGTCGAGCATCTCGGCGACGACGCTGGTGCTGGCCTCGATGACTTCCACATCAGATCCGCCCTCGAGATCGGCGGTGGGCGCCGGCCCGAAGGGATCGTTGGTGTTGCCCTGACGGGCGGCCTGCTTGGCAGCCTTCTTGGCCGCCTTCGCCCGATCGCGTTGGAGTTTTGCGAAGCTGGAACGTTGCTTTCCCATGGGGAGCTCCCTTATGTCGGCTCGACCCGAACGTCAGCGACTGCTGAGGTGATGACGGATCACATCGTGAATCAGTTCACGAAAGAGTGCGACCCTCAAGAGTAGGGCGAGAAGATGCCCTTGCCTCGCCCTGTGGCACCTGACCGGTGCTTCTGCTCAGGATCGACACCCGAGCAGAGGGGTCACTCAACGAGGTGATCGACCCGGTTGAACGCGTGGAGCGACGGTCCGCGGCTCGACACTTCGATTGTCGAGATCGATGCCTGTGCAACGTGGCTTCTCCAGGACATCCCGATCCCCACTCCGAGTGCCCAGGCCACGGCGGCCTTGATTGGGGACACGTGGGAGAAGAGGACGATGTCGTGATCGCGAGCCGACTCGCTGAGCTGATCGAGGAAGCCCCCGACCCGGTCAGCCATGGCCTGGAGCGATTCGCCGTTCGGTGGCGTGAAGTCCGGATTCCGCCGCCACTCCCCCAACGTCTCGGCCGGGATGTCGCTCATCGAGGTGAGATCGAAATCTCCGTAGTCGAGTTCGATCAACGATCCATCGACGGCGATATCGCTGCTGTACGCCTGCGCTGTCTCGACACATCGCTGCAATGGCGACGAGTAGACGAGCGCGTTCGCCGGCAGGACCGTGGCGATCTGTGCCGCCTGCCTGCGACCGAACGCATCCAGGGGCGGATCAGCCCGTCCGAGGAGCAGACCGGACGCATTGGCCTCGGTTCGGCCGTGACGGCAGACGTAGATCGTCACGACAGGACGCTGCGATCCAGCTGCCCCGTGCGCAAGAGGCGCTGCCGGTTCGATGGATCGTCGAGTCGGTAGCGACTATGAGCCCACCAGGCGACGGCTAGGGCGATCAGCTCGAGAATGACGCCGACGATCAGCGGCCGATCGAACTCGGGCAGGGAACGCTCGCCGAAGTCCAGACCGAATGCAGGCCACCAGAAGAGCTTCGTTCTCGTCCAGCTTCCGTCAAGCACGAGATGCACGAACAAGCCGATCGGAACGCCCAGCAGGCGGCGACGGACGAGACGGCGCTGTTGTGTGGCAAGCATGACCACCGTCATCGCTGCGACGGCCCCCAGCAAGGTGTGGAGCACGTTCGGTCCGGTCACCACCTCGGCGATCGGCAGGACAGCGCCGAGCGCAACGAGCCGGTAGTCGATCATCGGGCTGCGGAACACCTCGGCCACGAGGACCGGAGCCAGCACGAGGAACCAGATCAGCACTGGATGCGCATCAACGGATGAGTAGCCGACCGCAATCGTCGCAGGTCACGACGGCATCGTCTGGCTGCTTCTTGATGAGATCGATGGCGACCGCCGAAAGCGTCATGTGGCAGCCATCGCATGTCGAGCCGACGAGGCGGGCAACGGCAACTCCGCCGAAGTCGATCCGCAAGCGGTCGTAGTGGGTCAACAGCTCGCTCGGCACCGCACCGGCAGCGTCGGCCCGCTTCACCTCGGTGTCGGCCAGCTCGACTTCGAGCTCGGCCACCGCAACCGTGAGGGCGGTCTCGCGCTCTTCCCGCTGGGCAGCGAGTTGTTCACGTTCGGCCACACTCGGCGCCAGTTCAGCCTCGACGGCCTCGAGCGACTCCATGAACTCGAGTTCGTCGTCCTCGATCGTGGTCTTGCGGTCGAGCAGCATCTTTGCTTCGTCCTGGAGAGCCAGCAAATCCTTAGTGCCGGTGACCGACCCGTCGTAGAGCTTCGCATCGACCTGCGAGCGCTTGTCGTCGATCAGGGCGACCTCATCGGCGAGCCGCTTCACGTCGCGTTGGAGATCATGCCTTCGGCTCTCGATCTCGGCGACCGTCGCAGCGACAGCAGCGACCTTGTCTTCGATCGCGATGATCTCGTCCTTGATGGGGTGGTGCCCGATCCGATGACGACGCTGATCGATGGCGGTGTCGAGGTCCTGGACGACCAGCAGTTGTTCGTATGCAGGAGCAGTCATCAGCCGTCGTCCTTCGGCGGCTTCTTGGTCGTCGGCGGCTGGGTCGTGGCCGGCGGCTGGGTCGTGGCCGGTGGCGCCGTGGGCGGAGGGGTGGCCGGCGGCTGAGTCGTGACTGGCTCGGGACACACGCCGTCCTCTGGAACGGGTGTGCCATCTGGGCACGGCTGAGTGGTGGTCGTGATCGGCACGTAGCAGTCCCCCACACCATCGCCATCGGAGTCGCGCAGCACCGTACCCTCATTGGCGACACCGATGTCGCCGGACGAACAGAAGTCGGTCTCGCCCTCGACCTTCAGATAGCGCCCGCCCCCGTAGCCATCGGGATCGGCGAAGTCGCGGGCCTCGAGGAGCTCGTGGTACGCAGTGTTGAACTGTCCCCACACCGCAGCGGGGACGGTTCCGCCGAAGATCGTGCCCCAGCCGGCAACGCCCCGCATGGGGATCTTCTCGTCAGGGTGTCCCATCCAGACGGCGGTGGTGATGTACGGAGTGAAGCCGACGAACCAGGCGTCTTCAGAGTTCTGTGCCGTTCCCGTCTTGCCGCCTGCGGGCATCCCGTTGGGCAGTCGGGCCCGCTGACCGGTACCACCACGCACGTTGCTCTCGAGAGTCTGGGTGATCATCCTGGCGGTCTGCACCGTGACCGCTCGTCGCCCGTCCGGGCGGTGTTCGTAGATGACCTCGCCGCTGCGGTCCTCGATTCGGTCGATGTACCAAGGCTCGTTGTAGATTCCGTCGTTGGCCAAGGCTGCGTAGGCAGCTGCCTGCTCGATGACACGGACTTCCTTGGAGCCGAGCGGAAGCGAGAGAACAGCGTCGAGCGGGGTGGTGATGCCCAGACGACGGGCCACCTCGATCACGTTCTCGTTGCCGACCACCTGACCGAGTCGAACGAAGGAACAGTTGTTGGAGGCGCGGGTCGCGGCGGCGATCGTAATGCGGCGACCGCTGCCTCCCTTGACCTTGTAGGGGTCGGGGTACCCGCCGGGGTTGTCGAACGAGCAGGGACTGTCGCCCCGCACGGTGTCGCTCGGCGTGTAGCCGGCCTCGAACAGAGCAGCGAGCACGTAAGTCTTCATCGAGGAGCCCGGCTGCCGCAGACCATCGACGGCGAGATTGAACTGTTCCTTCGTGAACTCATCGCCGCCGACCATCGCCAGTACGGCGCCCGTCTCGTTGTCGACCGTGGTCATGGCCAACGTGAAGCCGCGAGAGTCGATCGGGAGCAGGTCGGCCTTGGCCTGCTCGGCCAGTGCCTGAGCCGCGGGATCAAAGGTGGTGTAGACCTGCAGGCCCCGTGAATAAATGGCGGCAATGCGCTCAGCCGGGGTGTCACCGATCGGGATTGCCGGGTTCTCCTGCAGTTCCTTCTGCGCTTCGCGCTCGAAGTAGTCAGACGGCTTCGTGCTGAGCGGCGCGCTGCGCTCCTCTGGTAGCTCAGCGACCTTGATGCGCTCGCCCTCGAACTCGGTGATGAGTTCGAGCGACACGAGCCGGTCGACCACCGTGATGCGCCGATCTCGCGCCTTCTTCGGGTTGGTCACCGGATTGGTGCTGTTGGGACTGCGGATGAGACCGGCGAGCAGAGCTGCTTCCTCCCAGCCCATGTCCATCGGGTCTTCGAGACCGAAGTAGACCTCGGCTGCACCCTTCAGGCCGTAGGCGCCCTGCCCGAAGTAGACGGTGTTGAGATACCGCTCGAGAATCTCATCTTTGGTGAACTGCTCCTCGAGCCGGAGGGCGTAGAACGCCTCGGTCTTCTTGCGGTCGAAGCTCTGGTCCGAACTCAACAGCGCGTTCTTCACGAGCTGCTGTGTGATCGTCGAACCGCCCTGCTCGATGCCGCCGGCGCTGATGTTCTGGGCCAGCGCCCGGAATACGGCCCGGTAATTCACGCCGTCGTGTTCGTAGAAGTCGTTGTCCTCCATCGCGAGGATCGCCGAGATCACTTCCTGCGGCATCTCGTCCAGGGTGATCGACTCGCGATTCTGCTCGCCGACGAGAAGCGTCATGAAGGTGCCGTCAGCGGCGTACATCGTGGACCGCTGGGCGAGGACATCGAGCTCGAGTTCAGCCGACGTGCTCTCTGTCGCGGTGACGACATCGCCGAGCTGCGGGATCACGGCCAGCGCAGCAGCAGAGGTGACCGAGGCGACGGCGATGAGAATCAGCCCGAGCGAGGCGATGCGTTGGACAACCCTGAGCAGCGTGACCACAGCGGGCCAGGCTACTCAGATGCAGAGCAGAGCGGGCGTCAGGTGGTCGCTCTCGAGTGGAACGGGTCGGCGCCGGCTGATGCAGCGGCAGCGAAGGTGGCCTCGACCAGGCCCGCAGACGACATGCGGCCGGTCACTGCGAGGCCGAACACTGTGCCAGAGTCGCCATTGAGCACAACGATCGAGACGTGATCATCTTCGACACGGGTCGAACCGGCGAAACGAACGTCCATCGGCAGATCGCACAGCTCGACTGCTGCCTGGGCGACCGCCCGGTCCTCGGAATCGGCAACCGAAGCTCCATGCCGACGCGATGCGCCGTCCACGAGACGGACATCAGCCAGGAAACGATCGTCTGAGGGCGTGATCAACACACGCAACGAGGTGGTCTCTGGGATGGCAGAGTCGACATCGATGGCCCGGGCGGCGCTCCGAATCAAGCCGTCGAGCTGGGCCGGTTCTTCGTCGTCGAAGGGACGAGTTCGCACGACGGCGGTGGCGATGACCGAGTCGCTGAGGCGATGGCGAGCCAGCAGCACGCTGTAGCCGCCGACGCTCGCCGACGAGACGTCGTTCGTCTGATCGTGCAAAGCAGCCCAGAGCCGCCCGTTGATCTCAAAGCCGATGGGATCGCTCGGTGACCAACTCGATCCAAGTCGGGTCTGGAGCGGGTCGATTGATCCGTCGCTTCCTGAGCGAGCCATGAGGACGCCGTCAGCGTTGAAACCGCCGGCGATCGCATCGACGGCCAGTTCGGTCACGAGTCGCCTGATCTCGGGCGAGTTCCGGCGACTCGCCGAGCCGAGCAGCTCCGACACCTCACGAGAGTGTTCGTGACCCGCGGCATCGCCGAGAATGCCGCTGAGACCTCGGCCGAGGCCGCTGTGCGACGACGATGGCCGAGCGTCGGGCTCTGACTCGGCACTGCGGGCGCCGGGCGAATCGGCAGTCACATCGTTCCTCCATGTGGTGGATGCGCTGGCATCCAATTCGATATCGCCCGACTCAGACCGTAGCGGATGACCAGGGCTACCCGAATCGGCCAAGGGGCCACAATCATGAGCAACCTCACCCGATTGGGCAGGGAGCGCTGCTGCTGAACGGCGCTGCCCTGCTGCCTCCCTCGATCTGCGCGGGATCGGTGCCGATGTCGACCAGGAAGGATGCGATTTCGGTCGAAGGTACGGCGAGCGTGAGGCCGGTCGAGCGATCGAAGCCGCTGAGCATGCCGACGACGAACCCATCGAGATCGAAGACGGGACCACCCGAATATCCGCCACGGGTCTCAGCTTCGATCAACAGGACTCGACCGTCGAAACCGTAAACATCGCCCGGCACCAGCCCGACCACGCCGCCGTCCTGCACCTCGATGGCTCCCCCATCGGCGTGTCCGGCGAGGATCACAGAATCGCCGGGTTCCGGCTCGGCCGAAGCCAAGGTGACGGCGATTGCAGGCGGGGCCACAGCTGCGGCAAGATCGGTCGTGCTCGACACTGCGAGCATCGGGACGATCACCGGCTCGATCGGCTGATCAGCCTTGACCTCGACAGCGTGCTCGACGAGATGTGCGTTGGTGAGGAGAGTGTCGTCGACGACGAAACCGCTGCCAATCGTCAGGACGCCGCACGCGTTGGTTGCGATGCGAAGCGTCGCCTGCTGAGCCAACGCTCTGAGCTCGAGTGGGGACGGGGGCGTGTTCGAGAGATCCGCAGCGGCCGATGACGTGCTGCTCGTGAACCGCAGCGTCAGCCCGAATGCAGCGATACACGCGGCCAGCACACCGAGCGCGAAGGTCCACTCGTTTCGTGGTGCATCGCCTCGCTCCCGCATCGAGAGCGACCGTAGGTCGAGCCTCTCGACTCGACATCAGCAATCCGACTCAGGTGCTCTTGTTCCACTCGTTGGCGAGCCGGGCATCATTGCGCAGACGGGCGATGCCGTCGTAGATCGCCGCTTCGAGCGCCGGGCTTATCCGGTGGAAGACAATGCCATACAGCACCATGCCGTCGTCGCTGAGCCGCATGTTGCGGACTTCGACGCGACCCGCCTCGCCGCTGAGGCGAATGTCGACGCGGAGGCCGACGTGGATCGCTGTGCTTTCCGGAGCTCGGATGAGAGCCCCAGCAACGGAGAGATCGAGCAGGTCTGCGGTGACTGCCTTCCTCCGGCGCGGCATCCAGCGACCGCCTTGGGGTGCGAGCCACTCGATGGTGACACCGGTGACGCGATACCTGACAGAAATCCGCGGCAGTGAGTCAACCCTCGCAAAAGCCTCGGATTGGCGAACCATTTCCTTCATGCCATTGGTTATCGGACCCTGGGTCTCGGACTTGATGGGTTGCTCTACCCTGCCGGCATGGGTCGTCTGCAAAGTTCGTTGGAGTTGTTCAAGGCGTCGTGGTCCGTGATTCGCCAGGATCGCGAACTTCTGGTGCTCCCTGTCATCTCCGCTGTCGCTGCAGCGGGCACGGTCGCCTTGTTCGCACTGCCGGTGCTGGCCACCGTCGACTTCGACGCGGTTGACCCAGCAGGCAACAGCACGGTGGAGGCCAGCCCCATCACGGCCGTTCTTGTTGCCCTCGCCTATCTGGTGCTCGCGTTCATCACGATCTTCTTCAATGCCGCGCTGGCTCACGCGGCCAACGAGCGCATGAGCGGCGGCGACCCGACGGTTGGCTCGGCCATCCGAGGCGCCGCATCACGAGTCAATCGCATCCTGCCGTGGGCCATCGTCTCGGCCACGGTCAGCTTCATCATCAACCAGATCCAGCGACGAGGCGGTGTGCTCGGTGGCATCCTCGGATTTCTCGGCGGCATTGCCTGGTCCGCTGTCACGTTCCTCGTCCTGCCGATTCTCGTGATCGAGGACGTGGGTGTGGCCGAAGCGGTGAAACGTTCAACCGGACTACTGAGGTCTGCGTGGGGCGAGGGCCTGGCCGGCCACATCGGTTTGGGCCTGATCAGCTTCATCGCCATGATCCCGCTCGGCATCCTCGGGCTGGTCGGCGTGTCGAGCGGATCAGCGGCCGTCGCCGTCCCTCTGGTGGCCCTGGCCGTGATCGGCTTCATCGGTGTGATGATCGTGACCTCGGCCCTCTCGATCGTGTTCCAAACCGCGCTGTATCGCTTCGCAACCAATCAACCGACTGCGTCGTTCGAACGAGACCTGATGCAGGATGCCTTCCGCATTCGGTGAGCTCGTCGTCGAGGGACAGATTCAGCCTGCGGCAGTATCGAGGGGGGCTTCGACTTCTGCGTCATCGACCTCCTCGATGACCTCGTTCTCGGGGGTGACGCGGTCGTCAGCTTCGGCGTCGTCCGATGTCGATCGGCCAGAATCAGCCCGCCACTGTGCGATCTCGTCGCGCAGAGCAGCCGCCTCGGCGTCCGGGTCATCGAACGCGGTTGAGGTCGCAACGATGGTTTCTTCAGCAGGTGCGGGTTCGTTCTCGACGATGTCTGGTCCGGCATCGAACACCTCGACCGATGGTGGCGCCAACGATCCCTCTGGAGCCAGACCAGGCGCAACGACGGCAGCTTCGGGCACTGGGACCGAACCGGTGCCACCGACCTCAGCAACCCTGACCTTCGAGAACAGGGCGAAGAAGCTGATGTCGAGAGGAGCCAGTGTCGCTCGAGTGATATCGGCCGAATGCTCTGAGGGGATCTCGACCTCTGACCACGACATGATGGCGACGCCAGACGGCTCGACATCACATCCCGGGGGCAGCAGCACGCTGACCGAGCCGAAGAGCGAGAAGATGTTCATCGTCAGGTCGTCGTCGTCTTCGTCAACGAAGGAGCGGCTCAGGTCGAGTGCGCACCGGCCGAACACGGCGATCACCAGGGAGTCCTCCGCCAACTTCCACCGACCCGCGCGAACGGTACGGCCGAGGACGGCAATCACTTTCGATGTGTAGCTCGCCATCGCCAAACCTGCTCTAGGTGGAGTCAAGGCAGCTTCGGAGGCCCCGAGACCGATATGAGCCCATGCCGCACCGCTGCCCGATGCCGAGGCGCATGCTGCGCAGCGTTCCGCATCTTCGAACGGTCGTGACACTGAGCAGCCCAGGGTGCCACACTCGGTCATGGCGAAGATCACCGATGACCCATCCGCCGACAACCTCGCAGACTGGCCAACACCTGCTGGCGCTGAGCACTACCGACCGGACGGACGACTGAAGAAGCGGTACTACGAGCACCGCCTGACTGAGCTGCAGCAAGAACTCGTCACGCTCCAGCACTGGATCCAGACGAAGGGACTCCGGGTACTCGTGATCTTCGAGGGACGCGGATCAGCAGGAAAGGGTGGTGTGATCAAGCGGATCAGTGAACGGACGAGTCCCCGGATCGTGCGAACCGAAGCCCTGCCCAAGCCGACCGAACGCGAGCAGACCCAGTGGTACTTCCAGCGGTACGTCAACCACTTGCCTTCGGGTGGCGAGATGACTCTGTTCGACCGGAGTTGGTACAACCGGTCGAACGTCGAATGGGTGATGGGATTCTGCACACCGGAGCAGCATCAAGAGTTTCTTCGCACCTGTCCGGAGTTCGAACGCATGCTGGTGCGCTCCGGGATCATCATCGTGAAGTACTGGTTCTCGATCAGCTACGAGGAACAGTCTCGCCGTTTCGCAGCGCGGAACCAGGAGCCCCTGAAGCGTTGGAAACTCTCCGATATGGACCTCGAGGAACACCGCCGATACGTGCGCTATTCGATGGCAAAGGACACGACGTTCCAGCACACCGACATCAAGCAGGCTCCGTGGTTCGTCGTGCCTTCGGACGACAAGAAACGAGCGCGACTCAACTGCATCAGCCATCTACTGTCGGTGATTCCATACGAGAACCTCGTCCCCGACCCGGTCAAGATCCCGAAGATGAAAGAGGAGCCGTACATCCGCCCGCCGATCAGCGAGCAGACACTGGTGCCGCTCCTCTATTGATCAATGGATCAGCCGGCCGATCCATTGATCGGCCGGCTCGCTTCAGAACTCGATCGATCTCGGTGAAATATCCAGCGAGATCGGGACGTTGCTCCTCATTGTCCGTACATTCAACCTGGTACGTTCAAGACGTCCGTCGAGCGACGGACCCGAGAAAGGATTGCGACATGAGCCTGCACCTTGGCGACACCGCCCCCGACTTCACCGCAGACACCACCGAAGGCGAGATCTCCTTCCACGAGTGGAAGAAGGGCTCGTGGGCCGTCTTCTTCAGCCACCCCGCCGACTTCACCCCCGTGTGCACCACTGAGCTCGGCCGCACCTCGGCCCTGCAGGGTGAGTTCGCCAAGCGGAACACGAAGGCGATGGCCCTCTCGGTCGACCCGATCGAGGACCACCAGCGCTGGGCGCCCGACATCGGCGAGGTCGGCGGTGCCCCACTCAACTTCCCGATCGTGGCCGATCCGGACCGGCGCATCGCTGAGCTCTACGACATGATCCACCCCGGCGAAGGAGACACCTCCACCGTCCGCTCTGTCTTCATCGTGGACCCAGCCGACAAGCTGCGCCTCATGCTCACCTATCCCAAGTCCGTCGGTCGCAACTTCGACGAGATCGTCCGAGTGATCGATGCGCTGCAAGCCACCGATCGTGACCCGATCGCAACGCCCGCCGATTGGCAGCCCGGCGACCGCGTCATCGTGTCCCCCGGCATGTCGACCGAGGATGCGAAGGCGACCTTCCAGAACGTCGTCGAGGTGAAGCCCTATCTCCGCTTCGCGGACGCTCCGTCTGCCTGAGCGCTCGCCCGCCTTTTCTCGGCCAATCCGCGGCCGAGACTCCAGGGATGGAAGCTCCCATCCCGTTCGACGAACCTGCGCGGCTGGCCGCGCTGTATGCGTCGCGGCTCCTCGACGCCGGGGCCAACCAGAACTTCGATCGTGTCACGAGACTTGCGGCGAGTCTGTTCGACGTCCCGATCTCCCTCGTGTCCCTCGTCGACGCCGATCGGCAGTGGTTCGGTTCACGTTGGGGGCTCGAGGCGCTCGAGACCCCACGGTGCGACGCGTTCTGTGCTCACGCCATTCTCGATTCGACCGTGTTCATCGTGGAGAACGCGGCCGATGACGACCGATTCTCGGACAATCCCCTCGTCACGGGACCGCCCGACATCCGGTTCTACGCAGGAGCCCCAATCTCGAGCCCGGACGGACATCGTCTGGGAACCCTATGCATCATCGACTCGCGGCCCCGAACCCTCGATGCAGAACAAGCCGCCGCTCTACGAGACCTTGCCGATCTGATCGAACGCGAGCTGTACGTGATCGGAATGGCACTGACCGACCCGCTGACGGGTCTCGGAAACCGGCGAGCCCTCTTCCAAGCCGGTACCGGACTCCTCGAATTGGCAGTTCGGAACGATCAACCCATGTCCATCCTGTACGCCGACGTCGACGGTCTCAAACTCGTCAACGACGAGTTGGGCCACTGCGACGGCGACGAGCTCATCAGCCGGGCCGGCACCGTGTTGCGCAACACGATGCGCTCCTCTGATGTCATTGCCAGGATCGGCGGAGATGAATTCGCCGGCCTGATGTACGGGACCGACGCACCTGAAGCCGAGGTCCTGCACGGCCGGATCCTCGCAGCCATCGCCGACCACAACGCGTCCGATCCCGAGCGGCCGCCGATGAGTCTCAGCATCGGGACAGCCGTGGCTGAACCCGGGGAGTCCATCGAACAGCTCGTCAAACGCGCTGACGCGCTGATGTACGCGGCCAAGCGTTCGGCTCAGTCGACGGCTCGCGGTGGCCTGGGCTGAGCGTCGTTGACCTGCCCGACCGGCGGAGGTGGCCGACGACGACCGAGGCGGGCGGCCGAAACCGCACCGCCCCGGCAAGAGGTCACGCCTTGGGGATTCGCAGTACCTGTCCGACCATGATCTTGTCCGGATCGGTCAGCATCGGCTGATTTGCCTTGAAGATCTCCGGGTACCGCATCGGATCGCCGAGATACTTCTTGGCCAACTTCGACAGCGTGTCACCGGACTTCACCGTGTGCATAGCCTGAGCACCCGCAGCCTGCTTGCGACGAGTCGCCGCTGCCTTGCGGGCAGCCGTCGTGGCCGGAGCCGCTCCCTTTGCGAGCGGCTTGACGGTGATCTTGTCGTTGACCCGACGGACGCCCTGCACGTTTCCGACGGCGAGGGTGACCTTCTCACGATCCGCCTTGTTGCGGACGAGGCCGTTGATCGTGGCGACACCGTCGTCGAAGGTGACGTTGAGGCGCTGGACCTTGAGCCCGAGCTGACCGACGTACTTCGTGAGTTCGACGCCCTTCTTGGCTTCGCGTTCGGCTTCGGCGGCCTTCTGCGACTTGTGTCGCGCAGCTGTTGCCTTGGACTTCTCCGCTGCCTTCTTCTTTGCGGCCGTGGCCTTCTTGGCAGCGCGGTCTGCGGCGATCTTGGCCTTGGCGGCCTCCTTCACCTGCGTCGCGATCTTTTCCGCTTTGTCCTTTTCCGCTTTGGTGGTGCCGATGCCGATACTGGCGCCGGCGTCTTTTGCGAAGTCGATGACTCCCATTGATTCCACTCTCCTGTGTGATGAGAAGACGCCCGAGAGGAGTCTCTCCGTTTGCCCGCTTCTGCGGTTCCCGGACGACAAGCGTTCAGGAAACAGAACTTCTCTGCGGAAGCGAGGCTAGTGGTTCGCCGATGCTGGGTTCGGGATGCGGCAACCTGTCGTGTCGGTATCGCTCGGTAGTTCGACGCGCGACAAGGAGGTGTTCATCGAGTTGGGCGGCGTAGAGATCAGAGCGGAACGTCGTGGCGTCGACGGCGACACGAATGCGTTCAACAGACTCATGAACGAGCTGGACGGAACCGTCGACGTCCTTGCAGCCGGCGGGACCGAGATCGCGTTCCACGTCGATGGAGAGGTTCTTCCCTTTCGCTCGACCGACCAGCTCATCAGAGGGGTCCACACGAGCCCGCTGGTCGACGGTTCGGGGTTGAAGCTGACGCTGGAGCGCCGCATCTTCGAATTCGTCTCCTACCCAGACCACTCTCCCCTGCACTTCAGCCAGGCGTTCTTCAACGTCGCCCTCGACCGTTGGGGAATGGCACTCGCAGTCGACGAGGTGACGGACGAGGTGGTGTACGGAGACCTGATGTTCAGCGTCGGACTCCCTGTCGCAATCCGATCGCTGAAGGGAGTGAAACGAGCAGCCAAGATGCTGGTTCCCGTTGCCGGTCGGATGCCCCTCCGCTGGCTGTACCCATCCGGCGAGAGCCAGACCGTTCGGGACCCCAAGTTCAACAAGCTCTTCGCAGGTTCTGATCTGATCTGCGGAGACTTCCTCTACATCGCGAAACACGCCCCCGATGACTTGAGCGGCAAGACCATTCTCACGAACACCACCACAGAAGCCAATGTGGAGTGGTTGTCCTCGGCAGGAGCATCGATGCTGATCACGACGAGGCCCAGGTTCGACGGCCGTTCGTTCGGGACCAACCTGACCGAGGCCTGCATCACTGCGGCGGTCGATTCCGATCGCCGGTTGTCGGTCGACGAGATGAACGAAGCGATCAACCGGCTCGAGATCCGACCAGACGTCGTCCGGTTCTGAAAGAGTCGGCGGGCGGTGACTCTCCTTCGCGTTCTCACGAACCAGGCCTGGTGCCGACGACCGCTAGTAGAGGCACTCGGCGGCGTTCCGCTCGACTCCGGCCTGCATCTCTTCGACCGTGATCGGGAGCTTGCCGTGATCGACCAGAGCCTGCCCATACGTCGGCAGCCCTTCGACGGACTCCCACTTCTCGGGCTTCCAGAGATTGGACCTGATCATGGACTTGCCACAATGGAACATCGCCTCCTCGACCCGAACGATGATGGCGAAGGTGGGGAGCTTCCCATTGACCGCCAGCGTCTCGAGGAGGTCCGGATCCTTCGCAATGACCGCGCTGCCGCCGACCCGGACAACTTCTTTTCGATTCGTCACGACGAACATGAGTCCGATGCGCGGGTTCTGGAGGAGGTTCGAGAACGTGTCAGCTCGGTTGTTGCCCAGCCGATCCGGAATCGCGATGGTGTGAGGATCCAGGACCTTCCAGGAACCTGCGGGGTCACCTTTTGGGGCGACATCGATGCGCCCTGATGTGTCGAACGTCGAGACAACGACGAAGGTCGACCGTTCAATCCAAACACGACAGTGCTCGTCGACGTGATCGATGACCTTCGTGTCCTGGCTGTAGAGAACATCGCCGAGAACCTCGCGGACCTCCGATTGGGTGGACACAACGTGCTTTGGTTCGTACATCTCGCTCCCCGCGCCCTCGGATCTACCATCCTACACGCCGCCGAATTCTCGACCTGGAGGAGGCAGCCGTCCAAGAGCGGGACGCCCAACGCAATCAGGCCGACGCGGTGCCGAGCTGCCTCCAGTGCGGAACGTCGCAGAACTCCTCGACCATCGCGTATGGGTATGGCGGCAATCCTGGCGCCGATGCGGCAGTGAGTTGGTCGACCTCCTCGGCGGTGAGTTCGATCGTGCCGGCGACGAGGTTGTCGCGCAACTGGTTGATGGTGCGCGCACCAAGCAACACTGAAGCAACTGCGGGCCGGGTCAGGAGCCAAGCGATGGCAACGTGGCCCATGGGTCGGCCGTGTCGAGCGGCAATGTCGCTCGCGACGTCGAGGATGCTCCACGTGCGATCGGTGTTGCGACCGTCGTACGCCTCCACTCCCCGATTTGGGTCGTCGCCGAGACGTGAGGCTCCGGTCGGACGCTCGTCACGGGAATACTTGCCGGTGAGCCATCCGCCGGCCAGCGGTGACCAAGGTGTGATCGAAACGTCGTGATCGAGACAGCACGGCAGCACCTCGAGCTCGATCCCACGGTCGAGCAAGTTGTATTGCGGCTGCACGACGCATGGTGCGATGTGCCCGCCGAGTCTGGCCTCAGTGAGGATCTGCCCCAATTGCCACCCGGTCACGTTTGACCAACCGATCGAGTGGATCTTGCCTGACCGGACCAAACCGGCCAGCGTGTCGAGGGTCTCGGCCACGGGTGTGTGTTGGTCCCACCCGTGAACGAAATAGAGATCGATCGCCTCGACATCGAGCCGATCGAGGCTGCCTTCGACGCTGCGCACGATACTGCGCCGCGATCCGCCGGCAGACCCTGCCGGTGGGGCGAACCGACCCTTCGTGGCAATCAGGAGGTCGTCATGGTCGCGATCAGCGAGCCAGCGGCCAACGATCCGTTCTGACTCTCCTTGTCCGTAGACGTCGGCGGTGTCGATGAAGGTCCCACCGGCTTCGACGAACGCGTCGAGTTGGGCGAATGCATCGTCCGGTTCAGTCTCGACACCGAACGTCATGGTGCCGAGTGCCAGCCGCGACACGATCGGTCCGGTGCGGCCGAGTGGTGCCGTCGGCATCGGGGTGGAAGAGGAAGAGGTGTCCTGGGACGGACTTGATGCAGTAGTCATGACACAAGCCAACACCCTGGACCGCACTCCAGGTCAAGTGCGATATCAGGTTTTCAGCGTCACCTCGACGTAGTGGCTACCGGTCGAGCCACACCGCCGGTGACGATCCCAGCGGCCAAGGGCCATGCGGCCACTCACCGGCGATCGGGCCGGCGGTTGTCACATTGCCAATCGGTGTCGACGTCGTCTGCATCGTCGCCGCATCGACTGCGGGCCGTCCAGGCTCGAACGGCTGTGGCCCACCCATGGCGACGAGCCAGTTGCGGGTTCGAAGCAGCGACAGCCGCGCCAGCCACGTGCCGCCGACTTCGGCTTGATGCTGTACGAGACGCTCGGCCGCAAATGCCGCGAGCAGCCCGGTGCAGTAGTCGAGTGCTTGAACCGGAAGCGGGGTCGGCGACGTTCGTACTGCCGCCTCGGCACCGGCGAGGACGATGCCGGTCGTTGACTGCACGATCGAGTCGAAGCCGCGTCGGGCGGCCCACGGCCCAACCCAATCGAAGGCGCAGACCTGCACGGTGACACTCCCCGGTGCCACCGTCTCGAGCGAGAAGCCACGGGCTTCGAAGGCGCCGGGCCGGTAGGCGTCGATCCACACGTCGGCCTCATCCAGCAGAATGCGGAACCTCGCTTCACCATCCGGCGAATCGAGTTCAACGAACGCATTCCGCTTGCCGGAACCTGTCGTCAACACGCCGATCTCCACCGATGGAAGGTGCTCAGACCCGACTCGCAACACGTCCGCACGGTGGGCGGCGAAGGTCAAGCCGGCCACGGGACCGGCGAGGACGCGCGAGCAATCGAGGACCCGTCGCCGTCGTTCCGGGTTTCTCGGCGGGCCTTCGCCGATCCGCTCGACCGAGATCAAGGGAAGCGCCGAAGTCGCGACTGCGTGGGGGTGCTCGTTCCACTCGTCGAGCGTGCGAAGGCGGGCCGCGATCAAACCCTGCTGGATCAGCACCGACTCGAGTTGGTGTGGGTCACGCCGCAATACCGCCGTCTGAACTGACGCTCGCTCCGGTTCGCATCCGAGCTCGGCGACGATGCCGGCTGCGTGGTGCGGGAAGTTGCAGTGGAACTGGATGTAGCCCCCCGTGGACGTCTCGTAGTAGCCGGACAGGTCAGCCCAGACCGGCACGCGTTCCCCGTCGACCAGAGCATCACCGGAACACAGCGCGAGTGATCGCTGGCGATCGAGGGTGTTCACGCCGAACGCTGCATTCGCCGCCGCTGCCGCGGTGAACACGGCCTGATCGACATCGAACGCCGAGACGAACGAGCCGTCCCCCACCAGAGCGACCGATTCGAGCGCAGGGCCGGGCACGAGCAGCTCGAGCTCGCGGAGATCAACGGAATCGTGCGCCTGCTCGTCCACCGTCCAACTATCAGCTGGCCGACGGCGGATTGCCAATCATGATCGCGTCAACGTTGATCGGGTCCTCCTGCCGTCTACCTGCTTGATCAGGTTTGTCTGGTCATGGTCGGAAGGCGGTAGTGGCTTCGACCACGTGGCGATGGCGAGCGCGGCGAGGTCGGTTGTGTCAACGACGATGCTGGAAATCGTCGAATTCGAGGTCTCGGAGTTTGCCCGCAGCGCTTTGATCTTCCTCGGGACCGACACGGTCATCAGCCGATGATCTCGAATGCAGCAGCGAGGTCGACACCGAACGCTTCGCCGATCGATGTCGCCGGCCCCCGCAGGAACGCGTCCGGTGAAGCCATGTCGCCCCCGAGGTTGTCGAGGTAGATCCCATGGCACGAAAGCGATTCGACCCCGGCCGCGAATGTCTCGGTGACGTCGACCGCATGCGTCGATTCGGGGCTGCCGGAGAACGCAACGAAACGAACCCCATCCCACGCATCACCTGCTTCGCGAAAGACCCAAGGGTTGCCGGCATCGCGCACGGCATCGAGCAACGAACGACCGACGGCGCGGTGATCAGGATGGTTCCAGCTGGGGCCGCCCCAGGAATCGCGGAAATTGATCGAAAGCACGACGTCTGGTCGATGGCTGCGGATCACTCCGCAGAGCGCAGCGCGAAGACCGATGTCCTCCTCGATGAGGCCGTCGGGCCACCCGAGGAACTCGACTTCCTCGACCCCGACAGCACGACAAGCGGCGACCTGCTCGGCCCTTCGCAACGGACCGACTTGTACAGGGTCCATCGTCGAGATGCCGGCCTCGCCGTCGGTCACCAGCAGATAGGAAATGCGCTTGCCCTGCCCGGTCCACCTGGCGACCGCGGCCGCCGCTCCGTACTCCATGTCGTCTGGGTGGGCGACAACGGCGAGGGCGGACCGCCAGTCCTCGGGAACAGGTTCCAGATTCGACATGCGGCAAAACTAGACGGCACAGCGTTTGGCTGTCGGCGCGCCGAGGGTCGGCGATGTGTGTCGTCTCTCTCGACGCCGGCGACAGCGACGACTCAGAGCCGAATCTCGACCCCATACCTGCCCCCTCGAGCTTCAGGCGACGCACCGAATGTCCGATTGGAGTCCATGTTTCGAGGACCGCGCACACTGCAGCACCCTGAGCTCGGCTCCCTGACGCGTTCACGAGGGGCCTGGCGCGGGCATGTTCCACTCGCTGATGGCGTGACGGTTCGGCTGTCGATCATGGGGAAACGCAACGGACCTGATCCCGATGGCCTCGCACTTGCGCGCACCATTGAGGACTGCGGTGACTGCTGGCGTCCGTTGGTCGAGGCAGCGCTTCTCGAACACGCTGCCGACGCAGGCGCAGTCGTCGACGAGGTGCCGGAACCGTCCTTTGTCGCCGTGATTTCCCTCGATGGCTTACCCACGATCGAGTTCGGGTTCCAAGTCCCCTGGGACGACGACCACACCATCGGAGTCTGCTTTCGGGACGATGTCGTGGTCGAGCTCAACGGATCGGTCCTCGAACCCTGACCTGGTGACGACTGCTCCGACGGCGCTCATATCAGGCACCACGGTGTCGACGCTCCCGTCGACCTCCATCTGGAGAAACCATGCGCGCCAAGTCCTCAAAGGACCCCAGTTCCAACAACGAGCTCGTCACCCAGACCGCGGCCATCGCTGCGATCGCAGCTGGCGTCGTCTATCTGACCTGGCGCATTGTCGCCTCGCTCAGCGTCGGGACGCTTTGGCTCGGACTTCCTCTCCTCGTCGGCGAGCTCTGGGGCTTCTCACAGCTCCTGATCCTCACCTTCCAAGGGTGGAACGTACGTGGACCGGAGATTCCTGTCGGAGTCCTCGGAGACGACCACGAGCCGATCGCGATCATCGTCACCGCCCACGGCGCGGCGCTGGAGGACATCGAACACACCCTGCTGGCGACCGACGGACTACGTGGCCCGCACAGCATCGTCGTCGTGGACCGTGTCCACCGGCCGGCAGTGGCCGAACTCGCTGCCGCTCATGGCGCAGAGCTTTCCGTTGCGGGCGGGCAGGCTTCCGACGGCTTCTGGCACGCCGCCTCCGAGAGCCGACGCCCGTTCGCCGCCTGGCTGCACGCGGGGCACATCCCGATGCCGCACTTCCTGGAGCAGACGTTCGGAGCCTTCGAGGACGCATCGGTTGCCGTCGTCCAGAGCGCGTTCGGCATGCTCAACAAGGACTCGCTCGTCCACGTCCGTCATGGCCGCGACGAAGAGGCCTTCGAGCGGAGTGTGGTCGGGCCCGCAATGAGCCGACGTGGTCTCGCATCTTGGTTGGGTAGCGGATCGGTGGTCCGCGTCATGGCCTTGAAGTCGGTCGGCGGACTCGACGTCGGTGATTCCGCCGCGGTGCAACGCACCGTGTCTCGCCTGCACCGGGCTGACTGGACATCGGTTTTCGAAGCCGACCCACTCGTCTTCCGGCGCGCCCCAGACACGCTGGGTGAGTATCTCGCAGAGCATCGGCAGCGAGCGATCGAACAGCTCGACATCCTCCGCTCGGTGGACGGTCCGCTGCGTGCGCGTGGGCTTTCCCTGCGTGGTCGCGCCGCACAACTTGCGATCCGCAGTCCGTTCGCCAGCGGCGCACAGTCGGTGATCACCACCGCCGTGCTGATCGGCGCACTCGTATCCGGCGCCTTCCCCGCCGCAGCGACGGTCCCGACTTGGCTCCTCGCATGGGCGCCGTTCGGAATTCTCGGCACCTACGCCCGCCACAAGCTCGGTCGCGGGACGATGGCATACGGCGACTGGATCCGGCACGGGTGGCGGACGATCGGCGCGGATGCCAGCGCTTTCGCGGCAGTGTTCGGCCGTTCGAACGTCGACTCGAAGAACACGGATGAACTCCCGGCACTCGGCCACCTCCGCCTCCTCACGATTGCGATGGTCGCCCTCGACGTCGCTCTCGTCGCCCGAGCCAGCACGATCCTCTGGCACGATCTCCTACCGGAGTTCACGACAGCCCAGCGGGTCGCGGTTCTCGCAGCCAGCCTCGTGATTGTGGTCCCGATGGTGGACGTGCTTCAGGTGATCGTCCGCAGGAAGCAGCGACGAGCAAACTTCCGCATCGACCTCGACCTCGTGGCAACGATCGAGGATGACTCGGTCACCACCATTGATCTGGCCGTGCAAGGTGTCGCCCTTCGCCATGTCCGTGAACTCGAGATGGACCAACGCGTGCGGGTGACCATCCTCCTGCCCCACGATGACGGACCGCAGAGCACCGTTGCGACTGATGGCCTGGTGCGCTCGTGCTCACCACTCGATGACGGCCGCTGGCGTATCGGCATCGAGTTCATCGATGTGCCGGTCGAGGCCAGTGCCGCCCTCTTCAGGTTCTGCGCGATCGAATACCCGATGTCGACGGGTGAGGATCATGCCAGCATCGACGCCCGTTCACCGGGCGAGCTCGACGTGCATCCCTCGGCCCACCGCGGACTGGCCCGCGTCGCCACGTTCATCGCCGCGTCGCTCGGCGCACTGACGATGCTGCTCGGTCCGGCTGCGCCGTCGGCGTTTGCGGCCAGCCCCATCATCGACGGATCCGTCTGCCTCTCCGACTCGACGAGCGCTCCCCTCGCGGGCGGCGACGTGTCGTACTACTCAGGCGGCTGGTACGCGTTCGGCACCACCGACGAGACGGGATGCGTGGTCGGGCTGCTCCCTGACGCTCGGGCGACGTTCGCTGTCCTCTATGGCGGCACCCGCAGCACGATCTCCCAGGATCCCACCGTCGACCCGTACGTGACCTTCTCGACAGTCGCAGTCGACGTGTCCTTCCTCGACTCCACCGGCGCCCCGTACGCCGACATCCCCGTCACCTACTACGCCAACGGCTGGAAAGACTTCGGCACCACCAACGAAACCGGCCACGCCACCCTCGAACTGCTCGCCCAACGCACCAGCTTCGCCATCACCTACGGCGGCACCCGCAACCAGATCGCACACGACACCCGCACCACTACCAACATCGAATTCGCCACCATTCCCGTCGAGATCGCCTTCACCAGCTCCACCGGCACCCCACACGCCGACATCCCCGTCACCTACTACGCCAACGGCTGGAAAGACTTCGGCACCAC
>CBESNA010000053.1:0-29697 GCA_965530755.1 uncultured Acidimicrobiia bacterium | reverse complement strand
CGCCCGGCACCCTCCCTCCGATGCCGCCCCCCTCGGCCTCGCCGCCCCCCTCCGCGACACCAGCTCCGATCGACATACCGCCCCCCTATGTGGCACCGCCTCCCATCGACCTAGCGCCGCCGCCCGGCAACCTCCCTCCGATGCCGCCAGCAGCAACACCACCACCAGCGATGCCACCACCAGCAATGCCACCACCAGCGATGCCACCACCAGCAATGCCACCACCAGCAATGCCACCACCGGCACCCGGTTCCGTGCCGCCCTCAATCGATACGCCGGCGCCCGGCAGCGTGCCGCCCATGCCGCCACCGGGAGCGACACCACCGCCCCCTCCGCCGCCACCACCCAGTTGATCGAGTAGGGCTCAGCCCAGAAGCCAGCCGTGGTCGGCGCTGATCGCAGTTCCTGAGGCCGCCGCTTCACGCTCGAGCGCTTCGAACCGGACCCGAGCGCGATCAGTGGCTCGTCGCAACACTCCTTCGAGGTCGAGGTCCCCGGCGCGACCGGCAGCCACGATCGCCAGCAGGGCCTCAGCGGCCTGTTCCTCGGACCCGAGTGCGGACGAATCGGGAAGGCCCGCGCCAGCCTTGGCCGCCTTCTTCACGACCTTCTCCGCATAGGCAAGCGCCGGGAGTGCTCCCGGAATCCCGTCCATCACCGAGGTCCGTCCCTTCTCGACCTTCTTGATGGCTTCCCAGTTGCCGGCGACGGTCGCCGCATCCGCGGCGTCGGTGTCACCGAAGACGTGCGGGTGACGACCGACCAACTTCTCGTGGGACGTCGCGGCGACGTCGCCGATCGTGAAGTGACCCGCCTCGGCCGCCAACTCGGCATGAAACAAGATCTGGAACCAGAGATCACCGAGCTCCTCTTCGAGGTGCTCGTGGCCATCGGGCTCACCCCGCTCGACCTCGTCGATCGCCTCCATCACCTCGTAGGCCTCCTCGAGGAGGTACCGACGGAGCGACGCATGCGTCTGCTCGGCGTCCCACGGGCAGTCCGCCCGGAGTCGATGCATCAGCTCGACACTTCGCTGGAGCGCAGCCGCCGACGGTTCACCCACCTCGGGCAGGTACAGCGAGGTCAGATGATCTGGATCGAAGCTGCGATCGAGATCGGGCCAACCCAACTCGAAGACGTGGGCGTCGCTGGTACCCAGCCGCTGCAGCACCACGACCCGTTGTTCATCGCCGGCATCGATGGCGAGCTTGATGTCCGACAACACCCACGACGCATGGGCATGCGCCACCAGCAGCGGGCCTGAATGCCCCGCGGCCGAAGTCGAGAACGTGTGTCCGTCGACGAGGCGGACACCCTCCTCGACCGGATCGATTCCCAGGGCGGCCCATGCGGCGTCAAGGAACGACAGCGCCGGCAATACCTTCAGATCGATGTCCACATCGACGTCGGCGCGCTGTCGCAGATAGCGAACGGCACGCTCCAACACGAGCGGAGACCCTGGAACGGCGTAGAGAGCCTCCCCGTTTCGCTGCGCCGCACCGATCATGGCGTCTGCGATCGAGCGGTACACGAGATCGAGGTCGTCCCCGGTGTCGTAGAGATCGTCGAACGACTGACCGCGTTCTACCAACGATGCTGAGGGGTGACGGCGCGTACGGACGAAGAGTGCGTCGGACGCAGAGGCTGCGATCGCGGCTCTGGTTTGTTCGGTGACGAGGTCGACGGCGCCCGGACCGAGGCCGCACACCGTCACGATGGGAGCCATCAGCCCGGCGGGATGACCTGGCCTTGGGAGCCGTCCCATTCACCGATGGTCGGCGCCACATCGACGGTGATCTGCGAGATGGCCGACAAGAGCTCGTTGCTGACCAGCTGCTGCGGGTCGACGGCTGCCACCGCCTGCTCCTCGACACCGGTCACCGTGATCACGTGGAAGCCGAACTCGGTCTGGACCGGGCCGATGATCTCGCCGACCGGGGCACCGATGATTGCGTCGGCGAACTCGACAACGAAACTCGCTGGGTCTGTGCAACCGAGCACACCACCGGTTGGTCCGCTCGGGCCGGTCGAGTACTCCATCGCCAATTCGGCGAAATCGCCACCGTCGGCGAGCAAGGCGATCACCTCGCTCGCTTCTGCTTCGGTCTCGAGCAGGATGTGGCTGGAGCAGGGAACCTCGATGGTCTCGCCTCCCCCGCTCTCCTCGGCGAGGGCATCAGCGAGCGCGAATTGCTTCGATTGGAGGCCGGCAAGGAACGGAAGGTACGGGAGAGTCTCGAACCGTCCCTGAGCTGTTGCCGTCGGGTCGGCCTCGGCCGGGAACAGGCTGGCGACCACCGACTCGATCGACTCGGTGCCGGCTGCCATGTTCTCGTCCGAGACCGGAGCGTCGAGATCGCCGAGCAACTTGTCGATCACCGAACCGACGATCAGGTCGGACAACATCGAGGCTTTCAGACCGGGCGGCAAACCAATCTCGCCGTACGCACCCAGGACGAACTCGTCGTCGCCGGCGATCGTGTCGTAGAACGAATCGAGTTGCTCGGTCCCGATCGTCGACGTCGTGCCGTCGGAGAAGGTCACCGTCGCTGCAGTACCACCCGAAGCGTCACGGCTGAGGCCACAGGCCGAAGCGAACAGGGCGAGGACTGCCGCGAGGGCGACGAGCGAGGGGCGATGGCTGGATCGTACGGTCACGGCGGAACAGCGTAGGGGCCGCCGCGCTGCCATGTGCGCGGGAGGCCCGAGAGCCACGATGCGTTCCGTCTCAGTCAACGACCCACGTGGCACCGGAGCGCAACAGTGTCTCGAGGTCTCCAGGGCCCTTCGCCTCGTTCATGTCGAGGATCTGTTGATTCACGCTCTCGGAGTACTCGGCTCGATCGATCGAGCGGAACACACCGAACGGAGTGGGCGTGTGATTGTCCGACGCAAGCCGACCGAGCGTCGCTGCAACCGAGGGATCGGGATGCGAAGCATCGTGGACAGCGATGGCATCGAGGCCGACGTCGGCGACCAACGCCACCCGGGCCGATCCGTTCTCGAAGACCACGCCCTTGTCTCGTTCGGCACCGAAGAGGATCGGCTCCCCGTCGACGAGATCGATCATCATTTCGTCGCGCACGCTGCGCTTCACGATCTCGTCGTACGCGCCATCGTTGAACACGTTGCAGTTCTGGTAGATCTCGACGAGCGAAGCGCCGCGATGCTCGTGCGCAGCGCGGAATGTGCTGATCATGTGCTTGCGATCGAGATCATGAGTGCGAGCGATGAAGCTCGCACCGGCACCGGCGGCCAGGGCGACCGGATTGAACGGATGGTCAATCGATCCCATCGGCGTGCTCTTCGTGACCTTGCCGACCTCACTCGTCGGCGAGTACTGCCCCTTGGTCAATCCATAGATCTGGTTGTTGAACAACAGAATCTTGAGGTTCACGTTGCGTCGCAGGGCATGAATGAGGTGGTTGCCGCCGATCGACAGCATGTCGCCGTCGCCGCCGACCACCCAGATGTCGAGGTCGGGCCGTGCGATCGCCAGGCCGGTGGCGATGGCGGGAGCCCGGCCGTGGATCGTGTGCATCCCGTAGGTGTTCATGTAGTACGGGAACCGAGCTGCGCAGCCGATCCCGGAGATGAACACCGTGTTCTCACGCTTGATGTCGAGTTCGGTGTGCAGGAACTGCATTGCGGCGAGAATGCCGTAGTCCCCGCAGCCCGGGCACCACCGGACGTCCTGGTCCGATGTCCAGTATCCACGCTGCGTCGGATCGAGTGTCACGTCGGTCATCGTGCTGCCTCTTGGTCGTTGGACGGAGACGAGCCCCGCATCTTGTGGACTGCGTCGGCGATCTCGCGCCCGGTGAACGGGAGCCCCCGCACCTTGGAGAGGGACTTGGCGTCGACCAGATAGTCGGCTCGGAGAATGCGGTTCAGTTGTCCCATGTTCAACTCCGGAACCAGCACGTGCTCGTATCCCGAGAGCGCCTCGGCAACATTCGGCGCCATCGGCGCCATATGGGTCAGATGCAGATGGTCGGCCGCCACACCGTCGGCCGCCAAGACCTCGAGCGCAGCGGTGATCGACCCATGTGTCGAGCCCCAGCCGACGATCAGCGTGTCAGCACCGACGTTGCGGTGATGTTCGGCGAGTGCGATGTCCTTGGCGATGCCGTCGATCTTTGCTTGACGCAAGTGCGTCATGCGCTCGTGATTCCCAGGGTCGTACGACACGTTGCCCGTGTTCTCGGCCTTCTCGAGGCCGCCGATGCGGTGCTCGAGGCCCGGCGTACCCGGGATGGCCCACGGTCGAGCGAGGGTTTCTTCGTCCCGTAGGTACGGAAGGTAGGCACCGTCTTCACCGTTGGGTTCGGTGGTGAAATCGACGCTGATGTCCGGCAGCGTCGAGACGTCCGGCAGACACCACGGTTCGGCGCCGTTCGCGAGGTAGCCGTCAGTGAGGAGGATGACCGGCGTGCGGTACTTGAGCGCGATCCGAGCCGCCTCGATCGCCATGAAGAAGCAGTGCGCCGGGCCGTGCGCCGCCACCACCGGGATGGGCGACTCGCCGTGACGTCCGTAGAGGGCCAGCATGAGATCGCTGGCTTCGGTCTTGGTCGGGAGTCCGGTGGACGGGCCGCCTCGCTGCACGTCGATGATCACCATCGGCAACTCCATGGAGGTCGCCAGACCGATCGTCTCCCCCTTGAGTGCGACGCCGGGGCCAGACGTCGTGGTGAACGACAGGTGACCGCCGAATGCCGCACCGAGCGCGGCCCCTGCCGCTGCGATTTCATCCTCGGCCTGGAACGTGCGGACGCCGAAGTTCTTGTGCTTCGAGAGTTCGTGCAGGATGTCAGACGCCGGCGTGATCGGATACGACCCGAGGAACGTCGGGAGTTTCGCCAGCTGCCCGGCAGCGATCATGCCCCATGACGTTGCCGTGTTCCCGGTGATGTTCGTGTAGGTACCAGGCTTCTGCGGGGCGGCCGCCACCTGGTACTGATTGGCGAACATCTCGGTGGTCTCGCCGAAGGCGTGTCCAGCGTTGAATGCGGCGGTGTTCGCAGCAGCAACTGCCACGTTCGATCCGAACTTTCCTTGGATCCAGTCGTAGGTGGGTTGAAGCGGACGCGTGTACATCCAGCTGATCAGCCCGAGTGCGAAGAAATTCTTTGCCCGCTCGGCATCGCGCTTCTTCACGTCGATGTCGGCGGTCGCTCCGACCGTGAGGGCCGTCATTGCAACTTCGTGAACGATGTAGTCATCGAGCGATCCGTCGTGTCGAGGATCGGCCTCGTACCCGCACTTCTCGAAATTCCGTTCGTCGAACGCATCGCTGTTGAGGATGATCGTTCCCCCGGAACGCAACCGATCCAGCTCACTCTTCAGCGCTGCGGGGTTCATGGCCACCAGCACGTCCGGCTCATCGCCTGGCGTGTGCACGTCGTGGTCGGAGATGTGGACCTGGAACGCCGACACCCCCGCCAATGTCCCTTGAGGGGCGCGGATCTCGGCCGGGAACTCCGGCAGCGTCGCCAGATCGTTGCCGGCGAATGCACTCGCGGTCGTGAAGCGATCACCGGTGAGCTGCATTCCGTCACCTGAGTCGCCGGCGAAGCGGATCACCACCTGGTCGAGGTTGGTCGCCTTGGGTCGGTCGGTCACGTCGGTCATGCAGCCCCCTGCACCTCGCGGACGCATCGTTGCGTCCTCACATCGGGTAGCTCGAGCCGTTACCACGGCACCGCGTTGCCCTTGGTCGGAATGACCATAGACCCACCCTCGTACGCATATGCAACATGCACAACCACCTACGCTCAATCAATGGTCCGGCTTCCCCACCTCGCCAGTCGCCTTCAGGGCTTCGGCACCACGATCTTCACCGAGATGTCGGCGCTCGCTGTGGAGACCGGTGCGGTCAACCTCGGGCAGGGTTTCCCCGACACCGACGGACCGTCTCAGGTCGCCGATGCCGCGATCGAAGCCATCCGCAACGGTCCGAACCAGTACACGCCGCTCTCCGGGATCCCCGACCTGCGCCTTGCCATAGCCGAGCACCAGCGGCGATTCTGGAGTGTCACCGTCGATCCGGAAGCCGAGGTGCTGGTCACGACCGGCGCCACTGAAGCGCTCGCTGCGTCAATGCTGGCGTTGTGCGAATCAGGCGACGAGGTCGTGGTGTTCGATCCCACCTACGACTGTTACGGCGCCGCCATCCGAATGGCAGGGGCAACCCTCCGTCCCGTCGTCTTGCGCCCAGACGAGACCGGTGTGTTCCGCTTCGATCCCGAGCAACTGCGAAACGCGTTCTCACCTCGCACCAGACTCGTTCTGCTGAACACCCCTCACAACCCGACTGGGAAGGTCTTCGACGATGCCGAGCTCGCGCTGATCGCCGAGCTCTGCATCGAGCACGACGTGCTCGCCATCACCGATGAGGTCTACGAGCATTTGGTCTTCGAGGGGAGCCACAGACTGCTCGCGACGTACCCCGGCATGGCCGATCGCACCGTCACGATCTCCTCTGGAGGGAAAACGTTCTCCTTCACAGGCTGGAAGATCGGCTGGGCAAGTGGGCCAGCTCCGATCATCTCGGCCATCCGTACCGCAAAGCAGTTCCTCACGTTCGTGAGCGGCGCACCACTCCAGCCGGCGATCGCGACCGGTCTCCGCCTGGGCGACGACTACTTCGACGGCTTCCGCCAGGCGATGCTCGAGAAACGCGATCGATGGTGTGACCACCTGCGGACGGCCGGGTTCGACGTGCTCGAGCCCCACGGCACCTACTTCGTCACCGTCGACATCGCGGCTGCTGCGGAGCGGGTCGGGGCGCCCGACTCGAGCATCGACTTCTGCCTCGATCTCCCCAGACGAGCCGGGGTGGTCGCTGTGCCGAGCGCGGTCTTCTACCAGCACCAACCCGACGGCGATCGGTTCGCCCGCTTCTGCTTCGCCAAGTCCGATGCCATGCTTGACGACGCAGGCGAACGATTGGTCGCCGCGTTCGGCTAGTTCCACGATCACATTCGACGTTCAGCACATTCGACGAACAAGGAGAGCATGCTCATGCAGGTTGCCGCCATCCAACATGACATTGCGTGGGAGCAGCCGGAGGCCACGTTCGACATCGTCGGACCGATGATCGCTGCGGCAGCTGCCAACGGCGCCGAACTCATCGCCCTCACCGAGATGTTCTCGACCGGTTTCTCGATGAACGCCTCAGAGATCGCCGAGCCGCTCGACGGACCAGCGGCGACCTTTCTCGCCGATCAGGCCCGCTCCCTCGGCGTCACCATCGTCGGCTCGGTGCCGACCCGCCACCCGAGCTTCGAACTGCCGGTGAATCTGGCCACCGTCGCCATGCCGGACGGCGAAGTCCATCACTACGCCAAGATCCACCCGTTCAGCTTCGCCGAGGAGGACAAACACTACTCCGCCGGCCGAACGTTTCTGACCATCGACATCGACACCGTTCGCTGCACATTCTTCATCTGCTACGACCTGCGTTTCGCCGATGAGTTCTGGGCGACGGCGGCGAGCACCGACCTGTTCGTGGTCATCGCGAACTGGCCCGCGGCCCGCCAGTCCCACTGGGATGCCCTCCTGCGGGCCAGAGCCATCGAGAACCAGGCATACGTCCTGGCTGCCAACCGGGTTGGCGTCGACGGTGAAGGACTCGCCTATCGCGGCGGATCGACACTGATCGACCCGCTCGGTGAGATCGTCGAGGTTGCCTACGACGATCCAGCGACCATCGCGGGAACCGTTGACCGCGAGCGAGTGGCCGACATCCGGACCGAATTTCCGTTCGCCAACGATCGGCGCTGACGCCGACAGACTGCGACGCCGATCCGTCCCGATCTAGCGGATGACGATGAGGTCGCTTTCGGCGCGGTAGACGAACAGTACCTGGACGAGACTTCCGACAATCCACAGTGCCGCCGCGAGGAGGAGCAGGCCGTAGGACTCACGTTGAACGATCCAGACAACGACTCCGACCAAGGCGACAGCCGCTGCAGCCATGATGAACCAGCCGCCACGCTCGACACCCAGGGGCGTTTCCTTGCCAGGTCCGGTCACGCGCAGCTCGGGCGGCCGCTTGGTCACCGGCCAGATCGTGTCGTTCCCACGGGAGCGCACGACCGGTGGAACAAACGCAACCGCAATCGCGACACCGAGGACGATGGCAGCGATCGATCTCCACGTCTCCGGAGCCGCACCCCATGCCAGGAACAACCCGGGCGATGACTCAAAGGCCGCCCGCTCCGCGAGGGACGGCCGGGCAGCGATGTAACGCTCTGCAGATGGAGACGACACCACCAGACGGTAGTCGAAGCCTTGCCCCCTCTCGTTCTTGCGCTGACTCAGTCGGGTGCCCGCCAGACCACCGCGTAGCGATGCGACAGACGACCGCGGAACGACGAGCTCGGAAGCTCGGTCGAAACGAGTTCGCGCATCTCTGACATCGTGAGGGGTGGAGGCCAACGCACCGGCGACCCGTGGTCCCAGTACGTCCCCCGCATCCGATGGGATTTCTTCAACACGGACCCGGCGACCGCCAGCGCATGATCGGCGGGCCTCGACGGCCGAGCGAAACCGACGATGGCCAGGACGCCACCGGGGCGAACCAGCTCTTTCATGCGACGCAGTCCGTCTCGAGCGTCGACGTGGTGGAGCATCGCACTCGAGGCCACGAGGTCGAATGATGCGAGCTCGAACGGGTACGTGAACAGGTCGCCGCGCACGAACTCGGTCTGACCATTTGCCCGAGGGTGCTTCGCAGCTCGATCGATGCTCGGTCCGTCGATGTCGATACCGACAACGTTCATTCCGCGAGCGGCTAGATCGAACGTCAGAAGGCCATCACCACAACCGACATCGAGTGCGTCTGCATGACCCGTGGGAGCAACATCGAGGATCAGACGATGGTGGTGGATGTTGAGATTCCACCGATCACGAGAAGGCTCCATCGCGGCAGTATCGCACTTCGGTGACTGCTCGGCCGTTCGCCCGTATGGTCGACGCCGAACCGCTCGGCTAGCTTCGCCGCAGGTAGAGAACGAGGAGTGACGGGTGTCGATCAACAGCGTGGACAACAGGTCGGGCGAAGGCCTGTGGGTGATGGACAACCTTCCATCGAAGAAGTGGCCGCTGTACACGCGCGGCAATGTCGGAGAGGTCTTTCCTGAAGTCGTGCTCGCGTTCACGTGGGACCTCTACGGCAAGGCAGCCGAGGACGGCTGGCGCGACGCATACGTGCGGTTCGGTCTCGTCGCCGACGGTGATTTCCCTGCCGACGAACCGATGATCATTCTCAGCGTGTTCGGCGGCTATTGCTTCATCAACGCCAGCTACGTCCGGATGGTTGGCGTTCGCGCACCGGGCGGGTCCGTCGAGGCGATCGATCAGCAGTTCTTCGGCGAATCCGATGCCCCGCCGTACGTCGCGCGAGACGGCGACAAGAACCTCAAAGCCACCCTCCGGCTGGGGAAGAAGGTCTTCCAGCTCCTGAGGACCAAAGAACTGCCGGCGCTCGAGGAGGACAAGGCAAGAGTGGCCGCCTGGGCCGCCGGCTTCCCTGGTACCGAGGCGTCTGACGAGACGCTGATCGCCGCCATCACAGCGTTCCGGCCGTTGTTCCGAGATTTGTTCGCCCGGCACATCGAGGGCACGTTCTCGGTCGCGCTCGTGTCCGGCCTGCTCCTGGATCTGTGCGTGAAGGTCGACCGGGGCCACCAACTGGTCTCGTTGCTCGGCGGCATCGGCGACGTGGAATCGGCCGCCCCATCGTCAGCGATGTGGAAGCTGGCACGATCGATCGAAGACCAACCTGCAGTGAAAGCCGCCTTCGACCAGGGCGTTTCCGGTCTCATTGGCCGACTGTCGGGCGAAACTTCAGCGGCCGACTGGCTCCGGCAGTTCCAATTGTTCATCGACGACTTCGGCAGCCGCGGCCCCAATGAATGGGATCTCGGGTCCGATCCGTGGGAGTTGCGACCGGAACTGGCCTTGGCTGCGATCGATCGCATGCGGGCGGCAGGCGACGACCACGATCCAGCGGCGCAAGCAGCACGACTCGTTCGGGAGCGTCGCGAGGCAGTCGCCGATGTACGCGGCGCCTTGAATCCGATCGATCGCAAGCTCTTCGACAAGGCGCTCCGTGCAACCACGATCCTCTCGCAGGGACGCGAACGATCGAAGACCACCGTCATTCGCGCCATCCACACCGTGCGAAGGGCACACCGCGCCCTCGCCCTCCGCGCTGCCGAGCGTGGCGGGCCGGCCGATCCGGTCGATTCGGCGATGCTCACCGTCGATGAGTTCGTGGCCTTTCTCGCTGATCCGCCATCGAAGCTCGATCTGATCGCCGAGCGGCGCAGACGACACGCCGAACTCTCCGGCCGTATTCCGCCCTTCGTCTTCGCCGGCGATGTGCCGGCGCTCGACACGTGGCAGTCACGCGACCGCACCGTCGAGCAGACCGCGGTCGGTCAGCAGATCCAGGGCATTCCCGGGTGCCCCGGGGTTGCGCGAGGCAGGGCTCGGGTGGTCCTCGACGCCGCCGATCCTGGCGACCTCGGGCCGGGGGACGTGCTGATCGCGCCCATCACTGACCCGTCCTGGACGCCGCTGTTCCTGGCGGCCGAAGCCGTCGTGGTCGACGTTGGGGCCGTGATGAGCCATGCCGTCATCGTCAGCCGTGAGCTCGGCATCCCGTGCGTGGTGTCCGCCGTCGACGCCACCCTGTCCATTCCGGACGGCGCTCTGATCGAAGTCGACGGCAACAAGGGAACGGTCCGAGTCCTGGAGGCCGGCGCATGAGTGGCAACAATCGCCCCGTATGCATCATCAACAACACACGCCACTACGTCGGACCACATCTGGCCAGGACGATGGCGACGAATGGTTTCGACCTCGTACTCGGCGATCCTGGTGATGGCCTGCTGGAAGAGCTCGAACCCTTCGGGGTCGGCATGTGGGTGGTCGACAACACCACCGATCTCGCCGAACCGACCGCGGCGCCCCGGCTGCTCGACATGGCCATGGATGCCTACGGCCGCGTCGACAGCGCGGTGTTCTTCACCGGCGACATCGTCGTCGGTCGTTTGCTCAACAGTTCAGCGGACGATCTCGCCCGTGTCGTGAAGGGCAACATCGAATCGGTGTACCGAGCACTTCGGGTTTTTCTACCGCCGATGGTCGAGGCGGGGTCCGGCCAGGTCCTGGCGATCACCAGCGCCTCGGGGCTGCGCCCCACTCCCGGCGCGCCGCTTTATTCGTCGACTCGCGCCGCCGCCAACATGTTGGTGAAGAACGCTGCGGCCGAGGTTGCAGCCGCCGGAGTGCAGGTCAACGCCGTCGGCACGAACTTCATGGACTTCCCCGGCTTCATCGCTGCCACTGGCGCCGACGATCCAGAGCGTCGTGCGGCTGTCGAGGCACAGGTCCCGATGGGCCGTCTGGGCACGATGGAGGAGTTCGCTGCCTTTTGTTCGGTGTTCATCGACGGAACCGCACGATTCCAGACCGGTCAATGCGTCGGCTTCGACGGCGGCTGGTCCAACTAGCAGTTTCGCCCAGCGCCAAATTGCTTCAGCAGACTCGGGATCGGGTCGATGATCGGGGGGTGACCCTCGACCCCCAGATCGCTGACACCCTCCGGGGCATCAACGAACGAATCGGCGACGACTTCGAGGCGGCCGTCGCCGACTTCGATCGTCAGCCGATCGTGATCCTGGACGACCCAGAACCAACCCGACTCGATCGCCTCCGCTCTCGAGTCACTCGCCGAGTCATGCTCGGCATCCTGTTCGCCGGTGCGGGAGCGATCGCCGTCGTCGCCGCTGGGCCCACGATCATCGGTTGGATCGACGTGTCGAATGGCCCGACCGCCCTGGCCCTGGCCGAGCCGCCAGAACAGACCCAACGCGTGGTGCTCGATGGCGAGACCGTGTATCTCGAAGGAATGGTTCCCAGTCAGGCCGTGTCAGACGTCCTCGAGTCGTCGGCCGTGGCCGCGGTCGGCCGGGACCGCGTGATCAACAACTTCGAGATCGGCGCTGCTGCCGTCTACGACCCCGAGCGCCCGATCCAACTCAGCGTGGCTGCCCCCGTACTGTTCACGTTCGGCGGGGCCGAGCTCGACGAGCACTACCGGCCGCTGATCACACTCGCCGTCGACCTGATGTCGGCTGAGCCGTCGTCGACGCTCTCGATCATCGGTCACACCGACGACGTCGGACCGGACGAGGCCAACCTGCGACTCTCGTTCAGTCGAGCCGAAGCGGTTGCTGCTCTCGTGGTCGAACAGGGCGTCAGCCCTGATCGCATCACCGTCGACGGCCGAGGCGAGACCGAACCGATCGACACGAACAACACCTCGGACGGTCGGGCAGCCAACCGTCGTGTCGACTTCTCGATCGTCGGGCTCTTCGGCAGCTGACCACGCGGGCGACTCAGCCGAGGATGCCTCGATCCATCAGCCACGACCGGCAGTCCTGTGGACCTTTGGCCAGCGCCGCATCCAGACCGATGGCCAGCGCTGCGTCGACGTTCATCTGATTGTCGTCGAAGTAGATGATCTCACCCGGAGCGCACCCGAGGTCGTCGATGACGTGCTCGAAGATCTCCGCGTCTGGTTTCACGATGCCGAGCTCGAAACTCAGGTAGTTCCTGGTGAACAGAGACCGCACCCGGTCGCTCTGATGCTGACCGTTCCAGTGGAGCGCATTCGTGTTCGACAGGACACCCACCTCGAACCCGTCCGGTAGGTCGTCGACGAGTGTCTCGGCGCCTTCGAACAGACCCTTCGGCCATGCTGCGAAGCGCCGCACCATCTCCCTGCCGTCGAACGACAGACCGAGTTCGGCGACGAGCCGATCTCCGAACTCCTCAGGCGTACAGCGGCCGCGTTCGAAATCTCTCACGGTCGGACTCGTCAGCCACCGCTCCCAGAAGGCGTCGGGAGCAAGCAGATCCTCACCGAGGATCTCGGTCAATGGACCGAGTTCGACCAGCACGCCCCCCATGTCGAACACCACGGCTCGGTGATTGCTCCCAGTTCGGCTCACGTCGCCGCACGGTAGCCGTCACCCGCGGGCAAGCTACCGAGATGGTCCTGCCCCGTCACCTCGTGCTCGCCGTCGTGGCCGTTGCTGCCGGCCTGGGGGCGGCAGGCTGTTCGAGCGACGGTGGCGACCCACGGTCATCGGTCGACGGCGAGGCGGTCTCGCTGACGGCGTCATCCACCGGTGGCTTTCTGTGGGCCGACATCGACGGTTCGGTCCACGACGAGTCCGGAGCGATGATCGGCTCCGTCGCTGCCGTGACCGACGGACAACGAGGCCTGCTCGGTCTCGCCGTCGACGACGACGGGCGTGTCTTTGTTAGCTACACCGACGCCACTTTCGATCTGATCGTGAGCGAGCTGCTCAACGGGAACGAACGTCTGGTCTGGCGAGGGCCGACGACGGTCCAGGGAGGCAACGGCGGCCGGATGATCCTCAGCAACGGCGAGCTCATCATCGGGCTCGGACTGTTGAACGACCGACCGGGACAGGCTGACCCGACGTCGATCGTCGGCAAGCTCATTGCGGTCGACCCGAACGCGACACCCGAGGAACAGAGCCCCCGCATCCTGTCGGGACCGTGGAACAATCCATTCGCCTTCGACGTGGCTCCGTCTGGCGAGATCTGGGTCGCCGACAACCACCCGCGCGACGGCGACGAGCGTCTCGCTCGGGGTGATCTCGGCATGGATCCAGACGTGGCGCTCGTGCTCCCCGCTGACTCAGCCCCGACCGGGCTCGCCGCGACCGACGACGCTCTGTACGTCTGCTCGTACAACGATCTCACCTTGATCAGATACGACCTCGTCGATGGTTTGCCAGTGCCGGGCGAGACCGTCGCCGACGACTGCGTGCTCGATGTTGTACAACTGGCCGACGGCGACCTGGTCTACAGCACCGGCACCTCCATCGTTCGCATCACGCCCTGACCGGACTCACGAACCCAGCCCGGCGAGGATCCCATCGGCCGCATCGGCGAATCCGACCACGGTTCCATCTGACTCCGCCAGGATGTGCAGCGATGTGACCACAGCCAGGTTGTCGCCCACCTTGATGACCACGATGTCGGTGTCGATGGCGAACCCGGAAACCGTTCCCGCATTGCCGTAGCTGTGGGCCTCGTCGCCCCATGAACCGAGGTCGCGATTGGAGTAGCCGGCGATCACCGGCCCCGCTTCCACCGTTGCGGTGTAGTCGGCGCAGTCGACAACAGCTTGGTCGTACCGCTCGATGATGGCGTCGGCCTCACCCGGTGCCAGTTCGTAGATGTTTATCGCAGCGAACGGTCCGAAGGTCTGATCGCCTCCATAGATCTGGTGAGTCGCCGAGATCGGGACGATCGTGTCGAGGAAGCTGATTCCAGGACAGAGATCATCGAGCGGCGGGTCGGTGCTCCCGACGGTGAGCCCGGGCGGCGCGGCCGGCATGGCGGCAAATACTTCCGGATTGGTTGGAGCAACTTCAGCGGCCGGTGCCGTGGTGGTCGGCGTGTCCGGCACCTCGGGAATGGTCAGGTAGTCGGTCGGGATTCCATCGAGCGGTTCCGCTCCTTCGATCCAGACCTCGTGCCACCAGACCCGGCCTCCCGACACGCGCTCGCTGCCGCCGCCATCGGGATAGGAGTAGGTCTCCACGCCGTGGACCTCAGGCGTGGTGAGGACCAAGTTCGATCCCGAAGCCCACCAGTAGATCGGCATTGCTTCTGCCGTGATGCGGGTGACCTCCGCAGCTGCTGCCTTGCGAGTTTCGAAGTCGAGGTTGGTCCTGAGCACTTCGATCTGTTCATCGATTCCAGGATCAGTGAAGTTGGTCCAATTGAGGACCTGACCGTCGCCGTAACGGGTCCTGAAGAGTTGCAGCGGGTCGTCCGAGTTCCCGTCGGCGAAACAAGAAACTTGGAACTCGCCGGCGAAGAGCGGCTCACTCGTCGTGCCGACGATCTTGGTGACGAAACTCGACTGTTCTGTGGTCTGGATGTCGACCTCGAAGCCGATGTCCCCCCATTCCTGGGCGAACAGTTGGGCCCGGTCGAGATTGATCGGGTCGGTGTTGCAGTCGTAGGTGAACGTGACAGGTTCACCGACCGCCTTGCCATCGCTTCGGTCGGGATCATTGACGTACTCGCCGGCCAAGCGCTGGGCTTCGGCGAGGTCGAACACGGCATAGTCAGCACCGGCTTCCCTGTCATACCACTGACTGGTCGAGCTGAAGTACTGCGTCCGCACCTCGGCGACGCCGGACAGGTTGGGGGCGCTGAGGGCCGTGGCATTGTCCTGATTCAGGGCGTGCGAGGCCGCTCGCCTGATGCGGACGTCGTCGAATGGCGGCTCGAACGTGTTGTAGATGTTCACACCGGCACCGTTGCCGATGTACTCGTACGGGATGGCCCCGCCGTCGATCAGATCATGACCGCCGTCGGAACCGCCCTGCGTCGTGAGGTCGAGATCACCGGCAGCGAAGCTCGCCCGCCTGGCATCGGCATCGGACAGGACTCGGAACCGAATCCGATCGAGATACGGCAGCGTTCCCCCGTCCGGGGCCGAGCGCCAGTAGTTCGGATTCCGAACGACCACCATCTCCGAATCACGGGTCCAGGAGTCGAACATGAACGGACCCGTCCCGACCGGGTTCTCGACCGAGTCCTCCGGGCCGAAGGCACGGCCCGCCGTTGGTGAGAACACTGCGCCGGTCGAGATTCCGGCCAGCGTCTGTTCGAATGCCGGATCCGGGTCCTTCAGGATGTAGCGAATCGTGTACTCATCAACCACTTCGGCACTCGCGATCGTCGAACTCGAGCCGAACGGTCCCTCATGCCATTGTGCGACCATGTCGACCGCGGCCTGCGCGTTCACCGTCGTCCCGTCGTGGAACGTGATGCCCTCCCGAATGGCCATCGTCCATTCGCTTGCATCTGCGTTCGAAATCGCCCGGTCGGCGGCGATCACCGGGATGAGCTCGCCCGTGCCCGTCTGATGGAACCACCGGTCGTACAACGCATCCATGACCAGGAAGCCGGCTGAGAATGCAGTCTCGGCACTCGGTGGATACCAACCGGTGCTCTCCGCCACGATGCCGATCGTCACCTCACCCCCGCGTGTGATGTCGAGCCCGGACTCGTCCGGCGCATCAGACGTCTCGACCGAAGCGAGGTCGCCATTGGAGCCGTCGGTCCCCTGCCCATCATCGCTACTGCCCGAAGTGCAGGCGGCTGCGATCATCGACAGCACCGCAATGAGTGTCACGAGACGGAGCAATCGGTTCATGGCTCTCTCCCTTTGGTTGTGGCCGTGATCAAACACCGGCCGGCTAGATCTGCGATTCGCGAAGTTGGTGCCGTCGGCGAAGCCCGTCGCCGACGAGGTTGAGCGACAGAATGGTGAGGAACATCGCGCTGGCCGAGACGATGGCGAGACTCAGCGACTCGTCGAGCGCGTTCTTTCCGTCTGCGATCATCGATCCCCAGGTCGCTTGTGGTGGTGGGATTCCGAACCCGAGAAACGCGATGGTTCCTTCTGCGACGATCACGCCGCCGAGCGCGAGCAGACCGAAGGTGATGAGCGTCACGAGTACCTCTGGCATCAGGATTCGCAAGACGAGCCGGCGGTTCGTCGAACCGATCATCCGGCTGACCGCCACCCAGTCGCGTTGCATCAAGACGAGGGTCGAGGCTCGGGCGAATCGCACGTACGCCGGGACGGCGAGGATGCAGAACATGATCGTCAGGACCTTGAGCGAGGAACCGACCATGGCCACGACCCCGAGCAGCAGCACCAGTGCGGGAAACGACAACATGATGTTGACGACGATCATCACCAACCGTTCGACCCTGCCGCCGAAGAACCCCACCGTGGTACCGATGAGCCCACCGACGAGGATGCCGAACGTCACCGTCGCGACGCTGATGAAGACCGACACGCGGGCGCCCGCCACCAGACGGGCCAGCACATCCCGGCCCAACTGATCGGTGCCGAGGAGGTTCCCCTCGGACAACACCGGAAGCAACTTGTCTGCTGGGTTGATGCGGTTCGGATCTTTCAGGGGCAGGAGATCGCCGGCGACCGCAACCAGGACGACAAGCCCGATCCACACTGCAGCCGACCAGAACACCGGGCCGTAGGCGTGCCGTTCGGCGGTGTCGTCCTTCGCGACGGCGACAGGCAGAACTGCGCTAACCACGACGGATCCGGGGGTCGGCGAGTTGATAGGTGAGATCCACGATGGAGTTCACGACGACGTACGCGGCGGCGATCACGAGGACCGTGCCCTGGACGAGGACCAGATCACGTGTCGAGATGGCGATCACCAACATGCGCCCGATCCCGGGAAGGCCGAAGATCTGTTCGATCACGACCGCACCCGTCATGGCCCCGGCAATCTGGAGACCAACGAGTGTCAGGATCGACATCAGCGACGACGGCAGTGCGTGGCGGATGAGGATGTAGCGATTCGACATTCCCTTCGCACGAGCAGCTGCGATGAAATCGCTCTGCAACGTCTCGATCATGTCGGAACGAAGCACTCGCGTGAGAACCGCCACCTCTCCCAACGCCATCGCCGACACCGGCAGGATGACGTTTCTGAGGTTGGTGAGGGGCGCCTCGGTCAGAGGGACCCACGCTGGAGCCGCCGGCAGCAGGTTCCAGTTCACGGCGAAGATGATCAGCAATCCGATGGCAATGAGGAAGCTCGGAAGTGACAGCACACCGAAACTCACGGTGGTGATGACCTGATCCAAGGTTCCACCGGCCCGCCATGCGCTGATGACGCCGAGTGGAATGGCCAGCAGAATGCCCACGGCGATCGAGAGCGTGGCCAACTCGATCGTGACCGGCAGCTTCTCCTTCAGCGTGTCGGCGACATCCTGGTTCAAACGGTCCGAACGGCCCAGGTCGCCCTGCAACACATCGCCGAGCCATCGGCCGTATCGCTCGTACAGCGGATCGTCGAGACCGAGTTCGACTCGCAGTTCGGCAATCGCTTCCGCCGTTGCGTTGTTGCCGAGGATCTGGATCTCGGGGCTACCGGGAACCAGCGACAGCAAGAGGAAGCTCAGAAAGGAGACGATGAACAGAACAACGATCAGTTCGGCCACCTTCTGTGCCAGTAGTCGCTTCACGCTCGACTACCGGACTCTCGACGGTTCGTGAGTCAGAATCAACCTGGCGTCCCCCGTCAGCTCGGACTGCGTTCTTAACCGAGGTCCCGTCGCCGATCAAGGCGAACGAAGGCAGCGAGCAATGCCAGCGCTGGTGGACGGTCGCCCGTTTCGCCTGGTCGGAGCCTGGCGCGTAGTCTCGCCGGATGCATTTCATCAACGGTGAATGGCGGCCGGGGGCTCGCGAGTTCGACGTGACCGATCCGGCAACGGGCGAAGTGATCGGTTCGGTTGCCGACGGCGGCGCCGACGAAGCAGCAGCTGCGGTCGACGCCGCAGATGCCGCATTCGCCGATTGGGCGGGACGCACGGCCTACCAGCGCTCTGAGGTGCTCTACGCCGCCTGGCAGCTGATGACGGAGCGACGCGAGGACCTCGCTCAATTGATGACCCGCGAACAAGGCAAGCCGATCAAGGCTTCCCGCAACGAGGTGAAATACGGGGCCGACTTCTTGCTCTGGTACGCCGAAGAGGCCAAACGGATCTACGGGGAAACGATCCCGGCTCCGCGCTCGGATCAGCGCTTCATCGTCATGCGCCAGCCCGTTGGTGTCTGCGCCGCCATCACACCGTGGAACTACCCGATCTCCATGCTGACGCGGAAGGTCGGCCCAGCACTCGCTGCAGGTTGCACGATGGTGTTGAAGCCTGCTGAGCAGACCCCGTTGTGTGCAGTGGCCATGTTCGAGATCTTCCACGATGCCGGCGTGCCGGCGGGCGTCGTCAACCTGGTCAACGCATCTGATCCCGTCCCCGTCGGGGACACGTGGCTCGCCGACCCGAGAGTTCGCAAGCTGACCTTCACCGGCTCGACCGAAGTCGGCAAACTGCTCGGCGCCCGCGCCGCGACGGCGATGAAACGAGTGTCGATGGAGTTGGGCGGCCACGCACCGTTCATCGTGTTCGACGATGCCGACCCGGTTCATGCAGCCAAGGGCGCCTCGCTGGTGAAGTTCCTCAACACCGGTCAGGCCTGCATCAGCCCCAATCGGATCTACGTACAACGCAGCATCGCCGAAGTGTTCCTGGAGACCCTCACCGAACGTGTGTCGAAGATGAAGGCCGGCATCGGCACCGTCGACGGTGTCTCCATCGGGCCGCTCGTCGACCAACCCAGCCTCGACAAGGTCGATCGCCAGGTCCGCGACGCAGTCGACAAGGGTGCGACAGTCCTGACCGGCGGCCGGCGCCTCACGAGCGAGGGCCTCGAGCATGGCTTCTTCTACGCCCCCACCGTGCTCGCCGACGTCACAGAGGAGATGACCATCCACTCAGAGGAGACATTCGGTCCGGTGGCGCCTGTCATCATCTTCGATGACGAGGACGACATCCTCGCCAAGGCCAACGACACGGCCTACGGCCTCGCTGCGTATCTCTACACACGCGACATCGGACGAGCGTGGCGGGTCGCCGAGGGCCTACGGTTCGGCATCATCGGGGTGAACGACATCAATCCAACCGCCGCCGCAGCTCCATTTGGTGGCGTGAAGGAGTCCGGCATCGGCCGCGAGGGCGGACATGTCGGGCTCGATGAGTACCTCGACACCAAGTTGGTCGGCCTCAGCATCTGAGTCCGGCACGACTCTCACACGACATCACACTTCACGACATCTCCAGCAGGACAAGGACACCATCCATGAAAGATCTGACAGGCAAGACCGCCGTCGTCACCGGCGGAGCCAGCGGGATCGGTTTCGCGATGGCGCAACGTTTCGCGAAGGCGGGGATGAAGCTCGTGCTGGCCGATGTCGAGGAGCCGGCGCTCGACGCTGCGGTCGAGTCGCTGACCTCGAGCGGTGCCGAAGCCATCGGCGTGGTCACCGACGTCAGCGACATCGATTCGATGCGGGCCCTCGGATCAGCGGCCAACGAGGCGTTCGGGAGCGTGCACGTCCTCTGCAACAACGCAGGCGTCGGTGGCAACAACAACGGATCGGGCGGCACCGGCATCGACCTCGCCGACTGGAGGTGGGTGCTCGACGTCAACCTGTGGGGCGTCGTCCACGGGCACAGCGTCTTCCTCGACCAGATGCTCGCACAGGGGGAAGGCCACATCGTCAACACCGCATCCATGGCAGGTCAATTCCCCGGGCACGGCGCGTACTCCGCGTCGAAGTGGGCAGTCGTCGGCATCACCGAGGGATTGTTCCACCAGGTCCAGGACGCGGGCGTCGGGGTGTCCTGCCTCTGCCCCGGATGGGTACGGACCAAGATCCTCGAGTCAGCCCGCAACCGGCCCGAGTGGGCGGCACCCAACCCACTTGCCGACGAGGAGGCCAACGCCGAGGCCGAGGCTCGCCGTGAGTTCATCCGCGAACAGGTCGACACAGGCATGGATCCGGCTCAGGTCGCCGACCTCGTCCACGACGCCATCATCAACGACCAGTTCTGGGTCTTCACCGACATGTCCATGGTTGCGGCGCTTGCCGACCGCTTCGAATCGATTCTCGAGAACCGCAACCCCAGCGTCTGGGACCTCGGGGAATCACTCACCCAGACGAACTGAACCATCGGTCGGCGGGCCGAGGAGATCGAGGATCTCATCGGTCGAGCGGACGTCCCCGAACGACCGGTAGATCGTGTGCAGCGTGCTGTTGAGGTCTGCGTCGCAGACGGCCGAGATCGCGTCTGCAGCCAGAATCACGCGATACCCGAGCGTGGAGGCGTCACGCGCAGACGACTCGACACACACATTCGCCACTGTTCCGGCGACGATGACCGTGTCCACCTCGCGACCTTGCAGGTGCTCCACCCTGGCAGGAGAGAACTCGGCCTCACCAGGAACCATCCACACCACCGTGCCACAACGGTGGCGCCTGGCGTCCGACCCCGGGCCCGTCCCTCAACTGTAGGAGGCGCCGAGCCCCGCGGCCGCGTCGTTCTGGATGCCGTATGACGGGATCGGGTAGCGAAGTCCGTTGCGGGACAGCGCCTGCATCCCGGCGATGGCCTTCGGAAGAAACTCCGGTGGTGTCGCCATCAAGAGCTCATCGTCCTGCACACCGCCGTACCGCCGCTCGGCGTAGCAGGGGATCGACACGCTCGGCTCTCGCAGGGTGAGGGCTCGACCCCACGAATCGGCACACGCCGACTCACCGACGCAGCTCCATTCCATGTTCTTGTAGCCGGCCCATTGGAGCCCGTTGATCAGGAGGATCATCTGCGCCGGCGTCGCATAGATCATGGCGATGTCGGGAGGGTCGAGGCGGCCCGTCGCCAGCGGTGAGACGGCCATGGCCTCGTAGGTCCCGTGGGGCACCGTGTGCATGGCGTGCTGGTGCGCAGAGGCGTCCTCGATGGTCTCGAACCACACGCCGGTCATGTGTTTGCCGGAGAGCCAGGTTTCGTCCTGTGGGTGGAGGCCGATCACGGCGCCACATTGTGCGCCGACGAGGTCGTCGTTCGTGATGCCAACGGTCCAGTTGAGGCGAGAGGCCATCCCGACGATCTGATCCGTCGTGTGGACAGCCTTCGGACGGCGGATCTTCTCGATGGCTTCCATCTCGGCCCTCGTCTCGAACAGCTTCATCCCGATCGGGGTTGTTCGCAGGCGGAGCAACGTATTGAGGTCGGCGACGATGCCGGCCCAATCGAGCGGTGCTCCATCGAGTGTCACGCGGGTGTCCGTCATGCCCGCCGACCCTACATCCCCGCTCCTGGGTGACGAAAAGGCCGCTCCCGCGACCAAACGGGCTCCAATTGGGACGGGTCAGGCGTCGGGCGGGTAGATGGCGGCCAGGAACGCACGGATGGCGTTTGCGATCTCGCGCTTCTTCTTGATACCCAACTGGATCTGACCACCGTCGGCGCCGTACTCGGTGGGCTTCCACACGCTGTTGGGGAACAAGCGGGTGAGCCGCATCTCCTGGCTGACCTTCAGCTGCAGCGGCCCGAGCCTGGCGATCCAGGCCGGTCCGCCCATTCCTGGACCCTTGACCGTGACGACGTCGCGCACACCCAATCGGTGGCAGTCGGCCCGCAAGAGTGCCGCATCCAGGAGGCGATCCGCGTTCTCGGGGATCGGGCCGTAGCGGTCTCGCCAGTCGGCCCGGATGTCGTCGACCTCGGCATCGGAAGTGACGGCCGCCAGCCGTCGATAGGCCTCGAGCCTGGCGGCCTCGGACGGCACGTAGTCCTCGGGCAAGTTCGCATTCTCGGGCAGATCAATCGTGATCTCGATCGGCTCCTCCGGTGTGACACCGTTCAGCTCGGCAACGGCGTCGGTCACCATCTGGCAGTAGAGGTCATAACCGACCGACGCGATGTGGCCGGATTGACCGACGCCGAGCAAGTTGCCCGCCCCCCGCAACTCGAGATCTCGCATGGCGATCTTGAACCCGGAACCGAGTGCGGTGGCTTCACCGATGGTCCTCAACCGCTCGTAGGCCTCCTCGGACAACGCAGCATCCTGCCGCGTGAACAGGTAGGCGTATGCCCGCTGGCCCGAGCGGCCGACTCGACCGCGAAGCTGATGCAACTGACCCAATCCGAGCAGCTCGGCACGGTCGACCACCAGCGTGTTGACCGTCGGCATGTCGATCCCGGACTCGATGATCGTCGTGCAAACAAGCACGTCGTACTCACCCTCCCAGAAATCGAGCACGATCTTCTCGAGCGAACCCTCGTCCATCTGGCCATGGGCCACGGCCACGCGTGCCTCTGGGACGAGATTGCGGATGTCGTTGGCGACCTTGTCGATGCTCTGCACCCGGTTGTGCACGTAGAACACCTGACCTTCTCGCAAGAGCTCGCGACGGATGGCTTCGGCCACTGCCCGCTCGTCGTACTCGCCGACATAGGTGAGGATGGGTTGGCGATCAGCCGGGGGCGTGTTCAACAGCGAGAGATCACGGATACCGGTGAGGCTCATCTCGAGGGTTCGAGGTATCGGCGTTGCTGACAGCGTCAGGACGTCGACCTCGGCCTTGAAGGTCTTGATCTTCTCCTTGTGCTGCACACCGAACCGCTGTTCCTCGTCGATCACCAACAGACCGAGGTTCGGGAAGGTCACGTCGTCTGACAGGATTCGATGCGTTCCGATCAGCACGTCGACCTTGCCCTCCTCACAGGCCGCAACGACCGCTTTTGCCTGCTTGGTTGTGAGGAATCGGCTCAGCACCTCGACCCTGACGGGATAGGGGGCGTAGCGATCGCTGAACGTCTGGAAGTGCTGCTGCGCCAGCAGCGTGGTCGGCACGAGCACTGCCACCTGCTTTCCGCCCTGCACCGCCTTGAACGCAGCCTGCACGGCGATCTCGGTCTTACCGAACCCGACATCACCCACGACCAGGCGATCCATGGGAACGGTGGTCTCCATGTCGGTCTTGACGTCGACGATCGTGACGGCCTGGTCCGGCGTGAGCTCGTACGGAAACGCCGATCCCAATTCGTGCTGCCATGGCGTGTCTTCGCCGAACGCGTGACCTTCGGTCGCCATACGTTTCTGGTAAAGGACGACGAGCTCCTGTGCCACCTCCTCGACGGCGGAGCGAACCTTCGACTTCGCCTTGGCGAAGTCCGATCCGCCGAGCCGATGCAGCGACGGTGACTCGCCACCGGTGTAGCGACGTATCAGATCGATCTGGTCGGACGGCAGGTAGAGCTTGTCGTTGCCCCGGTACTCGAGCAGGAGGTAGTCCCGCTCGTGGCCACCGATGGCTCGCTTCACCATGCCGCCAAACTTCCCGACGCCGTGTTGATGGTGCACCACGAAGTCGCCGACGTTGAGGTCGTCGAAGAAGCCGTCGCTCTGACGTTTGCGCGGCCTTGCCCGACGATGGGAACGCCGTCGGCCGGTGAGCTCGCTCTCGGGCAGCACGGCCACGCCGCTCCCGGCGAGCACGAAGCCACGCTCGACCGAGGCCACCACCAGATGTGCACCCGGGGTGAACACATCCGGGTGAGCGGTGCCGTGTTGTTGCGGGTGGATGCCCCACTCAGCCAGGAGTTCGGTGACGCGGGCTGCCGACCCGACCCCGTCGGCCGTGATGATGACTCTGGCCCCGTCGTTCAGCAGCTGCTGGATACGGTTCGCCAGCGCCTCGCCCGGTGCCGGCCAGCCGGATGCAGCCAGAACTGCCACCTCCGGGCTGTCTGGCACCGCCATCACCGATACGGCGGGCGCCGTGGTCTTGGCCAACAGCCGGTCGAACGGCAGGTGCAGACGCGGCAGGTCGTCATCGCCGACCGCCGTGTCGTCGGCGACAGCACCCCACGTTCGGGCCAGGGTGGTGGCCAGATCGGCCTCCTCGGCCAGGAGATCAGCGCCGCGGTCGCGCATCCGCCGAGGCTCGACCAACACGACCAGAGCATCAGCCGGTAAGAGATCCGGCAACACCCGCTCGCTGTCGGTCAACCACGAGAGCCAGGACTCCATGCCGTCGAACAGTTCTCCGTCGGCAAGCCGCTGCCACTGTTCGCGTCCCCAGGGTTCCTCGGCGATGAGTGCCTCGGCCCGCTCTCGAACGTCCGGGGTCGGCAGCAGCTCACGGCACGGGAAGATCTCGATCTCGGAGATGTCGATCGTCGATCGTTGATCGTTGATCGTGAAGTGGGTCAGCCGGTCGACTTCGTCTCCCCACAGATCGATACGTACGGGAGCGTCGGCCGTGGAGGGATACACGTCGACGATCGAGCCGCGGATCGCGACCTCGCCGCGGTGTTCGACCTGGGGCTCCCGCCGGTAACCCATGTCGATCAGGTCTCGAACGAGAACTTGGGGGTCGAGCTGATCGCTGATACCGACCACGATGGGGTCGACCTCGTCGACGTGTGGTCCGAGCCTCTGCACCAGCGCCCGAGCCGGCGCCACGATGACTCGGGGGCTCTGCTCTGGATCCTGCAGATGCCAGATCGTGCGGAGTCGCTGGCCCATCGCTTCGATCGATGGGCTGACACGCTCGAACGGCAGCGTCTCCCACGCCGGAAACGCCAAGACCTCGTCTGCCCCCAGGTAGAGCCGGAGATCAGAGGACAGACGATCGGCATCCGCCGTCGTCGGGACAGCGACGAGGACCGGGCGGCGTTGCGATTCGGTCACCAGGGCAGCGATGGCCATCGCTCGGGCCGGCTCTGCGACAGCCAGGACCGACGTCGATCGACCGACGACTCTCGTGACCGCCTCGTCCTCGGCGACGACTCGTGGGAGGCGCTCGAAACTCACCGGGTCAGGCTACGGGTCAACCTTCCGAACAAGCCGATCACGGCAAAGGTCGAAACAGCGACGGCGAGCCCCACACCGACACCGACGGCGTTCGCCAACAGATCCATCAGCTCGGGGGTTCTCGTCGAACTCAGCAGGCCCTGACCGGCCTCGACGGCGGCCGAGATGGCCACGAGCACTGCGGCGATGAGCACGAGCGATCTCTTCTGGCCGAACGCGATGTAGGCGAGAATCCCGGCGATCGCCCAGAGGCCCAGATGTCCGATCGTGTCGAAGGCGAACGGAACGTCCGCCCGATCGACCACGTCGAACCCGAGAGTGCCTTCGAGGCGGGAACCGACGTGCTGGGTCACGCGCCACAACCCCCTGACCAGTCCAGGAGCTCGATCAGCCAGCGAGAGCAGGCTGATCGCGGCAAGGAAGCCGAAGAAGAGCGCCGATCGAAGGAGGCGGGGGTGCATGAGGATCAACGTAGAACCGTTCGGCACCCGTGCGGTCGCGCACGGGCGAACGACCACGGAGATTTCACAACTCCCACACATGTACGCCCACATGTACCGCGCGCAGACGGAAGCGTACGGTCAGCCCTGGCGGCGGTTGATCTCGTTCATCGTCGCGTCGACGCCCTCTTCGACCATCAGTTCGATAGCGTCGGCCGCACGGTCGACGGCGACGTCGAGAGCCTCACGATCGGCCTTGCTCGGCTTGCGAAGCACGAAGTCCCGTCCGGCCTGCGAGGCCGGTGGTCTGCCGATCCCGATACGAAGTCGGACGTAGTCGGTCGTACCGAGATGCTGCGTGATCGACCGAAGGCCGTTGTGCCCTGCCAGCCCACCGCCGGCCTTGAGTTTGAGGCGGCCGATGTCGAGATCGAGCTCGTCGTGAGCAATCACGAGGTCACCGGCTTCCTCGATGCCGTAGCGCCGAGTGAGCATCCGCACCGACTCGCCTGAGTTGTTCATGAAGGTCTGCGGAAAGGCAACAGCGACGCGCTTCGATCCGATGCGCAGTTCGGCGACGAGGGCACGCTCCTTGCCCCGTTGCAGCTTCTCACCGTGGCGACGAGCCAGCACCGACACGAGGTCGGCACCGACGTTGTGACGGGTCGACTCGAACTCGGAACCCGGATTCCCGAGACCGACGACGAGAAGGTCGGCCGGTGTCCCGCGGCGTCGACCCTCTCCCGGCTTGCGGGAGAGGACGGACATCTAGTCCTCGCTGGCGCCGTCCGAGGCTTCCGCCCCTTCGCCCTCTTCGCCCTCTTCGCCCTCTTCGCCTTCGAGCTCCTCTTCTGCTTCTTCTTCTGCAGACTTGAGCCCACGGGGGACGACGGGAGCAGCGATCGTGATGCGATCGTTGACCTTGGTGCTGACACCGTCGGGGAGGTCGATGTCGCCGAGGGCGATGCGAGAGTCGAGGCTGAGGTTCGTGACGTCGACGTTGATGGCGTCCGGGACCTTCTTGGGGTCGACCAGGATCTTGAGCGTGTGGATCTTCTGCTCGATGATGCCGCCGTTTTCGAGGACCTCGACGGCCCGACCGACGAGGTGGACCGGAACCGTGACCTTGATCTTGTCGGCATCGTCGACCCGCAGGAAGTCGGCGTGGGCGACGGTGCGCTTGATCGCATCTCGCTGGATGTCGCGCACGATGACGGTGTTCTCGACACCGTCGACCACGAGCGTGAAGATCGTGTTCAGCCCAGCCGAGCCCTTCAGGGCGTCCCGCAGCTCGGCGTAGTCGACGTGCAGCGGCGTCGGCTCGATGCCCTTGCCGTAGATGACGCCGGGCAGCTGACCCTCATTGCGGAGGCGGCCGGCAGGACGTGAGCCGAGCTCACGGCCGGTGGTTGCATTTACGACAGTCATGGAACGATCCTCGAGATGGTGCGCGGAGAGCGCTGCTGAAACGGACGGCACAGCCGAAAGAAGTGCGCGATCAGCTGATGGAGGCTACCGGGCCGACGACGTCGAGCGGCACTACTGCTGATTGTGGCCGCCGAAGATCTCGCTGACGGACTGGTCGTTGAAGACGGCGCGGATGGCGTCGGCGATCAAGGGAGCCACCGAGAGAACTACCAGCTTGTCGAACTGCTTCTCCGGCGGGATCGGCAACGTATTGGTGATGATCACCTTGTCGAGCACCGAGTTCTTGAGCCGATCGATGGCCGGCCCGCTGAACACGCCGTGCGTCGCTGCCGCCATGACCGAGGTTGCACCCCGCTCGACCAGGAGCTCAGCGGCCTGACAGATGGTGCCGGCGGTGTCGATCATGTCGTCGATCAGGACACAATCGCGGCCATCGACCTCGCCGACGATGTCCTTGGCCTCGACGGTGTTCTTGACCCCTTTGATCCGGCGCTTGTGCACGATGGCAAGATCGGCGTGCAACTGCTGCGCGTAGCGTTCTGCCACCTTCACACGGCCGGCATCAGGTGAGACGACGACCAGATTCTCGCTCTCCTGCTTCAGGCGTTCGATCAGGATCGGCATCGCCACGAGGTGATCGACCGGGCCGTTGAAGAACCCTTGGATCTGGCCGCTGTGCAGGTCGATCGCTACCAGGCGGGACGTACCCGCAGCAGCGAAGAGGTCGGCGATGAGTTTGGCCGTGATCGGCTCTCGGCCTTCGGACTTGCGATCCTGCCTGGCGTATCCGTAGCACGGCATGACCGCCGTGATCCGCTTGGCCGACGCCCGCCGGGCGGCATCGACCATGATCAAGTGCTCCATCACCGCATCGTTGAGCGATCGACCGTCGAGGTTGCCGTGGCTCTGAATGATGAACACGTCCGAGCCGCGAATCGACTCGGCGAACCGGCAGTGGGTCTCGCCGTTCGCGAACTGGCTCAGATGCGCCTCGGTGATCTCGACTCCGAGGTTCTCGGCTACTTCCTGGGCGAGTTCGGTGTTGTGCCGCCCGGCGAAGAGATGCAACTTCTTGGTCGTTACCGCTTCCATCGAAACCCCTTGTGTTCGTCAGGCTGTGTTGATCAGGCGCAGTGTTGATCAGGCGCAGTGTTCATCAGGCGCTCGACGCTCCCGACGCTGGACGTCTTCCTCAGCCGCCAGGGGCAGCATAGAAGGGTCCAGTGACGGTCCCGTCCGGAACCTCGGCCCCCGCTTCGATCACGGCGAACGGGCCGACTCGACAGTTGTCGCCGATCACGGCACCCCGCGCCATGGTTTTCTCGATCACCGTGTTCCGTCCGACCTGTGTGCGGTCAACCCGTGAATCGGGTCCGATCTCGCAGCCATCACCGACGACCGTCGAACCCTGCAGCATCGTTCCAGGGAACAGGGTGACGTCGACCCCCAGCTCTACGGTCACGTCGATGTAGGTCCGTGCCGGATCGACCATCGTGACGCCGCGGTCGAGCCAACGCCGATTCGTTCGCCGTCGCAGCTCGGCCTCGGCCTTGGCCAGCCCGTACCGGTCGTCGACCGCGCGGACCGAGAAGAGGTCGGCATCGAGGGTCGAGGAGACGACGCTGTGGCCGCTGTCAGCCAGGACCGTCGGCACGGTGCTGAGATGATGCAAACCGGCACCGAACGCCGGCGCAGAACGGCGCGCGGCGGGAGCCAACAGCTCGCGCCGGACGCAATAAACGCCGAGGGCCGCCTCGAACGGCTCGTCCGAGGCGGAGCGATCGGCAGCGTGAATCAGACTCCTCACCGCACCCCTGCTGTCGCGATCGATACGGGGCCAGCGTTCGCCACCGGCGACTTCGGCCGACAGAACCGTGCACGCCGCTTCGTGCTTGCGATGGTCGTAGATCAGCCCGGCGAGGATTTCGAGATCGAGCAAAGGGAGGTCGGCGGGCACCACGAGCACGTCACCATCGTCGTCGAAATCATCAAAACCCGTGAGCCCGACCAGCGCCGCATCAGCCCCACCTCGATTGGCTTGCTGTTCCACGAAGTTCACCGGAATCGAGGGCGGATCCTCCATGATCCTCTTCGCGATCCATTCACCCCTCGGGCCGGTGATGACGACCGCCGACTCGACACCGGCGCTCGCCAGCGCCTCGAGCACGTGGGTGAGCATCGGGCGTCCACACAGCATGTGAATCGGTTTGGGGCGCTCGGAGCGCATCGGCGCACCAGTTGCAGTGGCGATCACGAGGGCCTTCAGCGAGCGATGTTCCATGTTCCCAGGGTTGGGATCGAACCAACGACGACCGGATTCAAAGTCCGGCGTTCTGCCAACTGAACTACCTGGGAGAGACCCGCCAGAGTAGCCGAACCCATCTGCAACGTTGCGCTGCCTGCATCCCCCGGTAGTCTCTGCCACCTCATGGGATCGCTCATCAAAAAGCGCCGCAAGCGCATGCGTAAGAAGAAGCACCGCAA
>CBESNA010000052.1:0-30704 GCA_965530755.1 uncultured Acidimicrobiia bacterium | reverse complement strand
CCTCGACCTCGGCGTCTCGGTGCAGCACGTCGATCAGCACCTCGGCATCGAACACGTAGTTGCCCATCGACACGAAGGACTCGTCCGGGGAATCGGGCAGGCCAGGAGGATCGGCGGGCTTTTCGAGGAAGCTCTCGATCTTGGTTCCTTCTGGAGCATGGATGACACCGAACTGGTGAGCTTCCGAGCGAGGAGAGCGCAACGCAGCCACCGTCACGCCGGCGCCGCTCTGGATGTGCTGGTCGAGCATCTGGCGCGGATCCATACGGTAAATGTGGTCGGCGCCGAACACGAAGATGTACTGGGGTTGCTCGTCATGAATGACGTTGAGGTTCTGGAAGAGCGCATCACCAGAGCCGGCGAACCACTGTGGACCTCGTCGCATCTGAGCCGGAACCGAGGTGACATAGTTGCCGAGCATGCTCGACAGTCGCCATGTCCTCGAGATGTGTACATCGAGCGAGTGACTCTTGTACTGGGTGAGCACCACGATCTTGCGGTAGCCGCCGTTGGCGAGGTTCGACAGTGCGAAGTCGATCAGCCGGTAGGGGCCACCGAACGGCACAGCGGGTTTCGCACGGTCGGCCGTGAGCGGCAGCAACCGCTTGCCCTCCCCACCAGCGAGGACGACGGACAACACACGGGGACGAAGACCTGTTTCAAACACCTCCCGATTGTGGCCCAAGATGCGCCGCTGCGCCCGTCGAGTGGTCCATCCGACTCGTCGCACTCGGGTCGAACGCACCATTGCTCACCCACCGTGGTTGAGCTTCACTGAACGTTGCGGGTACAGGAGGTTCTGCTGTCACCATCTTCCGGCGGGCGGAAGCGGTGAACATCAGCAGAATCCTCCAGTGGGGCGACTCTTCTGAGTCGCCCCACAACTCTTTTTGCCCCTCTCGCCCGCACTTTCTTTCCCGCTTGCACGGCGCTGGATCGGATCTGACGCCGTTTTTCGGCGTGTTCTGCTTCACTGTCGCCCCATGTCACGGAACCGGATTCTGCTCGCCAGCGGCCTCGCGCTCGTCATCATCCTCGGACTCGCCGCCTGGTGGCTCGGCTATCTCAGCGAACCGGCCGAGGAAGCGAACGTGGAAGATCTCGCCGTCGCCGTGCAGGAGCAGTCAGACGCGACCGGCATCGCGGCAGAGACACCGGTCGATTCACTGGACGGCACCTGGACCATCACCCCGGTCGAAGGCCAGACCTTCATTGGTTATCGGATCAACGAGGTGCTCAACACGATCGGCGATTTCACCGTCGTCGGACGCACGACGGACGTGACCGGCACGCTGGAGGGCTCGGGAACGACCATCACCGCCGTGAACGTCGTTGGCGACATGACCACCATCACCACCGACAGTTCGGGACGGGACAACGCCATGCGGTCGCAGGCGCTCGAGACGGGCGACTTCCCCGAGGCTTCATTCGTGCTCGTCGACCCGATCGACCTGGGCTCGATTCCAGCAGAAGGTACGAAGGTGTCGGCGATCGCCGTGGGGGATCTCACGATCCACGGCGTCACGCAACGCGTCGACTTCCCGTTGGACGCTCAACTGCAGAGCGGCTCGATCGTCGCTGCCGGCCAGCTCGAGGTCGCCCTGTCCGACTTCGACATCACACCGCCGAGCGCCCGCATCGTCGCCAGCGTCGAGGACACCGCGATCCTCGAACTCTCGCTCGTCTTCAGCCGTTGATCCTCATTCGGCCCAGGCCTTGACCTTCTCGATGATCTCGAGAGGCTTCTCACCGATGGGGGTGATCGACAGGCGGGTGACGCCCGCTTCGCGGTATGCCTCGATGCGTTCGCGCACGAACCCCTCGTCACCGGCAAGCGTGGTGGCCTGGAGATAGTCATCGGGGATGAGCGCCTCGGCCTCGCCTCGGTGTCCGCTGAGATAGAGATCCTGGATCTTCTCGGCGGCATCGCCGTAGCCGTACTTCTGGAACAACGTGTTGTAGAAGTTCTTGCCCTTGGCACCCATTCCGCCCACGTAGAGCGCCGTCATGCCGCGACCGGCATCTCGCAGTTGCTGCGCCGATGCGTCGTCACAGATCGACACAACACCGCCGGCCACGACCTCGAGTTCACCGAGCGACGGATCACGATTGGCCATGCCGATCTCGAGATCCTCTGCCCACACGTCACCCGCCTTCTCCGGATGGAAGAAGATCGGAAGCCAGCCCTCGGCCTTTTCGGCTGTCATCTGGATGTTCTTGGGCCCGAGCGACGCCACGTAGATCGGGATGTTCTCGCGTACGGGCCGATTGATCAGCTTCAGGCTCTTGCCGAGGCCCGTTCCCTGATCGGCTGGCAACGGAAGCTGGTAGTAGCGGCCGTCGTATTCGACCTTCTCGCGACGCCAGACCTGACGACAGATGTCGATGATCTCCTTGGTCCGACCAATCGGCGCGTCGTACTTCACACCGTGCCAGCCCTCGATCACCTGCGGGCCGGAGGCACCGAGTCCAAGGACGCAGCGACCACCCGACAGCGCATCGATCCCAGCGGCCGTCATACCTATCAGGGTGGGGGTCCGCGAATAGATGGGAAGGATGCCGGCGCAGATCTCCATCCGTTCGGTCACTGCTGCGAGGTACCCCATGAGACTGACGGCATCGAAGCTGTAGAGCTCAGCCACCCAGACCATGTCGACACCCGCCGCCTCGTAGTCCCGAGCAGTTTGTGCCGTCTGTGCCGGATCGCCGCCGTAGTTGAGAGTCATGCTGAGCTTCATGGCCGCTGATCCTATGTCTCGGACCGCACTGCAGTCACAACGCGTGGAGGTAGGCGTCCGAACGCAACGCCGGGAGATGGGGGAGTGATGCTGAGTGCCGGTCGACGTTGGTGGGAGTGAACCCCGCTTACTTCAACGACGATCTATCCTGGCGGAGTGCTGAATCTCACCCCATCAACGTCCCGAATCCGCTGGCAGGCACTGATCGCGTTCCTTGTCGTTGCTCTCGTCGCCGCCGCTTGTGGCTCGGCGACCGATGAGGCTGCCGACAGCAAGGAGTCGTCGGCGACCTCCGCGGTTCTTGCCGATGACCCAGCGACCGACGACGCCACCCAGGGCGAGGACTCCGAGAGTGAGGACTCCGACGAGGCAAGCGAGACGGACGAATCGGACGACACTGCCGATGCAGAGTCGGACGGGACCACCGAAAGATCTCGCCTGGGCGACCGCATTCAGGTGGCTGATCTGTCGACCACGAGTGGCCGATTCGAGGGGACGATCTCGATCGCGGGCGACGACGAACTGCCCGACGGCCTCGAGCTCGGATTCAGCGGTTCCTTCGACAGTGTCAACAACTCGTCCGAAGTCATCATCGACTTCGCCGCCGTGGCGCTGGCCGCAGCCGCGCAGGACGGCACCGACCTCGGGCCGATGGCCGCACTCTTCGAGGAACCGATGATCGTTCGGACCATCGGGGACCAGTCGTACATCTCGTGGGGACTGTTCTCGCTCCTCACCGGCGGTCAGGGCACATGGATCCAGACCGATGCCGACGAGAGCGGCGACCTCACATCGAGTTTCGGCGCCACGGGCAACGGTTCACCCGTCGATCTCATCAGCGCTCTCGAAAATGCGAACGCCGACGTGACCGAACTCGGCTCCGAAAAGGTTCGCGGTGTGGACACCACGCACATCCTCGCCGTCGTCGACCTCGAGGAACTGGGTGCAACGCTCAGCGACGAGGAGCGGGCCACCCTGGAGCGCGACATCGGCGGCGTCGAGAACAGTGCCTTCCCGATCGAATTCTGGATCGACGATGATGGCCTCCTTCGGCGCTACTCGATGGACCTGACCGACCAAGCACAGGCTGGCGGAGAATTCACAGAGGGGTCGCTCGTCTTCGAATTCTTCGACTACGGCGAGGACATCACGATCGAGGCGCCGCCGGCGGACGAGGTCGTCAGCTCGGACCAGCTTGACCTGGGGGCACTTGGCTTCGGAAACTGAGGGCATGCCAGATGCTCCGACCTTCTCCACGATCACTGTCAGTCTCGAAGGAGCGGTGGGTCGCCTCACCCTTGCTCGACCGGAGAAGCTGAATCCTCTCAGCTGGCAATGTCTGGCCGAGATCGCGGCGGCAGCGCGGTGGTTCGACACCCGGAGCGAGGTCAAGACCGTCGTCGTATCCGGTGCAGGCCGCGCCTTCTCTGCCGGCGCCGACCTCTCCACATTCTCCTCGAGACAGGAGATCAGCACCAGAGATGTGGCCGAGCACGGTCGAAAGATGGCAGAGGCGATGGAAGCGATGCAGGCCATCTCGGTGGCCGCCATCCACGGATGGTGTGTGGGTGGTGGACTCGTGCTGGCCGCGGCGTGCGACCTTCGCGTTGCCGCCGACGACGCCATGTTCAGCATCCCAGAAGTCGATCTCGGCATCCCGCTGGCATGGGGCGGCATTCCTCGCCTCGTGCGCGAGATCGGACCGGCGCTCACAAAGGAATTGGTGCTGACCTGCCGTCCGTTCGATGCGGCCGAGGCCAAGGCCGCCGGTTTCCTCAATCGGGTCGTCCCGGCCTCCGAGGTGTCAGCCACCGCAGACGAGCTCGCAACAACGATCGCGGCGAAGGCTCGCCACGCCATCTTCTCCACCAAACGTCACGTCAATGCCGTGACCGACCAGATGGTGGGAACGATGCGGTCGTTCGCCGATGCCGACGGTCTGGTCACCGCATTCAACGACGATGAGTGCGCGGTAGCCCGGGCTGCTTACCTCGACGCTCGCTCCCACCGGTGAGCCGGCCGGGCCCGAGCATCCCGGTGATGCTGGGTCGAGGAACGACCATGGCCTGCCCGGCATGCGGACAGCGGAGCCTGTTCCATCATTGGTTCTCGATGTCCGAAGAGTGCCCATGCTGCGGGTTGCACTTCGAACGCATCGAGGGCCACTGGATCGGCGCCATCGGAATCAACACCATCGTCAGCTTCGCCGTGCTCGGCATCGTCGTGATCGTCGGTCTGATTGCGACCTACCCCGACGGTTCCACGCTGCGGCTCATACTGATCGCAGTCGCAACAGCCCTGATCGGACCGACGCTCTTCTACCCAATGAGCAAGACGCTGTGGACCGCCATCGACATCGCAATGCGCCCCCTCGAGGCTCACGAAGTGAACTGGCTCGAGGTCGAGGAATCTTTCGGCGCCAGGTAGGTTCCCCCTCCCATGACTGACTCGTTCGACCTCATCATCATCGGGAGCGGATCGGGCAACGCCATTCCCGAGTCGCTGGCCGCCTGGAAGATCGCACTGGTCGAACGAAGTACGTTCGGCGGCACATGCCTGAACGTCGGCTGCATCCCCTCGAAGATGTTCGTCTTGCCGGCGGATGTCGCCGAGATCGCGAAACACGGCCCGGAGCTCGGCGTCGACACCTCGTTTGCCGGCGTCGACTGGCCGGGCATCCGTGACCGCGTGTTCGGGCGGATCGACCCCATCGCCGAAGGCGGTCGGGAGTATCGGTCGAACGGGACACCGAACGTCGAGCTGATCCAGGGCACCGCCCGGTTCGTCGCCGAGAAGACGTTGGACGTCGAGGGTCGCACCATCACTGCGGACAAGGTCGTCGTTGCCGCCGGCTCACGCCCGACGATGCCCCCGATCCAGGGGTTGTCGACCGTTCGATTCCACACGTCAGACTCGATCATGCGGTTGGACTCCCTGCCGGGGCGACTCGGCATCATCGGGGGCGGATTCATCGCCGCCGAGATGGGACACGTCTTCGCCGGGTTCGGCACTGCGGTGACACTGTTCAACCGGTCGCCTCGACTGTTGCGAGCCCAGGACGGTGAGATCTCGGACCGTTTCACCGAGGTGTTCGGGCACCGGGTCGAGCTGTGTCTCGGGCACATCCCCGAACGGGTCCACCAGGACGGCGAGACCATCGTGGTCACGAGCAAGGGCGAGACCTACGAGTTCGACGAGTTGCTGGTTGCGGCCGGACGAGAACCGAACACCGATCTCATCGACGCTGCCGCCGGCGGGCTCGAGACACACCACAATGGTCGGCTGATGGTCGACCAAACAATGGAAACCAACGTGCCCGGCGTCTACGCCCTCGGTGACATTGCCAACGACTGGCAACTCAAGCATGTGGCCAATGCCGAGGCGAACGTCGTGTTCTCCAATCTGGCCAACCCCGAGTCACCGATCACGATCGACTACTCGGCCGTGCCGAGTGCGGTGTTCAGCCACCCGCAAGTGGCATCGGTCGGCCTCACCGAGGAGCAAGCAATCACTGCGGGAAGGGACTACCGGGTCGGCAAGCGGGACTTTGGCGGCACGGCGTACGGATGGGCACTCGAGGACACGACGTCGTTCGCCAAGGTGCTGGTCGACGATGCAACCGATCTGATCATCGGCGCTCACATCATCGGTCCGCAGTCCGCAACTCTGATCCAGCCACTGATCCAGGCCATGCAGTTCGGGCAGACAGCAACCGATCTCGCCGAAAGGGTGTTCTACATCCACCCCGCACTCACCGAAGTGGTCGAAAACGCCCTCCTCGATGCAGCTTCCTGACCAGTGGATCGGCTCGTCACCAGTGGGTCATCCGTCTCAAGTCGCCGCGCCTGCCCGGACTCTAGAGTTGGATCCTTGACTGGGAGAACCTTGTGAGTGACGCAGAACGATTGGCCGACATCCTTCGGTATGCCCCGGGAGGGTGCATTCTGATCGACAACGGTGAGATCAAGGGAGCCAATGCCGAAGCGACCGCCATCACGGGCATTCCCCGAAACCGGTTGATCGGCACGTCGTTGACCGAGATCGCCGTCGACGAGCATCAGGAGGGCGTGTCCACGGCGATCCAGGGTGCATCCGACACGGTGTCGATGGTGCGTATGCGACTCGCAAGTGGACTCCTGCCGCTGGAGCTGACCATCCGAAAGCTCAATCGCACCCTGACGCTCGTCGGCGTTCGGTCAGTCGCAGCCGAGCATGCGCTTTCCGCCGCCGCCGGGGGAGCGCTGACGCACGACGAGGTCACGGGACTTCCCGATCGTCACCACATCCTCGAACAGCTCCAGCATCGGTTGAGCCTTCCCAAAGTGCAGCCGTTGGCGCTCGTTGCGATCTGGATCGACCAACTCGACGCGCTCGAGGCCGAGCAGGGCGATCGGGTGACGCAGCGCATCATGCGCCAGGTCGGCGAACGGATCCAGGCTCGACTTCGCGGCCCGGATCTGCTCGGGCGGCTGGACGAGTCTGGCTTCCTCGTGCTCCTCACCACCGACTCCGAGATCGATCAGCTCAAGGAGATCGCCGACCGACTTCGGGCCGAGGTCTCGTTCCCGGTCGACTGTGGTGGCACGCTCGTTTCGTTCACCTCGAGCGTGATGGTTGGTTCGCTGTCCAACAAACGACCGTCGCTCGAGCGCGTGCTGAGCCGGCTCGAAGCCGTCACCCAGAAAGCAGCAAACGGCGGGGGCAACCGAACCGAGCTCTTCTCGCTCTGACGATCTGCTAGACCGGCCCCATGTACGAAAAGGGCCTGTCCGAAGTCGCCGACGGCGTCTACGCCTACCTGCAACCGGATGGGGGTTGGGGATGGAGCAACGCCGGCCTCGTTGCATCGCAAGACGGATCGCTCTTGGTCGACACGTTGTTCGACCTCAGGCTCACCCAGGACATGCTCGACGAGATGGCACCGGTGACGTCGACGAAACCAATCGAGACGTTGGTGAACACCCACGCCAACGGCGACCACTGTTACGGGAACCAGCTCGTCGTCGGTGCTGAGGTCATCACATCTGCTGCCTCAGCGGCCGAGATGGAGAACCTGCCACCCTCGGCAATGGCCGCCATGATGCACGGCGACTTCGGCCCGGAGTTGAACCGCTATCTCAACGAGGCGTTCGGGCCCTTCGAGTTCGAAGGCATCGATCCGCCCCGAATCGACCGCACCTTCGTCAACGAGCTGACGGTCGAGGTCGGCGGCCGTCGCGTTGAGCTCATCGAAGTGGGTCCTGCGCATACTGCGGGCGACGTGTTGGTGCACCTTCCCGACGAGGGGGTGATCTTCACCGGCGACATCCTGTTCATTGATGGGACGCCGATCGTCTGGGATGGACCGGTGTCCAACTGGGTCGCAGCGTGCGATCGCATCCTTGCGCTCGACTGCAACGTCATCGTTCCTGGCCATGGTCCGCTGACCGATGCCGCTGGCGTGCGAGCGGTGCGTGACTACCTCGAATTCGTCGTGGCCGAGACGACCGAGCGTTGGAAGGGTGGCATGTCGGCGTCCGATGCGGCCAAGGACATCGATCTGGGTCGGTTCGCCACGTGGCTGGATGCGGAGAGGATCGCCATCAACGTCGACACGGTCTACGGCGAACTCGACGAGACCCACGAGCGGGCCCACGTGATCGAAGTATTCGCCCGTATGGCCTCCCTCAAATACCGCTGACTCCGAATACCACCAACCCCGAGTACCGCCGACGGGCAAACCCGAGGCTGAGACCCCCGATTCTGTGGGGCTCAAACCCGAGGTTTGGGGCCCCCATTTTCGGGGGTCTGAGCCTCGGGTTGACGTCGTAGGCCTAAGGCGGTCGCAGGCCTAGGCCGATCGCGATGACCTGGTCAGAGAAGTCTGGCGAGATCGTCGAGTGCGGTCATCACTTCGGTCTCATCGCCCTGAGGCAGACCGAGCACAGCGCGGCTCACTCCAGCCGCTTCCAGCGACTCGAGTTCCTCCCCGGTCGGCTTGGCGAAGAAGATCGTCTTCTCGATCGTCGACGGGTCCCGTCCGATTGCTCCGCACGCCCGGACGATCTCGTCCCATCCACTCTCCATGGCATGCCGGGCCCCAATCGGCATCCAGCCATCTGCGAACTCTGCGACGTGGGCCGCGGTCCGAGGACCGGCCGCTCCGCCCAGCACGATCGGCGGGCCACCAAGCTGCTTTGGTTTCGGCCATGCCCAGCTCGCCTCGAAGTCGACGTGCTCACCGTGGAACTCGGCCTCCTCATCGGTCCAGAGCGCCTTCATGGCCAAGACGTTCTCGCGCAGGATCTCGCGCCGCTTCGTGTAGGCCGTGCCGTGGTGGCCCATCTCTTCCTTGTTCCAGCCATAACCGACGCCCATGATCAGCCGACCATCCGACATGAAGTCGACCGTCGCTGCCTGCTTGGCCGTCCAGATCGGATCACGTTGAGCCACGAGGGTGATGCCCGTCGCCAACTTGATTCGTGAGGTCACCGCGGCGGCAGCGCCGAGGGCAACGAACTGATCGTGGGACCGCCAGTAGTAGTCGGGTAGCGGGGGCGCACCCTCTCGGCCGCCCCACGGCGTCGCCCGGCTGACCGGGATGTGCGAGTGCTCGGGAAACCACAAGGACTCGAAACCGCGGTCCTCTGCATGTTTGGCCAAGTCGGTCGGCTGCATGGTGGTGTCAGTGGGAAAGATTGCTACGCCGATGTCCATTCCGGCGAACATAGTGGACTGGTTCAGCGAAGGCCGATCCGCTTCGCGACACCCGGATTCCCACCCAGCGCGTTCGAGAGGGTGATCGGCAGTTCATGGGCAAGCACGTCCCACATCCGATCGAGGAGTTCGGCCGTCATCATCAGCTCCGGACTCAGCCCCAGCGACGACTGGCGGCGGACACCGTCGCCCAACGCACGAATTCCCACGAGTGTCGATGCCACGCCCAGATCGAGCGGTGCTGCCCCTGCAGCCCTGGCAGAACGCACCCGGGCCTCGGTCTCCTGTGCCAGCCCGCGAACGATCTCCTCGACGATGCTGTCGTACACGGCCCGTTCTGCTCGTGGTGCCCGCAACAGCAGCGTCTGGACCGAGCTCCTTCCTGCGAGGCTCGACAGGCGAATCACCTGGGTCTGGACGCCGGCCACCCATGCATGCCGCCGGCCGCCGGCCGCCGCCGGCGGCGGCGGAACGACCGGGGGAGTCGGCGCCATCGCCGACAGCGAGGCGTCGTAGTCGGCCCGTCTGACGGGGTCGGACAGGACCCTCCAGGCGTCGTTGATGGCGCTCATGGCTGACTCGGTGCCACCCGATGCGACGTCCGGATGCAACTCACGTGCTTTGGCCCTATACGCGGCGCGCAAGGTCAGGAGATCGCAGGAGGCCGGTACGTCGAGCAGCTCGTACAGCGAGGCCACGGTGATGTCGAGGCGGGCGCTCAGCGTTGCCGCCGTGCCCGGTAGCGCTCGATCAGTGCGTTGGTCGAACTGTCGTGTTGCGGGGCGTCCGAGCCCGTCAGTTCTGGCACGATGCCCCGCGCCAACTCCTTGCCCAACTCGACTCCCCATTGGTCAAAGGAGTTGACTCCCCAGATCACGCCCTGAGTGAAGACTTTGTGTTCGTAGAGGGCGATGAGCTGGCCGAGAACACGCGGGGTCAGCCGATCAGCCAGAATCATGTTGGTGGGACGATCTCCCGGGAAGGTGCGGTGGGGGACCAACGACGCGTCTGCACCGGAAGCTGCCACCTCGGCTGCGGTCTTGCCGAACGCCAACGCCTCGGCCTGCGCGAACAGGTTGGCGACGAGGAGGTCGTGCTGGCCACCGACATCCTTTGCCGGATTGAGGATGCCGATCAGGTCAGCGGGAACGACCGAAGTTCCCTGGTGAATGAGTTGGTAGAAGGCGTGCTGACCATTGGTTCCCGGCTCGCCCCAGATGATGGGACCGGTTTCGAAGTCGACACGGTCACCCTCGAGGGTGACCTGTTTCCCGTTGCTCTCCATGTCGAGCTGCTGGAGATACGCGGGGAATCGTTCGAGGTACTGGCTGTAAGGCAGCACAGCGTGCGTGTCGTAGCCGAGGAAGTTGCGATACCAGATCCCGACGAGGCCGAGCATCGCAGGAAGATTCTGCCTGATCGGCGTCGAGCGAAAATGCTCATCGATGTCGTGGAAGCCGGCGAGGAATTCGCCGAAGTCATCTGGGCCGATCGCCAGCATCAAGCTCATGCCGATGGCTGAATCGACCGAGTACCGACCGCCGACCCAGTCCCAGAATCCGAACATGTTGTCGGTGTCGATGCCGAACTCTGCGACGGCGTCCGCGTTGGTGGACAAGGCGATGAAGTGCTTGGCGATCTCGGCGTCGGCGCCGAGACCGTCGACGATCCAGGCCCTGGCACTCGCCGCGTTGGCCATCGTTTCCTGCGTGGTGAACGTCTTGGAAGCGATCAAGAATAGCGTCTCAGCCGGGTCGAGCGGGCGGAGCGTCTCGACCATGTGGGTCGGATCGACGTTCGAAACGAAGTGGCATTCGAGGTCTTCGCGATAGGCGGCGAGCGCTCGATAGACCATGAGCGGGCCGAGGTCGGAACCGCCGATGCCGATGTTCACGATGTGGCGAATGCGCGCCCCGGTGGCCCCGGTCCAGGCGCCGGAACGGACGCGCTCGGCAACGTCGGCCATACGCCGGAGGACTTCCTGCACGTCCGGCACGACGTTGTGGCCATCGACCTCGATGACCGAACCGGCCGGAGCCCGCAGCGCCGTGTGCAGGACAGGCCGATCCTCAGTCGTGTTGATCCGGTCGCCGCGGAACATGGCGGCGGTGTGTTCTGCGACCCCTGCACGCTCGGCCAGAGCAACGAGCGCGGCCACGGCATCGTCGTCGATCAGGTTCTTCGACAGGTCGGCAAACAGGTCGCCGGCCTCGAGCGCGTAGCGCTCAGCACGTCCGGGGTCATCGGCGAACGCCTGGCGCAGCGTGGGCATCTGCCGTCCGGCGAGTTCGGTGAGATTCTGCCACTGCGGCGTAGATGAGATCACGGTCACCACAGTAGCCACCCCCTCACGAGCTGCACGAGAGCATCGAGCAGCCAACCTTTGTGCGGGCCCAGTCAGGCCGCTTCGCTGCGAATTCCTCCTTCCCGGGCTGGTCGTCGAACGGGTGGCGAAGGATGTCGAGCAGATCGACCACGAGCTGGTGGTCGCCGAGCTCGGATTTGTCGATGGCCATCTGGGCCAGATAGTTGCGCAGGACGTACTTGGGATTGACCGAATGCATCTCTGCTCGACGCTGCTCGGGTGTCTGCCCGCTCGAGATGGCCAGGTAGTCGTCGAGCCATGCCGTCGTGTCGGCCAGCAGCTCGCTCTGCAGTTCCTCAGGGCGGTAATACGCCTCCTTCAAGGCGCCGAGGGCGGCATCCACACCGGCATCGACGTCGAGGTCTCCGAGCGTGCGGAAGAAGATCGTCATGTCGGTCTCGGTGCGGGGAAGGAGATCGAGTAGACGATCCGACAGCGCCGTGGACACTTTCTCGTCGATGGCGCCGAGGCCGAGCTTCCAAGCGAGGGCGCGCTGCCAACCCTGTGAGAAGCGTTCGCCGTAAACATCGAGTGCTCGCTGGAGGAGTTCGGGACCATCGAAGAAACCCATGAGGGCGTTCCCCAGACGAGACAGGTTCCAGAGACCGATCTGCGGTTGATGGCCATATCGGTAGCGCTTCCCGGCGGCGTCCGTGGTGTTGGGCGTCCAGCCCGGATCGAAGTCCTCCAGCCACCCATAAGGCCCGTAGTCGATCGTCAGGCCGAGAATCGAGAGGTTGTCGGTGTTCATGACGCCGTGGACGAAACCGACGCGCATCCAATCGACCATGAGGTCGGCCGTGCGCTCGACGATCTCGGTGAACCATGCTGCGACCACGTCAGGGCCGACCATGCCATCGGCCGGCAGATGATGGGGGAAGAATCGACTGATCGTGTGGTGAACGAGCTTCGTGAGCAACTCGTGATCGCCCCGCGATGCGGGCAGCTCGAAGGAACCGAACCGGACGAAACTCGGAGCCACGCGGCAGACGACCGCACCCGGCTCGGGTGCGGGGTGACCGTCGTAGAGCATGTCGCGCACGACGTGATCGCCGGTGAGCACGAGACTCAGAGCTCGGGTGGTCGGGACACCCAAGTGGAACATCGACTCGCTGCACAGGAACTCGCGAATGGACGACCGCAGCACGGCACGACCGTCGGCACGACGCGAGTACGGGGTCGGGCCGGCTCCCTTCAGCTGGAGGTGCAGGTGCTCGTCGTTCGCCGTGACGACCTCGCCGAGTGAAATCGCACGACCGTCGCCGAGCTGACCTGCCCAGTTCCCGAACTGATGACCGCCGTAGTTGGCAGCAAACGGCTGCATCCCATCCAGAAGCTCGTTGCCGCTGAACACTCGAGCGAACTGCTCCGATTCGACGTCGGCCGGCGACATGCCGAGCATCTCAGCCACCTCGGACGAGACGGCCACGATCGATGGGTCCGACGTCGGAGTCGGCTCGACAGGGGAGTGGGCAGCGCCTTCGACCTGGCGGGGGATCACCCGATCGTCCGGGTCACCGGGCAGATCGTTCGCATACCAGTGATCGAATTCGAAACGCAGCGAGGCCATACACCAGTCTGGCCGCTGACCGGACCGAAGCCGACTCGGGTCACCGGCTGGCTGCAGTTGGCTCAGGAGACCATCTGTACGTGCCCCAGGGTCGCTGCCGGGTGGATCTCGCTGCGGCTCGTCTGCTGCCACTGGTTGCCCTTGCGAGCGTACGTGGTGACCACGCTGTGGTCCGCCCCACAGGCCCCGCACTCGTAGTGATTGATCTCGACGGACAGGGGCGCCTTCCGGCTCTCCTTCATCGACGGATTCGTTTCGGACAAGACACCGATCGCTCCTCGAGCGTCTGCCCTTTCGAGGTCGTCGATGATCTTCTCCATGACGACTTGGAAGGACTCGCTATCCTCGAACATCTGTCGGCGTCGTTCAGTCCTCTTCATGAACTGATGCGAGTCGCTGCACCACGGTTTCGATCGCAAGTGATTCGCCACGAACCAACCACCGACAGCGAATCCGACGATCTCGATCGCCGTTACCGCGTAGCCAAGCGAACCAAGCCGGTCGATGGCACCCGTCGAGCCGAACGACAACGAGGTCTCGGTCGCCGCTGCCCGCAGATACTCACCGAACCCCATCACGTCTGACAGCGTCCGGCCCGGAGCGAACTCGTACCGCTGGTAGGAGAAGTAGTGCGAGGCCACGAAGGTGACCACCGCCGTGGCGAGTGGGATCGACATCAGGGCCGGAGTCGGTCGCACATGCAGCTCGCGTGACGCCGCGTAGTAACCCACCGCGGCAACGAACCCACAGCCAATGGCCCCGACGGGGATGACGAACGCGACCGAAAGGCCGTACAGCGCGAGATCGGTCTGGATCTCGATCGCCGAGATCACGAACGCAAGCGCAACACCGGTGAGGAGCGACGCGGCCGCGACCAGCGCGACCCGGAGGGGATAGGGCATGAGGGCTCCTCGAGATGGTCGATGCGTAGCCATACCAACGGAACACCTCGAGCCAGCCTTGAGCCATCGAGCTCCAGGCGGGCGCTCGTCCGAAACACAAACCTGCGACCGATCCGATGGACGGCGCCTATCGTCACCGGTCGTGGGATCAATCGACGTCGCCGGCGTCAACTTCGGATACGCATCGGGCCCGAGTTTGTTGACCGACGTCTCGTTCAAGGTCGGCGACGGCAACCATGCCGCGCTCGTGGGCGCAAACGGTGTCGGCAAGACCACCATGCTTCGCCTCATCGCAGGTGAGTTGGCGGCCAACGACGGCGCCATCTCGATCTCCGGAACCGCAGCGTTCATGAGCCAGATGGTCGGCATGCAGCAAGACCTCACGCTCCGCGATCTGTACCTCTCGTTGTCCCCGAGTCGTTTCATCGAGTCGGCAGGCCGTCTCGACCGGGCAGAGAGTCTGATCGCCACCGATCAGACAGACGACGCGAACCTGGCATATGCCAACGCCCTCGCCGATTGGGGCGCCATCGGCGGCTACGAACTGGAAGTCCTCTGGGCGGGATGCGCAGACAGATCGGTCGGGATCGATTGGTCCGAACTGGCGATGCGTGCCACTGACACCTTCTCCGGTGGCGAACAGAAGCGGCTCGTGCTGGAACTGTTGTTCCGATCGGAGTTCGACGTGCTTCTGCTCGACGAGCCGGACAACTTCCTCGACGTGCCCGGCAAACGCTGGCTCGCAGACCAGCTCAACGCCTGCCAGAAGACCATCCTCTACATCTCCCACGATCGGGAACTGCTCGCCGACACATCACGGAGCGTGGTGACCATCGAGTCGCAGGGGAGTTGGACCCATGGGGCCTCGTTCGCCACGTGGGCAGATGCTCGTGCGGCCCGTCAGGGTCAGATCGACGACGAGCACCGTCGCCACGCCGACGAGCGTGCCCGCCTCGTCCGAAACATGCGGGAGATGAAGCGGCGGGCAGCCATGAACTCCACCAATGCCAGCCGGGCCCGCGCTGCCGAGTCCAGGCTCCGTCATTTCGACGCGGGTGACAAGCCCCGCGAGCGAACCGCCGACCAGCAGATCGACATGCGCCTGGAGGGCGGCCGAACCGGCAAGCGAGTCGTGATGCTCGAGGATCTCGAGCTGACCGACCTGACGTTTCCGTTCAGCACCGAGATCTGGTTTGGCGACCGCGTCGCCGTCGTCGGCATGAACGGGACGGGAAAGAGCCACTTCCTGCGATTGTTGAACGGAGGCCCGGTACCGCACGAGGGCGAATGGAAACTCGGCGCCCGCGTGGTGCCCGGTCTGTTCTCGCAAACGCACGAGCACCCCGAATTGATGGGCCGCACATTGGTCGACGTGCTCACCGCCGACCACATCAACAGCCAGATCGCAGCCCGCAGCAAGGCAATGAGCCTGCTGCGCCGATACGAGCTCGAGGACTCAGGCGACCAGGTCTGGGAGACGTTGTCCGGTGGACAGCAGGCTCGATTCCAGATCCTGCTGCTCGAACTCGGGGGAGCAACGCTCCTGCTGCTGGACGAACCGACCGACAACCTAGACGTGGCGTCGGCCGAGGCGCTCGAAGCCGGCTTGGCAGCGTTCGAGGGGACAGTGGTGGCCGTCAGCCACGATCGTTGGTTCCTCCGGTCCTTCGAGCAGTTCCTCGTGTTCGACAGCGACGGGGAGGTCATTGCCGCTGATTCGCCCGAATCGGCGTGGGTCTGAGCCAACGGCACTGATATCGGGCCGAAGCGCCCACAGGGCTCGCCTCAACCTCACACCGAACCAGTCCGATACCAACGTGCATGCGTTCACGAATCCGTCTGGCCATCTTCGGGGGACTTCTACTCCTCCAGGCCCTGAGCGTCACGACACTCGTGATCGTCTCCGGACGACAGATCAATCAAAGCGAGACGGAGTACACGAACGCGCTACTCCAGGCAGCCGTCGCTGATTCAGCCCAGGAAGTGGCAGCGCTCGTGGCGCCGGCCGAGAACGTCGTCTCCGTCACCGCTCGTGTTGCGGCGCAAGCGGAGTTCGATCCGACGACCCAGGCAGGCGTTCTGCTCGCGACCATGAGCGAGCTGCCGCAGTTGGCAGGACTGTTCGTTGGTTGGGCCGACGGCGACTTCGTCTACGTCACGAGGAACGATGACGGGTACCGGGTCAAGATCATCACCGTCGATGGCGAGGAACGTTCGGTCTCGATTCTGGTGCTCGATACCGACGGGGAGCTGATCTCGGCATCGGTGGACTCGCTCGACATCTACGACCCCCGACTTCGTCCCTGGTACACCGAAGCCGTGGACGCTCTGGGAGAAACGATCTGGACCGATCCCTACGTCTTCTTCACGTCCGGTGAACTGGGCACCACGACCGCGCGGGCCATCTCGGACGGCGGTCCGGCCACCGGCGTGGTCGGAGCCGACATCGAGCTGATCTCACTGTCGGAGCACCTGCAAGCGAGTCAGCTGGCCCACAACGTGCATTCCCTGATCTTCAACGACCAGGGGACCGTCGTGGCCCACCCCGACCCCGATTCGACCCGCCAACTCGGCCGCGACGGATTCGAGTCGGTGCGAATCGACGAACTCGAGAGCGCAGCCGAGCGAGACGTGGCTCGTTTGCTTCCGTCGGTGTCGGACGGCACCGTCAGCAGCTACATCGACGAGCAGGGCCAGCCGGCGAGAATTGCGACTGACTCTGTGCCGATCGGCACGGGGGAGTGGCGATTGGCGGTGTTCGGTCGGCGGGCCGAGCTCGAAGCGGCCCTCACACCGGGCGACGGGCAACGTCAGCGGTTGGTCATTCTGGTTGCCGCCCTCAGCGTCGTGCTGTTCGTGCTGATCGCCATTCCTGCCACCCAACCCATCCGAACGCTCCATCAGTTGGCCGACACCGACACCCTCACCGGACTTCCCAATCGGCGGGCGGTCCTCCGGATCGCCAGTCATGCTGCGACAGACGGTCAACAGCGTGCCATCGCGATGATCGACCTCGACCGGTTCAAGTCGATCAACGACACCCACGGTCATGCCGTCGGCGACGTCGTGCTCGCCGAGGCTGCCGACCGGCTCGTCGGATGCCTCCGAGGCGACGCGACCGTCGGCCGCATCGGAGGCGAAGAGTTCATGGTGACGTTCAGCGCCTTGTCGCCAGAACATGTTGCCCAGGTCGGTGAACGCATCCGGAGAGCCATCGATCGACCGATCGAGACGGTGCGCGGGAGGGTCGACTTGACCACGAGCGTCGGCATGGCGATCGTCACCGGCGAGTACGCAGTGAGCGACCTTCTCGCCGCGGCCGACGGCGCCCTCCTCGAGGCCAAGGAAAGTGGACGCAATCGCGTGGTCATCAGGGACCTCAGCGGTCGTCAGCCTGCGCGAGCACGCATCTGACGATTCAAGTCGCGATCGCCCGCGGCCGAAGAAGATCCACACGGCAACGAGGGTGAGAGCGACCATGACGAACACCACGACCAAGAAGTGGCGCTCGGCGGCGGCTGCAATCGCCGCTGCCGCGGTCGTAGGCACCTTGCTCATCGCCGTCGACCCTGGAGGAGCGGCCGGAGCGGGAGTCGGCACGTCGGAACTACCGCTCGCCACGATCGGCGACGCCGAGTACGTCGGCGCCTTCGCGCTTCCCGCTGCAACATTCGGTGAGTCGAGTCTCAACTATTCCGAGGGGCCAATCGAGGTCCACGACGGCTCACTGTTCGTCGTCGGACACGCTCATCAACAGGCGATCGCCGAGTTCACCGTGCCACCGCTGGTCGACACGGTCGAGATCGCCCAGCTCAACACCGCGGCCGACCCGATTCAGGAGTTCGCGACGGTCCTCGACCGAGCTTCTGGCGGCAACAATCAGAGGATCGACAGGATCAGCGGTCTCGACATGTTCGATGGCCAGCTCGTCGTGAACGCCTACGAGTACTACGACGCTCCGGCGGACAACACCGACACCACGATCGTGATCCGCGATCCCGACGATCTTGCCGGATCAGAAGTGGTCGGCTACCACCGGATCGCCGGAGCGGCGAGGGCCGCCGGCTGGATGACCGAGCTACCTGCCATTTGGCAAGCAGCCTTCGGGGCCACACATCTCACCGGTCACTCCAGCAATATTCCGATCCATTCACGGTCGTCGATCGGCCCGTCGTTGTTCGCTCTCGATGCCGCCGACCTGCTCGGTGCCACCGGTCCGGTGGCGATCGAGACCCAGGATCTGCTCTCATTCGCCCTCGGCAATCGCTTGGCCGATGATCTTTCCAACGCCAGCGGCACCAACGATCTGTGGACCCATTTGAGCGGCGCCGAATTCGGCTTCGTGATCCCCGGGACCCGCACGTACATGACGGTCGGTTCCAGCGGCGGCCACGATTCGGGCGTCGGCTACAAGATCACTCAGAGTGATGGGAATCTCTGTGGCGGCTACTGCTCGAATGACGCAGCGGACAAGGTCAATGCCTACTGGATGTGGGATCTGGAGGATCTGCTCGCCGTGAAGGCAGGGGAGCAGCAACCACATGAGGTCCGCCCATATGAGTACGGCGAGTTCGAGCAACCATTCCAGACCGACAGCTATCTGAACCCCATCGGTGGAGGTTCGTTCGATGCGTCCACTGGCACCCTCTATCTGAGTATCGCACGAGCGAACAACACGGTCGGTACGTACTCGAACCCGCCGATCATCGTTGCCTATCAGTTCCCGAGCGTCGGTGACCCCCGAACGATCACGGTGACCGGCTGCGAGGCCCATACCGACAGCATCGTCCGGCTCTACGCCGCCGCATTCGGCCGCACGCCCGAACGAGCCGGATTCCGCTTCTGGTACGACGCCTACCGAACCGGCGACTGGACCCTCCCGGCAATGGCCAGGTTCTTCACCAGCAGCGACGAGTTCAGCGGCACATATGGGCGGCTCGACAACAACGCATTCGTCCGGCAGCTCTACCGCAATGTGCTCGGTCGAGAAGGCGAAGCCTCGGGTGTCGACTTCTGGACCGGCCGAATGGCCGCAGGTGACGGCCGAGGCACGATCCTGCTCCGCTTCGCCGAATCGCCGGAGAACATCGAACACACCGCCACGTTGCAACCGATCCTCGGACCATTCAGCGACGGGGTGGCCGGCGGGTTCGACTGCTCGCGGTTCTGAGCCTCGCCTTTCTGCCGTTCGTCAGCGCAGACGATGACCTAGGCCATACGGCCCATCCCGGATTCTCCATTTGAAACCGACATAAGCGTCATTATGCAGCACTTGGATGTTCGAGTCCGTCGTGAGGACGCCGACGCCCCCAACCCGAGGCTGACACCCCCGATTCTGTGGGGCTCAAACCCGAGGTTTGGGGCCCCCATTCCCGGGGGTCATAGCCTCGGGTTGGGTGTTTGGGGTGTGTTTGGGGTGTGTCTGGGTGCGTCGGTTGGCTGTGGGTCAGGGCAGCGAACGGGTCATCTCGACCCACGTGGTCCCCGGCATCAGTTCGATGATTGCTCCGCTTCCGTCGACGAAGACCGCCGGGTCGCCAAGTGTGGGACGGATCCAGCGGCCATCGATCCGACGCCCGTTCGTGAACACCGCAACCGGTCCTTCGCCGGCCCAGACGAACTCTGGCACGATGGCCCCGGTCGGATCCTTGAGTCCGCTGTCGACGACACCGACCTGCGCAACCACGACATTCGTTGCTTCGAGAACGGCGCCGGACTCGGCCTTGTGATTACGTCCGTCCTGAGCTCGTTGCCACGAACTGCCGTTCCAGGTCCAGGAGATCGTCGTTGCCGGGAATCGAGCCTGAAAGCTGGCCACCGCAGTCCCCCGCTCGATCGGCGCCGCAGCGAAGTGGAACCAGGCCGGCGGAGCCATCGCATCAGTCGAGAACTGCGACATCGAGGTGTAGAGGTTCGAGGGCGCCCGGCGCGAGTTGTCACGCCAGTAGCCACCGAATCGGTACGCAGAGTAATTGCGAACTCTCTCCTGGCGCACGATCAGCGTGTCGAAGACCTCGTTCGCTCCCGAGTACGCAAGACCAGGACGCCCAAGCGCGCTGAGGAACGAGATGTCCGTGCTTCTGGCCGATCGAACCGGACCGATTCGCCCAGGGGCCGATGATTGGAAGATGGCGGCAAACCGAGTGATGCCACCCTCGACTTCCTGTTCGATGACGACATCGGCCTCGTCCAAACCCGCTTGCGGCCTCGCTTTCGACGAGTTGTCGATCTTGACGACGATCGCCCCTGTTCCACTGCGTGCACTCGGCAGACCCGTCAGCGGCGCCACACCTGCGGCAACACTTGGCATCGCGACCGGGGAGATGGCGAGCCCTTGATCGACCGAGTAGGTACCGAGGACGCCGTGATACAGCGACATCAGGTCCGCCGGCGCGCTGCCCCCGCCTGAGGGCGCTCCCGCCGCGCTGCCGGCGGGGACGATGGTCTCCCCCGCTGCAGCCGCCGCAGCCGTCGTGGTCGTGGTGGTCGCGTCCTTGCGCGCCGGAAACTCCGTCGTTCGGCCCGGTTCGGTGGTCGGTCGTTGCGTGGTGGCCGGCTGGCTCGTCGTCGACACCGAGGAGACCGCAGCGTCGGCCATCGCCAGGCCGTCCGGCTCGACACCGGTGCATGCCGTAGCAACCATGGCGAGCACCAGCCCCGCAAGCGGGACCGACACCGCCCGTGGCGTCGAGATGGCGGGAACTGAGCGGTGCATCCCCTCCTCATCGGCAGGTGTGGTCCAAATTCGTCTGTTTTGCGCCCTCGGGCCGAGTCTCGCTTTTGTTCATCAGACTCGCTTCTCGCGTAACGTTCGGTGGTGCGCTCGCTGTCACCCAACGCCCGAGGCTCCATCTACATGGTGCTTGGCTCCCTTGGGTATGTGTTCAACGATGCATTCGTCCGTCAGGCGACCAACGACGGTGCCGGCGTGTATCAGATCCTGTGCCTGCGCAGCATTGGTCTCGCGGTCCTGTTCGGCCTCGCCGGACAGGTCCATCGAGCCGATCGGCGTCGCGCGATCCGTCAGCCCGCCCTTCTGCTTCGAGTCGGGGCCGAAATGCTGGGATCGGCCTTCTTCTTCGCCGCCATCGTCAGGCTCGAGTTCGCCAACGCGCAGGCGATACTGCAAGTGGTGCCGTTCGCCGTGACGCTCGCTGCCGCAGCGATCCTGCGTGAACGGGTCGACCCACGGCAATACATCGCCATCTTGATCGGCTTCGCCGGTGTCCTGATCGTGATGCGGCCGGCCACGGACGGCTTCTCGGTCTGGTCGCTCGCCGCCATCGGCACTGCGGCGCTGATGGTCGTTCGGGAGTTCGCCACCCGCGGTGTCGATCCCGAGACGCCAGCAGCAACGATCGCGTTCACGACCGCAACGGGACTCGCCGTCCTCGCCGCAGTCCTGACCATCCCCGGCGGATGGCATTCGCTGTCGACCGAGAACGTCGTGTTCCTCGGCCTCTCGGTCGTCTCGCTGATGATCGGCTACCACTTCGCGATCCAGACCGTGCGGGTCGGAGACCTCAGCGTCTCGGCCCCATTCCGCTACTCGATCCTCGTCGGAGCGGTGGCGATCGGCTACCTGCTGTTCGACGAGGTGCCAGACCGCTGGACGATCATCGGCAGCACGATCATCGTCGCGACCGGTGTCTACGCCGTGCAGTTCGATCGGCGCAAACGAGCACGCGCTCCCCTGCTGGCGACGACCTGAACCGACATCAAGTGCTGGCGGGCTCCGCAGGCCGAGCCTTCAGGTCGAAGTGCCAGACGAGCGTGGTGATGGCGAGGCCGAGGACGATCTTCGCCGTCGAACCACCGGTCCAGAGTTTGATGCCGGCGGAGAGCGCTGCTGCTGAACACAACATTCGCACCATCGACCCTTGATACGGAGCTTTCGGGGCGAGTAGGCCCTGCACTTCGAATCGTTTCACCAAACTCAGGATGCCGACGAGGATGACGAAGCTCAGACCGATGAGCGGGAGCTTCTGGATCCACCACTCCCCAGTCCCGACGGCTGCCGTCGGGAGGCTGTCCAGGAGCAGCAGCCCGACGCCGGCGATCACCGCGGCGGTGAAATGCCAGAGATACACGCTCATCCCGACACCGCCGAGCACGGCGACGGTCTTGAAAGCGGCCGGTGAGCGACTCAGCCACGTGTTGATCGATGGCGCCAACCAGACAGCGGTTGCGCAGTAGGCAAAGCCGAAGAGCATGAGAGCGATCGACGGAGGGTGTGTCGGGTTGAACGAGACATCGCCGTCGTTCACCATCGACGCTCGCCACGGCCCAAGCTTCACCACGATGTAGGTGAGAGCCCACAGCAACGGTGCGATCAGCGTGAGGAGCCGGCGCGAAGGAAGCAATCCGTCTCGCCACGCGAAGCCGAGAATCTGGAAGATCAACCACCCGATGACCCAGTTGATGCCGTGGATGTATGGCACGCCGACGAATCCGGCGATCTCGAAGCAGGTGAACGCTCCACCGATGACGAGGAAGAAGCCGAGCGGGTTGCGGCGAAAGATCGGCAGCGTGACGGGGGCGATGGCCGTGTCGATCGTGTAGTTGGCCAAGAACCACAGCGGGATTGCTCCGGCCGCGGCGCCGAGGAAGACGAGGTCGCTCACGCCGAGCGCCGACCCGGCGGCGACGACCACCGTCCAGAAGTAGACGAGGACCATCGTCGGGAGCATCATCCGTCGAAGTCGGTTGGCGACCCAGTCCTGCGGGGTGCCGTTCTTCCTGTTGTGCGAATCGAGCGAGACCGCCGAGGAAAAGCCGCCTGCGAGGAAGAACAGTGGCATCACCTGGAGTGCCCAAGTCGCCCATGCAAGCGAGTAGTCGAACTCGAGGGCGTTGGATGCAACCAGTCCACCATCAGCGTCCTTGAACACAGCAATGGCGACCCAGTGTCCGAACGCAACGGCCACCATGGCCGTGGCCTTGTAGAAGTCGACGGCACGATTGCGGTCAGTTTTGGCGCCGGCAACCAGCTCGGCAACATCAAGCTTGTTCATCACGAGGTCCCATTCGTTCGCTCACTCGTCGGCCGAGAACCGGGCGATGTGAGAGTGGCCACGCTGCCGAACCGAGGAGTACAGGCCTCAGGACGGGTGGGGGCTGGCTCAGACGGCGTCGGCGATGACGGCTGGAAGCGGTTCGGCGTGCACGATCACCAGCCGGTGTGTCGCTCTGGTCACCGCCACGTACAGCAGGCTCAGCCCGTGCGGCTCCCGCAGGATCGAGGCGGGTTCGACGAGCACCACGGTGTCGAACTCCAGACCCTTCGCCTGCCAGGGCGTCACGGCACCCGGGATGCCCTCGTCGAGGTCGGTGCCGATCACGGCCACTCTCCCCTCCCCGACCGACGCCCGTTCACGGTCGATCACCGCCGGGAGCTCGGCTTCGATCGACGCCACGGCGTGCACCGTCGGATGATCGCCTGTCGATCGGATGGCAGTCGACGGCTGCAAATCCGGCGCCAGTTCGGACAGAATCGCCGACGCAACCCGGTTCACCTCAGACGGTGAGCGGTAATTGACGGTCAGTTCTGTGTAGGCGTGATCGGCCAGCTCGGCCGGAAGATTCGCCACCCACGAGCCGGGCGGTCCGATGCTTCGCTGCGCCAGGTCGCCGACGATGGTCATGGAGCGTCCGATCGCTCGGCGGGCGATCATGCGCCACTCCATCTCGGTGAGATCCTGGGCCTCGTCGACGATGACATGGCCGTAGCGCCACTCACGCTGACGAGATGCCAGCTCGGCGACCGTGTCGCCCGCCTCGTCGACGTCGTCGACGCGATCGACTTCGAGTTCGACGAACGGCTCACCATCGGCATCGAGCAGTGGCTGTCCGTTGTCCTCGGCTCGGATCGTGCGATCAGCCATAGTCGTAACGATCGTCTTCGAAAGCCTGGCGGTCGACAATGCCGTACTCGCTGCCGTCGGAACCGAGCTCATCGAACAATGGGTCGTCGAGGCTGACGGCGAAGAGGTCGTCGTCTTCATCGTCGTCGAAGACGGCACCCTCGATCTCGGTGACGTCGTCGCCGTCGCCGGCTTCGTCCTGCTCCAACGACAGCTCGAACTCGTCTGCGGCATCTCGTTCCTGCTGACGTTCGGACTCGCTCAATCCACCCATCACCCCGCCGACCAACACGAGCAGCTCATCGAGCAGAGCGATGTCAGCGTTGGACCAGCGCGCGTCATCGAGTTCGGCGTCTGGTACCAATGGACGTTCGAGCAAGCGCAGATCATCGTCGGTGAACTCGGTGGCCCTCGCCGCCAAGCGCAGCAGGTTCGGCGACCCGAACAGCTCGTTCAGTGCCTGCTCTGGGGTCATCGGTGGCCAATGCGTCAGGAGGAATCGTTCGACCTCCGGCGAGTCGGCGAACGTCGCCAGCGCATCGTCGCGGTTGCGGAACGACGGGTCGAAGACGGCGGCGCAGAGCGATTCGATGACCAGAGCACGGAAGGCATCGGCACCTTCATTGTGAGCGGGATATCTACGGGCCCGCTCGAAACAGAAGATGAGCCGTTCGACCTCGACTCGGGCCCGTGAGGCTCCGTAGCGGACAACCAGCGCATCCGTTGGCCGGCGCTGGCGGTCTCGCACTGCCGCTGCGAGCAGGTCTGCCATCGCCCCTCGCCCCTTGATCGACGCCACCTCAGCCGGCTCGGGTCGACCACGGAACACGCCCGGGTACAGCTCGGGCGCCGTCACCGACACCACTCCGCTCTCGCCGAGCGACGGGAGGACCCCAGCGATGTAGCGGAGGAACTGCGGGCTCGGCCCGACGATGAGCACACCGGTGTCCGAGAGTTCAGCCCGCTGGTCATAGAGCAGATAGGCGGCGCGATGGAGGGCCACAACGGTCTTGCCCGTGCCAGGGCCCCCCTGCACGACCAACGGGCCGTCGGCGGGAGCCCGCACGACGGCATCCTGCTCTGCCTGGATCGTCGCCACTACCGAACGCATCTGGGACTCGGTCGGCGCCGTCACCGAAGCGAGAACGGCTGCTTCGCCCCGCAGTCCGAGGTGACCGACCACACCGTCGACGTCGAACACTTCATCAGAGAAGCCGGACAGCAGCTCACCACTCGCCCCGCGGTCATCGTTGTAGAGCAGATGACGTCGAGCGATCAGACCGATCCGTTCGATTGCGGTGGCTCGATAGAACGGCATCGACGCGCGGGCCCGCCAGTCGACCAACAGGGCGTCGTCGCCGTCGATCACGCTGTGACGACCGATGTAGAGCCGCTCCCCCGCCTCGTCGGTCATGTGACCGAAGGCCAGCGCCTCTCCGAGCGCTTCGAGATCGCCGGCGCGACGAACGGCGTGCATGGCCCGGTCAGAGGTCTGCCGTACGAGCGCTGCTCGCACCGCGGCATCGACCTCGGCGTCTTCGTCGACCAGGTCTCGGATGCCCTCCTCGGTCATCTCGGCCGCTTCGGTGGCGAGGCGTTCCGCCGTGGCTCGCGCTCTCGCGATGTGCTGTCGGTGCGTGGCCAGGATCCGGCGCAGGGCTCGGTGCTCGCGTTCCAGCTCGCCATCGCCGTGGCGTTGGGTCCCGTCAGCGGACGCGGCAATGGCAGCCGGGATCTGGTCGGGGGTGGGCTGAGCGCTGATCGACCCAGGATTCCAGATCCGAACGCAGAATCCCCCTGGAAGTGGCGATGGACCAGTCCCCTGCCCGCTCGCCACCATCAGATCTCGCCCTCAGATCGTCGAGCGACCGATCAGCGATCTCCGCGGCGGTCGTACTCGGTACGAACCAACCATCGAACGATCTTGGGAGACACGCCGTAGCGGCGGGCGACCTCGATCACGTCGATGCCGGCCATGAGCTGATCGAACAGCTCGGGAGACTCGTCGAGGAGTTCGTCACGAACGGCGACGTACTCGACGGCTCGTGCAACCGTGCTCACCGCGCAGCCGTGACGCGCAGCGACGTCAGCTCTGCTGTCGCCGTTGTCGACATCGGCAGCCAGGAGGTCATAGTCATAACGAGTGGCCGGCGGGCGAGGCCGGTCCCGACGATCGGAGCCTTTGGCACGGACCTTCTCACCTTCGGCGTTCGCCTTTGCTGCGGTGATCAACGCTGGGTAGCGATGCCGTTCGGCTGCTTGGCCCACGGCGGTCCAGAGCCGGAATGCGTGTTCGTGCCTTCCCTCTCGGGCGTGGCGCCGCGCCGCGACCTTCAGGTCGCCCAGCGTCAGAGCATCCCCCTCGTAATGGAGGTCGATCTCGACCTCGAGCACTTCGCGGACAGCGCTGCCCGGGAGGGGCTGGAGCCGGAGACGACCCTTGCCCTTGATGTCCACCTGTTCATCGAATGACAACGACATGCGTGCACCGTCGGCCAAAACCACGGAAAATGAACCGTTCGGACCTGGGCAGAGTCACCAACGTCCGTCGTGCGACGCCGATCGCCCGCACCGACTCGCAAGAAGTCCTCAGGTCACACCGGATCCTGCCGATCCTTTCAATCATGACCGACCCGTCAGCGACCCGTCAGCGGCGCGCACCCGTGAACATGGACGAGTTGGGTGTGCCGCGTTCGCTGGTGGAAGACCTCTTCATGCGTCGGCTCGTGCTCGAACGAGTGTCCACTGTCTCCGGCATCTCCGAGGCCCTCGGCATCAGCGCATCGATCGGGCGTGACGTCGCCGACGATCTGCGGGATCGCCACGTCGTCGAATATCAAGGTCTCGAGGGACGCGACTACCGCGCCGCCTTGACTGAACTCGGCAACCGCGTCGCCTTGGATCGAATGCACACGTCGACCTATGCATCCACCGTTCCGGTCTCGCTCAAGGACTACACCGCGACGGTTCTCGGCCAGCGGGCGGCATCGGTCGTGAACCGCGAGTCGATCCGAGCTGCGTTCAGCGATCTCGTGATCGAAGACCACGTGCTCGATCAGCTCGGACCAGCGTTCATGAACGAGGGTGCGATCTTCCTCTATGGCCCTCCCGGGACAGGCAAGACCAGTCTCGCCGAGCGCCTCATTCGCATCCACCGCGATTCGATCCTCGTTCCCTGGGCAGTCACCGTCGATGGCTCGATCATCAGCGTGTTCGACCCGTCGGTCCACCAAGCACTCCCAGAGCAGCCCCCCGACATGGACCCTCGATGGGTGCTGTGCGAGCGGCCGATCGTCATCGTCGGCGGTGAAATGGACCTGAAAATGGTCGAACTCGAGTACGACACTGTCAGTGGCATCTACAACGCCCCCCTCCAGATGGTCGCGAACAATGGAATCCTCGTGGTCGACGACTTCGGTCGCCAGGGCTTCCGTCCCGATGCGCTCCTGAACCGCTGGATCATGCCGCTTGCCCGCGGCGTCGACTTCCTTCGCCTCGGCTCCGGCACGAAGATGACGATCCCGTTCGAGCTCAAGCTCGTGGCATCGACCAACCTCGATCCGAAGGCGCTCGGCGATGAAGCGTTCCTCCGTCGGCTCCGCAACAAGGTCTACATCGGGCCGATCTCGGAGAACGCATTCAACTGGATTCTCGTCAGAGTCGCGAAGGCCCGGGGCATCGATGTCAACGCCGACGACGCCGCGTATCTCCGATCAGTTGCGATCCAGTACATCGGCGAGCTTCGCCCCTATCTGGTGACGGACTTCTGCGAGCTTATGGAGGGCATCTGTGCGTACGAACAGGTGCCCAAGCGCCTCGATCGCGACATGATCGACCGGGTCGCCGCTGTCTACTTCGTCAACACCATGGACGGAGCCGGTGACGCGGCCGACTTCTGCGCCCCTCATCTCGCTCCGGAGCCGGTCAGCCACCTCGCCACCGTGCCGGCGTCCTTGCCGGCGTCGGCCTTGTCCTCGATCTGACGATTTGCGTCGCCCGGACCATTCGGTTCGAGCAACGGCAAGTCAGGCGAGCGACGCAGCGATACGTGGCTCCGGGCTGGACAGATCGATCACGGCCTGGCAGTTGCGGCAGCGTCGTGTCGTCGACGCTTCGTCGAGCGGCTGAAGCAGCCTGCGATCGTTGGTGCTGGCGTGCATCGAACACGAGGGACAGACCACGGTCGATCCGAGAGCGGTCGTCCGGGGAGCAGTGATTCGGTCGTCGATGAGATCATTCACACCCCTCTCATCGGCATCGAACCGAGAAACATGAGCCATTCGGCCCATGTCGGAACGACTACCGTCGAAGGCATGCGTGAGCCGGTGGTCGACCTCATCGACGAGTTCTTCTTGGCCCGCCAACCGAAGAAGCACTCAGAACACACCCTCTCTGCGTATCGACGCGATCTGTCGAGCGTGCTCGGTCACGCTGCCGAGGTCCTCGGCGTGCAGCCGTCCGACGTACGCATCGGTGATCTCGATGTCCGAACACTCCGCAGGGCCTTCGCCCGCATCTCCCACCAGTCAGCGGCCACGATCTCGCGGACCTGGTCGACCTGGAATCAGCTGTTCACCTTCCTGGTCGCCGACGGTATTCTCGCCGGAAATCCGATGGCGGCCGTAGAGAAGCCCCGCGTGCCGAAGTCGAGGCCGAAGTCGATCACGGGAGACGACAGCGTCGAGCGCCTGCTCAAGGTGGCGGCAACGGGCCGCAAGAACGCCCGCAATCCGTGGCCGGAGCGTGATCTGGCCATCATCGTCACTCTGGTGACGTGCGGTCTGCGGCTCGCCGAACTGCTCGACCTCACGATGCGATCGATCGATGGACCCGAGGACGAGCGCGTTCTCGCCGTCAAGGGCAAGGGCAACAAGGAACGAACGGTCCCGTTCGAGCCCGAGGTGGAGACCATCATCACGACCTACACGTTGTCGCGACTCCGCCGCTTCCCCGGGCGCATCGCCGCCGATGCCCCACTGTTCGTCAACAACCGGGGTGAGGCAATGCAGCGAGGCGCCCTCCAGTACATGGTCGAGCAGCTCTACCGCGAAGCCGGCATCCGCAGCAGGGTCCCCTCCGGCGCCTTGGTCCACGCGCTCCGTCACACCTTCGCCACGTCCCTGGCCAGGAACGGTGCATCCGGCACCGAACTCCAGCGCCTGCTCGGCCACGAGAGTCTCGCCACCACGCAACGTTACGTCGACGCGACTGCCCGCGAGGTTCGTCAAGCGGCCCGCTCCAACGACGCATACAAGCTGCTCGGCGATCTCATCTGAAGCACACTGGCCACCCGCGCTGAGGTTGGTTTCACACTGCGATTCCCGGCAACCTTGCCCGTCCGATAACAGTAGGAATGTCGCCATGTCACGCCGCATAGAAGTCGAACTCACCAGCAACACAGGTGATGGCACATGGACCTGGCGCGCCGCCGGTGCCAAACAGCCGAAGGGTGTCCTGGCTGAAAGCCTGTTGTACGCGGATGCCGCCGTGGGCGACATCTGCAAGGTCGAGGCCGACTTTCTCCTCGATGGCATCGAGATCACCGAGGTCTTCGTCCCGAAGGCCAAGAAGGCCCGCACCGATCTGTTGGAGATGAAGCCACGAGAGCTTCGCGACGACGAGCTCGTGAGCACCACTCGTGTCGCTCGTCCGGAGCGGAGTGGCCGAGACCGCGATCGCAAGGGTGGTCGCGACGGCCGCAAGAACGATCGCGGCGATCGCAATCGAGGCGGCCGCAGCGACAGCGAACGTCGCCCCCGTCAGCCCGAACCGGAGCCCAAGCCAAAGCCCAAGCGTTTGCGCCCGAAGCGAGTGCATCGCGATGAGGTCCTCGCCGCGGTGCCAGAGGAACACCGTCCGATCGCCGAGCAGGTCATGAAGGGTGGCATGCAAGCCGTGCGAGCGGCAATCGACGCCCAGAACGCCCAGGCCAAAGAGGCCGGTACGCCCGAGATCGCGGTGAAGCCGGTCGTGGCGATCGCTGAAGACCTCGTTCCGAAGCTCCGAGCCGCAGAGTGGCACGATCGTGCGGATGCCGCCATCGCCGATCTCGATGAGATCGATCTGCGAGACCTTCGCTCCGTCGTTGTTGCCGCTGACGGTGCTCGCGGCGACGAGGCCACCGCTTTGGCCGAGACGCTTCGAAACGGGCTCAACCGCCGGGTCGAGAGCGATCACGAGGCATGGCTCAACGAGCTGCGCGAGGCAGCGTCTTCCGGCCGTTCCGTGCGTGCCCTGCGTATGAGCTCGCGACCCGTCAAGGCGGGGGCACCCCTCCCACCCGATCTGGCGGCGAAACTCACCGAAATGGCGACCGCAGGCCTCACGGCCGACACCGGACAAGATCGTTGGGCGACCGTGATCGACGCGGTTGCATTCTCCCCGGTTCGCAACAGCGTGACGCCGCAGGGCATCCCGGCCGAACCCAAGGAAGAGTTGCTCGAGGCCGTTCGCCGGGTCGCTGATCGAGTTCCCGCCATCGCCGCTCTCTTCGGTATCGATCCGAGCGAAGCAGCAAAGGCCAAGCGCCGTCGCCCGCCGCGCAAGAAGAAGGCCGAGAAGGCCGAGAAG
>CBESNA010000051.1:0-30735 GCA_965530755.1 uncultured Acidimicrobiia bacterium | reverse complement strand
CCCGCTTGTCTGGTCAGCTCCTCCGCTTCGAGACGAAGCTGCGACTTTGCCTGTTCGAGATCAGCCCGTTGAGCGATCTGCAGCGCCAGACGACCGACCTGATGTTGTTGCCAACGGCGGGACAGTCGAGCGACCTCTCGTGCATCTTGGAGCGCGCCGACCAGATCCATCGAGGCCGCTCTCGCAGCGGATCGTTCGTCGTAGGCGAGAACCGCCCGATGGCCGTCGCTGCCGGCCAGCAGTTCGGGGATCGCTTCGTCGAGCAGCGCTTCGGCTGCCGCAGGCTCGTCCAACTGTCGCAGTACACACGCTCGCATGAGGCGGTGCCAGGCGGCGAGACGTGGCGCCGTGTTCGGATAGTCGACGGCGCTCTCGTCGAGCAGTGTTCTCATCGCCTCGAAGTCCCGGCGGTCGGCAGCGACGGTGGTACGCACCGAGTCGTCCTCGTCGGCGTCGAAGTCGATGAGCAACCGCTCAGCCAGCATGGCGGAGCCGATGATGGATCGCTCGATCGGCCCGGCGTCTGGGGAGTTGAGCCAGGCGATGGCGTCGTCGAGATCGGTTGCGAGGTGGGCTCTGATGTCTGCACCGATGGAGGTGTTCCGGACCGCCGAGGTGGCGCACCGACCGAGTGTGTAGGCCGTGATCGAACGAGCGTTGTGGTCGGTCTGTTGCATGGCACCGTCGAACGCTCGGCGGGCAGAGGATCGGGCCAGATCGAAGGCGGAGAGCCGGATGAAGAGCACGGCCATGGCGTTGGCGGCTCGGATGAGGTGTTCATTGCTGAGCTCGTCATCGGCCATGAGCACGAGCGCATCAACGGCCAGGTCGATGGCCGTGGCGGTGTCGCCGACCCGGTGCAGCATGCCGGCCGCGCACGCAGTGGCGAAGGCGGCGGCACTGGTGTCGCCTGCGTCGAGAAGATGGTGGAGGCTGGCTCGGGCGTCGGCGGCTGCCCGTCCGGTGTCCGCCATTCCTTGCTGGGCCAGAGCGCGGGCCAGGAGCAGGTGCCCGCGGTGACCGGGGTCTGTGGCTGTTTCGAGTGCAGCGTCGAGGTCGGCCAGCGCTCCACTGGGGTCGTTGAGGAAGCCGGCGCGGCGCGAGGCAGCGATGACGTCTTCGACCGTTGACGAGTCCACACCGGAGCATCGGCATGGAATGGGCCGGAAACAAGAGCGAGTCTTCGTTGCCGGCGAACGGGCTGACCAGCGGCCGGGGTCGAGATCCAGATTCTGTTGTCTGCGCTCGTGGTGCCAGACTGCCGAGATGAGCGGGACCACCACCATCCGCGGTGTCACCCTGGCGTTCGATCGGGACGGCACCGGCCAAACCTTGGTATGGGGCCATGGGCTCACCAGCAGTCGACAGAGCGAGGACGAACTGGGGCTCGTCGATTGGTCGCGAGTTCGGTCGATGGCCGACGTCGTTCGCTACGACGCGCGCGGTCATGGCGACTCCGGTTTCACCCCGAACTCCCCTGACTACAGCTGGGACCGTCTTGCGCTCGATCAGATCGGGTTGTGGGATGAGCTCGGTATCGAGCGAGCGGTCGCCGGAGGGGCTTCGATGGGTGCGGCGACGGCGTTGCACGTTGCGGTCATGGCTCCCGAGCGGGTCACGGGCCTGGTCCTCGTGATCCCGCCAACGGCATGGGAGACCCGAGCTGGACAAACCGAGTTGTATCGCCAGATGGCGGACGTGGTCGAGACCGGCGGTGTCGAGCCGTTGATCGAAGCCAGCGCTGCACTGCCACCGCCCGACCCATTCCTCGATGACCGCCGGTGGAAGCAACGTCGGGCCGATGCTCTGCGAGCAGCCGACCCCGTGCGTCTCGCCGGCGTGTTCCGTGGGGCGGCCATCGCCGATCTACCGCCCGTGGAGGACGTTCGCGACATCGCCTGCCCGACCCTGATTCTTGCCTGGTCCGGCGACACCGGACACCCCGTGAGAACGGCAGAACGACTGGGTGACCTCATCGCCGACACGGCCGTGTCGGTCGCGTCCACGGCGACTGATGTCGCCGGCTGGACCGACCGAGTGGTCGACTTCTTGGGGCGCATCGCGTGACAGCCTCGCCGCGCGAGGGCTCTGCGTCGGAGTCGAGCGTGGCGGCACGAGCCGGGACCCACGGCGAAGCAGTGCCTTCGACTGGGCCTGAACGGGTCTGGTTGGCCATCGTGCTCGTGATGGCGTCGGCCGCGGTCGCCCAGTCGTTCGGGCGGTTCACCTGGGGACTGGTGCTCCCGGGGGCTCGCGACGATCTGCTCGGAGGGTCGAACACGCTCGCCGGATTCTTCGGCACTCTCAACGTCACGGCATATCTCGTGGGAACGCTGGTCGTTTCGTGGGCAGCGTCCAGAGCAACACTCGTCAACCTCATGCGCACCGGACTGGTGATCTCCACAACGGCGCTCGGCGTGGCGTCGATCGCTCCGTCGGGACCGGTGCTGGGTGCAGCGCTGTTCGCGATGGGCTTCGGCGGCGCCATCATCTGGATCCCTGCGCCCGCCATCGCGGCGCGGGCGTTGCCGCCGGCCCGCACCGGTATGGCCGTCGGATTCATTGGTTCGGGCATCGGCATCGGCATCCTCTTCGCCGGCCAGCTCACCCGGTTCCTGAATCGGCGATCGGAATCCGGTGACTCGACCGAGGTCTGGCAGCAGGCGTACCGAATCGAGTTCGTCGTCGCCATCATCGTGCTGATCTGCGCGTTCTTCTTCCTGCGATCCTCGGGCGACCGGCCAGGTTCGAAGGGTGGCTTCGGCGGTATCGGCGCCCTCCGCTCGGTCCACGGTTGGGTCCCGTTGACGATCGCATACGCATCGTTCGGGTTCGCCTACATCCTCGTGATCGCCTTTCTGGTCGCCCGGCTCGAGGACGACGCCGGATTCAGCGGAGACCAGGCAGCCGCCATGTTCTCGATCGTCGGCATCGCGTCGGTGCTCGGCGGGCTCGTGCTCGGGCCGCTCTCCGACCGGATCGGCCGCCGCATGACCCTCACCGGAGCGTTCGCCGTGTTCGCCGCCTGCACGCTGCTGTTCCTGATCGGGAGCCAGCCCTGGGTCGCGCTCGCCGCGTTCGGCATCGGTGCGATGTTCTCCGGCATGCCGTCGTTGGTGGTTGCCCATGTAGTCGACCACACGACCCCGGCCACCTACGGTCCCGCGTTCAGCGCGGCCACGCTCGCCTTCGGCGTGACCCAGATGGTGTCGCCCCAGATCGGTGGCGCGATCGCCGACGTGACGGGTTCCTTCACGCTCGTGTTCGTGTTGTCGGCTGTCGTTTCGTGCGTCGGTGCTCTGGCGTCGAGTCGTCTTCCGCCGAGGTAGACCGAGCCGCGGTCGGCGCAAGCCGCGGATCAGACGATTGTGGAGTCGGTCTTGCCCCAATACCGGTCTCGCAGGATGCGTTTGTAGAGCTTGCCTGTCGGGAGGCGGGGGAGCTCGGCCTCGAAGTCGATCGACTTCGGACACTTGTAGTGGGCGAGCACGTCGCGGGTGTAGCTCAGGAGTTCGGCCGCCAACGCTTCGCCTGCCCCACCTTCGATGTCTATGCCGGCAGCGGGTTGCACCACCGCCTTGACTTGCTCGCCCATGTCGGGGTCCGGCACGCCGAAGACGGCAACGTCGGCGACGGAGGGATGGGCGATGAGGAGGTCCTCGATCTCGCGGGGATAGATGTTGACTCCGCCGCTGATGATCATGTGGGCCTTGCGGTCGGTGAGGAACAGGAATCCGTCCTCATCGACGTAGCCGATGTCGCCGAGTGTCGTCCGACCACCGGGGAGCGTTGCGTCTGCGGTCTTCTCCGGCGCGTTGTGGTACTCGAACTCGGCGCCGCCGCTGAAGTACACGCCACCTTCCTCGCCGGGTGGCAGCTCGTTGCCGTCAGGATCGCAGATGTGGAGCGTGCCGGGCGGCGCCGCCCCGACCGAACCCGGCTTCAGCAGCCATTGCTCGCTGGTGATGAAGGTGGAACCGTTGCCTTCGGTACCGGCGTAGTACTCGAGGAGGACCGGCCCCCACCACTCGATCATCTGTCGCTTCACCGGCACAGGGCACGGCGCCGCGGCGTGGATGGCGATCTCGAGGCTGGACAAGTCGAACGAGTTCCGGACGGCTTCTTCGAGCTTGAGCATGCGGATGAACATGGTGGGCACCCATTGGCTGTGGGTGACGCTGTACGTTTCGATGGCCCGCAGCGCATCGACGGGATCGAACTTCTCCATGATCACGACGGTGCCGCCCAAACGCTGGACGGGCGTGACGAACGCAAGGGGGGCGGCGTGGTACATCGGGGCCGGCGACAGGTAGGTCATGTCCTGGCGGTACCCGAAGAGCATCTGCATGTTCAGAGCCGTTCGCGGATCCATCTCGTCGATGCCGTGCTCTGGCAACGGCCGCTTGATGCCCTTGGGCCGACCCGTCGTTCCAGACGAGTAGAGCATCGAGGTGCCGGGCGACTCGTCGGCAATCGCCGTCGACGGGAAGCCGGCGGTCGTCGCCTCGTAGTCCTCCCAGGGCGGGCCCTCTCCGGAGCTGGCACCGGCTCCGACCATCAGCCAACGCTCGACCCGGGGTGTGCTGGCAGCGTCGATCCCGTCGGCGATGCCGGCCTTCGCAGCAGACGCCACGACGAGTCTCGCCTCGCAGTCGTCGATGATGTAGGCCACCTCGGGCGTGGTCAGGTAGCTGTTGATCGCCGTGAGGTAGAGGCCTGATCGCAAGGCAGCCCAGACCACCTCGAGGTAGTGGATCTGGTTCTCCATGAAGAGTGCGACGTGATCGCCCCGCTGGAGCCCTGCCTCGCGAAACAGATGCGCAAGACGGTTGCTGCGCTCATCGAGCTCGCGGTAGGTCAGCTGATCGCCAGAGCCGGCCATAACCACGGCGGGGTGGTCGGGTCGCTCGACGGCATGTGTTCCTGGGTAGGTCACGAGGGTCCCCTCTCGCTTGGTCCGACCGGAAGCGGGCGGGCTCGGGCGAACCTAGTGCAGGTGCCCTGCGGGGACCCAGGTGGTCGTCGCCTCCGGTTGATGTCCTAGTGTGCGGTCATGGCTTGGACTCGTAAGGACATACCCGATCAGTCGGGCCGAACTGCTGTGGTCACTGGCGCCAACAGTGGGCTCGGCTACGAGACGACCAAGGCCCTCGCCGCCGCCGGCGCTCGGGTCATCATGGCGTGTCGCAGTCTGAGCAAGGCCAAGGGAGCGCAGGCGAAGCTGCTCGACGACCTCGAGCGCGACGGTTTCAAACCCGAGATCGAGATCGAGGTTGTTGATCTCTCGTCGTTGGCCTCGGTCGATGAGTTCGTCGAGCGGATCTTCGAGTCATACGAGCATCTCGATCTTCTCATGAACAATGCCGGAGTCATGGGGACCCCGCCACAGCTCACTGCTGATGGCATCGAGTTCCAGATGGCGTGTAACCACTTCGGCCATTTCGCGCTGACCGCCGGGCTGATGCCGCTGCTCCACGACACCGCCGGCAGTCGCGTGGTCGCCGTGTCGAGTCTTGCTGCCCGTTCGGGTTCGCTGATCGACCACGACCCGACCTCGCTCGACGACTACGACCCGTTCTCGGTGTACGGCGCCACCAAGCTGGCCAACCAGGTGTTCGCCATAGAGCTGGATCGCCGTCTTCGTGCGGTGGGTTCGCCGACGATCTCGGTCGCCGCCCATCCGGGTCTGGCGGGGACGAACCTGTTCGAGAGTTTCGACCTGCCCGGTCCGCTCAAGTTCGGAGCGAAGTTCGCCTCGAAACTCGTGACCCAACCGGCGTCGGTCGGCGCCTTGCCGCAACTGCGAGCCGCGGTCGAACCCGGGGTGCGCGGTGGAAGTTACTTCGGTCCCAGCTTTCCCGGACAGGCCTATGGTCCGCCGAAGGAGCTGTCGGTTTTGGAACATGCGGCCGACCTCGCCACCGGTCAGCGGCTCTGGGACCTGTCGGTGGAGTTGACGGGCGCCGACCCGATCGCCTCCATCAACGAGGCGTAATCCAGAGACCGGGCCTCAGAACTGCAGCGTCAGCTGGTTCTCGTGGAGCCAGTTCTGTTCGTACTCGTCGAACTGGCAGCCGCACGAGATCATCTGCCAGCTGCAGGCTGGGCAGCGGGCGAGGTCGCAGCCGAGATGGTGGTGGTTGCCGCTGGTCGCGCCGCAGTCCCCGCAGCGGGCATCGCTCGCCGGCCATCCCGGCTCACGGCCGAACGGTGGACGGGTGTAGGTGACCCCGTTCAGCGTGAGTTGGTCGACCGTGCAGCCGTCGGCGGTCTTCATGTCTTGGTTGCAATCGTGGCAAAGGCTCATGCCCACCATCTTCCTCAGGGGGTGTGACAGTCCCGTTCCGGGAGGAGCCGTGGCATGATCGTGAACATGACCACGACGGTGATCCGAGATGATCTTGCCGAGGCGCATCGCCTGGCGTGGGACCACATCGCGTCGCCCGGCACGTGGTTCACCGGGGCAGAGCGTGTCGAGCTCGCCCACACCGTGCTGGTCGCGATCAGCGATGACGAACCGCCGCCTGCCTGGGTGTCGTTCTCCGCCTCGATGCGCATCGCCGATGACCTCCAGGCGCCGGCCGCGGCCCACGACCTCGCCTATCGCGTGGCCCGCCATGCTGGGACCATGACCGCCGACGTCCACAGCGCCGCCAGCGCCGCCATCGGCGAGCTGCCGTATGTGGAGGTGTGCGCCATCGTGTCGACCGTCGCTGCTGTCGGGCACTTCTGCCGCAACAGGGGAGTGCCGATTCCTCCGTTCCCGCCCGCAGCGGCCGGTGAGCCGAGCCGAACCCAGCCGGATCACGTCGTCTCCGCCGAGCTGAACTGGGTTCCCGTGGTGGCGCCGGCCGACGAGGTCGCCGCCGTTGTGCAGGCCTACTCCGCCGTACCGGCCGAGTTCGAGAACACGTGGCGAATGGCCTCGGCGCAGTACATGCCGGAGACGGAGATGATCCATGCCGATTGGTCACGTCGCCCCGGCGGTCTCACCCGTCCGCAGACCGAACTCGTTGCCGCCCGCGTCGCCCAGCTTCGTGAGTGTTTCTATTGAACGACCGCTCATGCCAGCATGCTCAGTTGGAGCAGCAACGACGCCGGTCTCGATGTCGACCTGACGGTGGTGGCAGGGGCTGAGCCTGGCTCAGGGAGCGTTCCGCTCGATCACGGGGCCGCTCTGCTGCGTTTCGCCACGGCCTGCGCCCGACGCGACGATGACGAGCTCGTCGCCGCCCGCAATGCACTCGTGGCCGAGACCGATGCGGCGTTCATGGTCGATGCCGCCGCGGTGGCGGCGAACTTCGAGATGATGACTCGGTTGGCCGACGGCACCGGTGCCCGCATGCCGGCCGATCGCCTCGAACGCAGCGCGGCCACCATCGGCGCCATGGGCGTGGCCGACATCACCAGTCGCCGCTGAGCCGTCGAGCCGTCGAGCCAGATTTCTGCCGTTCTGCGTTGCGTTGTTCTCGGATTCCGATGCAAACGCGACGCAGATGGCGGGCCAGAGCGGCGGGTGGCGAGGGGCAGAGCGGGGGCGCTTGCACGCTCGGTCGAGACGGACTCAACTCCTTCGATGGCGAAGATCATCGATGCTCACCATCACCTCTGGCCCGGAGCCCACGTCGGTGGCGACGACTACCTGCTCGACCAGCTCCACGCCGACGCGGCATCGGTGCCGGCCGGGCTCGAGATCGTGGCGACCATTTTCATGGAATGCGGCGTCGGCTATCGCGCCGACGGTCCCGATCATCTGAAGTCGGTCGGCGAGATCGAATTCGTCGCATCGGTGGCCGACGCCAGCGACGCGGCCGACGGCCCGCCCATCATCGGCATCGTCGGCTCGGCTGATCTGTCGCTTCCGCTCGATCAGCTCGACGAAGTCCTCGATGCGCAGGCCGCCGCCGGCCGAGGTCGCTTCCGTGGGATCCGCGACGCCTTGGCCAGCGCTCCGCCCGGCGCCGAGCTGTTCATCCCCGGTCGTGCCGCTCCGGACAAGTCCTTGGACGTCGCCTTTCGCCGGGGTGTTGCCCATCTCGGCGAGCGAGAGTTGACCTACGACTCGTGGCACTACCACACACAGAATCGGGCCTTCCTCGATCTGGCCAGAGCTTGCCCGGGAACGACCATGGTGCTCGACCACTTCGGCACGCCGCTCGGCGTCGCCGAACCGCTCGAGCAGATCGAGCCTGGTTGGCGTGACGACATCACCGCCATCGCCGCCCTTTCGAACACTGTCGCCAAGGTGGGCGGGCTGGCCATGCCGGACAACGGTTTTGGTTGGCTCGAACCGGCGAACCGTCCGGACGCAGCGACGCTGGTGGCTGCCCAGGAGCGGTGGTATCACCACATCATCCAGGCGTTCGGCCCCGATCGCTGCATGTTCGAGTCGAACTTCCCGGTCGACAGCCTGTCGGTGGACTATGCCGTCTACTGGGATGCCTGTCGGATCATGGCCGAGCAGTACTCTGCGACCGAGCAGGCCGACCTCTTCGCCGGCACAGCCGCCGCCGTCTATTCATTGGAGATCCCATCATGACCAAGACCGAAAAGAACGAATGGACCTTCGAAGGTTCGCAGGGTTCGATCCACGCCCAGTCGTGGATCGGTTCCGCCGCGCCGAGTCGGGTCGCTGTCCTCGTGCACGGGTACGGCGAGCACATCGGGCGCTACGACCATGTGGCCGATGCCCTGGTCGCAGCCGGGTCTGCCGTCTACGGCATGGACCACATGGGCCATGGCAGGAGTGATGGTGAACGAGCGATCGTGACCGATTTCGACGAGGTGGTGGCCGACGTCGATCAGGTCGTCGACACGGCCGTCGAGCAGCACCCGGGCCTGCCAGTTGTGATGATCGGGCACTCGATGGGCGGCCTGATCGCGTCTCGTTACGCACAGACCCATGGTGATCGGCTCGCGGCGTTGGTGCTCTCGGGACCCGCCATCGGGCGGATGGAACTCATCGATCAGCTGCTCGGACTCGACGAGATCCCCGATATTCCCCTCGACCCTGCCATCCTCTCCCGTGACGACGCCGTTGGTGCCGCCTACGCCGCCGATCCGCTGGTGTGGCACGGCCCGTTCAAGAGGCCGATGCTGGAAGCAATGTCGAAGGCGAGCGCGCAGGTCGACCAGGCCGGATCCGTCGGTGACCTGCCCATGCTCTGGGTCCACGGGGCCGAGGATCAACTCGTGCCCATCGACGGGAGCCGGGCCGGGGTCGAGGCCATCAAGGGCTCGAACCTCCGAGCGATCGACTATCCAGGCGCGCGGCACGAGATCTTCAACGAGACCAATCAGACCGAGGTGCTCGCCGACGTCACCGGCTTCATCGCGGAGGTCACGGGCTGATCGGGACGGGCTGAACGGGACGGGCAACCGGAGTCCGTTCTGGGTCACGATCACATCGGTGGTCCGATGCCGAGCTCGGGCGGCCGGGAGGTCGGGGTCGGTACGAGAGATGGCCCACAGGGCGGAGCGAAGCGCGAGGTACTCGCCCTCGAGGAACTTGCCGTGGAAAGCGCCTCTCACCTGACTGCGGCGAGAAGGCTCCACGTCCGACACGTCAGTGGGTGTGTGGTGCCGTGAGGGGCAGAGCGAACGGACAGTCATTGCCGAGCCACTGCAACGTTCCCCGGTGGGCCCGGTCGATCAGCTGATGGGTCTGGGAGAAGTCGATCGGGGTGACCGAGATCGGGCACGGTGGCGGGATGAAATGGACCGGCACGGGGTAGGTCCGGGTTCGGGCTTCGAGAAGGAGCCGCTGTTGCACCAGCAGGGCAACCCCGTGCAGAGCCAGTGCGAGAGGATTGGTCGGCACCTGCACCAGCCCGCACGAGTAGCCGGTCGACAGCACCCACACCTCGCTGGCGCCGGCTTCGATGGCGGTGGTGATGGGGGTGTTGTTGGCAACGCCACCATCGATCAGCAGACGTCCTCCCACCTTGACGGGCGGGTACACACCGGGCAGCGCTGCACTGGCCAGGAGCGCCGGGAGAGCAGGGCCCTCATCGAGAACCACCTCGGCTCCGGTGAGAGCATCGGTGGCCATCACGATCAGTGGGATGGCTGCGTCTTCGATCCGATCGAATGTCAGTGTCGAGCGGAGAAGGTGGTGCAGACCGCGAGGCGAGATCAGGTTGGGGCGGCGGCCGAACAGCGCCCGGGCTCCGTGGAGTGGGGTGAGAGGGAACATCTTGGAGCGGCGAAGCCCGCCCCAGATGTCTGCCAGACCTCGAGGTTCGCCACCCCCGGCAATCCACGCGGCGTTCAGGGCGCCGACCGATGTGCCGGCGGTCAGGTCGGGGCGGATGCCCTTGTCGAACAACGCCATGGCCATGCCGACCTGGATCGACCCGAGGGCGGCGCCGCCGGAGAACACGAAGGCAACGGTCACGAGGATCCAATCCGATGCATACAAGGACGAACTCATGCGGCCCCGCGATCCTTCCCGAAGTAGCCGTCAGCGGAATATCAGAACCCGCTCACCGGGTTCGATCGTCGTACACACCACTCCACGCTCGAGGACATCGACATGACCAGCGACACGACCACCAGCCAGAGCACCGTCGTCGAGACCGAGGTCATCGTGATCGGGCTCGGCCCCGGGGGCGAGGTGGTCGCCGGCAACCTCGCCGAAGCGGGCCTCCATGTCACCGGCATCGAGGGAAGCTTGGTCGGCGGCGAGTGCCCGTACTGGGGCTGCGTTCCCAGCAAGATGATGATTCGAGCGGCCAACCTGCTGGCCGAGACAAAGCGGGTCAACGAGTTGGCCGGCACGGCGACGGCCACGCCGGACTGGGGCCCGGTCGCTCAGCGCATTCGTGATCAGGCAACGGACAACTGGGACGACACGGTCGCTGTTGATCGTTTCGTCGGCAAGGGTGGCCACTTCGTGCGGGGCTACGCCAAGATCACGGCTCCCGGCACGGTCGAGGTCGACGGCACCACCTACGTGGCCTCGAAGGGCATCGTCGTGGCGACCGGCACCCTGGCCGCGGTCCCGCCGATTCCCGGCCTGGCCGACACGCCGTTCTGGACCAACCACGAGATCGTCGAGGCCAAGGAACTGCCGGCGTCGATGGTGGTGCTCGGCGGGGGAGCGATCGGGACCGAACTGGCGCAGGTGATGGCCCGCTTCGGCGTGAAGGTGTCGGTCGTCGAGGGTATGGATCGGTTACTGCCTCGCAACGAGCCCGAAGCCGGTCACACGCTGCGCGAGGTCTTCGAGGCCGAGGGCATCGCGGTGCACACCGGCCAGTTCGCCACTGGGGTCAGCTTCGCCGACAACACCTTCACCGTGTCGATGCCGGACGGCACCGAGATCACCGGCGAGAAGCTGCTGGTCGCCACCGGTCGCCGCACCTTCCTGAAGGAGCTCGGGATCGGCGCTCTCGGTCTGGACGACAGCGCGCAGTATCTCGGGGCAGACGGCCACCAGCGGGTGACCGACGGGCTGTGGGCCGTCGGCGACATCGCCGGCGATGGCCTCTTCACCCACCTCGCCACCCGCCAGGGCGAGATCGCGGCCAACGACATTCTCGGTCAACCGGTCGAGCCGCTCAACCTCGACGCGCTGGCCTCTGTGACCTTCACCGATCCTGAGGTCGGCGCCGTCGGGCTCACCGAAGAGCAGGCTCGAGAGATCGGTTTCAACGTGGCGGTCGGGTTCAAACCGGTCGGCCACACTGCTCGAGGTTGGCTGCACGCAGTCGGCAACGAAGGGTTCGTCAAGTTGGTGGTCGACACCGATCGTGACGTGCTGGTCGGAGCGACCTCAATGGGTCCCGTGGGTGGCGAGGTGCTTGGTCTCCTCGCCCTCGCTGTCCACGGCAAGGTGCCGGTGTCGACGCTGAGGTCGATGATCTACGCCTACCCCACATTCCACAAGGGCATCGAAGATGCCTTGAAGGAACTGGGCTGAACCAGAGCGATGAGGCTCGTCGTTCGATCAGACGCTCCCGGGGACGACGTCCTCCGGATCCTTCAACCACTCGGCCGAGCGAGCGACGTGCAAGCAGCCGACCAGGTTCACGGCCAGGCTCTTCGCCACCTCGGCGTCTGACCATTGCCAGAGCTCGCCTGACAAGACGCCTCCACGCTTCTTCTTCGGTTCAGCGGTCATTGAGTCAGCTTCTGGCGGCTCGGCGGGCAACGATCTCGTCGAACTGTTGATGGGTGATCTCGCCGCGAAGCAGCGCGATGACCGACCGGGGGAGTGGGTGACGGGGCCAGCGGTCGTCGTCCATCAGATGGATCTCGCTCGTGAACGTGCCGTCTGGCTCGAAGCTGTAGCTGCGCCAGCCGGGTGGAAGGAGCGTGCCGGTTTCGAGATCGAAGTTGTTCTTGAGCGCGGGGCAGACGTGGATCGGCCTGCCCTCGAGTTCGCCACTGAGCGGCATGTGGGTGTGGCCGGCGCCGAGGCCGCGAATGATCGGGAGATCGGCGAGGAGAGCGCTCCACTCCCTCGAGTAGGCGCTCGATGCGGGGACGGCGCCGTTACCGAGACCGGGAGGGTGGTGGACCCAGATGAAGACGTGGTCGGCGTCGGTGTGGTCGCACATCTGACGCAGCCATTGGCTCTGCGCCGGGCCGAGAAGGCCATTGCCCCACAGTCGCTGGTGGTAGTCGGGATCGACCCGGTGGCCGTTGCCGTCGTCGAGCATCAACCCGAGGTTGGAGTCGATGAAGACGAAGATCCAGTTGTCGCGGTGGACGACGCGAGGGGTGCTGACCTTGGTGGCACCCATTCCGGCCCAGAAGGCGGCGTCCTGGTCGTGGTTGCCGGGGGTCACGAGCACGGGGCAGGGGAGTTGCTCGAACGCTTCGAGCGCCACCCGATATTCGGCGGCGTGACCGTGGTCGGCGATGTCGCCGGTGACCACGACGAAGTCGAGCTCGGGGCCTGCCTCGATGTGTTCCCGAACGGCGGCGAATGCGGCCCCGATGTCGTAGCCGAAGCCGCCTTCGGGTTCTTCGCCTGGTTCGACGAAGTGGGTGTCGGAGAGTTGTCCGATCCTGATGGTCACGCGACGGTCCCGGTGACGTGGGAGGCGAGGCCGGCCAGGCCACTCGTCCACGCGGTTCGAATCTGACGGTCGATCATCCTTGCGATACGTTGGCCGACTCCGCTTCGCTGTGGTCGACGGCGAAGCGAATAATTTCCGGCAGGTAGTCGTCGCAGTATGTCTCCAGCGTGTTGTCAGCGTCCGCCGCGTCGGGGACACCCCAGTCGATCAGATAGACGTCGAGCCCTCGAGCGAGGAGCACTTCGATCATCGAGTTCCCGGGGACGAGGTCGAAGATGTAGCTGCGGTTGACGAGGCTGTGCACCAGCACCAACGGCGGCCCGCCCGAGCGTTGGTCGCTGCGGTACCGCCAGAGTTGTGCCTTGTCGCGCTGCCAGACCGTGTCCTTCGGGGTGCTCGCGATCGGCGGACGATCGAGTCGGGCGTACTGCCGCAACCCGTTGCGGACGGAGCGCACGCCGCGATCTGCCCGGATTCGTGCTCCCTCGACGAGGCGGCCCAGAACGTCACCCTCCTCAGACATCGTCGATACTCCGAGTCGACTTCGGCTGCAGCTCATCGATGCGCCGGTTGAGTTGGCGAATCTGGCGTTCCAGACCGGCGACCTGATTCGACACGTCGCGAACGTCGGTGCCGGACGGCAAGTTCACACTGTGGAGGTTCCGGCGAATGAGTCGCGAGACGTCGTCGACCGCACGCCGACGCACCGCCATCGCGAGGCCGAGCGCCTCGACGACTTCCGGCGTCGACAACAACTTCGTGAGCACCGGAGCGGTCTGCTTCTCGGCGGCGTCATACACCTGCTTCCAGAGTGGCTGACTCATGTCCGAACACTACGACCTCGGTCGCTGGCATCCGGTACGGGAAGGCGGTGTCCTGCTCGGCGGCCTCCACTGACCGGTGAGTTCAACGCCCGATCAACGCTGCGTCACCTCCGTCGCCGAGCAGCGAGGTCGAGCGGCACCACGATATTTCGGGACTCGCTGACCGATGCGTCGATGAGCGCTCGACTGCTGCCGTGCGTCGGAGTCGTGGTCGCCTTCATTGTCGGGTGTTCGTCCACTCTGCTTCGGCGGAATCAGTGCCATGTCCGATTGCGCTCAACTCCGGATCAACTCGAGAGGCTCCAGGCCATCCTCAATCGTCTGCGGGCACGATCAGCCCCTAGTGGCCGTCGATACAGCACGTGCGCGCAGCCTCTCTCCTCGTCGGCGAAGAACACGAGCGGTTCGTTGCCCGCATCGAGGCGGTCCCGGGCCGACGCGAATCGCGCAATGCGACATGCCGAGCGTGTTCAGAACGAAGGTTCGACGGTTCGGTGGTCGCCGCCAACATGTCACCGTGGCAGCGACGCGTGTTCTCGCTCATCGTCAATCCGGTCAGCCACCTTCAGCGAACCTCGCAGCGCGAGGAACAGCTCCACCACCGCGACCGCACCCCACTCGTCCAACCTGTCGCCGAAGCAAACGGTAGACATGGGATTGCTCCGCGCGGTCTGGGGTAGGCCGTGACCCTTGAAGGTAGTTCCGTCGGCCTTCCTTCACGATCAGCAAATCGGCAGTGCAAAACCTGTTGATCAAGCACGGCCTCGGTCGACGTCATCAGCGTCTGGCGCGTGCTGCTGCGATCACTGCCTTGACGACCGGGCTCGTCACCGAGGTGGCGGTCGAGGACGAACCGTTCGGGTTCTGCCACTGATCCGGCAAACCTGGCGGCCTTGTCGCTGTTGACTCGTTCTACATCGGGAACCTCAACGGCGTCGGCAAGGTCTACCAACTCACTGCTGTCGACACCGCGACTCGCTGGGCAATGGTGTGGCTTGTTCACGGCACCGTCAACAAGACCGTGTCGGTCGCGTTCTTCGAACGGATCTTCAAGATGGGGTTCCCGATCAAGGCGATCGTCGCGGACAACGGACCCGAATACAAAGCGGGCGCGTTCGCTGACGCGCTCGCCGCGAAACAACTGAAACGCGTGTTCATCCCAGCGCGCTCACCGAACCACAACGCGGTGGTCGAACGGTTCCAGGGAACGATGCTCCAGGAATGCTGGCGGCCAGCGTTCCACCGGCTCTGCTTCAACAGCGTCCGCCAAACTCCAACGCGGGGCCGACGCCTGATGCCACACCTACAACCACCGACGCCGAAACCACGGCGACTACATGAAGGGCCGGCGACCAGCCGACCTCCTCCAACTAACCTGACCAACAACCCGAACCACAGACCACTGCTGTCACCCCAGCATCTGGACAGGAAGCCCTAGACCCATCTGTGCACATTGAGCCTCTTTGCTTGCCTGCGCAAACTATCTCAAACCATATAACACCAGCGTATGGTGCCCGGGATGGGATTTGAACCCGTACAGATCTTTCGATCTAGGGGGGTTTAAGCTGGTTGGAAACCGTCCAATGCGTCCAGCCAAGTCCGGAAAAGCCCGTTCTGTACGGGCCTGCTGTCCAGATCGTCCTGCTCAGTTCGGGTGGTGTTGTCGAATCCACATGAGTTTGGTGAATCCTGTGATCTTTTCGTGATCCTCTGGCACCAGCTTCGGTTACGGCCCTTCTGGGAGATGCCCCCTCGGCTCGGCCTGCTGTCGAGACGACTCGGCAACGCTCACCGTTGGACGGCAGTTCAGCTCGCTCCCCGAGCTGAACTGCCGACGTCTCGGGACTGAGGATGAGAAGCCGTCGATTGCCAGAAACCGACGGGATCGCGAACGGCCGACGACTCATCCAGCGACGATCCAGACGCTCACCGCTGCGAGAGTGATGCTGAGCGCGATGTTGATTCGACGTGCGCTGCGCTCGGATCGAAACGTCCGCACAAGGCGGTCACCGAGTACGGCCCAGATCGTGAACGAGATGAGGTTGTTCGCGGTGAAGATCGTGCTGATCAGTAGCACCGTGACGAGGCGGTGTTCGGCCGACTCATCGAGGAACTGTGTGAACATGAGTGCGATGATGACGTAGGCCTTGGGGTTCAGGAGCAAGAGGAAGACACCGTCGGAAGCGCTACTGGCAGCCGAGCCGCTTTGGGTTCCGATGGCGTTGGAACGAAAGAGCTTCCATGCAATCCACAGCACGTAGGCGGCACCAACGATCTTGAGTGCGGCGAACGCTCTGGGGTACTGATCGAGGCCTGAGTCGAGGCCGACGCCAATCGCCACCGTGACCAGCCACGTCGCCGCGTGATATCCGGCGTTGGCCGGGATGGTCGCTCGGAATCCGAGCGCAGCGCCGTTGGCGGCGAAGAACATGTTGCCTGGGCCCGGGCTGTAGGCCAGTGGGATGAGAAAGACGATCAGCGCGATCGGTGAGAAGGCCATCATGCGACGCTGACGTCGTGAGGCTGCTCGATTGGTGAGCATGTGGCGATGAATGCGCTGGTCGGAGCGACCACGCTGAAGCGGTCGGCGAGCGCAGCGAGCGCAGCGCTGTGCATCGCCGACGCTGTGATCGACTCCCCGGTGATCGGTGACTGCAGCGAACGGGTCGCGGTGGCGTCGGAGACAACGCTCGTGTGCAGGCCGAGATCGAGCGCTGCCCGAGCCGTCGACGCAACGCACATGTGGGTCATGAATCCGCAGATCACCAGAGGGCGGCCAAGTTGCTCGACACGCCGGCGCAGGTTGGTGCCGGCGAACGCATTCGGGAGCTTCTTGTTCACGATGTCTTCGCCCACGGCTGGAATTGCATCGGCGAGAAAGCGTCCGCCGTCGTCTGGGTTGAACGGCGTGCCGCGTGCTCCGGTGTGCGCGACATGGATGACGGGAACATCGCGGTGCCGAGCTGCTTCGAGGAGTTCGCCGAGCCGAACCAACGCGGCATCGATGTCGGCAAGCGGCAGCATCCCCGCCCGCGAATACGCGATCTGGGCGTCGATGACGAGCAGCGTGGACTCGGCGAGAGGGGTTGGGTCCGTCGGAAGACCTGCGAGATCTCGGAGCGTCATGGAGCTGTGTTTGGAACTGTGGATGGAAGCCATGTGACCATCGTGAAGTACACACCGGCCATCGACCAGTGACGCAAGCGGCTATTGTCGTTCATAATGCGCCAAGTAGTTGTTTGCGTCATCCCGGACGAAGCGAGTCTCTTCGAGCTCGCGACACCGTCGGGTGTATGGGGTCCGAATCGTGGTGCGTCGTGCGAGGTCGATGTCGAGTTCGTGCCGTGCGGGATCAATCGACACAGCACGAAGGTCGAGGGCCGCCTGTCACTGACCGGGCTCGGTCTTCTGGCTGACCACGTCGACCGTGCCAACATGATCGTGGTACCGACTTGGCCGATCACCACCCGGCCCGTCGCACCCGAACTCGTGGACATGCTCGTGAGCGCCCACGACCACGGCGCTCGTCTCGTCGGTCTCTGCCTCGGCGCATTCGCGGTCGCGGCGACCGGACTCCTCGACGGCCGATCCGCAACGACCCACTGGCGGCATCGCGAACGGTTCGAAGCGGACCACCCCGCAGTTCGTTATGAGCCGAACACGATCTACGTGGACGCCGGCGACGTCGTGACATCGGCGGGCAGCGCGGCGGCGCTCGATTGTTGCCTGCACCTTCTCCGTTCGGACCACGGCGCAGAAGTCGCAGCAGAGGTCGCACGATCACTGGTCACCGCGCCCCATCGCGACGGTGCACAGTCCCAGTTCGCGTCGGCACCGCCAATTCAAACTGGCGACGATCCGATCTCCCAGGCGCTGGCCCGAGCCACCGAAAACATCGGCGGCGTCCAAGGTGTCGACGACCTCGTGCTGCTCGCCCAGACGAGTCGCCGATCACTCGAACGACACCTCCGGTCCCGCCTCGGCGTCTCACCACGCGAGTGGATCGACGAACAGCGAATCATCACGGCATGTCGGTTCCTGGAGACGTCCGACCTTTCGATCGAAATGATCGCAGCCAACGCCGGTTACGGATCAGCACCCACGCTGCGACGAGCGATGCGCCACCGACGCTCCATGACGCCCACGACGTACCGGTCAGCGTTCCGGCAGCGATGACCCGCATCGTCTCTTTGCGGTGATCATTGTTTCGTCCATTCTCGGAGTTCTTGTTCGGTGAAGTAGCCGATGAGGTTGACGTAGAGCTGCCTAATCGGTTCCGGCTGGAGCCCTTGTTCGGTGGCCCAGCGTTCGCGGTCTTCGAGCATGCTCTCAACACGGTCGAGCGCTCGGACCGACGCCTTCGATGTCTTGAACTTCGCTGCGGCATGGACGTATCCGAGGCGGTCGCCGAGCAGACCGATGATCAACCGATCGATCTGGTCGATTTCGCCGCGAATGTCGTCCATGTTCGAGCACTCGTCGGGCCGTTTGGTGTTGGGGGATGTTGCGGTCATTGGATGACTCCTTGATGGACGGCTGTTGGTGGCTGGTTCAGGTCGTGGCCGAGGTGCGGGTTCCCTGGAGTGCGGCAAGGCCGGCCAAGCCGACGTAGATCACTCCGGCGATTCGCTCCTGTTGGCGGGACAGCGCCGGGTGCCGTTCGAGCCAGCGGCCGAGCGCTCCTGAGCCGACCGCGTACACGAGGTCGATCGTGAGCGCGACCACGAAGAAGACGGTTCCGAGCACCATGATCTGTTGCGACGACGCACCACGGCCGCTGTCGATGAACTGCGGCAAGAACGCCAGGAAGAACAGCGAGACCTTCGGGTTCAACACATTCACGAGCGCACCGCGGCGCATTGCAGTCAGCGTCGATTGCGGTGCTGCCGGTTGGCCGATGTGCTCGGTGGGCATGGCACGCAGCGCCTGGATTCCGAGGTAGACGAGGTAGGCGACCCCGAGGTACTTCACCGTCGAGAACGCGACAGCGGAGGATTGAAGGACGGCCGAGAGTCCCAGGGCTGCCGCAATGACATGCATGAGGGTGCCGACTTCGACTCCGAACGCAGCGGCCAGAGCGGTTCGTCGACCGCCGCTGATGCCTGCTCCCAGGATGAACAGCAGGTTGGGTCCCGGAAGCAGGACGAGAAGGAGGGTGGCTCCGGCGAAGGCGAGAAGTGTTGTGAGCTCGGGCATGTCGTCATCCTCACCGGATTCTGGATTCGCCGAGTCGCCCGAAGGTTGCCGCCAGCGTCATCCAAACGTCTCGATTCCCGGCGTGGCGGCCTGCCCCGTCCGCCGATGGAGAAGGTGGCGTCAGGTCGTGTCAGGGTTTGGCTGATCCGGATCGGGTTGAGCGACACCCGCTGCGAAGGCGGCGATGACTGCTTGGACACGGTCGCGGACTCCGAGTTTCGCCAGGACACGACTGAGGTGTGTCTTGACGGTGGCTTCGCTGAGGTAGAGCTGTTGGGCGATCTCGGCGTTGGATCGTCCGGCGGCGAGGTGTTCGAGAACGCCCTGTACCGATTTGGCCTACAGCGCTTCCCCGCTCGTCGATCCGTGAGCGAGAAGTTCGCGTTCGAATTCGTCGACCGCAGCGACCGTCAGATCGCCGATCAAGATGTCGCCGAGGCGGTCGCAGATCTTGTCGACACAACGGCGATACGTGCGCAGCGTCGATGCTGCGCAGTCCGGTGTCTTGCGTTCCAGCCACGATCGAGCGACCTGGCGAACGCTCAGCGGATCGGCCGGCGTGATGCGGCGCGGTTCGGTCTCGGCCAGGACGTCGCTCATCGCCGCCATCGCCTGCGCCTTGGTTCGAAAGCCCTGACGAGAGATTTGTTGTCGACGGCCAGATTCGGGGTCAGGAGCCACATCCACGCGGTACGCCCAGCCACCGCTGCGCCGATACACCGACCCTTTCCGCATGCTCCGATCGTAGATCTGTGATCTTTGTCAAGTTCCGGTAGTCGTGTTCCGGTTTGACTCCGGTAGTCGTGTTCCAGTGCCGGAGGGGGTTTCAGGCGGCGTTGATGCGTGAGGGTCGACCGCCTGCGTTGGCGAACGCACCGTTCTCTCGGGACCGGTCGTGACGAATCGGATGCACTTTCAACAGCTCGCCACCCGCAGAGATCTCGACGGTGTCACCCCGCCCACCTCGACGGTGCGGGTCGAACCGACGCCGTGAGCCGGGTCCGACGTCGACGTGCAGGTCTTCATTCCGGGGTACCAGGTGGTCCAGCCTGGGTTGTCGACGATGACTTCCCAGATCGGGCCGGGCGGCGACGCGATCATCTGGTCGACCACGATCGTGCGTGGCGCAGTGGCGGCGAAGCTCGTGTCGACCGGGATCAGCGTTGGCATGTGTGCATCGAAGCACAATCTGAGGGAAGATTCGCGACCAATCGCGTTTGTCGAACGTCAGAGGTGCGTGATGGAGATGCAGAACAGCCGATTCCGCCGCACGCTGACTGGCGTGGCCCGAGCGTGCTCGTTCCACCATGAGCCGGAGCGGGTCGAGGCGCCGCCCGTTCGCCCTCGTGTCTGGGACAACGCCGCCGAGATGCTCGACGATCAGTTCCCGAGCCGGAGCTGAATCACCCGCCAGCCGTGTGGCACTCTGGTTGGAAAACTTGAGGGGGCCTGAATGGATGAGGAGCAGCTGCTCGCAGCTCTCAGCGCCCAGGAACAGTTGCGTGGCGTCGTTCCTGACGAGGTCATCGACGCAGCAATCAGCGCGCTTGGCTCGCAGCTCGAGGGAATGACTGGTCGGGCGCAGCGGCGTCGGCAGGTGACGGTGCTGTTCGCTGACGTGTCCGGGTTCACGGCAATGTCTGAGTCGTTGGACCCCGAGATCGTGGCGGAGCTGATGAACGAGTTGTGGGCTCGTCTCGACAGGGTCGTGGTCGATCGCGGTGGGCGGGTTGACAAGCACATCGGCGATGCGCTGATGGCGGTGTGGGGCACCGAGGCAACGGCGGAGGATGATGCCGAACGAGCGGTGCGAGCTTCGCTTGGCCTGCAGTCTGAGATCGCGAAGTTTCGGGTTTCGTCCGGTCGGGACTTGGCGATGCGGATCGGGGTGAACACCGGCCCGGTCTTGGTTGGGCCGGTGGGATCGACTCGGGAGTTCACGGTCATGGGTGACGCGGTCAACACCGCCAGTCGCCTCGAGCATGCGGCTCCTCCCAATGGTGTCGTGATCTCGCATGACACCTACAGCCAGATCCGGGGCGTCTTCGACGTCGAAGCACTTCAGCCACTGACCGTGAAGGGCAAGGCCGAACCGCTCCGGGCGTATGTCGTAAAGGCAGCGAAGGCTCGAGCCTTCCGCCTCCGAAGCAGAGGGGTTGAAGGAGTCGAGACGTCGACCGTTGGCCGTGAAGAAGAGTTCGCAGCTCTGTGTAGAGCCTTCCATCATGTGGTCTCGGCAGGTCGATGCCAGTCCGTTGTCGTCGTTGGTGACGCTGGTGTCGGCAAATCACGGTTGCTCTATGAGTTCGACAACTGGCTGGAGCTACACGACCTCGGCGTTTTCTACTTCAAGGCTCGCGCGATCCGATCTCGGTCGGAGAGCCGGCTCGGATTGTGGCGGGATCTCGTGGCGTTTCGAGCCGGGGTGAAGGAGGGCGATTCACCGGCGATGGTTCTCGAGAAACTTCGGGCCGAGACCGCTCCCGTACTCGACGATCGAGAAGCCCTGATCCTGGGCCTGTGGCTTGGTTTCGAGCTGTCGGACGGTTCGTCGGGGGCGGGGGTTGTCTCGGGTGAGAACCTTGCTGCTGTCGGACGAGCTCACCTCGTGGCCTTTTTCCGCTCGTTGATGGCCGCGTCGCCGGTCGTGATGCTGTTCGAGGACCTGCATTGGGCCGACGAGGAATCGCTCGAACTTCTCCGGGACCTCGTTTCCCAATTCTCTGAAGACCAACTCCTCACCGTTGCTGCGACTCGCCCCGAACGATCCGGGTCCGGGTCGGTCCTCGATGCTCTCGGGCCGACGTGGACTGCGATCCCGCTTGCTTCGCTTGACGAGCCGGCAGCGAGAGCGCTGGTGGCCGAGATCCTGAAACGAGTCGATCACGTGCCTGAGCCACTCGTCGACCTCGTCGTCGAACGCGCCGATGGCAACCCGTTCTACATCGAGGAGCTCATCAAGAAGCTGATGGACGACGGCTGCATCGTCGCGGACGGCGAAGTCGGGACCTGGACCGTCCGGGTCGATCTACTCGACGCCGCCACCATTCCCAAGACGCTGACCGGTGTCCTCCAGGCACGATTCGACGTGCTCTCCGAGGCGGGGAGGCGCTCGCTGCAGCGGGCTTCGATTCTCGGACGGACATTCTGGGATTCCGCAGTCGAGGCGCTCGGACCCGAACCGGCAGACCTGGAGGCTGCACTCAGCAGTGAGATGGTCTTCCAACAACGGCCGTCCTCGTTTGCCCAGACGGCGGAGTTCACGTTCAAGCACGCCCTCCTCCACGACGTGGCCTACGAGACGGTCCTCCTCAGCGAACGACGTGCCCTCCACGAACGAGCCGCAGAATGGCTCGCGCTCGTCGTCGCCGAGCGCCGGGACGAATACCTCGAGGAGATCGCCGGTCACCTTCTTCTCGCCGACCAGATGGACCAAGCGGCTGAGCTCCTGTTCGAAGCGGCGGAGCGGGCGCTCAACTCCGGCGACGCCTCCTCGGCCAGGCGATTGGCCGACGCCGGTTTCCGAGCCAGCGGCGCGGCAGCTTCCAATTCGAGCTGGCACCTCATCTTGGCCAGGGCGTGTCGACTTGTAGGAGATCTCGCCACTGCGGACGAAGCAGTTCGCTTGGCGATCCAACTCGGCGAACGTAACGCTGATGATGCCGCAATCGTTGCTGCGACTCACGAAGCCTTCTTCGTTTCTGAATTGCTGGGCGCCCACGAACGAGGTCGCTCCCTCGTGGAACGTGCGCTTCCGATCGCAACACGTCTTGGTGGCATCAACCTCACACGCATGCTCACCTGCAGTGCGTTGAGCGATCTCAACTCCGGGAACCTCAAACGCGCGAAGCAGAACGCTGCGGCGACCTTGAGCCGAGCGAAAATGGAGGGGGATACCAAGACCCTGATTGGGGCTCACCTCACGAGCGGCCGGATTGCGCAAGCCCTGGGCGACCATGACGAAACACTCGCCCACGATCGACGCATCTTCGAGCTCGCGACCGAGTCCGGTGATCTCACGGGACTTGCGATCTGCCACTTGAACCTCGGCGTCTCCTGGCACTACCTGGCCGATCTGAGAAGCGACATTCGGAACTACGAGAGGGCCCAGGCCGAGTACGAGGAGGCTCTGGTGTTGACACGGCGCCTTGGACTTCGCGCCTACGAAGTCCGATCACTGGTAAATCTCGCTCAACTTCTCATGAGGACGAACCAAACCGTGGAGGCGCACAGGCTCGCCAAGGAGTGCCTAGCCGTAGCCGTCGCAATCGGGGCTCACGCCGACTCGCTGTTCGCGATCCTCGTTCACGCAGAAGCTGAGTACGAGCTCACCGGCAGCCCCGGTGCGCTCAGCCATATCGGTGTGGTCCGATCTGACCCGGCACTCGGACGCCTGGCAGCTGAAGTCGCAGACGTCATCGACCGGCTTCGTCGTTCCCACCCCGAGGCCGACATGGACCAAGCCCTCGATGCCGGAGCGTCTCTCATGTTGGACGACGTGGTCCGCGACATCATCGACGAGGAGGATCATTGATCCGATCGGAGTGATCAGCCGCTGACCGTGCCGGCGCTGGCCGGTTCCAGCGCGCCGTCGACGATCCGTACCGTGCGGTCGCCGTACTCCAGCACCCGGTCGTCGTGGGTGACGATGATCGCCGCCACGCCACGGCCCTTGATCTCTCGCCGAAGCAGGTCCATCACCTGTTTTCCGAGCTCCGAGTCGAGCGCTGACGTCGGTTCGTCGACCAGCACCAGCGACGGGTCGTTCATCAGCGCCCGACCAATGGCCACCCGCTGCTTCTGTCCGCCAGACAGCTGGGAAGGCAGACTGCCGCCCCGTCCACCGAGCCCGAGCTCATCGAGCAACTGGTCAGCGCGTTTCTTGGCCGCAGCGTCGACTCGGGAACCTCCGAACTGTCGGACCACGAGGAGGTTCTCCCTTGCGGTCAGGAACGGGATCAGGTTCACCGACTGGAAGACGAAGCCCACCTGGTCGCGTCTGAACCTCGCCAGTCGTTTGTCATCGAGGTCGGTGATGTCGACCCCGCCGACTCGCACGCTGCCAGATGTCGGGCGAAGCAGCGCCCCAGCGACGGTGAGCAGCGTGGTCTTGCCGGAACCCGACGGTCCGACGAGGATCATCATCTCGTCGCGTCCGACGGTCAGACTGACGTCGTCGAGGGCGACGACCTGCTGGTCGTCGGCTCCGTAGACCTTGCGGACGTTGTCCAGTTCGAGTGCGGGCATGTCAGTCTTCATTCGTTTCTCGGTCCATTTGCTTCGGCTTCATCCGATCGCTTCGGCCGGGTCGATACGGAGCACTCGGCGCAGTGTGAAAAGGCTGCCGAGGAGTGCGCTCAACAACACGCCAACCGCGGTCTGGAGCAGGCGGGCCGGCACCAACCGGACCGGTAGGTCAGCAGGCAGAAGGCCGACGAAGGCCACGCTCAGTCCGAGGCCGAGCACCAACGCCACCAGACTCACGCCGACGGCCTGAGCCGAGATGCCGGCCACCAGGTCGCCGGTTCTGGCCCCCAGCGCTTTGAGCACTGCGTAGAGATCGACCCGCTCCAGCGTGATCAGGGTGAAGAACAATGCCACCACCATCAGGGTGACGACGAACGTGACCCCGATGATGCCCTCGAAGGTCGATGACTGCTGTTGGACCACCGGCAGGGCTTCGATCGCCTCGGCGGAGGTGGCCACGGCGATCCCGTCGACCGCTGCCAGTCCAGGGGCCAGAATCTCGAGGTCGGTGCCGGCACTCGCCTCTACCACCAGGGCCTGGTTGGTGCCCTCCGGCGGAAGTGCGGCGGGGTTTCCGGACTGAACGATTTCTCGCCAACGCTGGGTCGAGAGCCAGACGGTTGGTGAGCCCTGACTGAGATCGCTGACGATCTCCGACACGACGACCGGCTCCGATGTCGCGCCGAGCTGGAGCGTGTCCCCGACAGCGACGTCGTAGCGATCGGCCAGCGCTTTGTCGATCACGGCGCCGCCATCGACCGGCGGAGACGGGATCACGTTGGTCGAGAGGTCGTACCCGAACATCACGATGTCGACGATCTCACCCTGAGAGTCGCTCGCCGTCGAGGCGATCTGGTTGAGCGCTCCGACCGCTGCGACCCCGTCGGCGGCGGCCAGCTGCTCGGCTTGCCCCGCGTCCACCTTGGACCTCTGGATGAGCAGCTCGCTCCCGTCGGAAAAGACAAGCAGTCGGCCTTCGTGGGCCCGGTAGGGACCCGTGCTGCTCAGTTCCAGACCGTCGAGGAAACCTCCGAGAACAATCAGGAGGACGACGAGCATGGTGAGCGCACCGCCGACCGAGACGAAACGACTGGGCCGGCGAAGCAGCTCTTTGATGGCGATGCCCATTGGTCAGATGCCTCCGCTGGTCGTCGCTTCGACCGGATCGATCGCCAACACCCGCCGCACCGCGCCGACCGATGCCAGCAGGCCGAGCACCACGATCACACCAACGGTGGTGGCCGTTGTGGTCGCGCTGAGTGCCGCGCCGAAAACGTCTCGGGTGAGGGCCAGGAGGCCGGCGGTGACCGCCGAACCGATGACCGCACCAAGGCCCACCACCACCAGGACCTGGATGAGTACCGAACTGATCACGTCGCGACTGCTGGCACCAACTGCCCGAAGGAGGACGAGGGCGTCCTCTTTCTGAACGGTGAGGATGAGGAAGAACACGCCGGTGACGATGGCGACGACGATGTAAAGCAGAAGGTAGAGGATCGAGAACGACTGCGTGATCTGGCCGACCCCGGGGAGGGCGTCGACGGCGGCCGACCGGTCCAACGCTTCGATCCCGTCGATCGACTCGGTCAGTGACCGAGCGACGGCAGCCGGATCGGCCCCGTCGGCAACTGCGACGCCGATCAGCGAAGGCGCCACATCGATCGGCGCCCCGGCCCTGGCCTGCGAAGCCGCCACGTAGTCCTCGAACGGGACATACAGCGTGGGGAGCACATTGAATGCTGCATCATCGGCGGTGCCGACGATCTCGAACACCACACCCTCGACGGTGACTTGCCGGCCGATCTCGATGGGGTCGTCGAACGATGAGCCGCTGAACAACGCTTCCCCTCGGGCTTCCGGACGTCGGCCGTCGGCTACATCGGCGGGTGCAGATGGACCGGACGGGTCGCCGCCAACCAGTTGCACGTCGAGCTCGACACCGTTGGTCGATCCGGTGAACACGCTCAGCCCGATCGGCGATGTCGCCACGACATCGGCCGCCGCTGCGACCTCCGCCTCGACCGACAGCGACAGGATGCTCGTCGCCGGATTGCGGCGGGCCTGTTCGTCGTACACAAGAACATCGGCCGAGGTCGACTCCAGCCCGCCGGTCAGCCCCCTCGTCAAGGTTCCTGCCACAGCCTGGAAGAACAGAAGCAGCAGAACGAGCAACGCCACGGCGAACGTCAAGAGTGAGAATCGACCGAATGATCGGCGGATTTCCCTGAGCGCTACGAACACCTGGCGTCCTTCCCCGTCTCGGCCACTTGCGGGGCGCCGACGATAGCGGCGAGAACCTCGCCCGTTGTGGTGGCACCATGTGGGAGATGCGACGCCTCCTCACTCCGCCACGGCACCTCTGTCGTGCACGGGTTGACACATGACCGGTTGGTTCCGGCGCGGAGCCGAGGAGAGCGAGCCGACCCCAACGGAAGGCAGCGATCTTGTCTACTGCGGCGATGACGGCAACGGGTTGCTGTTGTCCGGCCCGACAGCAGCAGTTGCGGAGATCGTCGATCGGCTCCAACGGATCGGCGGGTCGGCACTCGTCGCCTCGCCGGTGGTGCCGACCGAGGCCTTGGCGGTGTTCGCCACCGGCTTCGCTGACGGCGCCACGTCGAGTCAGTACATCCGCCACACCGCCTCCAGCCGCCAACTCCTGGAACAGCACGGGGCCATCCCGACCGGCGACGGTTCGTTCCGATCGTTGGTCCACGACGGTCGCCACATCGCCGGCAATCTCGACTGGGAGGTCGTGAGCGCCAGCCCGGAGCGAGCACTTGCGTTCCAATCAGCGGCCATCGGTCTCGCCTTGCGCACTGCGGTGAAGAACGTCGAGGTCGCAGTCGAGCGTGTCGAGGACAAGATCGACCACGTCATCGCCATGCTCCGCTCCGAGCGACTGGGAAGTGTGCTCGGCGACCGGCGAACGCTCGACGCATTGGTGAGCCACCTCGATGCCGGCGACGCACTCACTGCAGCCGACTGGAGTTCGGTCGCCGCCCTCGGCCCCGCCATCACGCGCGACCTCGAGAAGCTCCGAGCCCATCTCCGGACCCAGCTCGAAGAAGCCGAGTCGAGCTGGCGGCCGCGCCAGCGGGCGAAGGCGGCGGATCAGCTGTTGGCCGAGGAGATGCTGTCGGAAACGATGGCGCTCCTTCTCGTTGCCGAACACAACTTCTCCCAGTGGCAGCAGCTGCGCGTCCGTCGGATCGCCAACGATGAACCCGAGCATCTCGAAGCAGCAGTCCGACAGGCGCAGACGGCGATGCGCGAGCACCTCGATCAAGATCAGGCGTTCCTCGAGCAGTTCCTTCGGGCCCAAGCACACCTGCTCCAACCCAAGGCCATCGATGTCCTGGCGCCATTCCAGAGCCGAGCACTCGGCCGAGCAGAGGACGAGCTCGGCGCACTGGCCAAATGGTTCGCTGAACAACGGCTGCTGGAGTTCGAGGCCGTTGATCGCCTGGAACGCCCAACGATTGGCACGTCACTCGGCGCCATCGTCGAGGCAGGTCGTGGGCGCGTCTCCGGCCGAAAGACCGACGACCCGGAACTGCCGGACGACTACCCCGAACTGCCGGACGCCAGTGACACCGTTGGCCCGCGTGACATGGTCGGCTACGACTTCGACACCGACGACTTCGACACCGACGACCTCGACACCGACGAGACCGCGTGACCTCGATCGAACGGCTGGACGTGGCGGTTGCTGACTTCGTTCGGGCCGGCGAACCGTTCGGCATCACGATGCCGTCAGCGTCTCCTGATCAGATCGAAATGCTCACCACGATCAACGAAGCGATCGCTCCACTCCGCATGCCGGCCGACATCGAGCACTTCTACCGGACGTGGTCCATCACGTCGGCGGCACCTTGGTTCGGTCCCGAACTCTGCGATCTGTCTTTCGCATTCGACTCGTGGCTGTTACATCAGGAGGACCAACCACCGTGGCCCACGACGGTGCTGTTCCCGATCGCGTACTCGAGCCATTGGTACCACATGGTCGAGCTCGACCACCCTGGCTCGCTCGGCCCGTTCATCTACGACTGCGCCTATGCCGGAGGGAGATTCACGCTGGTCCATTCGTGTCTCGCGGCCTGGATCGAATGGGCAACCGTCGAGCTCGATGCCGGACGGATCACTCGCTACTCCGACACGTTCGCAAGTCTGGAAGTGGAAGGGCCAAGCGAAGAAACCGATCCGACCCGCATCGAGCTACTGCGGCGCGACGGCGTGCCCGAATCCGAACTCGATTACTTCGACGACGGTGATCGTCGCCTCTGGCCGTTGCGGTGGAATCTGGCCGACGGCTACGACCCCGGCGACTATGAGATCCGAGGTGCAACCGGCACGATCCAGGACTTCGTCGACTCGCTTCACGACGGCCCGGCGAAGGCCACCCTCCACGTCGCCTTCGCTCGCCAATCGGGCCTGAATGTGGAGATCGCAGACGACACCGGGTTCCTGGTCGCGCGTCTCCCGCCAGGCGGCCGACCCTTCGGCTCTGGCCGCGCCTGGGAGATCGATGTCGAAGCGGAGCACCAGCCTGACCTGCAGCCGTTTGCGACTCAGGAGGTGGACGAGATGCCAACGTGGTCAGACGAGATGCAGAACGATCCGGCTCGGATCGCCGAGTTTGCTTCGGCGGTCGCTCGCCGCTCGATGGTGCCGGGCCCCCCGGTCGCCCAGATCAGCATTTGCCGTCCCATCGATCTCGCGGAACCTGGTTGAACAGCCGAGGTCAGAACGAAATCAGGCCGGTGGATGGCGGCTCGGTCGACAGCACCTCGTCGACGGGACCGCCGAGCCAACGCAGCGCGTCTGCATACAGATCGATGGCGTTGACCGCGATCGGAAGATCGCCGTCCTCGAGCGAACCGAACTCGTATCCGCCGGCTACCTGCCCGCCGTTGACCCCGCCACCGAGGAGCAGCTGGGTGCTCGCCCGTCCATGGTCGGTGCCCCCGGACCCGTTTTCTGCCACCCGTCGACCGAACTCCGTCGTCGACATCACCAAGCACCGCTCCCGGTCGTCCGGACCGAGTGAATCCCAGAACCCGGCCAGCGACCCGGCCACTTGATCGAGCAGGCTGGCATGTGTGTCCAGCTGATCAGCGTGCGTGTCGAAGCCCTCGATGCCGACGGTGACGATCCGCAGACCCGGACGGGTGGTGATCAGATCGGCGGCCACCTGCAACTGCAGCTCGAGCGCTGCGGTGTTCTGATTGGCGTAGGCATCACCAGCGTCGGCATCGCCGACATCGTCGATGATTTTCTGGGTGGACAGCGCCAACGGGAGGGCTCCTCTGGCTGCCTGGAGCAGCGCACCTTCGGTCATGGACCCTTGTGACACGGCCAGCAGGAATGTCTCGAAGTCGGTGACACTCATTCCCGGGGGCGGATCGAGCCGGAAGTCGGAGGGATCGTTGACCGCAGCAGCAGCCGACCCGGACAGTGCCCGCGGGCCGGCACCGAGGGCGATCGCTTCGAGCGGCTCGTCCGGCTGGTCGATCGCCGCCGCATCCATCCACCGTGCCAGCCAACCGTCGGCTGAGGCGTCACTCGTGCCCCGCCACCACACATCACGGCTCTCGAAATGGGAGCGGGTTTGGTCGTCGAACCCGACGCCGGCGACGAGCGCCATCGAGCCGTCGTCCCACCGAGGAAGCAGCGGAGCCAGCGAAGGATGCAGACCGAGATCGGTCCGGCCGGTCAGGGCCAGCACCTCGCTCTCATCAACTGCGACCGAAGGGCGTGCATCGCGATAGTGCCCGTCGAAGGGGATCAGCGTGTTGAGCGGGTCGTTGCCTCCGAGGAGCTGAACCAGCACCAGCACCCGGTCGCTCGGGGCCGGCATCGACGTCGTGGTGGAAGCAGGGGCTGAGAGCTCCTGGCCACGGCAACCGGTGGCCAGCCACATCGCGCTCGCTCCGCCGATGGTGAGGAACCGGCGCCTCGTCACGATCAGCCGCTTCGAGCTACTCATGCGATCACCATCTCGGGGCTCGAAAGGGCCAGGGCCAGAAGAGACCGACCCGTCACATCGGTGGCGAGCAGTGCATCGGCCGTGGTTTGGCTGAATCCCTCCGGTCTTCCCAGCGCACGTGCCAGCTCATCCAGGTCGCCGGCCGAGGCCGCCACCATCGGAGCGCTCCCTGCTGACGCGGCGTCGGCCAGCACTCGGGAGGTCTCGAGTCTCGCCACCGTCGCCGACGAGGTGAGCCAGGCATCGCCCGTTGGCCAGCCGGCAACATTTGGGGGCACCATCGGCACCTGGCCCGCCGACCGCAACACGCCGGCCAAGTCTCGGCGATTGATCGTCGATTCGGTCGTGCGCATGGCACCGATAAGCCATGGGACCGGGGCAAGCACGAGCGGTTCACACTCGCCGGCCACCCCGCGTTCCACCAGTTTGCGAAGCAGTGGGGTAACCGTCA
>CBESNA010000050.1:0-30755 GCA_965530755.1 uncultured Acidimicrobiia bacterium | reverse complement strand
GGAAACCCCTGACCGGACCGCGAGGTCGTTGATCAGGGGTTCCGGAGATGGTGGAGCTGAGGGGAGTCGAACCCCTGGCCTCCTCGATGCGACCGAGGCGCTCTAGCCAGCTGAGCTACAGCCCCATCTGGAGTTGACGATCGTAGCGGGCGCTCAGCGATCGCCGACGGCCCGCAGGAACGGTGCTTGGCCTTGGTTCTGGCCACCGACGAGGCGCAAGCTCGTGACCTTGGAGGACCGCTCACGCTCGATCGAACCGACACGAGCCGCGATGACGACGTAGGCAACGAGGAAGACGTCGATGAGCAGGTGCTGCCAGACGAAGGCACCGCCGAACACGACAGCGAGAGCGAGCGAAGCGACCGCGGCCATGACGAGAGCCATGAACCACTGGAGACGCCTGCGCTTCATCGAATCGCGGGCTGGGCCGAGCGACGGGCCGGACCCGAAGCGGGCCGACTCACGCGGTGCTTGGCCGAGCACGGACAGCTGCCGGTTGAAATGACCGACGGGATCGCGATGCGATCGGTTGAGAAGACTCTGCAGCAGCGGGCGACCAAGCACCCATCCCCACGCAGCAACCAGGAACACCAGAACGAAAGTCGAGATCAAGCTCATTCGGCGGGACTCATTTCACAGGTTCTCCGCTGGACGCCGGTCGGCGGCCAGCCCACATACGTTACAAAAGTACTACGAAACTCAGCGCAATGAAACCACACGCCGACGTCAGGCGTCACGCAGAGCGATCCGTCTGGTCGGTCCGCCGGTAAGGACCCGACTTCCCGCCGGTCTTCTCCCACAGCGCGATGTCGCCGATCACCATGCTCTTGTCCGCCGATTTACACATGTCGTAGATCGTCAGCGCGGCGACAGAACACGCCGTGAGCGCCTCCATCTCGACACCCGTGCGGTCGACGGTGTCGACCTGGGTCTCGATCTCGATGTGGTCGTCCGCGATCTCGAAGTTGATGAGCACTGCGCCGATCAGCAACGGGTGACACAGCGGCAGCAGGTCACTGGTTCGCTTGGCCGCCATGATTCCGGCCACTCGAGCCACGGCGAGCACGTCGCCTTTCGCCACGGCACGTTGCGCGACCAACGAGGTGGTCTCGGGTTCCATGTACACCCGGCCACGCACGACGGCCCTTCGCGGTGACGCCTCCTTGAGAGTGACATCGACCATGCGAGCATGCCCGAGCGGGTCGAGATGGGTCAGCGATCGATCATTCACGGGCGGGAGGTTAGCCGACGCAGGCACCTCCCTGATCGCTGCGAACTCAGCCGCCGAGCTGCGACATCGACTTGCTGGGCCGGATGAAATGCACTTGGCCGATCGCATGGCCAGCCCACTTCCGGTCGATTTCGCCTGCGACAGCCTTCACGATGTCCTGATCGGATCCGCCCTGCCTCAGGATCGAACGGAGGTCGACATGCTCGAGTGCGAACAAGCAGTTGCGGATCTGACCCTCGGCGGTGAGCCGCATCCGATCGCAATCTCCGCAGAACGGTTGGGTCACGCTGGCGATCACACCGAATTCACCGCCTGGCCCGTCGACGGCGTCGGTCCCGACGTAACGGAAACGTTCCGCAGGTGATGACCCCCGCTCGATCGGCTCGAAGTCGAATCGTTCGCGAGCGATGGCCAGGATCTCGTCATACGCGACGACGCGGGCCTCGGACCACTGGCCCTGAGCGTCCAGCGGCATGAACTCGATGAACCGGACCGTGACGCCTTTCGCACGACCCATCTCGAGGAAATCCCCGACCTCGTCGTGGTTGATGCCCCGCATGAGGACGGCGTTGATCTTCACCGGGTCGAAACCGGCGGCCACCGCTGCATCGATCCCTTCGAGCACCCGACCGAGTTCGTTTCGCTTCGTGAGCTCGAAGAAGCGATCGGCGTCGAGGGTGTCGAGACTGATGTTCAATCGCTGCAGACCTGCGGCTCGGAGGTCGTCTGCCACCAATGCAAGGGTGGCCCCGTTGGTCGTCATCGACAGTTCCACCGGGAGCACAGCGAGCTTCGAGACCAGCAGGGGCAGCCGGGCCCGAACGGTCGGCTCACCACCGGTCAGGCGAATCGAACGAACTCCCGCGTGTTCGACGAGCACGCGAGCAACCCGCTCGATCTCCTCGAAAGAGAGCACGTCGGAGCGGTCGAGCCACGTCATGCCTTCTTCTGGCATGCAGTAGGCACAACGGAAGTTGCAGCGATCCGTTACCGAGATCCGCAGATCGGTGTGCACCCTGCCGAATCGATCGATCAACTCCGTTGCCATCGTGGGATGGTACCTCTCGAAACCGACCGGCGACAGAGCGGTCAGGAGAGCAGCATCACCCGGACACGATCACCAACGCCGGCACCGTCGCCGTCAACCAACACAGCGAGTGCGTTCGCTGCGGCCAGCGCGGCCAACTGATGCGAACCCTGCGCCCCAGCAGAACGAACGTGCCAACCGTCTGATTCCTGCGTCGCCACCACCCTCTGGAAGTGGGTTTTGCCGTCCGGGTGACGCCCGAGCACCTCATCGACGATGGCGACTTCCGTGACCCGCTCGACGTCGGGTCGCCCCATCATCATGCGAATCGCCGGCCGAGCGAACAGCTCGAAGCTGACCGCAGAACTGACCGGGTTGCCCGGTAGTCCGAAAATCGGGGTGCCGAACAACACGCCGAAGGCAAGGGGCTTCGCCGGTTTGATGGCCACCTGCATCCAGGTCAGATCGCCGAGGGACGACAGGACCTTCTTCACGAAATCGAAGTCACCCATGCTCACTCCCCCGGATGTGATGAGCGCATCGCAGGAGTCGACTGCGGCCCGAAGCGCCTGATCGATTTCTCGTTCGTCGTCACGGAGCACGCCGAGGTCGATCGGTACGGCGCCAGCCTCCGCAACGAGCGCCAACAACTGGGGCCGGTTGGAGTCGCGGATCTGACCCGGCTCGAGTTCCACCGGCCCGACCACCAGCTCGTCACCGGTCGAGAACACACCGATCCGTGGCCGACGATGAACGGCAACCTCGACCCGTCCGACGCTGGCGAGCACGCCGACGTGCGCAGGTCGGATGATCGTCCCCGCCTCGAAGACGATGCTGCCGGCCTGGAGGTCGTCGCCGGCACGACGCACATGATTGCCGACAGGAACTTCGGCTCGACAACGCACGACCCGATCGTCGGCTTCAGTGAGCTCGACCATGATCACCGAATCTGCTCCCCCGGGAATGGGAGCTCCGGTCATGATCCGCATCGCCTCTCCCGCCTCGAGCGGCCGAGGAGCCGTGGCTCCGGCAGCCACGGTGGCGACGATCGGGAGCTCGACGGGCGACGCCTCAGTGGCGCCGGCGAGGTCGATGGCGCGAAGTGCAAAACCATCCATCGCGGTGTTGTCGAACGGGGGTATCGCTTCGGGCGCCGTGACGGTCTCGGCAATGACGAGACCGACCGCGTCGGCAATCGGCACCGTCACCACCGGCAGGGTTTCGATGGCCGACCGAACGTGGGCTTGAGCGTCGCCGAGCGGAATCATCCGCTCACGCTACCGGTCAGCCGAGACCCTCTCGCTTGGCGATCTCGGAGAGAATGATCCGGAACTCCGGGCCGAGATCGTCGCGCTCCAACGCGAACTCGACGACCGCTCGCAGGTAGTCGATCTTCTTGCCGGTGTCGTAGCGCCCTGTCGAGAACGTGAAACCCTTGATCGGCTCCTTCGCCATCAGGCTCACCATGGCGTCGGTGATCTGGATCTCGCCGCCCACTCCTGGTTCGGTCTGATCGATCTCGTCGAAGATGGCCGGCGTGAACAGGTACCGACCCATCACCGCCAAGTTCGACGGTGCATCGGCCACGGCCGGCTTCTCGACGAGTCCGGTGATGTTCACCACCTGCTGGCCGAGCCCCTCGACAGCAGCACACCCGTAGGACGAGATGTCGGCAGCGGGCACCTCCATCAACGCAACGGCAGAGGTTCCGTGGGCCTCGTAGGTGTCGACGAGGCCCCGCAGGACCTTGGTGCGCATGATGTCGTCCCCGAGAAGCACAGCGAACGGTTCGTTGCCGACATGGTGCCTGGCCATCCCGATGGCATGGCCGAGACCTTTGGCTTCGCCTTGGCGCACGAAGTGGATGTTCGCCATTTCGCCGAGGGCCCGAACCTGCTCGGCCTCTTCGGTCTTGCCCTTGCCTTTGAGAGCATCCTCGAGCTCGACGTGACGGTCGAAGTGGTCTTCCATCACCTTCTTGTGACGGGAGGTGATGATCAGGATGTCGTCCATGCCGGCGTCGATCGCTTCCTCGACGATGTACTGGATGACCGGACGATCGATGACCGGAAGCATCTCCTTCGGTACCGCTTTGGTGAACGGCAGGAATCGCGTACCGAGTCCGGCAGCGGGAATCACCGCCTTCTTGACCTTGCGTGCGGGCGATGCATCGTTCACGTAGAGGTGTCCTTCGAGCGAGTGGGTTGCGTTCCTATCGGTCGGCTCGAATCACCTTCGAGGCTTCACCCCGGTAATATCGATCGGCCGATGTAGGAGAGTTGATGCCAACGTACGAATACAAGTGCACAGAATGCAACGAACGGTTCGAAGTGGAGCAGTCGATCCACGACGATCCGCTGTCGACGCTTCCGGGCAAGAAGCACGAGCATCTGCTCAAGAAGGTCTTCAGCCCGGTCGGTATTGCCTTCAAGGGCGATGGCTTCTACCGGAACGACGCTCGAGTCTCGTCGTCGAGCACGTCCGACTCGACCAAGGCCGACGCCCCCACCAAGGTCTCGAAGGCCGACGCCGCTGCAGCTTCCGGCGACAAGAAGGTCTCCGGCGACAAGAAGGTCTCCGGCGACAAGAAGGCTTCGAGCTCCTCGACCAAGAGCTCCTCGACCAGCTCGGACTGATCTCCGCAGTCCCACCGCTTCCCCGGTATCAGCTTCATTCCTGACTGACCGGAGGCGCGTCGTGACGCGGTTTCAACGCCCCATCGTGGGCCCTGTCCCTCGGCGGCAGGCTCTTGTCGACCACATACACCGGATCGAGCCACGCCGGGCCCTCCTCAGAGTCGTCATCGGCTTCGGTCTACTGGCCATGGTCGACGTCGGCCTCGAGTGGCGATCGACCGTCGATGGACTCGGCACCACGACCTCGGTGGTGTCGGTGCGTCGTGATGTCGCTGCCGGCAGCTCACTCGGTCCAGATGACGTCCAGGTCGTCGAATGGCCGAAAGCGCTCCTACCGGACGGCTTCGTGAGCACGCTTCCCGCCGGCGCAGTCGCCCGCTCCGACCTGGTCGCCGGTGAGGTACTGGTCGGGAGGCGCCTCTTCCCGACCGATTCCGGTCTCGAAGCGGGCGAACGGCTCGTCACGTTGCCAGTGCCCACGGCCCCGCCCCCCGTACATGCCGGCAGCCTGGTCGAGCTCTACGGCATCCGCTCGCTTGGCGACGACCACGCAACGCAGGCAACCCGATTGACCACCGGCGTCGTCGTCGAGTTGACCGATTCTTCGCTTGCCATCGCCGTCCCGGAGGCGGCGGTACCGATCGTGCTCGACCACCTTGCTTTCGGGGTCGTCGACGTGGTCGCGGTGCCATGACCGGCCCTTACGCTCCGAACCGGACCGCCGATGCTGTGACGTGCGATCCGTTCGATCAGTCAGAGGCCGCCTCGGCCCCATGCTCGGCGTCCTTGCGGTTGTCCCCCTGACCGGACTCGCACTCTTCGCGCTCGGCCGAATTCTGGCCGTGCAGGACACCAACCGAGAGCTCGGCGAACTCGACCAGGCAACGTCACAGCTCGTGCAGTTGGTGGAGCTAGAAGCATCGCTCCAGCGCGAGAGTTTCTGGTCGAAGACCGCGTTCTCGCTCATGCAGATGGACATCTCGCCCACGCTGGTCGCCGTCGCACTCGGCGTCGATCCCCGAGACGAACACGACGATGCCCAGCGGGTCACCGACCTCGTCGCAACCTCGGCCGCGCTCCCTGACCTCATCGAGGCCGTTTCCGAAGCCCGGGCACAGGAACCAGATCTCGACAACGGAGTCCAACCCCTCGATGTCGTGTCGGAACGCATCGTCGAGAGCGCGATCGAACAGAAAGCGAACGAGGTCATCTCACTTGCCGCCGATCAACCGAACGGCGCCGACCTCGTCAGATACGCCAGGACCCTCGAGCTGGCAAATCAGCTTCGCTCAGACTATTCGGACATGCGGGCAACCTTCTTCGCCAATTTTGCCACCCTCGACCACCACGCGGAACACGAACTCGGTCGCCGTCTGGCCATCGACAGGGCGAGCTACGAGGAGCGCCTCGATGATCTCTCGGTCCTCGTCGCGGATCAGCCGGCGGTCAGCGAGGAGTTCGCAGCGCTTCTCGAGGACCAGGACCGCCTCGCTCTCATCAACGAGGTTGCCTCATTGCTTCTCGATTTCGAGGCAGGATCGACGGACATCCTCGATGTGGCCAACCAACCGAGCCAACTCGGACCGGTTGCAGCGAACCTGGCCACGGCCGAATCGGCGTCAGCCCGCCATCTGACGTTCGTCTCCCACACGGCGGCAGCGTTGCAGGCAGACGTCAACCGGGTGCACCACGACGCGATTCGAAGTGGATGGCTCGTCGCCGGCCTCGCAGTCGGCATGGCCGCAGCGACATTCGGCGCGATCGTCGCCACCACCCGTTGGATCGTGCGACCTCTGGCAAATCTCGGCAAGACGGCATCGGCGATCACCGAAGGCGGACACGGCTCTCTCCCGACCCCGAGCGGCCCGGTCGAGATCCGCCAGATCCACGAGGCGCTGTCCGAGGCGATTTCGAACCTCGAGCGAACTGAACAACAGGCGATCGCATTGGCCGACGGTGCACTCGACGATCCATCGCTCAGCCAACCCGTTCCCGGTCGGTTCGGCGCGACGCTCCACGCTGCGATCGAACAGCTCCGCCACTCGATCAGTCACCAGGAGCAATCCAGCGACCAGTTGGCCTACGAAGCGTCGCACGACGGACTCACCGGACTGTTCAATCGGCGCGCCGCACTCGACGTCCTCCACCGCCTGCTCTCGCCCGAGCCCAACGACGCTGGGGGGCGTGACGCGATCACCACCGTCTTCTTCGTCGACCTCGACCACTTCAAGGAGGTCAACGACACGCTCGGCCATGCCGCCGGCGACGCTGTGCTGCGGGCGGTCGCGGACAGCCTGCGATCCACGACGAGACCTGACGACATGGTTGGACGGATCGGCGGAGACGAGTTCCTCGTCGCCACGACGAGCGCAACGTCCATGGCGCAGGCGACCCGGATCGGTGAGCGACTCCTCGACGCTGTCCGGCAATCGATCAGCACCACCAACGATCAGATCGGCGCGTCGATCGGCATTGCCATGGGGTCGCCTGGCCACGAGGTGGACGCCCTCCTCGCAGAGGCAGACGTCGCCATGCTCGACGCCAAACACCGGGGACGAGATGGCGTCCGCTTCTTCGACGCCGAACTGCGGGGTCGCACGATCGAAGAGCTGAACCTCGCCGCAGACATCCGAACCGGACTGTCCAACGGTGAGTTCGAACTGCACTACCAGCCGATCGTCGACGCAGTCAGCGGCAGGGTTGTTCACTACGAGGCACTGATTCGCTGGCATCGGCCCGGCATCGGGCCGGTGCCGCCCGATACCTACATCCCCTTCGCCGAGGCATCCGATCTCGTGATCGAGATCGACCGTTGGGTGCTGCGTACCGCGGTCGATGTCCTCTCGGCGCGAGCACTCGACGGTGTCGGTCTCGCGGTCAACATCTCGGGACGGCACCTCGCCAACGGCGATCTGTACGGAGACCTTCTGGCCGAGCTCGAGCGACTTCCCATCAACGCCTCGGAGCTCACCATAGAGATCACCGAGAGTGCCCTGCTCGGCGACATCGACGGTGCCATCGAGACACTTCGACGCATGCGCGAGACGGGGGTCAAGATCGCAATCGACGACTTCGGAACAGGGTTCACCTCACTGACCCACTTGCGGAGCCTCCCGGCCGACGTGCTCAAGATCGATCAGACGTTCACCGCCAATCTCGACAACTCGGACGACGCCAACCTGATCAGGCTCGTCATCCAGACCGCCCACATCCTTCGGCTCGACGTCGTGGTCGAAGGCGTCGAGACGCTCGATCAGGCCAGACGGGTCACGATGCTCGGTGCCGATCAGATGCAGGGCTACCTGTTCGCGAGACCCATGCCATTGCACGAACTGCGACGCGGGCCGAGCGGCGAACCACTCACGACGAACCGGACAGCATCACGTCGCTGATCACCACACCGGGCGTCGACACGCCGCTCGGGAGATGCTCGACTTCTGAGCCGACAGCGGTGACACCGAGAAGAAGTCGCTGCAGGGTCGAACCGAGGGTGCACTCTCCGATCGGTTCGGCGAGAACCCCGTTGCGGATCATTCGCCCCTCGACGCCCACGGAGAAGTCGCCGGAGACCGGGTTCACGCCGGAGTGCAACCCGGCCAGGCTGAAGACGAGCACGCCGAGCTGAACGGACGAGATCAGATCCTCGACCGACCCGGCGGAACCGGGCGCAACATGGAGCGCCTGCACGCCGGGCGACGGGAGGCCCCTCGTGCCACGGACCGCTGATCCGGTCGAACCGACGCCCGCCTTTCGCCCGTTGTAAGCGTCGTAGAGGAACGCAGCGAGCTCGCCGTTCGTGATCAGCGCGTTGTTCCGGCACGCGAGACCTTCGCCGTCGTGGGAGTCGGCACCGAGGGATGTGGCGTCGGTCGGGTCGTCGAAGATCGTGACGAGCTCAGACCCGATCAACTCACCGATCCTGCCGATGAACGGTGACCGCTTCTTGAGGACGCGGTCACCGGTCAGGGTCCCCGAGATCAGACCGAACACGGTGGCGGCGAGCCGCGGGTCGAGCACGAGGTCGACCGCACCGCTCGACGGCTTCGAGGCACCGAGCAAGTCGACGGCCTGACGGACAGCGCGCTCGGCCACACCGTCGACATCGAGTGATCCGGGCGACCGCGCAGCATCAGATGCAGAGCCGGTCTGTGTCCGCCCATCCGTGTCGTTTGCGAGGGCTTGAACCCCGACATGCACCGACGTGGCGCGGCTCGCAGCCCGAATGCCAGACGTGCTGGCCAGTGCGAACGCGCCGGCCGAGTCGCCGTAGGTCGCTGTCCGCACGCCGGAGATCCGAGAGTCGGCCTGCGTGACAGCCCGTTCGAGGTCGATCGCCATCGCGATCTTCGCCTCGGTGCTGGTCTCCAGGACAGCATCGCTCCAGAGTTCGATGTCTACTGCGGCAACACCATCGGGTTCGGCGACCCCGGCCAGTTCGTCCGGCTCACTGAAACGAGCGTTGTCCCTGGCCTCGGCCAAGGCATCGACCACGATCTCCCGCTCGAGCGAACCGGCGCTGGCGAAACCCTCGCGTCCGTCGACGATGACCCGGATGCCGATTCCTTGCGTTTGGGCAGACGTGAACGACTCGACCTCGCCACCGAACGCGCGGACGGAGGTCGAGGTGCCCTGCGAGCACGCCACCTCGATCTGTTCACCCTGTTGTGCACGGCAGACGACGTCCTCGGCGGTGGCCGTCAACTGCTCGAGGAGCTGCGCGCTCATGCTGCGGTTCCGCCGATGGTCAGCTCGGTGACACGCAGGGTGGGAACTCCGTCGCCAACGGGCACGCCCTGGCCGTCTTTGCCACACATGCCGGGCGGTCCCATTTCGAAATCATTACCGACGGCGTCGATCATCTGCAGAACCTTGGGTCCGTTGCCGATGAGCTGTCCCTCACGCAACGGCGCAGTGATCTTGCCGTTCTCGATCAGATACGCCTCGGTCATGCCGAACACGAAATCGCCGGAGGCCGTGTTGACCTGACCACCACCGAGCCTGGCGACATAGATGCCGTTGTCCACCCCGGCGATGATCTCGGCCGGATCGGAGGCCCCGCCTCGGAGGTAGGTGTTCGTCATCCGCACCATCGGCAGGTTTCGATAGCTCTGGCGTCGGCCGTTCCCCGAGCTCGCCCGTCCTGCCTGGCGGGCTCGATTCTGATCCCAGAGATAGTCGACGAGGATCCCGTTCTCGATCAGCACGTTCGCCGAGGCCGGGTTCCCCTCGTCGTCGATCGCGAAGTGACCCCACTCCTCTGGCATCGTTCCATCGTCGATCAGCGTGACGAGCGGAGACGCAACCTGTTCGCCCATGCGGTCGCGAAACGCGGACGCCCCCTTTCGAACCAAGTCGGCCTCGAGGCCGTGACCGCACGCTTCGTGGAACAGCACACCGCCGGAGCCGGGGCCGATCACGACGGGCAGCGTGCCGGACGGAGCTGGGCGAGCTCCGAGCTTGGTGATCGCACGATCGGCGGCAGCTCTGGCCATCTCCTCGATGTCGTATCGGTCGAGCAGCTCGAATCCCACCGAAAGTCCTGCCGACTCGTAGCCGGTCTGCTGGCCCGCGTCGCCGGTGGCGACACAGGTCACCGCCATGTTGGTGCGGGTCTGATCGTCGGTTGCCAGCAGGCCGTCGGAGTTGGCGACCAAGATGCGCCTGCGATTGTCGCCATATCGGGCGCTGACCTGGGTGATCACCTCATCGACGGCTCGCGCTGCCGCGTCAGCCAGACGCAACACGTCGACCTTGGTCCCCTTCTCGACGTCCTCTGGCCGGACCTTCACCGCGCCAGGCGTCGTGGGATTGGCGTCGAGCGCAACCGTTCGCTGTCCACCGCCTCCCTGGCTCGCTGCCGCCGCAGCAGCCTTCACGGCGGCCATCAGACCAGACTCGGAGAGGTCAGCTGTGTGGGCGAATCCGGTGGTGTCGCCCGAGATGACTCTGACGCCGGCGCCGCGATCGCGACTCGACGAGAGATTCTCGATCCTCCCGTCATCCAAGTTGACCCCACTGCGCTGCACGTCCTCGACGAACACTTCTGAGAAGTCGGCACCGGATGACATCCCGACGCCGAGAACACGTTCCAAGAGCTGCGTTTCGATCACCATGGGAAACTACCGCAGCGGGACCCAGTCGAAGCTGACCGGGCCACCGGCGAGCGAGTGCGATAGCTTCTGATTTCGCATGTATCTCGATGCCATCCGCTCCCCTGCCGACCTTCGTTCGCTCGATTCCGATCAACTCGCCGTGCTGTGCGAGGAGATTCGATCGTTCACGATCGCCATGTTGAACAACAGTGCTGTCGGGGGTCACCTCGGATCGAACCTCGGAGCGGTCGAACTCACGATCGCACTGCACCGTGTGCTCGACAGTCCTCGCGACATCCTGCTCTGGGACACCGGACACCAGACCTACGTACACAAGATGCTGACCGGTCGGTGTGGCGACTTCGAGCGCCTCCGGCAGGCAGACGGGCTGTCGGGGTATCCCAGCAGAGCCGAATCCGAGCACGACTGGATCGAGAACAGCCACGCGTCCACGGTGCTCGGTTATGCCCACGGCCTGGCCGCAGCTCATCGCACGCTCGGCGTCACCGGCAGACGAATCGTGGCGGTGATCGGCGACGGCTCGATGACCGGCGGTATGGCGTTCGAGGGGCTCAACAACCTCGGCCATTCGGGCAGCGATGTCACCATCGTTCTGAACGACAACGGTCGTTCGTACGCACCGACCATCTCGTTGCTGTCGGAGAGCCTCGTCAAGATCCGCTCGAACCCCGTCTACATGGCACGTCAACGACGCTTCGAGGCCTGGGCAGAACGGCTCCCTTTCATCGGTGATCTGTCTGTCCTCGGCGTTCGAGCATCGAAGGCGGCGATCCGGACGGCCCTGGAGCCACAGGAGTTCTTCGAGCCCCTCGGCGTTCGCTACATGGGCCCGTTCGATGGCCACGACATCGCCGAGGTCGAAGCGGCTCTGCGGAACGCCGCCGAATTCGAGGGCCCGGTCGTGGTTCATGTCCTCACCGACAAGGGCCGCGGGTTCGCTCTCGCCGAGAACGATCCAGTCAAGAAGATGCACGACACCGGCGCAAACTTCCTCGCACCGAACGCTCCCAGCACGCCCACCCCCGGAGCCGCCGCGACCGAGAAGTACACCAACGCGTTCTCCGAGGCGTTGGTCAAACTCGGCGAGTCACACCCGGAGGTGGTGGCCATCACCGCCGCGATGCCGGACAGCACCGGCCTCCTTCCGTTCCGTGATCGTTTCCCTGACCGTTGCTTCGACGTCGGCATCGCCGAACAGCACGCCGTCACGGCCGCAGCCGGCATGGCCATGGGTGGCCTGCGCCCGGTCGTTGCGTTGTATGCCACCTTCTTGAGCAGAGCGTTCGATCAGGCGAACCTCGACGTCGGGCTCCACGGTCAACCGGTGATCTTCTGCCTCGACCGCGCCGGCATCACCGGCCCAGACGGCGCATCCCACCACGGTGTGCTCGACATGGTGCTCCTGTCGAAGATTCCCAACATGACCATGTTCGCGCCGTCGTCGTATCAGGAACTCCAGCAGATGCTCGAGGACGCATACGAGATCACCGACGGTCCGGTCTCGATTCGCTGGCCCAGGACCGCCGCTCCGGTCGTTCCGGACGATCAAGTCGGACGCGGCCTCGCCGGCCGTAAGGTCCGCGAGGGTGGCCACGGAGAGGGGCGCACCGTCTGCCTGATCGGGATCGGCAAGATGTTGGCCGCAGCGACCGGAGCTGCGAAGCTGCTCGAGGCAGACGGCATCGATGCGACCGTCTGGGACCCTCGCTGCATTCGCCCCCTCGATCCGGCCATGCTCGAAGACGCCGGCACGCACGACGTCGTGGTCACGATCGAGGACGGTCTGAGCCATGGCGGCATCGGGGCCACCGTGGCCAGATCGCTTCGGCAAGCTCACAGCGGTGCAGACGTCGAGGTTCTCGGAGTGCCCACCGAGTACATCCCGCACGGCGATCCGGATGACATCTTGGCGTCACTCGGCTTGGATGCCGACGGCGTCGCTGAGACTGTCCGCCGCTTTCTCTGACCGGGGTCAGAGCTCGGAGACTTCCTTCGCCTTGCGACGAAGTGCGTCGAGGTTCTTCGTGACCTCGGTGTCCTGGGCCGGACGGCCGATGATGAAACCCTGGATCAGATCGCACTTCGCCTTGCGCAACAAGCGCACCTGATCGGCAGTCTCCACACCCTCGGCCACGACGTAGTACCCGAGGCTGTGGGCGAGGTTCACGATGCCATTGACGATCAACCGGTCTTCGTCTGCGAGCCCGAGGCCGCCGACGAGACTCCGTGGCAGTCTGATGACATCGAAGCGACACCGACGGAGGAGGTCGGCCGATCCGAGTCCGACCCCATAGTCCTCGAGCGCGATGCCGACACCCTGCGCCTTCAGCTTTGCCAACTGGGGCCAGAGCATGTTGATGTGTGCGCCCGCGACGTTGGCGTTGATGTCGAGCAGCACCTGCTGCGGCCGAACACCGGTGTCGTTGAGAGCGTTCATCACGACCTCGACGAAACGATCATCGAGAATGAAGGTCGGATCCATGTTGGCGGCGGCGAAGAGGGACGGCATCTGGAGCTGGTGGCTCCAACCGCTGACCTGCTGGAGACATTCGCGCAGTACCCACGCGTGGAGCGGGACGGTGATCGGCGACTCCCTGAGGGCAACCATGAACTCGGACGGGCCGACGATCTCGGCGCCGAGCGGGCCGGCGTCGGGGCTCAGCCATCGCAGCATCGACTCGAAGCCGACGACGGCGCCCGAGCCGAGCGAGACGATCGGCTGATAATGCAGCTGGAACTCGTTGTTGTCGAAGGCCCGCTGGAGACGGACTGCGAGCACTTCGGGCTTGCGGCGCGAAGTCTGGTGTTCGCCTCGGATGACGATCGGCCTGGCCGGGTCGCTCTTGGCCTCTGCCAGCGCCTGTTCCGAGTCGACGATGAGGAGCCAGTCACTCAGATCTGGGTTGCTGATGAGACCCGCGACGGCGATGCGAACCGGCACGACGAACGATTCGAAGCTGACCTGGCGGGGCATCGTGTCCATCGTCGACCGGGCGATGCGGCTCATCTCCTCCATGGCGAACAGACCCGGTCGGATGATGGCGAACTCCGAGCCCAGGTAGCGCGCAACGAGGCCGGAACTGCCAACGGCCTTCGTCAAGGATTCTGCAACCGCCTGGAGTACCTCGTCGCCGACGGCGCTGCCATACCCGGCGTTGATCTCGGTCAGGTTGGCGACAGAGACGAGAAAGAAGCCGAACCGATCGCCGGTTCGCTGGCTTCTCGCCAGGTGCTCGGAGATCCAGACCTCGACCTGCCAGCGGTCGGGCAGCCCGGTGAGACCATCGATGTGGCTGGGTGTGTTCTTCTCGATTTCCTGGTTGATCGGGGTCGATCGCTTGAACACCATCGGTTGCCTCGGTAGCCGCGTCCCGTGTCCATCGGCATGGAACCCAGCTGCCATGAGTGCTTCGCCTGGGAGGGATCGCTGCCGCGGTCAGGCCGCAGTTCTCGGACCACCGCTCTCGACGAGCCTGCTAGACGACCTTGCCCGCCAAACCGTCTGACCCGCCGCCCTCGGGCCGACGTTCGCGGAGCAACGCCTCCTGCACGATGGTCGCCACATGGGAACCGGATCGATCGAAGACGTTGCCCACTGTGAGACCCCGAGCTTCGACAATGCTGTGGCACACGACATCGGCGAGCAACCATTGCGTCGGATCGACCGGACGATGGAAGTAGATCGAGTGGTCCAGGGATGCGCCGCTGAAGACCTGGTGTGACTCTTCGCGGTTGGCGACCTTGTGCGGATGGGTGGCCCGTACCGCCCCGGTGGGCACCGAATCGGAGATGAACGCCAGACCGCAGTGGTTGAGCTCGGCGTCGCCGGGATCGATCGAATCGACCAAACGAATCCACATCGTCAACCGGCCGTGCGTGGTGTTCACGGCCCGACGGTCGAGCATGTTGCCCCACCCTGTGTTCTGCAGCTCGGTCGGGTCGGGAAGGTCGCTCGGCGCTTCGACGACCTGGACGTCCGGCGACGGCTCACCGAGATGGAACGAACACGAGAGGTTGAAGATGGCACCGTTCGATTGGCGGGCCAGCACGCGACGAGTGATGAACGAACGGCCGTTGCGAATCCGGTCGACCTCGAAACGGACCGGTTCTCGGTGGGTGCCTCCTCGGATGAAATACGAGTGCAGCGAATGGCAGTGGTACTCGCTCGGCACCGTCAACTGCGCCGCCCGCAATGCCTGGGCCACGACCTGGCCGCCGAACAGACGGCCCCATGGGTATCGGGGCGCCGACGCCACGAAGGTGTCCGGACCGTGAGGTTCCAATGTCATGAGGTCGAGGAACGACACGTCGTCGATACTGACCGATTCACCGGTTGCGGCCGAACGCCTGTCCTCACTCATGTGTCGCGAATGCCCGGAGTTCGTCGAGCGTGGCCCACTCGAGCATGGCGGCGTGCGTGGCCTCGAGCACGATTTCGGGCGCTGCCCCGGCATCGAGCGCTTCCTTCCAACGGTCGGCACAAAGACACCACTGGTCGCCCGGCTGCAAACCATCGAACCCGAACTGAGGCAGCGGCGTGCTGAGGTCGTTCCCCCGTGACTTGCTGAACTCGAGGAACTCGGCGGTGACGCGTGCGCAGACGACGTGTACGCCGTCGTCGCCGGCTCCGGTGTTGCAGCATCCATCTCGAAAGAACCCAGTGAGCGGTTCCCGAGAACAATCGACGAGTTCGCCGCCGAGCACGTTCTTGGCCATCGGGCCAGTATGCCAACCCCGGACGACTCAGGTCGGCCTGCTCGCGTGCCGATGTCATCAGTGTGAACCTCTCCGTCGTGGCGTTGAACGTGCTGGTGCTCGTCAGCATCGGCCTCATCGTCGCCGTCGTCCGCTTTCGGGACAGCCGACCATCTCGAGGCAATCGAGAGGCAACGCCCGACCTTCCGATCTCGATGCGCCCGAATCGACCAGGCCATGAACTGGCCGACGTCGTGACCGAATGGGCCCAGGCCACCGGGGTTCTCACCACGGACGAGACCAGCGAAGTGTCGACCGATGGGTCGAGAGACCAGGGCCGGGAGGGCTGAACCACCAGGGCGTCACGCCCTTCTACGCTATGGAGGTGTCACGCCTCCTCTTGCTCCTCGGCCTGTTGCTCGGGTCCGCCTGTGCGAGCACACCCCGCGTCGAACTGGCGACGGCTGCAGCGGCAGAGGTGGAGCCCCTCCACTCCGAGACGACCGTCGGCGCGGTTGCCGCCTCCCCCGATGACCCTGCGGCAACGTCTAGCACCACGGCGACCGAACCTGCCCCACCCGTGACCGCCGCCGGACTCCTCGCTGGCGGCATCGACCCGGCAGGACTCGTCACCCTGCCAGACGGCGGGGTTGCCGTGCAGCCCACTCCCGAGGCTCTCCGCGATCGCCGACTACCGACCGAACGCGGTCTGGAGCCACCGCCGGACGATGCCTTCGCCTTCACGATCGGCGCACTGGAAGCTGAACCGCTTCGGCGCTCGACCTGGAACGCGATGTGCCCGGTTCCCACCGATGATCTCCGCTACGTGACGGTTGCCTTCTGGGGCTTCGACGGTCGACACCACACCGGCGAGCTCATCATCGCTGCCGCCGAGGCCGAGGCTGTTGTCTCGGTGTTCGAGCGGCTGCACGCCGTTCGCTTCCCGATCGAGGAGATGCGGATCGTCACTCCCGCCGACGTGGTGGCCCGCCAAACCGGCGACGGCAACAACACGGCCTCGTTCGTGTGCCGACTCGTCACGGGAGGTTCGAGGTTCTCCGAGCATGCGTACGGGTTGGCCATCGACATCAACCCGTTCCACAATCCCTACCAGCGGGACGAGAACGTCATCCCCAGCCTTGCGTCCTCCTACCTCGACCGATCCGTGCTGCTTCCGGGAATGATTGTGCCCGGCGAACCGAACGGCGACGAGGCGATCGCCGCCTTCGCCGACATCGGCTGGGAGTGGGGCGGGAACTGGACGTCGTTGAAGGACTATCAGCATTTCGCCAAGCACAACCGCTGAGCCTTATCCCCCGTTCAGTCGGCGAGGTCGATCGTGCGATCGATCGCCAGCTGCTCCAGAAACGCACGATCGTGGCTCACGACGATCAGCGTTCCCCTGAACCGTTCGAGGGCAGACTCGAGTTGCTCGATCGCCTCGATGTCGAGGTGGTTCGTCGGTTCGTCGAGTACGACGGTGTTGACTCCGCGAAGCACGAAGGCTGCCAGCAAGGTCCGCGTTCGTTCGCCCGGCGAGAGCTCGCCCGGGAGTCGGTGCACGTGATCAGTGGTGAGACCGAACTTCGCAAGGGTGCTTCGGCACTCCTGGAGCGTGGCACCGGTCTCACGCTCGATGTGTTCGATCGGCGGACGATCGAACGAACGACGTTGGTCGATGAGGCCGAAGGTCACGGACGGTCCGACGTGGCGACGGCCGGACGAGAGTTCCAGCTCACCCAACATCGCCAGGAGCAGCGAAGTCTTGCCGACCCCGTTCGGACCGGCGAGGTGGACGCGCTCACCGGAGGTGATCGTGAGATCGATCGGGCCGAAGGAGAACGAACCCCGCTCGATACACGCGTCCGCCAAGTCGACCACCACATCGCCGGAGCGATCGGCCTCCCCGAAGTCGAATTGGAGTCGCCACGGCTCCCATGGCTTGTCGACCACGTCGAGGCGTTCGATGGCCCGCTCCGTGCGGCGTGCTCTCGCCGCGAGGTTCTCACTCGTCTCGATCGCGTGGTTTCGGACCAGCTTGTCGTTGTCGGTCGGGTTCTTCGTTGCCCGAGCCACGCCCTTGGCCGCCCACGATCGTTCGGTTCTGGCCCTGGCCTCCAGCCGGCCCTTCTTCGTGGTGTAGTCGTCGAACGCCCGCTCCTCGTGTCCGCGGGCCGTCGCCCGCTCGGCAAGGAACGCCGCCCAACCACCCTCGTATCTGCTCGCTCCGAACGTGTGCGGATCCAGCTCGACGACAGCGGTGACGCAACGTTCGAGCAGCCTGCGATCGTGGGACACGACAATGTACGGAGCAGTGGTCTGAGTGAGGATCGACTCGAGACGCTCCAACCCGGCCGTGTCGAGATCGTTCGTCGGCTCATCGAGGAGCATGATGTCGAACTCCGCGAGTTGCAGCGCAGCCAGACCGATCCGTCCTCGTTCGCCGCCGGACAGGACGTCGGCCCTGTCGTCCGCCCGATCCGGGTCGAAACCGAGGTCTGCGAGCACAGCCGGGAGCCGCTCGTCGAGTGTGGCCGAACCGATCGCCAACCAGTGCTGGAGTGCGCCGTCGTATTCGTCGGCGGCGGCGGCCGCTCCGGTCGCCAGCTGGTCGGTCGCACCAGCCAGCCGGGCTGCCGCATCCGATATGCCGAGCCGCCGCTCGATCCACTGACGAACGGTCTCGCCGGCGAGCGGCATGAGCTCCTGACCCAGCAAGCCGATCGTGGCCACAGAGGGAATGACCGACACCGATCCCACGTCCGACGTGAGGTGCCCGGCAGCGAGGGCCAGCAGCGTGCTCTTGCCTGCGCCGTTCGGACCGGTGAGGCCGAGCCGATCACCCGGCCCGATCGTGAGGCCGAGGCCGCGGAGGATCCATCGGTCTGAACGACCGAACTCGACGTCGACCATGTGGAGTTGTGCAGGACGATGCGACACGACGCGATCACGGTACTTCCGGCCACGATCGGCCATTGGCGATTTTCCTCACGAGGGGCCACCATTCATCCATGCGAACCTGGCACGTTGAAGAACTCGGTGAACCCAGCGATGTGATGCAGTTGGTCGACGGGCCTGTACCAAGCCCCGGTCCTGGCCAGGTGCTGGTCGACGTGAAAGCCGTCGGTGTGAGCTTCCCCGAGCTGCTCACGATCCGCGGTGGTTATCAGGTCAAGCCACCGTTGCCCTTCACGCCCGGCAACGAGATCGCCGGCGTGGTGACGCAGCTGGGCGACGGAGTCGACTCCCTGTCGGTGGGAGACCGCGTGACGTGGATGGGCTCGGGTGGACTGGCAGAACAGGTCGTTGCACCTGCCACCGCCTGTTTCGTGCTTCCCGAAGGGATGCCGATGGCGAAGGGCTGCTGCCTCATCCTCAACTACGGCACGACCGTCTTCGCGCTCGACAATCGAGCGAAGCTCCAGGCCGGCGAGACGATGCTGGTGACCGCCGCTGCGGGTGGCGTCGGATCGGCTGCGGTCCAGGTTGGCAAGGCGATGGGGGCCACTGTGATCGGGCTCGCCGGCGGGCCGGAGAAGGTCGAGACCGTTCTTTCGCTCGGCGCAGACAGCGCCTTCGATTACAAGGCGGTCGACATCGTCGAGGCCGTGCGCGGCGCCACCGACGGACGGGGTGTCGACGTTGTCTACGAAGCGGTCGGCGGTGACATCTTTCAGCAGGTGCGGCGCACCGTCGCCTGGGAGGGCCGACTGCTGATCATCGGTTTCACCAGCGGGACGATTCCCGATGCTCCGATGAACCACGCGCTGTTGAAGAACTACTCGATCGTTGGTGTCCACTGGGGCGCCTGGCTGGCACGGGACCCCGGCAATCTCAGGAGCAACTGGGATCGAATCGTCGAGTTGGCGGGCACCGGTCACATCGATCCCCTGATCAGCGCCGTGCGACCGTTCGAGGACGCAGCGCAGGCCCTCAGCGATCTCGGCAACCGCAAGACGGTCGGCAAGGTCGTGATCGAACCGACTCCGGGATCCGCCGAGCTGACGGTGTGAGCGAGCAACCCGTGAGCGAGCAACCCGTGAGTGAGCAGCCTGTGAGCGAGCAACCTGTCAGAACGCTGTACGGCGAGTCGCACCGGGCACTCCAGGATCGGTTCGACACGCGCCCGCTCGCCGACACGATGGAAGCGGTGATCGTTCGCCAGACGATCAGCGACGAGGACCAGACCTTCATCGAGAGCCGGGACTCCTTCTACCTGTCCACCGTCGACGGTGACGGCTGGCCCACCGTCTCCTACAAGGGAGGACCGGTCGGCGTGCTACGGGTCGAGGATCCGTCGACCATCGTGTTCCCGAGCTACGACGGCAACGGTATGTACCTGTCGCTCGGCAACCTGGCTGCAGACGACCGTGTCGGCCTGCTGCTGATCGGCTTCGAGACGCCTCGGCGGCTGCGCATCCAGGCCAGGGCGACGATCGACGACAGTGCTGATCGCCTCCGACACTTCCCCGGCGCTCAGACCACGGTCGTGCTGCACGTCGAGAAGCTCTTCCCCAACTGTGCGCGCTACATCCATCCTCACCAGCGAATCGATGCCTCTCCGTATGTCCCCGACGGGGCCGGCACGGCGCCGATCCCGAGCTGGAAGCGGATCGATGCGATCCAGCCCGTGCTCCCCGACGCCGATCGCACAGCCATCGGAGGCGAGACGATCACTGCCGAGGAGTATGCCGCGCGGCTGGCAGACGGTACGTCGTGACGCCTCGGCGATGAGAGCCTGGCTCCTCGCGACCGTCGCATTGCTCGCCGGATGGGGTCTGGCCGGGTGTGTCGCCGATGATCAGACCGACCCAGCTGAGGCGGTGCTGCAGGTGTCGCTCGCCGGTTGCGGTGCCGGCATCGGCTCCAGGGCGACAGCGGTGTCGATCGGCAACGGCCTGGCACTGACCGTCGCCCACGCGTTCGACGGCGTCGATGACGTCTCGCTCAGCAATGCGGAGGGTTCGGAGACGTCTGCCGAGCTGGTCTTCGTCGACCGGGAGCGGGACCTCGCACTGTTGGCGTTCGCCGAGGCAGACCTCGGCGACGACGTCGCCCGGGGTCTCGACATCCGCTCCGACGCCGAACAACCCGCCGGCCAGGCCGAGCTGATCGTGTACCGCGATGACGTTCGCGAGACGCTGACGGTGGCACTGCTGAGACGAACGTCAGTGACACTCGACGGCGAGGGTCGCCGAGCCGGGATCGAAGTCGGGGTCGCGATCGAGAAAGGTGACTCCGGTGCTCCCCTCGTCGACGAGGCGGGCCGAGTCATCGGGATCATCTTCGCGTCGAGCCGATTGACGGAGACGGGTTGGGCGGCCGCTGCCTCGGAGTTCGACGAGATCAAGGACCTCGCCGGCCCGCCGATCCCCCTCGCCTGCTGACCCTCCGATTGGGGTTCGGAGCTTCACATTCACAGGTTGCTCGGCTCCCTGGCACAGGCGGAGCTCAACCGAGTTCGGAACCCACGATGCTCACGAAGCTGACACACTCCCCCGGCGCGCCGCCGAGATTGTGGGTCATCCCGAGCGTCCTCCCACCTTCGGTGACACTCTTGATCTGTCGATCGGCGGGGGCTTCCTGCCGCAGCTGCAGCCAGCATTCGAACAACATGCGGAGCCCCGAAGCACCAATGGGGTGCCCGAAGCTCTTGAGCCCACCATCGGGATTGATGGGCAGCTCGCCGTCGAGGTCGTAGGTCCCGGCCATCACCTCCTTCCATCCGAGGCCGCGGTCGGCGAAGCCGAGGTCCTCCATGAGCACCAGCTCGGTCGGCGTGAAGCAGTCGTGGACTTCGGCCATGGCGATCTCGGCCCGTGGATGCTCGACTCCCGCCTGGGCATAGGCATCTTCGGCACACGCCACCACCTCGTTGAACGTGGTGTAGTCGTAGTCAGGATCGATCGGGCCGGCAGCCGGACCGGCGGCGAACGCGAGGGCTTTCACGAACAGCGGCTTGTCCGTGTACTGGTAGGCATCCTCGGCTCGCACGATGATCGCTGCGGCCGATCCATCGCTGACACCGGAGCAATCGAAGATCCCGAGCTGGCCGGCGATGAGCGGCGCGTTGCGGATCTTGTCCTTGCTGACTTCCTTCTGGAACTGTGCACGAGGATTGCGGGCGCCGTTGTAGTGATTCTTCCAGGCGATACGGGTGAGAACCTCCTTCATCTCGGTCTCGTCGACGCCGTACTTGTTGGCGTAGGCCGGGGCGAGAAGGCTGAACATCGCGGGCGCGGTGAGCTCTGGTTTGGTGCCGTCGTTGGGGAGAACAGCACCGGTGAGTCCTGACATCCCATTGTCCTTCAACTTCTCGACGCCGATCGCAGCGACCACGTCGTAGGCGCCACAGGCCACGGCGTAGCACGCATTGCGGAAGGCCTCCGACCCGGTGGCGCACATGTTCTCCACGCGGGTGACCGGCTTGTAGTCGATCTTCAGGGCGCGGCTCAGTGTGAGCCCAGACACGCCCGAACCCAGAGTGCCGAACCAGTACGCGTCGATGTTGTCCTGTTCGATCCCGGCCGACGCATACGCGGCCTGGCTGGCCTCGACCAGCATGTCGTCGACCGACTTGTCCCAGTGTTCACCGAACGGCGTACAACCCATGCCGACGATGGCGACTTGATCCTTGATTCCGCGTGAAGCCATCCCCTCAATCTGATGGATGCCGTGCCGGCCGTCAATCTCGGCCCCAGCCCGTACTGGGGGGTTTCCTGCATGGTGCCGAGCGGCCCGTTCGTCGACGATCGACAGATGAGTGATCTGGACGGGACCTACGACAACACAGCATCGACCTCCGAAGTCGAGTGGCTTCGACGCCAGATAGGGCTGTTCGAACACCGCCTGGACGACATCACCACAGCCGGCACATACCCGCACATGGACGAGCGAGCGACGATGCCGCCTCCGCCGCGACCGGCCCCTTCGGCGCCTCCCCCGCCGGCTGTTGGGGAACACTCGATCCCGGCAGGTGCGACCGACCGTCCCGTCGACGTCGCGCCTCCACCTCCGTGGATGCAAGCCGTTCGAGCCGATTCGACACGTCAACGACCGGAGATCTCGCTTCCCGCCATCGAACCCTTGCTGAAGTGGTCCGGCCTGGTTCTGATGTTTCTCTCTGCGCTGTTCCTGGTGAGCACCGCCATTCAACGAGGTTGGATCGGACCCGAGTTGCAGCTGCTCGGGGCAGCAGCGATCGGCGCCTCGCTGATCGGTGGTGGGCTCGTGATCGGGCAACGCCGAGCCGGCTGGGACGTACCGCTCGTCTGCGTCGGCCTTGCGATCCTCTCAGGTACGGCCACCGCCGGCTGGCAGTGGCTGGAGCTCTGGTCGCACGAACCCTGGGTTGTTGCGACCTTCATCGTGCTGGGACTGTCGATCGTCTTGACCGACCGGTTGAGCAGCCCAGGCGTCGGCGCAACAGGACTCACGGCCACGTTGCTCTCGATCGGTTTGCTCGCCACGTCGGTCGCAGAGGCGGCGGTGCTCTTGGCGTTCGTCATCGTGTTGGTCGAGGCAGCAAGTTTGTGGCAAAAGCTGGCATCGCTGCATCTGATGGTGGTCGCCGTCGGTGTCACCGCTTTCGGAGCTGTCGTATTCGCAGCGTTCGTGGATAGCGGGCCGACCTCTGCTGCCGTGCTGACATCAGGGGCGATCGTGACCTCGGCGTTCTGGCTGATGCCGATCGCCTCCTCTCTCCGGGGGACATTGCCATCACGAGCCGGCATCGAGTGGCGACCCACGATCGATCGCCTGACGATGTCGCTCCCGGGACTGTTCACGAGTGCGTGGGCCTGGACCGCCGGTCTCTCCGATGTCAAGACCGGACGTCGCTTCCTACTCGTCGGAGGCCTGGCGCTGGTGAGCGCCGGACTCGTCTTCGCCAGCAAGCGATTCCGCACTTCGATCTGGGTGTCGCAACTGATGGGCGGCACTGCGGCAATCACCGTCGGATCGGTGCTGCTCCTCGACGGACCCGCCCTCTTGGTCGGTGTCACCGTGCAGGCAGCTGCCCTCGTGGTGTTCGTTCACTTCGTGACCGATCGGTGGGCAACCCTGCAGGCAGGCGCCATGGCAACCGTCGCTGGATTGCTGACAGTGAACGGAATGCTCGAAGCGATCGACGGGGGCGCTCCACTCATCAACGACCTGGTCCACCTCGCCATTGTCGTCGCCTGCGGCGGGTGGGCATGGTGGGAGGTTCGTTCTGGCGAGGCGGACCTCGGCCCGTACCTTGCCGGCGTCACCTACGCCGGTGCGCTTCTCTGGCCGGTCTCGGCACTGACCGATGTGCCACAGGGCCAGGCCCTGATTTCGGCGGCGTGGGCTGCGATCGGCTTCGCAATCCTGATCATCGCCTTCGCTCGGTCGTCGGTACGACTCGCCCACGTGAGCCTGGCGACGCTCGCCGTTGTGATGATCAAGCTCCTCAGCATCGACCTCGCTGCCGTCGACACCTTCTGGCGGGTTGCCCTCTTCTTCGTGCTCGGCGGCGTGTTCCTGTTCGCCAGCTTCCGAGTCGGCACGGTGCTGCGTTCGTTGGACGGCCGCCCCGATGACGCCGACGAAGGTGCTATCGACAAGAGCAACGCCGGCGGTGGGCCGCCGGATCAGGAGAGTGGTTTGGCCTTCCAGAAGTAGTTGTGCACGCCGTCGGCGGTCAGCATGCGTCTGAAGGTCATCCGGACCCGCATGCCGATCGCGACGTCCTCCGGGGAGGCGTCGGTCAGTTGGCAACTGAATCGCCCGCCACCGTCGAAGTCGATCACGACGGCGATCGTCGGCGGGGCCAACGAGTACGCGAGGCGATCGATCGTGAAGGTGGCAACGGTGGCCGGGACGTCGGCCATGGCCACCCGTTCCATGTCGTCGACGGCCCCACCCTTGACCGAAACTCGCTGCGGTGGGAGGTGGATCGCCCCGCTGGTCCGATCCCGCGAACCAACGAACGCGAACTTCCAGGACTCGTTCCGGAATGACGGCGGTGCGGCGGGCGGCGTGGGGTCCGGGCGGCGAGGAGGCTCGCGGTCGAGGAACCCTCGCCAGGTCAGAAACGCGCTGTAGTCGAGAGCGTCGCTCGATTCCTCGAGCTGCGTCGCCACCGGACGGGCATTGTGGTGATCGGTAATGGCATCGGTGGTGCGGTAGAAGCCGACGTCGCAGCCATCGGCGAGGTGAACCACCATGATCGTCTGTCCCGGTTCGGCATCGTCGAGCACCGAAGCCAGGATGAGACCGGCGTGGGACGAGCCGGTTGTGCCGACGGTGGCCGTGAAGTCGTCGGCGATGCGGACCTCGCCGAGGCCGGCGGCAGCGGCAGCGCCTCGAACGGCCCGGGCATGCAGGCCCGTGATGATGGCGACGTCGACGTCTGACGGCTGGAGCGTGCACTCCTCGAACGCCGCGGCGACGGCTTCGGTCACCAGCGGCAGGTAGGCATGCTCGCCGAACCGCTCCTCCCAGACCCGGCTGTAGTTCCATTCAGGAAGGCGCCAACGGTCGAGGAATTCAGCGGTGGTCGACGCGCCTCCGAGCCACTCGGCGAGCACCGTGCCGTCGGCGTCGCTCCCGATGAGCCAGGCCGCGCCCGCATCACCGAGCATGGCTTCGTCAGCCGAACCGGGACGCCCGGTCCGTACATCAGCGGAGGCGACGAGGGCGAGGCGGGTTCCCTCGAGGGCCGCCCGCAGCGCGGCATTGACCGAGCGAGCAGACCCACCGACGTCGCCGGCGAACACATGGCGAGGGAGATCGAGCGCAGCGTGGATGACGTTGGCGTTGGTCTTGTCGAGGTATGGCGGGGTGGCCGTGGCGAACGAGACAGCGGAAGGTGTGGGCCCGCCGTCATCGAGCGAGGCGAAGAGATTCCTGCTGGCCTCGACCGCCATGGATGTCGCGTCTTCGTCGAAGCCGGCGACCGACCTCGTTCCCCGGCCCCCTCCGGTACCAAGAGCTGCCGTGATTGCCGAACGCTGCAACCGATGGAAGGGGACGTACGCGCCGTAGCCGATGATGCCTCTCATGACCGCCGAACCTAAACGATTGGGGTCGGAGCTTCACATTCACAACTCACGGTCCCGCTGTCACCAGCAACCTCAGCCGACAACCCTCGTGAGGAAGACCTGATACTCCCAATCGTCCGGACCGGTGTCCCACAGCGAGTGCAGCTCCGTCCGGCCGATCTCGGCGAGGATCCTGCGATTCTCGTCGACCGGGCGGAGGTGGAAGGGTCGCCGACAACCGACGAGGTCGGACGCTTCGTACTCGTGTCGCGCTGGGCCGCCCCACAGTCCCACCAGGAACGGGCTGCCCACGACGAGGACATCGGCGATGGCCGCCACGGCATTCGAGGCGGACTCGGCGTCGAGGTGCATCAGAGTGCTCATCGACCAGCCGCTGTCAAACGACCGGGAACGAATCGGCGGAGCGTCGATCGAACCCGAGACGACCAGCACGCCCCGCCGGCGAGCGAGCACGCCGTTTCCCACTGCCAGGTCGATGCCAACGAACTGGAGGTCTGCCTTTACGAAGGCTTCGCCGTCGAGGCCGGGGCCGGCTCCGAAATCGATGACCGAGGTCCGCCCCTCGCTCCGGAGCAGGTCAATGAATTCCTGGCGTAGTGCCAAACGGCCACTCCGCAACGACGTCCGAGCCCCGACCGCAGCCTCACGTTCGTAGTACGAACGCAGCTCGGCTCGGTCGTCTGGTCGATCGCTCGGCATCATGTCTCCAGATGACTCGACGAGGCGCGTTCGTCGGCGAAATCGAGTCCGACGTCCGGGGACCAGAAGCCTCGTGGGCAAAGCAGTGCGTCGATCAGGTACTCGAGTTGGGGCGCAAAACGATTGCGGAAGGCCCCGGATCGCCGCCTGGCCTCCTCGTAGGGAAGCAACTCGAAACCGTGACGTTCGAGATCGTCGTAGAGTTGCCGGAACAGCGGAGTGTCCGCTGACGAATCGAGATCGGCAACGAGATGCTCGTAGTCGCTGAGGTCGACGCCGTGCGTGAGCTCCTCGAACAGCGTGATGGCCCGGCGCAGGAACCAGTAGGACTCCGTGCGCCCCGTACAACCGACGATGATCTGGGCGTGAATGGCTGCGTCGCTGAGCAGACCGAGCGCCGTCACCCAATTCTGCCGACGGTCGTGCGATCGGAACAGCTGAAGCAGTGGGAGTGTCGAGTGGGTCTCGAGCACCGAACTCACCCAGTGTTCCCATTCGGAAAATCGGGCGTTGATGCGTTCGGTGTCTGCACTCGGGGCCCAGGCGATGACGAGGTTCGTCGGCGTGATCCGCTCGTCTGACCCGTCGTCGATCGTCATGAGCTTCTGCTCACGGGCCGAGTATGCGGTGTACAGCGACGGGAGGTAGCCGATCACGAGCGCCGTCGTCGTCACGCCGGCGAACGCTTCGAGCAAAGACCCGAAGCGGGCGAAACCGGCGGTGGGCAGAACCTCACCGAAACCGAGGGTGAAGAAAACGACGCCTGAGTAGTACAGCACCTCGCCGTACGACTCGGCCCCATCGATGCCGCCACTCGCCCACCACACGAGTCCGAATCCCGCTACTTGCATCGCCGTCCACATGGTCAGCAACGTCAGCACGAGCAACGGCGCGAACAGCGACAGCAGCCGTTCGCGAATCCATGACGCCTCGGGGAGACGAGCGGTCACGAAACGCACCACGGCGAACGCCCGGAAGGCAACGATCTGCGACGGCCACCAGCGCCAGTTCGACGTCGAGGTCGTCACGAGCGTGTTCACCAGGTCGCCGAGAGCCACGGTGACGAGAATTAGGCCGAGGCCAGTGGCGAGAACGGTCATCGACGGTGACCCTACTTGATCTACCGATTCGAGAAATTTCACACATCCGAACACTTGTTCTGCTGACAACTGTCACACCATACTGTCATGATGTTCTCGTGGAAACAACTGCCAACGGGCCGACTTCCGAATCTGTGCTCACCACCCTCCATCGCATCCGAGACGATCTCGCGCCGCTGGCCTCACCGGTGAGCTCGGAGGAGCGAATACAGGAGCTGGTCGACCCGGTGCTTGCCCTCCTCCGCGAAATCCAACGTCTGACCAACGGCCTCCTCACTCGAATCGTGAGCGCCTCCATGGCTGCATCGGCGACGCCGATCGACACATTGTTGACGGCGGGCGGGACCATCCCCAGGAGCCAGACAAGGGCTGAGGTCGAGCGGGCCACAGTGGCCGACTCCTTCCCCGCGGTCGGCGCCGCCATCAGATCCGGCGCCGCACATACCGCAAACATCGATGTTCTCGCGAGGCTCACGGGCCAGATGAACCCGAGCGATCTGGCATCGCTCGGCGAGCATGACGCTGCGCTGGCCGAGGCGGCGTGCCGGCTCGGCGAGGAGAGCTTTCGGAAGCGTGTCTCGCGCCTGCGGGACAGGATCAGAAACGACGGCGGTACGACGGCAGCCCAACAGGTCGTCGACGACTCCTTCGCCCACATGGCGCCCAATACCGAACGATCGGCGTATCGACTCCACGGGAGTTTCGACCCGCTTCGGGGCGCTGCGATCAAGGCGGCAATCGCCCGCGAGGCCAAGTACCTGGCTGAGCATCCCGAGCTGTGCCGAGGAATGGACGCCGCCCAGCTCTCGGCTCAGGCACTGCACGATCTGATCCTGCGTGGCGACCAACTCGACCGCTCCGAGGTCCCCAGGGCAGCGGTCCGAGTGCATGTCCTGTGTGACCGGGACACGCTTGCCGCCGGCCTGCATGATGGCACCATCGCCGAGACCTTCGACGGACTGCCGATCGGCCCGGGCGCCTTGGAACGACTGTGCTGTGAGGCAACATTGCGACGGATCGATACGGCGCCCGATGGAGAAGTCACCGTGTCGCGGGCGAGCCGGGCACCCTCGGCGGCCCAGCGGATCGCATTGCGAGCGCTGTACGCCCAATGCCCGATCAGCGGCGTGGGATGGGAATCGATGGAGGTCCACCACGTCATCTTCTACGGCGAGTCGAAACGGACGGTGTTGAGCGAGCTCGTGCCGATCAGCCGACGCTGGCACCACTTGATTCACGATGCCGGCTGGAAGCTGTCCATGGAAGCGGACCGCACCCTTCGGTTGTCCCGTCCAGACGGGACATTGGACCGAGTCATCGCTCCCCCGGTGCCGATCAATCAAGCCGATCACGACCTCGCAGCCTGACCTGCCCTCGGCCGGTGAACGACCTGGCCGCCTGCTCCTTGACAACTGCATAGATCGGCCGAGGCCCGCCTGCCAGGCTGCGCCAATGCTGGAGATGATCGACCTCGACAACGACGGGTACTCCACCGGGTCGAGGTGTTCGCTGCGATCAAGGAACGTTTCGAGCTGTCGGCGTCGGTCAAGGAATTGCTGCACCTCTACCGGGCCCGGATCATCGACCTGACCCGAGAAGTGGATGGAGCATCGCAGTGTCTGTCCGAGCTTGGTGCCGACGGTTGGAAGGTGGCGATCGTGACCAACGGATCGACCAAGCAGCAGAACGCAAAGATCGATCGGCTCGGCTTCCGGGATCTGGTCGACTCAGTTGTTGTTTCCGAGACACTCGGCGTCAAGAAGCCCAAGCCAAGAATCTTCGAACATGCTGCCTCGACGTGTGGCGTGGCCACCGACGAGCTCGAAACATGTTGGATGATCGGCGACTCGGCGACCCACGACATCGCCGGGGCTCAGACGCTGGGCATGTCGACTGGATGGCTGCCGCGGGGCCGCAGGTGGCCGTCGGACTCATTGCCGCCGACCCTGGTAGTCGAGCATCTCGGCACGCTCGCCCGGCGGCTCCGGACCGAGGGCCTGGGTCAGGTGTAGAAGGGATTCTCGCCGGCCGTGTGATCCGTGGCGTCGACGACTTCTTCGATCTCGGGCAGTGCGTCCATGAGCATCTTCGTGATGCCCTCGCGCAGGGTCATGGCGCTGGCCGCACACCCTTGACAACCGCCGCCCATCGTGATGATTGCCTTCTGTCCATCGACGCCAACCAGGGTGGCGTAGCCGCCATGCGACCCGAGCGCTGGATTGATGGCCTGATCGAGCACGGCCTGGATCTTCTCCGGAAGCTCACCGGACAGATCGAGGTCGAGGCCGGCCAAGGGGTCCGGCGTGTTGGGATTGCGAATGACGAGTCCGCCGGCGGTGCCGCTGCCCGGTACGTCGAGAGTGGCGCCACGCATGCTGACGATCGAGTCGGCGGGAATGATCACGGTGAGTTCACCGTGGGCGCCCTGCGTGTAGACGGCATCGCCCTCGACCGCCTCGCTCACCGGCGACAAATCGAGTGCGTACTGGAAATCAGTCATGTTGGCGCCGGTCACGGCGATGCGCAGGGCCGTGTTCTCCGGATCGTCCTCGGTGGCGCGGACCTCCAGCACCGTCGACAACGCATCATCGGTGACGGAGAGGACAACGTCGGTGTCGGCTACTTCGGCTTCGGTGGTGGTCACCCGGATGAGCTTACCAATCGTCATCCGCTCGACCCCACCGGCGGGTACGTTGCCCTGGTGTGGACGTCAGCGCAGCGGACGAGCATCGCTCCGGCGACCGCCCTCGTCTGGGCCGGCGTCGTGGCGCGGGTGGTGGCCGCAGCGATCCTGATCTTCGGGCCATGGACCGACGAGGCAAGCGAGCTCGATGGTTGGGATGTCGATCGATTCCAGCACATCGCCGACGCTCCCGGGGAGCCCTACATCGACCACGACGTCGAGTACCCGCCGGGATCGGTCCTGATCATCCAAGCCATTCACAGCAACGACCTCGTCACCACCCATCAACGCCTGGTCATACTCTCGTTGCTGGCCGATCTCGGAGTCGCCGCTGTGCTCGGCCGACGCTGGAGCGTCCGAGTCGCTGCTGCCTATTTGGTGATCGGCTTACCGATGGTGCCGAGCGGACTGCTCCGCCTCGACCTCTGGGCCGCGCTGGCCGCCACGATCGCCCTGGCTGCCATCGTGCCGAGACCCGGCAGACCACCGGTACCTGCGAGTCGACCGACCGACACTCCGACCGACACTCCGACCGACACTCCG
>CBESNA010000049.1:0-30814 GCA_965530755.1 uncultured Acidimicrobiia bacterium | reverse complement strand
CGACGATCTCGCCGCCGCTGTTGGTGATCGTTGTGAAGCCTTTGTAGGCAAGAATCGACAGGGCGACAGCGGCGAGGAATCCGTCGAACGAGGGGGATGAGCCTCCGGTCGTGGAACCGTTGGTGAAGTTGGCTGCGCTGGCGTATGCGAGGCCGATGATCGCGAAGACAGCGAGGCCGCCGATCTTGAGGATGGCCATGATCCCGGCGGTGGTTTGCACGTATTGGTTCCCGGCGAGATTGATGCCGAACGCTACGACGAGGAGCAACACGCCGAGCGCCGGGGTCCAGAACGTGGGGGAGCCGAGGTCAATGATCTGGAGCAGGTAGGCGCCGAACGTGCGGGCGACCAGACTCTCGTTGATGACCATGGACACGTACATGAAAAGCGCGAACACGCCGGTTGTGGTGCCGAGCCCGTATTCCTCTTTGAGGAACATGGCGACCCCACCCGAGGACGGGAACGCGTTGGAGAGTTTCACGTACGAGTAGGAGCTGAAGGCAGCGACGACGGCGGCGACGAGAAACGCCACCGGGAAGAGGTCGCCAGCGAGCCCGGCGGCCTGACCGGTGAGCGCGAAGATGCCGGCGCCGATCATCACCCCGGTGCCAAGCGACACCGCACCGGGGAGGCTGAGGCTGCCGGCGATCTCACCGTGTCCGGTGTGGTCGTCACCGGCCCGATCAGGGCCAGGCGATGGTGGATGCCTCATGAAACGGAACCTTAGTTGACGAACTACTACAGGCTGTCGCATTGGCCATGGTGGTGACGGCCGGACTCAGCACCAACGGTGACGGTCGGAATAACACGCGGTCGCTCGTCGAAGAGATGCCCGTCAAGCAGCGAGGCTGAACCCAGGGCGTGTCTCTTGTCACGCGAAGTGCCGATCTTTCCGAACATCCAAATACTACATTTCGTCGTAGCCGTGCTCGCGGCGATCCTCACGAGTCGATGTCGGCCGAGGACATGACTGCTTTGGCGGCACTGAGCGGACCCGAATTCGACGCTGCTTGGGCAGCGGCCATGATCGCCCACCATGAGGGTGCTGTGTCCATGGCACGGACCGTGAAAGAAGCCGGATCGAACCCAGACGTACTCGCCCTCGCCGAGGCGATCATCGCCGGGCAACAAGCCGAGATTGACCAGATGAGGGCGATGATCAGTGGCTGACGGGTAACCGGCCCCAAGCGTCGCCGGCTTGCGCTGCGGCGCAGGCGCAAAACGAAAGGAGGCCGCCGATTGCTCGGCGGCCTCCGTCTCTACTCAGGCTGATTGAGCCTTGGTGGTGTTACTTGCCTGAGCCGGAGCCCTTTTCCTTGAAGATGTAAAGACCGCCGTTGCGGTCAGATCCGAAGAGGAACGGACTTCCGGGCTCCTTGTAGACACCCCAGAAGTCGTTGGCCAGTCCGTCGTTCGGGCCGGTCCTGTCGAGGTAGCGAGCCACCTCGACCGGGTTGTACGGATCGGTCACGTCGAGGACGATCATGCCGTCCCAGTACCACGAGACGTAAGCGAACGTCTTGTTGCCCCGGCTCTCGACCTGCACGTTGTGGACCGAGTAGGTGCCGTTGGGATCACAGTTGCCACCAGGAGCCACTGATGCGCTGCACTCCGTGTTGAAGGTGGAAGCCAACACGGGGTTGGACGGGTCGCTGTAGTCCCAGAGGCGCAGACCGGCCCACGGTGTGCTGGGCTGGTTGTTGGCAATCACAACTGCAGCGGCGCCCAGCGTGGCTGCCGTGTTTGCCTTCTCCTCGAATTCGCAGGCTCCTCGTCGAACAACTGCGATATCGCCGAAGCCGACATCGGCTTCGTTGAGCAGCACGTCGCCGGTGCAGGCTTGACCGATGTACACGATGTTTCCGACGATCGTTCCCGTGTCACCGAACGTCGGCGACGAGGCTGCCGTACCAAGCTCGGCCGCTGCGATCGTGGGACCGTCGTCGACGATGACACTGGCGCCGTCGGTTGAGCCCGTCAGGCCGGTTGGGTTGGCCTCGAAGTAGTCGCCGTCATCGGTCGCAATCGCGGTGGCCGGAATCGTTGGATCCCCAGTAGTCGAGCCATCCAGCGTCAAGTTGCTCGGCGGGATCGAACCCTCCCATGCGGAGAAGTCTTCCTCGCCCTCGACGACGATCGTGCCGTCGTCGCTTGGCCAGACGCTGTGGCTGTTGACCTCACCGTCGAGCGACCCGTTGATCGGGTCGATGGCGATCGACACGAGCGTCGGGTTCGCCGGATCAGAGATGTCGAGCAGGATCAGGCCGGCATCCCAGTTGGCCAAGTAGGCCTCGGTGCCGTCATCGCTGATCGTCACGTCGTGAAGGAAGCGGTTGGCCGAAGCGCCGAAGCCATCCGTGAGCCAGATAGCGGCGTCAAGATTCCGGTCGAAATCACCGCTGGCGACAACGCCGGGATCGAACGATTCCTCAGCACCCCAGAACGAGGTGAGCACCGGGTTGGCCGGATCGGTGATGTTGTAGATGTGGAAGTTGCCGTAGGCCGTCTCGGTGGTGACACCGACATAGTCCTGGTCGCCCTGGGTGAAGAGCCACAGATTGTGCACACCGACATCAGTGACCGGTCCGAAGATGAACGGTGTCAGTGGATTCGGGTCATCGATTCGAACCGAAGCGAGAGCCACCGGGTTGGTGGGGTCGTCGACGTTGTAGATCTCGAATCCGCCGGGGCCTCCTGCGCATGACTCGTTCGAGTGCACGAGGACGGCGCCAGAGTTCATGCCGTCGACTCGCACGTCGTTCGTGCGGCTGCCGACAGGTGATTGGATGACGGTCTCGAAGGCAGGCTTGTTCTTGTTGTGGACGTCCCACACCCAGATGCCCGCTTCGGGGTCGCCACCGCATGGGGAGCTGAACGTGCCGGTGTAGGCGTAACCGTCGTAGGCCCAAACGTCGGTGGTTGCGTCGCCCTCGTTGCGCTCGCCGCGGCCGACCACAGCAAGGTTCTTGGTGACCTTGGAGGTCGGGCCCGTGGAGATCACGTTGTCGGTGCTCGCGTCCTGCGCTGCCACAGTTCCGCTCGGGTCAGCCGGAGCCGACAAGTCGTCGCCCCCGTCGTGAGCGTGACCATCGCCAGGATCGGGATGGGCACTCGAAGGCGCCGCAAAGGCTGCGAGCAGCCCAAGGATCAGCGTCATAGCTGCAACCGCACGCGAAGTGCGGCCTTGATATCTATTCATTTGTATTCCCCCGTTGTTTGGATCCGGACCTGATTTGGTCCCGACACGCCACCCGCCCGCTCGAACCTAGCCCCGCCCGCGCCGTCGTGCTGGTGAACGCTGTGAGAGGGTCGACTGCGGGTCGGATCGGGGCCTTCTCCATTCCAGGCGGCGGTATGTCGCCATGTGCGATGCTGGGCCGCCCTCCGGCTGTATGGTTGGAATCTCGTTGGTGGAGGCGTGTCCAGCGATCGTGGCGGGCAGCGACCTTGGTGCTGCTGGTGAGCGGGGCGACTTGTCGGACGACAGGACGCGTCGGCTGATCGTTGTCTCGAGCCGATAGTGGTGAGCGCTGAGAAGAGTCCGCACCATGATCCGTTTCGCTCGTCACCGCATGATCGCTGTCGGCGCTGCCGCTGCAGCTGCCGCACTGCTGACCGTTGCTTCCTCAGCATCGGCCATGGACGAAATCTTGCTGACAGTGCCGGTTTCGGGCGTGCATCGCGGCGCCGAGGGAACGTCGGTCCGAGTCGCATCGGTCGATGTGCCTGCTGCGTTGGTAGGGCAGTCGTGCGAAATCTTCGGGTCGACCGTGAACCAACAGTCGGTGCATCCTGGGAACGACTTGTTGATCATGAACGGGGACGAGTCGTTCACCATTCCGAACTTCGAAGACGAGGGCGACATCGTCCATGACGCCGGCGATGTCGAAACGCTGGGGGCGACGATCCAGTTGTTCGTCGTGTTCGGTCCTGACGGCGCTTCGAGCGGCGGATTTCGAGTGACAGTCCGCAACTGCGGCGAAGAAGTGACTGAGACAACGACTCCGGTATCGACGACCGAGCCAGTCGAGACCACCACGGTGTCATCAGTGGACAGCACGACGCCGGATACAACGCAGCCTGACACCACGACGTCCGAGCCGGCGACGACCGAAACCACGAGTGAATCGGTCGACCCGGCTGGTCCGACGGCCGAAACCTCAACGACGATGCCGCTGGACAGCTCGACCTCCACGACGGCCGCAGCGTCAACGACCACTGAAGTCGCCACCACTGAGGCTCCGGACACATCTGCAGCTCCAGATCCGCTTGGACCGACTGCCACCGACACGCTTCCAGTCACAGGTTCGCCGACCTGGTGGATCGTCGGTTCTGGCCTCGTTCTCGCAATGGCGGGCGCCGCATTGACGCTCTCCTCTCGTTTCTCGCTCGAGTAGCCGACGTTGGACACGGTTGCTGTGGCCGCGCGCCTCCTGGCCGTCGACCGACCCATGGTCCAGGAAGCGAGCCGTGGACTCAGCGGCGGTGCAGCGTGGGTTCTGGAACGACGAGGACCGGGATTTCGGTGAACTCGAGGAGGTGTTCGGTCTGGCTGCCGACGTACGGTTGACCGGGCCGTCGGATGTCGGATCGGCCGACGAGGATGACGTCGGCGGACCACTCGTGGGCGACAGCCAGAAGAGCCTCGAACGGTCGAGCGCCGTCGGTCGTTGTGCATCGGGCGGATACGTCAGCGTTTGCTGCGAGGTTCGCTACGTGGTCCAAGACGGCACCGGCGTCGGTGCTTGGTTCGGCGACGGTGACGAAGTTGAGCTCCACGGGATGGCTCTTGGCGATCTTGATTGCGACCGCCGCGGCAGCAAATGCAGGCGACGAATCATCGACAGCCACGAGGATTCTGAGTGTCATGAGTGTCTCCGCTCGCTGTGCGAAGTGGCAATTTGGACGCGTAACGCTTCTTCGCGATCTTGCTCGTCGAGGTCGAGGTCGAGATCGTGGAGGTGTGACTCGAGCCTGGGAACGAGACGCTGTTCGATGGCACGCCGGCGTCTTCGGGTTGTCTTCAGTTCGACGGCCAGTCGTCGCAGTGCGGTGCTGGTGGACGCGTGGGCTGTCGCCGCTCGAAGGGCGACTTCGTGGGCAGAGGCTGTCGGTTGGAGCGCAGCTGTCGATCTGAGTGTTGGTTCGCGACCGAACGTCACGTCGACAACGCCGGGATAGTTGATCCCCATCGATGCCTCCCAATGGGGCGTGACGGTTGTGGGGTGCGGCTTGTGATTCACGATGGCTGCGAGCTCGTCGCTGGCTCCGAGCGCCCTCGCTATGAGTAAGCACGCGGCCGCGTCCTGGCAGCTCGATTCCCACACAACTTTCGTACGGGTGACGTGTCCTTCGAGTCGCGCCTGTTCGCGTTGCAGTGCCTCTTCTTTGCTGCGCAACAGATCGATGCCATGTCGGGCGAGCTGGAGTCTGCCCATCAGGCGTAATCGGTCGGCCCTGGTTCGGGTATTCCCTCGAGCGGTCACAGCGAGCTCTCGGTCGTCTTGTTGGCACCCCGAGCCGAGGCATCGGGCAAATAGCGGTCGATCATCTTCGGGGTGACCATGGTGAGTTCACGGGTCGGCAGGAGACTCGCAAGGGCCCAGGCCTGGTCGAGTGTTGCGGCGAGCTGGCGTGGCATGCGAGGGCCCTGGCTGATGAAATCTTGCTCAAACCGATGGGCGAACTCGAGATAGCGCTGTTCTGTCATCGACAAGGCATCGAGACCGATGAGCGCGCCAAGCTCTTCGGCTTGTCGTGCCGAAGCAAGAAGCGACAGCACTTGGGCCGCGATGGCGAGGTGGTCTTCCCTGGTGCGACCTGGTCCTGCGCCCCGCCGCATGAGGCGCGACAGGGAGGACAGAGGGTCGATGGGCGGGGAGACGCCGCGAGAGTGAAGATCGGTGGAGAGAACGATCTGGCCTTCGGTGATGTAGCCGGTCAGGTCAGGGACGGGATGTGTGATATCACCGGCTGGCATGGTGAGTACGGGGAGTTCGGTGATCGACCCGGGCTGGTTCTTGAGACGTCCGCAGCGTTCGTAGATGCTGGCGAGATCGCTGAACAGATATCCGGGGTAGCCGCGGCGGCTCGGCACTTCGCCCCGCGCCGCTGAGAGTTGGCGGACGGCGTCGCAGTAGCTGGTCATGTCGGTCAGGACGACCAGGACATGGTGGCCGAGATCGAACGCAAGGTGTTCAGCGACGGTGAGAGCCAGCCGCGGTGTGAGGATCCGTTCGATGGTCGGGTCATCTGCGGTGTTGAGGAAAACGGCTGCATGGCCGGACCTGACGCGGTCTTCGAGGCCGTCTTGTACGAGGTCGGCGTCCGCGTTGGTGATTCCCATTCCGGCGAACACGACACGGAACTCGGCCCCCTCGACGGTTGCTTGCGCTGCGACCTCGATGGCGAGTTCGAGATGCGGGAGCCCGCCGACCGAGAACACCGGCAGCTTCTGGCCTCTCACCAGAGTCGCAAGCCCATCGATGGCCGAGATGCCGGTGAGCACGGGGTCTTTGGGTACGTCGCGACGGGCAGGATTGATGGCTTCGCCGGCTACGGGCCGTCGTAGCGAACCGATGATTGGTGGGCCGCCGTCGATGGGGTCTCCTCGCCCGTTGACAGTTCGCCCCAGCCAGCCTTCGCTGACGGGAATTTCGAGCGGCGAACCGGTGAACGAGACCGTGTTGTGCTGAGTGCTGATTCCTCCTGTGCCTTCGAACACTTCGATGATGGCGAGGTCGCCGTCGATCTCGACGACGACTCCATGGCGTGTCACGCCGTCGGCGGTGCGGATGAGGACATGCTCGTCCCAGCCGACGTCTTCGACGCCGGTCACGAAGATGAGAGGCCCATCGATGCGATCGATGGAGGTGATCTCGATCGGGGCGAGGAACGCTTGACGCGGCTGCTGGGTCATGGCGAGAGTCGTTTCATGGCTGCGACGAGATCGGCGGTGATCGCTGCGACGGCGGCAGCGTCGTCAGGGCCAGCGCTGTCCTTGGCCCGCAAGAGCGGACCGAAGTCGAACTCCTCGATGACGCTGGCTGGTGTCCCGGCGCTGCCGAGTCGGGTGGCGGCGTCGTAAGTGTCGAGGACCGCCTGGGCGAGTGCTGTCTGCTTCGCCAGTGAGCACGATGCGTCGTTGTCGCTGAGGGCGCTTTGTTGCAGAACGGCCTCGCGGATCAGTCTCGCAGCGAGCAGGACGAGGCGCTCATCGGTGGGGAGCGACGTCAGCCCTACGAGTTCGGCGATGCCCTGTAGTCGTGCCGCTTCTGCGAGCAATGCTTGGAGCCGTGCCCTACGGGCGACCCAGTCCGGGTCTCCGTTCGCGGCATGCCAGCGGCCGATGGCATCGCTGTCACGCGAGAACGACGTGTTCCAGCTGACAGCGGGGTAGTGCCGGGAGTATGCGAGGTTGCGGTCGAGGACCCAGACTGCTTGCACGAAGCGCTGGGTGTGGGACGCGACGGGTTCGGTCAGGTCGCCGCCGGGTGGCGAGACCGACGTGACGATAGTGACGGTGCCGTCCCCGCCGCCAAGCGTGGTGACTCGCCCCGCTCGTTGATAGAAGGCGGCGAGTGACGCGGGGAGATCGGCCGGGTATCCCTGTTCGGCTGGAATGGCCCCTGTTCGGCTTGCAAGTTCGCGCCTGGCTTCGGCCCACCGCGACGTCGAGTCGGCGATGATGACTGCGTGATACCCCATGTCGCGGAAGTGTTCGGCCACGGCGACTGCGGTGTAGATGCTGGCTTCACGGGCCATGACAGGCATGTTGGATGTGTTGGCCAGGATGATGGTCCGCTCGACGAGGGAGCGTCCCGTCGTCGGGTCGACCAGTTGTGTCAGTTCCTCGATGAGGTCGGCCAGCTCGTTCCCTCGTTCGCCGCAACCGACGTAGATTATGACGTCGGCGTCACCCCATTTCGCGACTTGTTCCAGAAGCATGGTCTTGCCTTCGCCGAATCCGCCGATGACGGTGGCGCTGCTGCCTTTGGCGATGGGTTCGACGATGTCGAGCACTCGTTGACCAGTGACGAATGGAGCGCGGTCGTGAACCCGTCGTTGGTAGGGGCGGGGGCGTCGAATCGGCCATTCGTTGGTCAGCGAGACCGGCGAGTCATCGATACTGGCGACAACTGCGGTCGACTCGTAGATTCCGGCCGGAGCGATCTGCTCGAGTATTCCGGTGACGCCGCTTGGCACCAGCACCAGCTGATCGAGGCGGTTGTCGGTCCGGATGGTTCCGACCAGGTCGCCAGGCGCCATCTGGGCGCCGACCTCGGGTCCCGGTTCGAAGTGGTGGCGGGTGCTGGCGGGCCGGACGAGACCGCGAGGAGCGAGAAAGAGCTCGGCGTCCGCGAGCGGGCGGAGGAGTCCGTCGAAGATGCCGCCCAGCAGTCCAGGGCCCAGCTCGACGGTCAATGGGTGGCCGGTGGCCCATGCCGGCTCGCCGACAGCGAGACCGCCGGTGTATTCGTACAGCTCGGCGATGGCGAGGTCGCGGTCGACGGTGAGCACTTCGCCGGGAAGGCGGAGGTGGCCGACCTCGATGTATTCGAAACGGGCCACGTTGTCGAGACCAGTGACGTGGACCACGGGTCCGTTGACTCGCACCACTCGGCCGGCATCGGCGTTCATGTCCATAGCTCGACCACATCGTCTGCAAGAGTCTCGAGGGCCCGGTCGGCCAGAGCAGTCAGGCGGTAGTCCACCCGTTGGACGTCGGCTTCGCCAACGATTCCACCATCTGGCGAGGCATCACGGTCGAGAGCAGCGGTGTCACCGAGTTGGTTGCGGGCCATCGACTCGAGCTCGTCGAGCAGCGCCGGGTAACGGGGATCAGTTCGTAACTCCCGCGCCGATTCGTGGACGGTGTCGATCAGCTGTTGCAGTATCTGCTGCTGGCGTTCGAGGACTCGTCGATGTGTCTCGGTGCGAAGTCGGGCGAGACCCTGGTCGGCGAGGGCCCGAGCTGAGCGTTCAGCGAGGCGCCGGGCCTGTTCGACCGCTGCGTCGGTTTCGTCCTTGGCGGTGTCGGTGAGTTCTCGAGCGTCCCGGACGGCTTCGGCGATGATTCGCTCGGCTTGGTCTTCGGCATCGGCGAGGAGGGCTTCGCGAACCGGCTCGAGAATCCGGTCGAGCGAGGTCGGAGCCTCGTGTTGGGTCGGTGTCGTGGCTTTCATGGCATGACGACGGTCAAGACGTCGGGGCGGTTGTCGAGCTCTGTCTCGAGGTCTCGGGCGGCTCGTGGCGAGAGAATCACGAGACCGACGTCGGAACCGAGACTCGACCAAGCAGCGGCGGACGCCGCCACGGAGTCGGCGATCTGGACGTCCACGCCGACCAAGGCGAAGCCTTCGAGTTCGTGGGTGTCGCCGATTGCGGCCACGGTGCTCACGGGACGTGACCGAGGATCAGCACGGCAACGATCAAGCCGTAGATGGCGACTCCCTCGGCCAGCCCGACGACGACCATCGCTCGGCCGAAGAGTTCGGGTTGCTCACTGACCGCAGCAAGAGCTGCAGAGCCGGCATAGGCGATGGCGATGCCGGCCCCGAGTGCAGATGCAGCGACGGCGATGCCGGCCCCGATGAAGGCGGAGCCGGTGTCGATTGAAGTGGTGGTTGCCGACGTGTCAGTTGTCTGCGTTTGCAGTAGCGGAGCCTGCTCTGGCGTTGTCGCTTGAGCACCGTCGGTGCCTGCTGCGGCTCCGATGAGGAGGCCAACCGTGAGCGCAGCAGCCACGGCGAGTGCCGTGACCAGGGATCGTTGTCGAATGCGGGACGGCCGGCGCAGCACGAAAAGAGTCACGGCGAGCGGCGCTGTGGTGAGGACGAGAACGAGCAGCCAGGGTGTCATTGGGTCTCCTGTTTTCTGGTGGGAATGTGCCAGGCCTCGAAGGGTCGGCCTTGTGTGCTGAAGAGCCGGGAGAACATCTCGTAGTACTCCAGGCGAAGGGCTTGAATGGCGCCGACCAGGGCGCCGAGGGTAAAGGCAGCCAAGTTGCCGCCCAGGAACAACGCGATCGCTCCTGCGCGACTCAAGAGGCCCGATCGCTCCCACAAGCCCACGGTTCCATCCCAGGTGACCCCGGTGAGGACGGCGTGGGTGAGGCCGAAGGCCGCCAGGCGAGTGAACGAAACGATGTTGGAGCCGAGGCGCAGGACGGTGTCGAACATCTCTACGACGGCTTGGGCGAACCCGGCCGGGCCCGGCCCTGCTTTGACGAACAGCCCAGCGAACGTCAGCAAGGCGCCGATGATCGCAGCGCCGATTCCGGCTTGGGACAACCAGGGAAACGAGCCGATCGACCCTCCGACGACAGCGGCAACACCGGCGAACAGCAGAGAGCCGCCGATCCCTGAGGCGTCATACAAAGCCACAGCGGGCCCAGACTCTCGCCACCGATTCACGGTCGCCAGAATGAAGGTGACAGCGAGAAGGCAAGCGCCTAGGACCAGCCCGACAACGAGCAGAGTCTCTGGCTGATCGAGAGGTCGGATCCACAGCGTCGGCACCAGCCCGGTCGGACCGAACGCTTCGCCGTAGAGGAACCCGAACGCAACCGCAGCGATACCGGCGCCGATCAGGAATGGTGCGGCCCGGTAGGCCGCTGGCCGCCGATCGGGGCCCAGATGGTGAGCCCACAGACCCAACAAGACCACGGCCAAGCCGTGGGCCACATCACCGAACATCATCCCGAACATCACCATGTAGGCAGCGGCAGCAAACAGGGTTGGATCGATGTCGCGATACGGGATCGTGGCGTAGGTCGTCACGAGTGGGCGCAGAGCAGCCCCGGTCGAGCTCTCGACGTGCGCAGTCGGAGCGATGATGCCTCGGCGGACCGGTATCTCGGCGATCGATCCACCGAACCGGGCGATCCGGTGACGGATCGTCTCGATGTCGGCACTCGGAATCCAGCCGGGCAGCACCAGACATTGGCCGAGCCTTCTCGCCGCAGAGAGGCGCTGCTCCAGCGACGCTTCCCCCAACAGCAGGGCGGCCTGATCTGGGCGCCCGGGGTCGTCGGCGCCGACAGAGAGGACCGACAGTTCCGGTGTCGCCGTCTCGACTGTCTGGTTGGCAAGGGCGCTGAACGGCCCCGAGCCAGGTACGTCAGGCCGGTCGGGTTCGAACACTCCAGCGTCGGCAATCTCGACCAGAACGCGTCGAATTCGTGTTTCGGGAGCCACGATGGCGGCACGCAGCATTCGCTGGGGCAGCAGCTCGTCACGCCACGGCATCGAACGCCTCCACTGGATTCGGGCCCCGGCCGGCGATCTCGATGGCTGCGGTGACCCGGCGCAGATCGAGCAGGAGCAACGCCATCAGTGCGGCCACCACATTCTGCGTGGGGCGCCTGGTCGCTACCAATGCTGCTGCGTCAGAGGCAATTTGTTGGGCAACGAACGCTTCGGCCCGCCACAGATCCTGCGGCTCTGAGATCCCTTCCAACGCCCAGGCCGCTGACGCTGGCAGCCGATCGGTCAGCTCAGAGAGGCTTGCTGCCCGTCGCCAATGGCGGCCCAGCAGCTGGTCGACCGCGCGACCGGTGACTGGTGCAAGCTGACGTCGGAAAGCAAAGATCTCCCTGGCGACGAGCACCGCCAGCCCGCCCCTGGCCCACTCGGAGGCCACGGGTAGTCCGCGGACCAGTCGGCGGGCCCAGGCAACACGCAAACCAACGGCCAAGGCGACGGGGTCCAGCCCGCCAGGATCGCCCCACGCCGAGCGTGTCAGAACGTGCTGGATTTCTTCGGCAGTCGAGGTGGTTGCTATCCGTGGCCAGGCCACCGCCAGAGATCCCAGCGGGACGGCCACCGATGCCGACGGCGAGCTCATCGCAGCGAGGTGGTGTTCGATGTTGCCGATCTCGAGAGGTGCAGCGAACAGACGAGCAACACCGCTGCCGCCAACGGGCAACCACCCGGCGAGTACTCGCAACTGCCACACGGTGGCCGTGATTGCCTCATGACGAGCGACTCGACGATCTGCGCCGGGTTCGAGTTCGGTGCCGTAGAACGTTGTCGCGAGCTGGTTTCGGGCATCGTGCCAGGAGTCGGCTCCGGCTATCTCCCGAGCCCCGTCAGGCCCGACGAGGCGACGAACCAGAGCGCCACCTCTCGTGGAAGCGGCGACCCATCCGGCGGTCATGAGCTGCTCCCCTCGGAACGCTCGGACGAAACGATCGACCAGATCGATGCAACGACATCGTCTCGGATCTCAGGTATCAGCCGGGCAGCTGTTGCATCAAGATGATCGATGGCCGCAGATGCGGCGGTCTCGATGCTGTGCTGTTCCGTGCTGACACGCTCGCTGAGACGCTCGGTCGCCGCAGTCTCGGCCGATGCAAGCTGATCTGGCAGCCGTGCACGGATCTGGCGGGCTTGATCGTCCGCATCGCGTCGCGTCTGCACACCGCGCGATGTTGCTGCGGTGATGACGGCTTCAGCCTCGTTCTCGAAACCCGCAAGGACGACCGCAATTGCCGCCATCTCGGCGTCACGATCAGAATCGAGGCGCTGTTGTTCGCCCTCGGTCGGTGCACCCGGTGCTCCCGCCGGTCGGATTCGTTCGAGAAGCTCGCTCAGACTCACGGGCATCAGGAGTGCCCAGAACTCAAGGAAACGACGCGACTCAACTCCAACTCCATGGCTACATGCTCGTCCCGGTGAACAACGCGGGACAGAGGACGAGGTCCCAGCATTCAGGTCGAAACGAATCGGGCCTACCGGACCACGCGGCTCTGATCATGCCGGTCGACGACGCCGTAGGATCCCCGCATGATTGATGCTCCCCACGTCCGGGAGATCGCCGGACGGTGCACCGTCGGATGACCAGTAGTTGGAATCGTCCAGGTCGATCGGGAGCCGTGCTGTACGCCATTGCGGCCGTGCTCTTCGGGACCATCGCTGCCGGGTTCAGTCGCCTCCGGTTCGCCAAGCAGCAGGGCCGGCGCCGCGCCGCCATGGCGCTGCCGCAGGGGCCGATCATCATCGTGTCGAATCACGCCAGCTACGCGGATGGAGTACTCCTCGCGCTGGCGTGTCGTCGCATGGGCCGGTCAATCCGACTACTGGCCACCGGTGGGGTCTTTCGAGTGCCCGTTCTCGGCCGGGTGATGCGGAGTCTCGGATTCATCAGGGTCGAGCGCGGCAGCACATCAGCGTCCGGAGCGCTCGACCTCGCGGCCGAGGCATTGGCTGCGGGTGAGGCCGTCGGCATCTTCCCCGAGGGCCGAACGACCCGTGACCCGCAGCACTGGCCGGAACGAGCCAAGACAGGAGCGGTTCGACTCGCACTTCGCACGGGCGTCGCGATCGTTCCGATCGGCATGGTCGGGACACACCGCGTGCTTGACCACCATCGTCTCGCCCGATCCCTCTTGGTGAGTCTGGTCCTGCGGCCGAAGGTCATGGTCTCGGTTGGCGAGGCGATCGACGTACGCGCCATGGCCGGCGGAGAGGAAGCATCACCCGAACGGGTGCGTGACACCGCCGATCAGGTGATGGGTCGCATCGTTGCTCTCGTGGAGGAGCTCCGGCAGGAAATCGCCAGCGACCCGACGGGAGTCCCGCCGGCACTTGCCGCTCCCGTATCACCACCAGCTCCGAGCCGTCGCACGCGGCTTCGGGCGCTCCTACGTCGTCGTCGTTGAGCTCGCTCAGCGCCGGCCAAGACGAACCAGATGACCCTTCACAGACGCTCACCAAGGCAGGCAACGCGATGACCAGAACTCGACAGCCGGCGGACAAGACGCTCGGTGACCTGCGACTTCGACTCGCTCGCAACGTGTGGCAGCACCACCCTGGGGTGCGATCGACCGACGAGTTGACGCGCGGTGAGCGGGCCGCCGATCGGATGCGGAACGGCATGGGGTCGTGGGCGTTCGTGTTGACGGCGCTCGTCTTTCTTGGCGGGTGGATGGCCGGAAACCGGAGCGTGGGTTTCGACCCCTACCCGTTCATCCTGCTCAACCTGATCCTGTCCTGCATCGCCGCTCTCCAGGGTGCGATCCTCCTGATCGCGGCGAGGCGCTCCGATCAGGTGTCAGCCGAACTTGCCACCCACGACTACCAGACGAATCTCGATGCTCTCGAGATCATCAAGGCCATCGAAGCGATGACGGCTGAGATCCACGCCACGACCCACGCCGCCGGGCCGCCAACGACGAAGGCATAACCGGTGCAACCATCGACGACTCGACGCTCGGCGGCGGCGCTCTCGCTCGGCGCGCTCGGTGTCGTGTTCGGCGACATCGGGACGAGCCCGTTGTACGCCTTACGCGAGTCTCTCGCCGGGGAGCACGCACTCAACGTGGATGAGACCAACGTGATCGGTGTGCTCTCGCTGATGCTGTGGTCGCTCATCCTCGTCGTCACCGTGAAGTACCTGCTGGTCGTGATGCGGGCCGACAACCACGGCGAGGGTGGAATTCTCGCCCTGGCGTCTCTGGTGAACGGCTCGAGCTCTGTTGGTCGCCCACTTCTCCTGCTCGGCTTGTTCGGTACTGCCCTGTTGTACGGAGACGGAATGATCACTCCGGCGATCTCGGTGCTCTCGGCTGTCGAAGGCCTCGACATCGTCGAACCCCGGCTCGATCGATTCGTCGTGCCGATCGTGGTCGTCATCCTCATCGGGCTCTTCTCGATCCAGCACCGCGGGACCGAAGTCATCGGCCGGCTTTTCGGTCCCGTGATGGTCGTCTGGTTCGCAACCATCGCCCTCCTCGGCGCCGCCGAGATCGTCAACGATCTGACGGTACTCAGGGCCATCAACCCGGTGTACGCCGTGCGGTTCTTCGCTGCCAACGGATTCGACGGGTTCCTCAGCCTGGGTTCTGTCTTCTTGGTCGTCACCGGGGGTGAGGCTCTCTATGCCGACATGGGGCACTTCGGTCGTCGGCCCATCCAGTCGGCCTGGTTCGCCATCGTGCTCCCGGCGCTCGTCCTGAACTACTTCGGGCAGGGGGCTCGGCTGCTTCAGGATCCGACCGCGATCTCCAACCCGTTCTTCCTCCTCGCCCCCGGTTGGGCTCAGTGGCCGCTCACGATCTTGGCCACGACAGCCACGGTGATCGCCTCCCAGGCCCTCATCTCCGGAGCGTTCTCGCTGACGGTGCAGGCCATCAATCTCGACTATGCGCCAAAGCTCCGCGTCATACAAACCTCGGCTCATCATCGTGGGCAGGTGTACGTGCCGGCCGTCAATTGGTTCTTGCTCGCGGCCTGCCTCGTGCTGGTCTTTTCGTTCGGATCGTCTGCTCGCCTGGCGGCTGCCTACGGGGTCGCGGTCACGTTGACGATGGTCATCACGACCATCCTGATCGCCTCGATCGCCCACGATCGGTGGGGATGGTCGAAGGCTCAGACTGCCGTCGTGGTCGTTCCGCTCCTGGCCATCGACGTCGCCTTCGCCGTGGCCAACATCTTCAAGATTCCCGCCGGCGGTTGGGTGCCGCTCGTCGTCGGCCTCGCAGGCTTCACGTTGTTCACCACGTGGCGGACCGGACGGAGCCTCGTTCGAGAGCGTCTCGAACGCAGCGGCCTCTCCATCCAGACCTTCGTCGACGGCCTGCTGCAGCATCCGCCCAAGCGCCACTCGGGGACCGGCGTGTACATGCATCGCACGGCGGGTTTGGTCCCTCCCACGTTGCTGACGAACCTGAGGTACAACGATGCGCTGCACGATGTGGTGGTGTTCCTGTCCGTGATCGTGGACGACATTCCCCATGTTGTTCCGGCACGACGCGACCGGCTCCGATCCTTCGGAAGCGGCTTCCACGAGCTCGAGATGCACTACGGATTCAACGACGTTCCCAACCTGTGGACCGATCTCGGTGGTTTGATGCTCGACGGCGTGCGGTTCGACCCGAACGACACCGTCTTCTTCCTCGGCCGGGAACGCATCGAGGCAATCGGTCAGTCAGGGATGCGGCGCTGGCGCTATCAACTGTTCGCCTTCCTCGCGCGGAACGCAAGTGACCCCTCAGCCCATTTCGGTCTCCCGCCCGATCGATGCGTCGACATCGGCACCCATATCGGCATCTGATTCCGGCCGCCGTATCACGGAGCGTTTCGGTGGCAGCGTTTCGTCGCTGATGCCCCGGGGTACAACGTTCACCATGAATGCTCTCACACCGAACCCCGATGCCGTCGATCTGAGTGAGCCGGCCACGATTCCGGTCAAGCTCGCCGACCACACCAGATACATGGATGCGCAGCAGACCGTCGACCGACTGTCCGACGGAGGATTCGTGATGTCGAACGTGACCATCGTGTGGTCTGGTCTGCGCCACATCGAACACGTCACAGGTCGTCGCACCGTCGCGACCGCTGCTCGCGACGGTCTGTTCACCGGAGCCTGGTTCGGCCTCATCATCGGCTTCCTCTTCGGTTCTTTCGCCGACTCGTCGACGTCGCTGGTCGGGATGGTCGTCTCGTACATGGTCGTCGGTGCCATCACGGTCGCACTCTTCCAGGCCTTCCAGCACTGGGCTCGCAGGGGGACCCGCGACTTCTCGACCATCGGCCAGATGGACGCCGAGAACTACGAGGTGTGGGTATCGGCGCCGTATGTCGACCGCGCCCGTCAGATTCTGGGGGAAGCCCTCCCGGTCACGGCGAGCGATAGCTGACCGCGTCGTCGAGGTCGACGATCTGACCTTGCGTGGGCACCGATGCGCTCCACCCGAGACGGTCGACGATGGTTCGTCGGAAGGCATCGGCAGCAGCCTGCTCGCCGTGGACCACGAAGGCGTGTCGTGGCTGGAGATCTCCGCTGCCCAACCATGCGATGAGTTCGTCGCGGTCGGCGTGAGCGGACAGCCCTCCAATCGAGGCCACCTCGGCCCGCACCGGCACGTAGTCGCCGAAGATCTTCACCTCTCTCGCGCCCGAAACGAGCGCATCGCCTCGCGTTCCCGCCGCCTGGAAACCAACGAACACGATGCTGTTGCGGTGATCGGGTGCCAGATGTCGCAGGTGGTGAAGGACTCGCCCGCCGGTGGCCATACCACTGGCGGTCACCGAGATGTGCGGGCCACGACTCGATGTCAGGAGCTTCGACTCCTCGACCGTCCGCACAAACTCGACCCCGGACCGGAGACGCTCGCATTCGGGCCCGCTGAGCTGATGGAGCTCGTGGTGTTTCATGAAGATCTCGGTCGCGCTGACCGCCATTGGGCTGTTGAGATAGACCGGGACAGTGGGGATCGCGCCCGCCGCCATCAGATCGGCGAGGAGCGTGAGAATCGTCTGGGCCCGTCCGACAGCGAAGCTCGGGATCACCACCGAACCGCCCCGACCGAGCGTGCGGCTCACCACGTCAGCCAGCTCTGCGGCCGGATCTGAGCCACTGTGTAGCCGATTGCCGTATGTCGACTCGGTGACAACGAAGTCGGCCGCCGGTGGCGGTGCCGGCGGGCGCATGACCCGCTCCACGGGACGTCCCACGTCGCCGGTGAAAAGCACAGAGGTGTCATCGTCAGCCACCCGGACCGTTGACGAGCCCAGGATGTGGCCATTCGGCCGGAACGAGCACTCGAGGCCGGGGAGGCACGCCAACTCCTCGTTGAAGGCGACGGGCTGGAGGAGATCGAGGGCCCGCTCTGCGTCCTCAGTGGTGTAGAGCGGCTTGGCCGGGTCGTGTCGACTGCTGCGGTGTCTGTTGGCGAATCGTGCGTCCTCCTCTTGAAGATGCGCCGAGTCGAGCAGCATCAGCCGCATGAGGTCAGCGGTGGCCTGACTGCAGTGAATAGGACCCCTGAAGCCGTCTCGCACCAGCGCTGGGAGATAGCCAGAGTGGTCGATGTGCGCGTGGGTGACGAGAACCGCCCCGATGTCGGCTGGTGGATACGGGAACGCAGCCCAGTTCTGGGCCCGAAGTCGCTTGATGCCTTGGAAGAGGCCGCAATCGACCAGAACTGATTGACCGTTCGATTCGACGAGAAAACGCGAACCGGTGACCGTTTCGGCCGCTCCGAGAAACCGCAGTCGCATGATCTTCCTCCTGGTCGAGTGCACCGCCGGACCATCGCCGGCCAGCCACCTCATGCTCGGACGACCGGGACGGTTGCGCCAGGGCCGAAGGGCACTCGAGCTCGTCCGTCGGGTCCTTCGCCCCTGGTCGAATTCCGCCGCCGGATCGACGATCGAGGCACGTTCGACAACTCGTGTCGACCTGAATGCTGGAACACTGCCCTGAAGGGAGCGCTGCCATGAAGATCATCGTTGTCTACGAATCGATGTTCGGAAACACCCACGCGATCGCGGAGGCGATCGCCGCTGGGCTCGTCGATGTGGGAGCGGTCACGGTGGGTTCGACTACTGCGGCGTCGTTCCTCGATCTGGAACAGGCAGAGTTGCTCGTGGTCGGTGGTCCGACCCACGCGCACGGCATGTCGTCCAAGTCGACTCGGCGTTCAGCCGAAGAGGACGCGGGGGAGGACCCGACGCTCGACCTCGACGAAGATGCGGGAGGACCGGGCCTGCGTGACTGGTTCAAGAAGCTCCCGGAGGGGTCTGGCCGTTTCGGAGCGGCGTTCGACACCCGGGTCGATCACGCGGAGATCATCACCGGATCGGCCGCCCACGGCATCGCCCGTCGGCTTCGTCATCATGGCTACAAGGAGCTGCTCGAACACGAGAGCTTCGTGCTCGACGGCAACGGCCCCGTGTCGGATGCCGAGCTCGCGCGGGCCCGGAAATGGGGCGATGCGCTGGCCAACCAGTGCAAGGCCTTGAACATTCAATGATCGGGAGTCCGCTGTTGGTCGCACATCGAGCAGCCAACGAGCCCGATACCGATCGAGCTTGGGCTCGCGGCGCCGATCTGCTCGAGCTCGATGTGCACCTCTTCCGTGGCCGGCTCGAGGTGCGACATGCGAAAGCGATCTGGCCGACCCCATACCTCTTCGAGCAACGCAGGCTGCTGCCCCGTTTGGCGCCACGTCCGAGTCTTGGCGACGTCTTGGCGGCACTACCAGGAGACCGTGGGTTGTGGCTCGACTTGAAGGGCCCCGATCCTCGGCTGGCGCGGCGAGTCCTGTCAGCAATCGAGGGTCGGGCCGACGTGTGGGTGTCGGCGAGGTCGTGGTGGTTACTCGCACCGTTCCACGACCGTGTCGACACGGCCACGTACCGGTCGGTCGGCACGGCGTGGCAGCGATGGCTGGCTGCCCACCGACTGCCGAGCCGGTGGGGTCATGGGATCGTCATCCACGATCGCCTGGTCGATGAACTCGAGCTGCGGGACATGGCCCCGGACACGCCCGTCGTGGTCTGGGCAGTGGAGGACCGGTCCCGGGCGCTCGAACTCATCGATCGCGGGATCGCGGGTCTCATCCTCGACAGCGGAGTCCTGATCGACGAGCTCCGCGCCATCATCGCTGCGGAACGTCGATAGACTTTGGAGAACGCGTGAGCTCGGATCTGTCCCACGGCAGCTCGTTGCACCGATCTTCGCTCGAACACATTGCGCCTCTCCGGCGTTCGAGGAAACCATACGTGCATCATCCTGTTGTGATTCCGAACGTCCGCGCTGTGTTCCGCCATGCGGTCCCGAAGGTGATCGAGGGGAAGATCATTCCTCTCTTGTTGTTCGTCGGGTTCCTCGAGGCGCTCGGCAATGTCTGGGCGTTGATGGTGGCGCTCACCTGGTCGCTTGGAGCGATCGCCTTTCGCATCGCCACGGGTCGAAGCGTCCCCGGTCTAATCATTCTGAGCTCTGCCGCGCTCGTCGCCAAGACGATCGCTGCTCTCCTGACCGGCTCGATGCTCGTCTATTTCCTCCAGCCGACGATCACGACGGTGTTCGTGGGAATCACCTTCCTCGTGTCGGTCCCGCTCGGGAATCCGCTCGCTCAGAGGCTGGCATGTGATGTCTTCCCCTTTGAAGACACCACGAAGTCACACCCGCTGATGAAACAGTTCTTCGTGCGCCTGTCGGTCCTGTGGTCGTTCACGAGCCTGGTCAACGCGTCCGTCACCGTCTGGCTGCTGCTGACCCAGTCGATCACGACGTTCGTCCTGATCAAGTCCGTCCTCGGACCGGCCACCGGCATTGTGACGGTCGGCTCGATGTTCCTCTGGTTGCGGCGTGACCTCGCGAAGAGCGGCACGCCCCTGGTGTGGGCCAGGGCCTGACCTCGGCTACGCCGAACCCTCGACAATCGGCCACGCTCGTTCACTCAGATGCGCGCCAGAGAGTCGATCGGCATTGCCGTGGATCGACTCGTCGAGCAGCGTGCGTCGACGTGACACCTTTCGGAAGGCGGCCACCGTCCGATCGACGCCGGCGAGGACGATCGGCACATCATCGGGCATCGCCCGGTGCAGCGCATCGTCGACCAGTCGCATGAAGCGCTCGGTGTCAGCGTCCTCGTCGCTCCCCTGACCGTGGAACGCCGCCGTGGTGCGACCGGCGCCGACCCGCCCGGCGGCATGGCTCTGCAGTTGTGGTTCTCGATCGTCGAGTGCAAGCGCCGTGGCCAGGTCCACTGGAAGCACCGGCGGATCGTCTTCGACCAGCCCGTGTTGATCACCTCGAAGGAGACGGACCTTCTTGAGGCTCAGCGCCAACACCGCGTACGGACGACGCTCGTCGACGTGCATCAGGAGAACGTCGACCTTGGGGTGATCGGAGACCACGACCGACGGATCGCAGGTGCCGGCAAGCCGAAACATGACCTGGTCGCCGGGGGAGAGGAACACTACGAGGCTCTCGTCCAATGTCGTCCAGAAGGCTGCGTCGTCGAGGAGGTCTGCTCCGCGTTCCCGCAACGTGTTCGTGACGGTCGCGCCGGTTCCGCGAGCCTTCAGCAGGTCTACTGCTTCGGTCATCAGGTTCTTGAACTGGATCTTCGTTGCGGTGTTCGGGCCGACCCGCTCCGTTGGGACGGCGAGCGAAACCCACGGGCCTTCGGACCGTTCCGCCAACATCTCGACGCTGGCTCGATCCACATGATCAATCATTGCGACAACTCCTTCTGGGGACGACACATACTGGCTCTCCTGACATCGTGACCCTGGCCGGGCCATCCGGCCAGGGTCCTTCGTCAGCATCGTGCGGCGCACTCCCTCATTCTTCAGCCAGCGCCATCTCGGCGTGGGCCGCTGCCAGTCTCGCAACGGGTACCCGGTAGGGCGAGCAGCTGACGTAGCTGAGCCCGAGTTGACGGGCGAGGGCGATGGAGGCCGGGTCGCCTCCGTGCTCGCCGCAGATCCCAGCTTCCAGATCGGGTTTCACGCCTCGGGCACCGGCCAGGCAGATCTCGATGAGTTTTCCGACACCCTTGGCGTCGAGTGTTGCGAACGGGTTCTGCTCGAACACGCCTGTTTCGAGGTATTCGATGAGGAAGCCGGATTCGGCGTCATCTCGACTCATACCGAACGTCGTCTGGGTCAGGTCGTTCGTGCCGAACGACAAGAAGTCGGCGTACTCGACGATGTCGGCCGCCGTCAGCGCGGCTCGGGGAACCTCGATCATGGCACCCACGACCGTCGGGACGTGGTGACCGCGGGTCTCCTCGACCGCCCGTGCCGACGCTTGGATCACGATGCGCTGCCGGATGAACTCCTCCACGTCGCTGACGAGGGGGATCAGCACCTCGGGGTTGACCGGGATGCCTTCCTCGATCACGTCGGCGGCAGCTTCGAAGATGGCGCGAGCCTGCATCGAGGTGAGTTCGGGGATGAGCACGCCGAGACGGACGCCTCGGGTACCGAGCATCGGGTTGGCTTCCCGCTGGGAGTCGATCTGGGCGAGAAGCGAGTTCGCCCGTTCGATGGCCCCGAGCATGCTCTCGACCTCCTCGAGTCCACCGGCACGCAGCAGCTTGATCTGCATGTCGACGATCTCGCGCTGGAGCTCGTCCCGATCGGGGAGGAACTCGTGGAGCGGCGGATCGAGCAAGCGGATGATCACGGGCTTGCCGTCCATCGCCCGAAACAGGTCGGCGAAGTCTTGGCGCTGGAACGGCAGCAGTGAGCTGATGGCTTCGTCCCGTTCGGTGGTGGTCGACGCCATGATCATCTTCTGCATGATGGGGAGTCGCTCGGGGTCGAAGAACATGTGCTCGGTCCGGCAGAGCCCGATGCCGAGGGCTCCGAAGCTCGACGCCCGTGTGGCATCTCGCCCGGTGTCCGCGTTGGCACGAACCTCGAGTTCGCTGAGGTCGTCGGCCCAGCCGAGCAGTTCAGAGAGGTAAGGATCGTTCATGTCGGCCTCGGTCAGGGCAATCGCTCCTGCGAACACCTCGCCCGAGGTGCCGTCGATCGAGATGGCGTCGCCCTCTCGTACGAAGAATTCGCCGCAGGTGACCGTGCGCGCACCGAGATCGATGTCGAGATCACCCGCACCGACGACCGCCGGTCGACCGAACTGGCGGGCGACCAGGGCGGCGTGGCTGGTCCGGCCGCCGCTCGAGGTCAGGATGCCTTTCGCCGCCAGCATTCCGTGGACGTCATCCGGCTTGGTCTCGGGTCGGACGAGGATGACGTCGCGGCCCTCGTTGGCCCAGCGTTCTGCCAGGTCAGGGTCCAGAGCCACGACGCCTGTCGCTGCCCCGGGGGAGACATTGAGGCCAACCGTCACGGGCTGGATCTCGGCGATGATGGCCGGGTCGAAGCGGGGATGGAGGAACGCCTCGATCTGTTCTGGGCTGATCCGACTGACGGCCTCGGGGCGAGTGATCACTCCCTCGTTGGCGAGGTCGACGGCGATGCGGACGGCAGCTTGCGCCGTGCGTTTGCCGTCACGGGTCTGGAGCAGCCAAAGCGTGCCGTTCTCGACCGTGAACTCCATGTCCTGCATGTCTCGGTAGTGCGCCTCCAACCGTTGGGCGGTTTCCGCGAACTGTTGGTGCATCTCGGGCATCACGGTGGCGAGTTCTGCGATGGGTCGGGTCTTTCGAATGCCGGCCACCACGTCCTCACCCTGTGCGTTGACGAGGAAGTCGCCTTCCAGGCTCCGGTCGCCCGTGGTGGCATCGCGAGACATAGCGACACCCGTGGCCGAACTGTCGCCGGTGTTTCCGAAGACCATCGCCACGATGTTGACCGCAGTTCCCAGGTCGTTCGAGATGTGGGCTGCCCGTCGGTAGTCGCGGGCTCGCTTGCCGTCCCAGCTGTTGAACACTGCCTCGATGGCCATGCGGAGCTGCTGCAGTGGGTCGGTCGGGAACGGGATGGATGCCCTCCGCACGACGACCTGTTTGAACGCATCGATGATGGTGCGAAGCGCTTCGACGTCGAGGTCGGCGTCGTTCTCGGTCTCGGCGGCGGCGCGAGCGTCGGTCAGGACCTCTTCGAAGTATTCGTCCGCGATACCCAGCACCACGGCGCCGAACATCTGGATCAGGCGGCGATACGAATCGAGCACGAAGTGCTCGTTGCCGGTGATGGCGATCATGCCCTCGACGACCTCGTCGTTGAGTCCGATGTCGAGGACGGTGTCCATCATGCCCGGCATCGAGAACTTGGCTCCAGAACGGCACGCAACGAGCAAGGGCTTGTTCGGGTCGCCGAGCGTCTTGCCAGACCGTTCCTCGATCGACTGCAAGGCAGTTGTCACCTGGCCCCACAAATCATCGGGGAACACACCGCCGAGATGGAGGAAGCGGTTGCACGCTCGAGTGGTGACCGTGAAGCCGGGCGGGACGGGGATCCCGATCCGGGTCATTTCGGCGAGATTCGCTCCCTTGCCGCCCAGGAGCGAGCGAACGTCGTCCCAATCTCCCCCGACTGCCTTCTCGGCTGCCTCGATCTCGTCGAATCCAAAGACCCAGCGCTCATCGGCCTTGGTCATCACTTCATTTTCACTCGTCATACCCGCCAGTCTTCGCCGTTGTCGGGTGGCCGAGAAGGGGCTTCCGTCCCTTCTTGACCACCATTTCCAGGGTTGGACAAGCGGCGTGGCTCAAGCGGACGACGCTCGTCAGGAGCGCTCGTCGTCTCTCGGGGTGAGCAGGCCGTAGTGGCCGTCGTAGCGGCGATAGATGACGGCGCCTCGTCCGGTCTGGGCGTCGGCGAAGAAATGGAAGTCGTCGCCGGTCTGATCGAGCCAGATCTGGGCATCGGTCAGACTGCTTGTCGGTGCGTCGGCCACGTCGACGAAGCGTTCGGACGGTTCATCGCTTCCATCGGGTTTCACGGTGGTCAGGAAGCAGTCGCGGTCCGTGTCGGCATCGACGAAGAGGAAGAAGTCGTAGTCCAGCATGAACCGGTCCCACCGCGCCTCTTCCGGGGTGGCGCGCAGCGTCGTCGGCGACTTCTTGACCACGACCTCGCGCTCCTCAGCCGGTCGTTCGAATCGGTGGGAGCTCGCCGACCTCATGTTGCCGTGCCGCCATTCTCCCGGCTCGTGCTCCTTGCCCCTCGGGTCGCTCCTGGCGCTGCGGACCCGCTGCTCGAGCTGTTTGTGGAGCCGGGCATCGACGTCAGTGATCGCCTCGGCGATCGAGCCTGCGTACACCTCAGCTCGAATCGTCTCGCCCTTGGCACGCAGGGTGACACGCACACGGGCCTGGGTTCCCGGGTCCCGATCGTGTCGAACCGTCAGGAGCGCCTGGGAGTCGATCAGCCGGTCAGCGATCGGTCGGACGACAAGCTGGAGCCGATCGAGCAGGTGTTCGACGTCGGTGTCCGAGATGCCGCCCCGAAGTTCGATCTCGACCGGCAGTGCCTCGTCCAGGACGGCGATGGTTGCAGAACGAATGGTCATGCGCTTCCAGCTCTCTCTCGATGGGTCACCATCCTGACCGGGACGCCGGTCCCGTCGCAGGGCACAACGTCCCCTCCCAGAGGAGATCGGTGGGTGGACTTCAGCCCCTACCCGTCGGCAGCGACGGTTTCTAGGGTCGTCTCATGACCGAAGACCGCGTTCCTCCCGGCGTCGCTACTCCGAGCGTTGCCGAAACGCACATCTCCACCGTGTTCTTCTCGACTGATCGGGCGTTCAAGCTGCTGAAACCGCTCCGTACCAGTTTCCTCGACTTCAGCACGGTCGAGCGCCGGCTCCAAGCCGTCGCCGATGAGCTCGAACTGAATCGGCGAATGGCGCCGGATGTGTACCTCGGCACCGCCGATGTGCTGGAGATGGGCGAGATCGCCGATCGGATGCTCGTGATGCGTCGGCTTCCGGACGATCGTCGTCTCACCCGGCTTGTGACCGATCCGAACCTGGAGGATCTGATCCGCCAGGTCGTTCGCAAGGTCGCGGCGTTCCACGCAGCCGAACGCCCGATCGACGATGCGGACGACATCGCCGGGCGCGACGCCGTCGCCCGTAACTGGAACGACAGCGTGGCGGACATGATTCCGCTTCGCGGCGAGGTGTTCGACACCGAGGAGTTCGATCTCGTCACCCATCTGGCGAATCGATACCTCGATCACTCCGAGGCGCTGTTCGCGGCGCGGCTCACCGACGGTTTCGTCCGTGACGGCCACGGTGATCTCACGGCCGAGGACATCTTCTGCTTCGACGACGGGCCTCGCATCCTCGACTGTCTGGCGTTCGATCGAAAGCTTCGAGTTGCAGACGTGCTCTGCGACGTTGCCTTTCTCGCCATGGACATGGATCGGTTGGCCGGGCCGTCTTCCGCCGATGCGGTGTGGAACTACTACGCCGAATTCAGCAACGAGCACCACCCCCAATCGTTGGCTCACCACTACGTCGCCTACCGGGCCCACGTGCGGGCCAAGATCGCTGGCATCCGCCACCAACAGGGAGATTCCGAGGCAGCGGCCTCAGCTCGCATGTATCTAGACCTGTGTCGCCGCCACCTCGAGCTGGCGCGCCGTCGCCTGATCGTCGTCGGCGGCTCACCGGGCAGCGGGAAGACCACGGTTGCCGGCGCTCTCTCGCGTGCACTCGACTGGAGCCTCGTCAGCTCGGATCCCATCCGTAAGGAGTTGACCGGCCACGCACACACGGATCGCGACTTCGCCGACCCTGGTGGCGGCATCTACTCGGCCGACGTCTCGGCCGACACCTACAACGAGGTCTTCCGGCGAGTGTCGCTGCTCCTCGAGCGGGGCGAATCAGTGATCGTCGACGCCTCGTTCAGCAACCCGGAGCAACGTGAACGGGCCCGTGAGCTCGGTCGTCGATGCGGGGCCGACGTGACCGAACTAGAGTGCGTGCTCGACAGCAGCACGGCCAGCGACCGAATCGAACGCCGCCTCGAGCGGGGGAACGATCCGAGCGATGCGAGGCCGGAGATCCTCGATGAGCTACGGGCAATGCATGCAGCATGGCCAGAGGCAATCCCGGTCTCGACTGCCGGCACCTTCGACCAGACCGAAGCGGCCGCCGTGGCCGCGGTCCGGGTTCGCTGAGCCCGAACCGGCGGACCCCCGTTGCAGAGGGGCCCACCGGCGTCCTTGCTCGACCCGGGCGACCGCCGCTGCGGCCGACCGAGGTCGGGTCGTTCGTTCCGTCCGCCGGAGAACGGTCTTGGCGAGCCCGCCGACGACGAGGACCGGAAGGGCGATCAGTACCGGCACCACCCAATCTCGAAGCGTGAGACCGGTGGTTCCGAGTGCGTCCGAGAGTCCCGGCAGGTGGATTGCGGTGATCTGGTTCGGCCCGAACTCGGCGAGCCTTTGCGCCGCCTCGGACGACGTGAGGCCCTGAGACCGGGCTGCGCGACGCCGTGTTCCATGGGCGTCAGTCCGTGGTGTCGGACGCCAGAATTCGCAGCAGATCGAAACTGCTGAGAATGCCGATCGTGCCGTCCGGCTCGTCGACGATCAGGTGATGAACACGCCGCTCCAGCATCTGCCGCGCAGCAGCGACCACCGACTCGTCACCGCCGATGCGATGGGGCACCGACGTCATCGCATCGCCGACGCTGCTCTCGTCCGGCCAGCTGTCGGCCAGATCGGCGGTGGTCAACATGCCGACCGCTCGGCCGTCCTCCATCACCGGTACGGCATGGATGCCGAACGCGGCGAAGAGGTCGCGCACTCGGCCGACTGAGTCGGCGGTGTGAACGCTCAGAGGATCACCGGACATCAGGTCCCTCACGATCGACGGTTCAGTCTCGGCGGAGCCCATGTCTGCAGGGAACACCCGCACGGTGTCTCACCGGCAGAGCACTTGGTCATGTTCGTCGATGAGACGAACGACTCTGCCCGCAACGCTGCGAAGGCGTTCGAATGTCCGTGTCACCATCCTCTGGTCGATCGGCGTTGTCGCTTGGCTACCGCTCGCCATCTGGGCCAGCTGGGGATCGCCCCCACCCTTCTGAGCTCTGGTGTCGAACGGGGAAGCGTGATCGCGGCCGTCGTGATCGCCGTGGTGACCCTCCTGCTCGTTCGTTCACCCGTTCCGACCCGCTGGACGGGAGCAGCCTTGATCGGGCTCTACTTGGTCATGTACCCGGCGATCCTGGCCTGATCCGGTCCCAACGTTGCCCCATCCGTTTGGCAGCACTGGATGGAGGGTCACCGCCGTGATGGACGTTCGGTCGGTGGCACTGACGGTGATGGTCCACCCGCCGGCTTCGATGTGCTCGCCCGTCGCCGGAAGGCGGCCGAGACGGTCGAGGACGAGGCCGGCGACCGTCGCGTAGTCGCCCTCCGGAAGCGTCGTGCCGAACTCGTCCATCCGATGTATGGGGAACGCGCCGGGCAACACGATGCCACCCGCAGATTCCCTGGTCGCGGGTGCATCGGACCAGTCGGCGGTCGGATCGTCATGGTGCCGATCGATCTCGTCGTGGACCTCCCCGACCAGTTCCTCCATGAGGTCCTCGAACGTGATGATGCCCGCGGTTCCCCCGTGCTCGTCGACCACGACAGCGAGCTTCGTGCCGCTCGCCTGAAGCCGGCGGAGGGCGCGGAGAGCCGAAAGGGTCTCAGGTAGTGCCAGGATCGGCCGGGCACAGCTCCGAGCCGTGTCGTGGCCCGGCAACGCGCTCACGAGATCGAGAGCATGGACTTGGCCGATCGGGTGGTCGAGGTCACGTTCGATCACCGGCGCTCTCGAGAAGCCGGAGATGCTCAGTCGTTCGAGGGCTGCGGCGACGGAGTCGTCAGCTTCGACACTCATCACCCGCGGACGGGGCACGAGGAGGTGTGCGAGCTTGCGATCTCGGAGTTCGACGGCGTCTGCGATGATCTGGCGCTGCGAGGGATCGAACGCCGCTCGGCTGCGGATGAGGTGGAGAAACTCGGCGTCGGACAGATCGACCTCGGCGGGGTCGACCTCATTGCCCGTCAGCCGAATGATGGCGTCGGTGAGCAGGTCCAGCAGGGCCAGCACCGGTCGCATCGTGGCCATGAACCACGTCAGCGGGACCACTGCCAGCAGACTCCAACGCTCGGCGTGGAGCATGGCGATCCGTTTCGGGACGAGCTCGCCGAGGACGATGGTGGCGAAGGAGACGAGGACCGTCACGATGACGATGGCGGCGCCCTGGGCCGACCCGCCGAGGAATCCGAGTGAAGCCGCAACGGGATCACTCAGCTCGACGGCCGCCGATGCTGACGCGAGGAAGCCGGCAAGGGTGATGCCCAGCTGCAGAGCAGAGAGGTATCGGCTCGGTGACCTGGCCAGGTCCGCAACGCGTCGGCCCCGTCGACCGGACACCTCCAGGGCCGCGAGTTGTCGCTCACGGAGCGATACCAGAGCCATTTCGGAGCCCGACAACAACGCATTCACCCCAATCAGTGCGGTGACGATCAGGAGGTCGACGGCGCCGTCGTTCATGAGATGAGCGAACAGGATCGCGGTCACTCAGGCCAGGGTCGAGCGACCCTGATCTGACCTTCTGCTCTGTACTGATCGCACTTCTCGCAGGATGATGGTCATCGAGTCATTCGACCGAGAGGAGATGTCGTGAGTACACAAGATGTCAGGCGTGCATGGGCCAAGGTGGGTGACGAACTCACTGGGCTGGGATTGAAACTGAAGCTCCATGCCGAGCAGGAACTCAGCGATGATGACGTTCGCGAGTCGGATGCGGCGCTCGAGCGACTCGGTGAGGCCCTCGACGCTGTTGTCGACGCTGTTCAGCACGCGGCTGGGGATCCGGCCGTTCGTGAGGATCTGGTCGAAGCCGGTCGACGCCTGAAGTCGGCGTTGTCGGTGACCATGGCGGAGGCGACCCGACCGCTTCGTGATCGGTGACGAGCGCTGAACATTGCCAAGCGACCCGATCCGCATCGAGCCGATTCCCCAGTGGGTCGAGCTTGCGAAACAGACGGTACTCATCGGTTCTGCCGTGCTGTTCTATTTCGCAGTGCGGGGCCTGACCGAGGGGGCTGAGGCGACAGCGATCGAGAACGGACGTTGGGTCCTGGCTCGTGAACACGACGTTGGCATCGACCTCGAACGCTCGATACAAGGCTGGACCGACCTCCCGTTTCTGACCACGCTGATGAACTGGGTCTACATCTGGGGTCACTGGCCGGTGATCGTTGCCACGCTCCTCTGGCTCCACCACAGTCGAATCGACGGATTCCTGCTGCTCCGCAACGCCATGTTCGTGTCCGGAGCGATTGGCTTGGTGATCTTCGTCACCGTTCCGGTCGCACCTCCGAGACTGATAGATCTCGGGTTCATCGATACCGTGACCCAAAACTCGAGCTCCTATCGCGTGCTGCAGCCGCCCGGGCTGGTCAACAAGTACGCGGCGATACCAAGTCTGCATGTTGGCTGGAACGTGCTCGTCGGGATCGTGTTGTTCAGAACGAGCCGATCGCGAGTGGTGCGGACCTTTGCCATCGTGGCCCCTCTACTCATGGCCTTTGCCGTCGTCGCCACCGCCAACCACTACGTGGTCGATGGCTTCATCGGATCGCTCGTCGCTCTCGCCGGGCTCTGGATCTCCTCCAAGATGACGATGCCCCTCGTGGAACTCGATCGGCGAGTGCGGGAACGAGTCTCGAGCCCGACATGAGCTCCAGGGAACTCATCGTGCTGGGAACGGCGGGACAGGCACCGACGCGCGGTCGAAGCCTCGGGGGTTGCGCGCTGAAGTGGGATGGGGAGATGGTGTTGTTCGATCCTGGCGAGGGTTTCCAACGACAGTGCCTCCTCGCCGGTGTCGCCGTGTCCAGAGCGAGCACGCTTCTGTTGACCCACCTGCATGGCGACCACTGCCTCGGGCTACCGGGGGTGCTGCAGCGGCGGATCCTCGACGGCGCAACGGATCGGCTGAGCGTGTATTACCCGGCGGCGAGCCAGGCCGTCTTCGAACACCTGATCTACAGCAGCCTGTTCACCGAGATCGACGTGGTCGACGCCCACCCCGTCGAGGCCGGCTCGCTCGGCTGCATCGGTGAGTTGGCCTTGACCGCGTCTTGGCTCGAACACCCCGTGCCGACCCTCGGTTATCGCTTGTCCGAGCCGGACACGATGCGGCTCGATGCCGACCGCCTGGCCGTCGACGGGATTGCGGGTGCCGCCGTCGGTGAACTCCTCCGCAGCGAGCACGTGGAGGTGGCTGGAACGACTCACCATCTGCGCGAGTACCAGTTGCCCCGACCTGGACAATCGATGGCCTATGTCCTCGATTCCGCTCTGTGCGATGCAGCGATCGAACTGGCGACCGGGGTTGACCTCCTGGTGTGCGAGGCGACCTACCTCGATGCCGAGCAGGCGGCGGCTCGTCAGCGAGGACACATGACCGCCCGAGAGGCCGGCTGGCTCGCCCGCGAGGCGGGAGCGAGACGACTCGTGCTCACGCACTTCTCCAACCGCTACCAGGATCTGGCGCCATTCGCGGCAGAGGCAGGCGAGCTGCACGACGACGTGGTCGTCGCCACTGACCTCATGACGGTGTCGGTGCCTCGGCGCGTCA
>CBESNA010000048.1:0-31039 GCA_965530755.1 uncultured Acidimicrobiia bacterium | reverse complement strand
TCGGCGGTAGGACGTGGCGGCTTTGGGGGAGCCGCCGGCGCGGAGGGCTGTGGTGAGGGGGGCTGTGGTGAGGGGGGCTGTGGTGCGGAGGGCTGTGGTGAGAGGGGCTGTGGTGCGGCGGGCTGTGGCGCGGGTCGAGGAGGTGCGGGCGGAACCTGAGCAGCAGCAACCGAAGGTTCGGATGTGGGCGGCGCCGCGGGTGTTGGAGCTTCGGAAATGGCCGGGGCGGGCGCAGCAGCCGGAGCCGTGGACGGCGTAGGAGATGGCGCCGCAGTGACCGGGGCGCCATTCGCCAGCTGAGCGACGAGTTGTTCGAGCGATTCGATGCGCTGGATGAGGGCCGCGGTGTCGTTGCCCTCGCGTCGAGCCAGCCGTAGCAGCGCCACCTCGAGGGGGACGCGCGGGTCGGCTGCTTGCCGCATCTCGACGAGGGCCTGGCCCAGGACCTCGAGCGACCGCGTGATCGTGGCTGCGCCGAGCGCGGCGGCAACGTCACCGGCCTCGGCTTGGTCTGCCTCGCTGAGCTGGGTCTGCGGCGCTCCCATGGCGGCGAGGAAGCCGTTTCGCAGCACGGTCAGTGTGGCCTCGCCGATGGTGCGCGGCTCGCGGCCGGTGCTGATCGCATGTTGCACGGCGCTGACGGTTGCGGCTGCATCTCCGGCGCCGATGGCGAGGGCGATCGTGCGGCCGGCATCGGAGCCTTCGGGGACGCCTCCGGCGGCGGCGACGAGATCGAGGGCCGAGAGCGTGTCCCGCGCCGAACCACCGCCCCGACGAATCGCGTACTCGACCCCGGCTTCGTCGACGTCGAGACCGGCGTCGGCGATGACGTGGCGAACGTGCTGATTCAGCACGGCCGCAGGCAACAATGAGAACTCATAGTGCTGCGTCCGGCTCCGGATGGTCTCGACGACCTTGTGCGGCTCGGTGGTGGCGAGGACGAAGACGACGTGGTCTGGTGGCTCCTCGAGCGTCTTCAGCAGCGCGTTCTCGGCGCCGGCCGAGAGCATGTGGACCTCATCGAGGATGTAGACCTTGGTCCGACCGGGGGATCCCAGCGCCACCTTTGCGATGAGATCGCGGATGTCGTCGACTTTGTTGTTGCTGGCTGCGTCGAGCTCGTGGAGATCGAAGGACTTGCCTCGCTCGATGTCGACGCAACTCGTGCAGGTGCCGCACGGCTCGCCGCCGTCGAGATTCTCGCAGTTGAGCGCCTTGGCCAGGACTCGGGCCGTGCTGGTCTTGCCAGTGCCACGAGGTCCGCTGAAGAGGTAGGCGTGGCCATTGCGTCCCTCGGCGATGGCGTTTTTCAAGGCAGTGGTGACGTGCTCCTGCCCCAGGATTTCGGCGAAGTTCTGCGAGCGATAACGACGGTAGAGGGACTGTTGAGCCACGGAGCGATCCTACTGGTGGAGAAAACGGCGAGCGCCTGTCCTCGCAAGTGACGGCCAGACGACCTGCGGCGCACCGAAGGTTCCGCTGAGAGCTGCTGCCTTCCGGCCCTGACTCGGTTCACGGACTTCAGTCGCACAGGGTCCGACCGCCACCTGCCAGAACAGGCGCTGGGCGATACCCTATCGAATTCGCTGCCGAGGCAACTCGCGGCGACACAATTGGAGGAGTGCGAGAGCGGCCGAATCGGCACGCTTGGAAAGCGTGTGAAGGGAGACCTTCCGTGGGTTCGAATCCCACCTCCTCCGCCACGATCCCGTTCTGCGGCGCCTCACCCCCATTTTTGAGGACTGAGTGCCCCAGAACGGGAGTCAATCGGCGTCGAGGGCGTCGAGCCATTCGTTCCAGAAGAACTTCCACTCGGCGACGTCGTCGAGCCGCGGCAGCCTCTCGTGGGCGATCGTGACCTTCGTCCGCCCGTCGGGCTTGGGCTCCGTCGCGATGAGCGCCACGCCTGGTCCGATTCGGATCCGCAGGACCTTCGAGGCCGGCTTCGACCGAAGTTCGGTCTCCTCGCCGCCGAACAGGTCGTCCCGATCGTCATCGTCGAGCAGCATCGCTCGCAAGCGATCGGCATCGATGGCGATGGTCTTGGACTTGTCGGCCGTGAAGGTTCCGCCAGGTCGCTGGTGCGGCAATCGAAGCCCGGTGATCCGTTCGTAGCCGACCGTGACGCCTTGACTCCACCATCCGTCGAGTCCGAGTTCCTCACGGACGTGGGTGGCGATTGCCGTGTGGCCATCGACATGGTTCGGCCAGGCGTCGATCAGGTCGCACCAGTCGTCCCAGCCGCGCCCGGTGTTCTCGCGGATTGCATCGTCGCTCATCTCTGGCTCTGACACCCAGGTTCGGCGCCGGTTGGTGGACGCCTGCTCGATCAAGGAGCGGCGGGCAGCCGTGTATCGTTCGCCGGTTGCCGCCATCCGGCCGCGGATGCGTTGCTTGAAGCTCTCGTTCTTCGTCATCTCCACTGCTTTCCGTGCCGCTGTGACCCACGGTGTGACAACCCACGCTCGTCAACCGCACGTGCCGGGCACGACAGTCGAAATGGATCTGCTTCCTGCCGGGCACTCAGGGTCCCCTTTGCCTTCTCGGGCCGACGGCGTGGGTGTCGGACGAAGGTTTGGCGTGGCAAGCCGCCGGACGTCACGGTAGTTCAAGTTTTAGCGGCGCGAAGGTGGGTGGCGAGGTGGTCGGCGACGAGTCGACTCGCTGTGTCGGCGGTGGCGCTGGCGCCCGTGGCGACACTCCACTGGAGCGGAAGGCCTTCCAGCCCGCACCGAATGGCAACCACGCGCCTCGTGCGGATCGCGGGTTCCAACGCCCAGCGGCTGAGGATGCTCACTCCGGCCCCGGCCGCAACCAATTCGGTGATGGCGCTCGTCTGAGGCACGACCGTCACCGTGCGGGGATAGTCGTCGCCGGTCCGGATGAAGCGGTCGTACTCGAACCCTGGGGTCGGGGAGGAGTTGTAGGTGAGATACGGCTGGTCGACGAGGTCGTATGGGGCGACGGAGTCGAGTTTGGCCAAGTCGTGATCGGGGTTCACGATGAGCACCAGTTGGTCGTCGTGTGCCGGCTGTAGGTCGAGCACCCCGCTGGGTGTTCCCGGTGCGATCACGATGTCGACGAGTCCGGCGGCGATTGCGTCGCTCGGCATGTCACCGACAACGACCAGCTCGACCTCGATGTGAGGATGTCGGCGGCGAGACTCGGCGAGAAAGCGTGGGTACCAGTGGAAGCAGTCGTAGCTCCCGACGCCGACTCGCACGATTGACGTGGTCTGGGGGCGGTCCGACAGCAGAACTCGTTCGTTGCGTTCCAGGTCCTCGAGGGCACGCGAGGCGACCTGGTGGGTCGCCAGACCGGCGCGCGTCGGCGTGAGGCGTCGACTGCGGCTCCGGTCGAAGAGCCGCACGCCCAGCCGGCGCTCTGCCTCGGCGAGTCGATGGCTCAACGTGGACTGGGTCGAATGCAGGTCGCGGGCGGCGGCGGTCATCGTGCTGTGCTCGACAATGGCGACGATTGTTTCGTAGTGGCGGAGGTCGAGCTGGAGGGCCATTCGGTGATTCTAACGACCTAGTATGCACCAAATGCATGACTATGGCCGAGAAACATTTGTTGGACCGGTAGTGATATTTGCACTCTAAGTAGGACATGACGATCGTTGATGCTGTGCGCTTTGCCGACCCGGAATACGGGCCGCTCGATGGGATGGTTGATCTCGCCCGTTATCCGATCGACGATCTTGCCGGTGCTGGCGCCGAGGTCGTGGCCGAAGCGAGAGCGCAACTGAAGGCCAACGGGTGCGTGACGCTCGCCGGGTTCCTCACGGCCCAAGGCCTCGAAGCGGCCGCTGGCGAGATCGCCGCGTGCGCAGAACACGTGATGATCCGCCAGCATCAGGGCAGCGTTTATGCCCGCACCGATCTCGAAGCCGGTCTCGACCCGGACGATCCCAGGCTCGTGAGAATGGCATGGCACGCCGGCCACGTCACGCGGGACATGATTCCGCCGTTCTCGACGGCGCATCGGCTGTATGTGTCGCCGGTCCTCAAGGCGTTCATCGCGGCGGCCGTCGGCCAGGAACGAGTCTTCGAGTACGCCGACCCGCTGGCCGGACTCGTGGCGACGGTGCTTCCGCCGGGGGGCTGCTACCCGTGGCACTACGACACCAACGAATACGTCGTGACGATCATGACCCAGCAGCCAGAAGCCGGGGGTGGGTTCGAGTATCACCAGGACCTTCGATGCCCGTACGACGAGAACCTCGCTGGTCTGTCGGCGGTACTCACCGATCGGCCGGACCGGCCGGCGAGGGTCGTTCAGGCGTCACCAGGAGACCTGCAGCTCTTCCTCGGCCGTTACTCGCTCCACCGGGTGACCGAGGTGCTCGGCCCAACGGCTCGACACGTCCTCGTGCTCTCCTACGGCGACCGGCCCGGTGTGATCGGCCCAGTCGATCGGACCCGATCGGTCTACGGGCGGGTGACCGAAGCTCATCTCATGGCGGAGCAAGCCCGTCTCGCCGTGAACGACGGCCTCATCCTGTGATCGTCGAGTCACTGCCGAACAGTCCAACCTTGTGCGCTGCCGACCGCGCGGCCGATCAGGTCCTCGAGGCCGGTCGGCTCGAACGGCTCCGGGCCTCGATCGCCGAGGCCGGGTGCGATGCCGGATTGTTCTACGACCCGACCAACATCCGCTACGCAACCGGCACGTCCAACATGCAGGTGTATTCACTGCACAACCCGTGTCGGTACGCGTATGTGCCGGTCGATGGTCCCGTTGTCCTCTTCGAGTTCAAGGGCTGTGCCCATCTCTCCGAGCAGCATCCCAACGTCGCCGAGGTTCGTACCGCCGTCAGTTGGTACCACTTCGTCAGCGGGGGGCGGGTAGGCGAGTTCGCCGGCCAGTGGGCAGACGAGATCGTGGCGTTGCTCGGCATCGGCCACCGAGACATTGCTGTCGACCGGCTGGATCCGGTCGGTTTCGAGGCGCTCTCGCGGCTCGGCGTGCGGGTTCACGACGGGCAGCTCGTCGCCAATCAGGCCCGGATGGTGAAAACCCCGAGCGAGGTGGCCCTCGTGCGGCGGGCGATTGCGGCATGTGAAGACGGTCTCGCCGAGATGCAGGCGATGATCCAGCCTGGCGTCACCGAGAACGAGGCCTGGTCGGTGCTGCATCGCTCGAACATCGCATCCGGTGGTGAATGGCTCGAGACACGGCTCCTGACGTCGGGACCGCGTACCAACCCGTGGTACCAGGAATGCAGCGATCGAGTCATGGAGTCTGGTGATCTCGTCGCTCTCGATACCGACCTGATCGGTATCGGCGGCTACTCGGTCGACGTGTCACGAACGTGGTGCGTTGATGGCAGCGCGCCGACCCCGGATCAGAAGCGGCTCTGGGATTGCGCGTTCGAGCAGTTGCAGGCCAACACGAGGCTGCTCCAGCCCGGCGCATCGTTCGCCGAGATCTCCCGTCGATCACACATCCCGCCGGACGACGTGCACTCGGTGACGAATGCTGCGGTTGCTCACGGCATCGGCTTGTGCAACGAGTATCCCCTGATCCTCAATCGGGACCATTTCGCCGACGGTGGCTATGACGGCGAAGTCGAGGTCGGGATGGTGCTGTGCGTTGAGGCGCTGGCCGCTCCGCCCGGCGGGACCGAGTCGGTCAAGCTCGAGGAGCAGGTGCTCATCACCCCGAATGGGCCCGAGGTCCTCTCCAGCTACCCGCTCGACCTCTGACCGATCCCGTCTGGTTGCATGGGTCGATGGACGTTGGTCACGCCAGCACCATCAGGACGATGCCGGCGATCGTTGCCAGCCCGGCCAGGTACTCCCTTCGATGGTGGGATTCGCCATGCACCCCGATGCCGAGCGCGAAGGCCAGCACGATCTCGACTTGGCCGAGCGTGCGGACCTTGGCCGCGTTCTCCAGGGTCATTGCCAAAGCCCATCCAGCAGAGCCGAGCAGTGAGAGCAGTGCGACGTTCACTGCCCTCCGCCGGGCTCGGAAGACTCTGCGCAACGAGGACGTCGGGGAAACGCCGAGCGCAACGCCCTGCACCAACGTCTGTACCCCCAGGATTGCGGTCAGAGTGAGTGCGGCGCGGTCGACCGTTGGGCCCTCGAGGCTCGACGACGCGGCGCGGATGCCGACCGCAGTCACTCCGAAACCGAGCGCGGCCGCCATGCCGAACCAGGCGGCCGGATCGAGTCCGGCCGACACGATCTTGTCGATCTGACCGCGGGAGGCCAGTGAAGCCACGCCGCCGAGGCAGATGAGGGCCCCGAGCCAACCGAGCCAACCAATCGACTCGCCAAGGAAGATGAACGAGGCGGCGCTGACGAAGAGGACCTCGGTCTTGGAATAGATGGTGCCGACGGCGAAGTCGCGCAGCCGGAACGAATGAAGCAACGCCATCGTCGCGACGATCTGGAGGACGCCGGCGACGACGACCCACAGCCAGAAGCCGGGGCCGGGACTGGGCGCGCTGCCCCGGAATCCGAACCAGAAAGCCGAGAAGGTCGCGGCCAGGGGAAAGGCGTAGACGAAGCGGACGTATCCCGCCTCGGCGACGCCGAGCACCTCGCGCAGCCGGTGCTGTTCAGACGTGCGGGCGATCTGGAAGCACGCCGCAATGAGCGTGACGATGATCCACACGAATCAGAGATCCAACAATTGGTCGAGGCGCTGCACCTCGTGGTCGACGGGAACGTCCTCGTGGCCGGCCTTGCCCTTCGGGTTGTACCAACACGTCGCCAGCCCGGCTGCCAGTCCGCCGGCCATGTCCGAGGTCAGACTGTCGCCGACCATCAGCGTCGATTTCGGGTCGAGTCCGTCGAGCATCGAGAACGTGTGCTGGAAGATCCCGGGCGACGGCTTCGCCATGCCGATCTCCGACGAGATCACGACGGCATCGAATGCCTCCGCCAGGCCGACCCGTTCGATCCGTCTGCGCTGGATCTCGCTGATGGCGTTGGTGACGAGCGCGACAGGCCCTCGCTCCCGCAGCGCGCCGATGACGTCGAGCGCCCCCGGATAGAGCTCGCCGAACTCCTGCATTCCAGCGGTGAACGAGGCGGCCAGTTCGCTTGGGTCGACATCGAGACCAGCGTCGGTCGCCAGCCGGACGAATCGAAGCTCGCGCACCTCGTTCGGACTCCGCCGTCCGGCCTCGACGTCGTCCCAGAGATGGCGGTTGATGACGGCGTAGGTGCTGAAGATCTGGTCGATGGCGAGCAGGTCGCCGCTCGCGACGACATCGTTGGATTCCAAGGCCGCAGCGAAAGCCAGCGACTCGGACGCATCCGAGTCGAAGAGCGTGTGGTCGAAGTCGAAGAACCAGCCTTGATACGCCACGATTCGATGGGTCAGCGGGCGAGACGGAGGCCGGAGGCCTGCCAGCCCGTATGTGGTGGGAAGAAGTTGCGATATGTGAGGCGGGTGTGGCTTGGCGAGGTCATGTGGCTGCCGCCGCGGAGCACGTATTGGTTGTTCATGAACTTGCCGTTGTACTCGCCCACGGCCCCGGGGGCGGCGTGGAAACCCGGATACGCCACGTAGGGCGATGCCGTCCACTCCCACAGGGTTCCCAAGAAACCGGTGGTTCCGAGGGCCGGAGCAACAGGGTGATGGGTCGGCCCCGAGCGATGACGGACCTCACCGTTCTCTGCGACCAAATGACCGGCTGCGATCTCCCACTCGGCCTCGGTGGGGAGTCGCGCGTCCGCCCAACGGGCGTAGGCATCTGCCTCGAAGAAAGAGAGGTGGCTGACGGGTTGGAGGGGATCGATCTCGTGTTGTCCGTGGAGGTCGAACAGCGTTTCGTTGCCTTCACCCCAGTACAGGGGGCGTTCACGGCCATGGCTGATCTGGGCCGCCCAACCATCGCTGAGCCACCAGTCCGGCGTGCGATAGCCACCGTCTGCGATGAAATCGGCGAATTCACCGCACGTCACCAGGGCGGTACTGATCTCGAATGGTTCGAGGAGGAGGCGATGTCGCGGCGATTCGTTGTCGAACGAGAACAACGTGCCCTCATGCCCGACCTCGACGATGCCACCATCGAACGCGACCCATCGCTGGTCCTGATGTGAGGAGGCTTCGGTCTTTTCGGTGGTGTACGCAGAGGGGAACGGATGTCGCGAGAGAAGGTGCTGCGCATCCATCAGCAGCAGCTCCTGGTGCTGCTGCTCGTGGTGCACGCCGAGTTCGACGAGGGAGTGCTGCTCGGGTGACGGGTCCTCGAGGAGCGCAACCATGCGCGCATCGACATGGGACCGGTAGTCGTGGATCGTCGAGAGGCTCGGCCTGGTCAGCAGGCCCCGTTCCGCTCGTGGCTGCCGCTCGCCGATGGCGTTGTAGTACGAGTTGAACAGGTAGGTGAAGGTCTCGTCGAATGGTCGATGGTCGGGGAGTTCAGCGAGGAGGAACGTCTCGAAGAACCACGTGGTGTGAGCCAGATGCCACTTGGTCGGGCTGGCATCCGGCATCGACTGGGCGACCTGGTCTTCCGGTGACAGGGGAGCGGCCAACGCGATCGTGATCGCCCGCGTCCGCTCGTAGTCGACCGTGTCGTGTGTCTGAACAGCGTCGTGTGTGAGGACGTTGTCGTGTATGGGAGTCGTCGCAGACATCGTGGTCCAGTCAACCGACAGAAACGGCTGCAGCATTCCCGTGATCTGGGGCTTCTTCTTCCGCTGGAGTGGTCCATCGGACATAGGCTTCCGCGGTGACCGACGATGAGCTGATGAGGATGGCACTCGATGAGGCGAGAGATGCCCGTGCTCACGGCGACGTTCCTGTGGGTGCAATCGTCGTTCGTGATGGGGCCGTGATCGGCAGCCGCCACAACGAACGAGAACTCACAGGTGATCCCACCGCCCATGCCGAAATCCTTGTGTTGAGAGATGCCGCCGAGACCGTCGGTTCATGGCGACTCGATGGTTGCACGCTTGTGGTGACGCTCGAGCCGTGCCTGATGTGCGCCGGTGCGCTGCTCAACAGCCGAATCGACCGCCTGGTCTACGGCGCTGCGGACATGAAGGCGGGAGCCTGCCTCAGTCTCTACAACGTCTGCGACGATCCGCGTCTGAATCATCGGCTCGAGGTCGCTCCGGGGGTCATGGCCGAGGAGTCGGCAGCGCTACTCACGGCGTTTTTCGCCGATCAACGCTGAGCTCGAGGGTCCGCATTGGGGAAGGCGGCTCACCCAAAGGGTGATTCTGCCTAGACAGATTTCGCGGCGGCATGGCGAAAACCCATGTATGGAACACGACAACAACGCTCAGGGAGACTCCTGGGGCCCCTCCACCGTCAGCGGTGGCCAATGGAATCGGCGCAAGGGTGGCTCTTGGGCTCCGAAGCGTGCCGCCGCTCTTGGTGCGAGCTGGGCAGCCATTGCGGCGCTCACTGCCGGCGCCCTTGTCCCGACGACCCACACCGAGCCTGAAGTGCAGATGCTCGCAGCTGCATGGGACGTGGTCGCCCCCTTGACCCTCGACAACGGACTCGGGATCATCGAATACTCGGTCTCCACCACTGACACCGGCGCAGCCGAGGCAGCGGCTGTCGTGGAGTACGCCGACCTCGAACTCAACCAGGCGAGCGACGCGTTCGCCGAGGTCATCTACGAGCCCAACCCCTATGAGGGAACTGCCCTCGAGGACTTCCACACGCCGGTCGTCGTCGAGGCGCCGTCCATCGAGGACGAGGCGCTCGTGTCGGCTCTCGCTGACGCCGAGGCGAAGCTCGCCGTCGTCGAGGCATTGGTCCAGACCACGGGTGTGGTCGACCAGGCCGCCATCGAGCAGGCGAACACCGAACTCAACACGTCCCTCGACGTGGCCGAGACAATGATGGACGACGCTGTTGTCGGCGCCTCCCCAGAACAGCTTGCGGCCCTCGAGGGTGCAGACGACGCACTCAACGGTGCGGTTGCGGCGATCACCGACGTGGTCGACGTCGATCAGACCTGGATCTCTGATCTGGCCGGCTGGACGCCGAACATTCGCTACGCAATCGACCGTCGTGGTCCAGAGCGGCGCCTCAGCGGAGACGGCATCGACATCGCCATCATCGACTCCGGCGTGACTCCGGTCCAAGGCCTCGATGGCGACAAGGTCATCAACGGCCCCGACCTCTCCTCCGACGGGCAGGACCCGGCCACGTCGAACATCGACCTCTACGGTCACGGCACCCACCTCGCCGGCATCATCGCCGGCAACGACGGCGGAGTCCCGATCGACGGTGTGCCCTTCTTCACCGGCATCGCCCCCGACGCCCGCCTCGTGAACGTGAAGGTCGCCAACGGCGACGGTGAAACCTCGATCGCTCAGATCGTCGCCGGGATCGAGTGGGTCATCGCCAACAAGCAGGCGAACGGAATGAACATCCGGATCATCACCCTGGCGTTCGGTTACGAGTGGGACGACGCCATGCCCGATCCGCTCTCGGCAGCTGTCGAGGAGGCCTGGAATCAGGGCATCGTCGTGGTCATCTCCGCCGGCAACCGTGGCAACGACTCGGCTGGTCTCGACAACCCGGCCGTCAATCCATACGTCATTGCTGTCGCCGGCTCGGATCACGGCAACCCATTGGTCCCGAGTGATGACTTCATCGCTTCGTGGTCGAGCTCCGGCGACGGTGTCCGCAATCCGGACTTCGCAGCCCCCGGCCGTTCGATCGTGAGCCTCCGTGCTCCTGGCTCGAACGCCGACATCAACTACCCCGACTCCCACATCGGCGATCGCTTCGCCGTCGCATCGGGTACTTCACAGGCGGCAGCGGTCGCCAGCGGCACCATCGCATTGCTCCTCGATCGGGACGAGTCACTCACTCCTGACCAGATCAAGGCGCTGTTGATGGACTCGGCCCGGAGCGTCGAGCCGGGCGAGCTCCTCGACGGCGATGGCCGAGTGCGCCTCAACCGGACGCTGTTCCGCCTCCGCACTCGGGGCGTCGGCGCTTCGGTCCAGCAGAACTACCCTCGCCTGTTCCTCCCGCCGACCGGCTTCGGCACCTTGAACCCTGACCTGGCCGGTGCTGGCTGGGCCGGTGGCTCGTGGTCGGGTGCTGGCTGGGCCGGTGGCTCGTGGTCGGGTGCTGGCTGGGCGTGAGCTTCGTCATCGGCATCCTGAGAAAAGGCTGAATCTTCGCTCCAGGATGCCGATGACCACTACATGAGTCTTCGGACGGTCGCTGCGCGGTCGCAGCTCGGAATGGTGTGGCTGTACAGCTGCATCATTCTTGGCGTTTCGGCGTTCCTCTGGACGACCGTGCTCGTCGGGGCCGAACCGATCGCCGATTCCACCGTTCGCGTACCGTGGTGGGTCGTCGGAATCGGCTTTTTGCTGGCCGAGAAGTGGGTCGTGCACATGCACTTCCGGTCCGAGTCTGGCAGCTTCTCGTTCTTCGAGATCCCTCTGATCATCGGCGTGCTGTTCAGCGATCCCGGCATGCTGGTCCCTGCAGTGGTCGCCGGCACCATGCTCAGCCAGGTCTACAACCGGCGGCCGGCGGTGAAACTCGCCTTCAACGTTGCGAACTTCTCGTTCTACGTTGCACTCTCGTGGGTACTGCTCGACCGTTTCACCACGTCGGTTGATGCGCTGTCGCCGTTGGGGTGGCTCGCCGTCCTCGCAGCGTGTCTGTTGGCCAGCCTTGCCCAGCTCACCAACATCTGGTCGGTGGTCTCACTCTCGGAGCACAACTTCGAGCTCGCCAATCTGTTCCAGATGTTCCTGTTCGGCTCGGTGGTTGCTGTCTCGAACAGCATGCAGGCCGTCGTGATGGCGTTGCTGTTGACGGTCGAGCCCTGGAGCCTCGTGCTCCTCGCTTTCCTGACCGGTGTCATCTTCATCTCCTACCGCTCGTACGTGTCCGAGAGGGATCAGCGCGAACGCGTGGAGTTCCTGTACAGCTCGACCCGCGCGCTGAAATCGGCCGATGAGGTCGATGCCGCCACGGCGTCGCTCGTCGAGGAAGCGGCGGCGATGTTCCGCGCCGGCTACGTCGAGATTCAGCTCCCATGGTCGTACGCCGCAATCGACGGATCCATCGAGCCCGGGCGGGTGCTGCGTTGGAACGACGGCGAAGCTGAGGTCCAAGAGATGACTCAGGATCAGCTCGACGACATTGCTGAGCTGGCGTCCGAAGCGGCAACACCCAAGATCATCGGACCAGACTCGGGTGGGTTGGCGATCTTTGCGAAGGAGCGAGGTTTCCGCGACTCCATGATCGGCGCACTGGCCTCAGGTGAGGGACGTATCGGCCTCATCGTCGTGGCCAATCGTCTCGGCTCGGTCGCGACCTTCGGCCAAGAGGATCTGCAGCTTTTCGCAACGCTGGTGCAACACGCGGCGCTGGCGCTCGAGAACGATCAGCTGGAACACGCACTCGCTCAGCTCCGATCGCTCGAGCGGGAGCTTGCCCACCAGGCGAGCCACGACACCCTGACCAACCTGCCAAACCGGGCGCTGCTGGGCCGGCACTTGATCGAACAACTGGAGCTGGCTGACAGTCTGTCGCTTCTGTATGTCGATCTCGACGACTTCAAGCTGGTCAACGACACGATGGGACATGCGGCCGGTGACCAGGTCTTGGTGGAGGCAGCACATCGCCTTCAGGCCTGCATCCGGCCAACTGATGTGGCCGCCCGCCTCGGTGGTGACGAGTTCGCGGTGCTGTTGGTCAACAATGATCGGCCGCTCATGACGGCCGAGAGAATCGTCAGATCGCTCAGCGAGCCGTACCCCATCGACGGCGATCAGTTCGCCACCGTGGGGGCCAGTGCCGGGCTGAGCATGAGTGAGGCAGGCGACGATGCCGTCACGCTGCTGAGCCAAGCCGACGTGGCGATGTACACGGCGAAGGAGCAGGGCAAAGGAAGCGTTGCTGTCTTCGAGCCTTCGATGCACGCAAGGGCATCCGAACAGCAACAGGTCAGAACTCAGCTGCGTTCTGCGGTGGCCGACGAGAAGTTCCAGGTGCTGTATCAGCCGATCGTGCAGCTCGACACGGGTCGGATCGTGGCTGCCGAGGCGCTCGTTCGATGGGTGTCGCCGGAGGGCCTCCTGCTCCCTCACGGTTTCATCGGCGAGGCTGAACGGTCTGGCCTGATCGTGCCGATCGATTCCTTCGTCTTCGCTCAGGTGCTGGACGACTTCGCCGAGATCGACGATCGCGGCCACCGGGACCTGTGGGTGACGTCGAACTTGTCGATGCGCACCCTCCAGGATCCGGATCTGATCCATCGCATCTCGGCCAATGTCATTCAGGCGGACGTGTCGATCAACCGCCTCGTGCTCGAAGTGACCGAAACGTCACTGATGAGCGATCCCGAGCTCGCTACTCGCCAGCTCAACGTCCTTCGCGAGAGCGGACTGCGGGTCGCGCTGGACGACTTCGGAACGGGTTACTCGTCACTGAGCTACCTCAGACGATTCCCCGTCGACATCTTGAAGATCGCTCAGCCCTTCGTCGTCGACCTCGACGAGGACGACGACACGTTCGTTCGGGCAATGACCGATCTGGGCCACACGCTCGGACTGACCGTGCTGGCCGAAGGCATCGAGACACGGCAAGCGCTGAGTCGTCTGCGGAGTCTTCGGGTGGATCTCGGTCAGGGATACTTCTTCGATCGACCGTTGCCGCTCGAAGATCTTCTGAACCGCCTCGACCAGCAGGTGATCGCCGGACCGAAGCATCCTCCTCCCGCCGTTGGCCACGTGGAGACCAGATTCTGAAACGGACCGGGACCTGCGGCCGCTAACATCGCCGACGGAAGGTTGCCAGAGCGGACGAATGGGGCGGCCTCGAAAGCCGTTGTAGCACTTCGTGTTACCAAGGGTTCGAATCCCTTACCTTCCGCCAAAATTTGCTAAGGGTGGGCGCTGACGCTCTCCCCTCAACTTGGGCCGGAAATCACCGCAGTGCGGCGTTTTCCGGCCCAGGTTCGTTTGGGAACAGCTGCTACAGCACGCTGCCGAGACTATTTGACGAGCGCGTATCGCTTGATCTGTGGATCCGCGGCGAGAATCTCTCCAGCAACGGCCAATGCCGCTGCGATGTGTGCGGACGCCATGTGTGCGTCGATGGCAGCGTCGTCAACGAACTCTTCCACGGTGATGAACTCGGTGGGGTCGTCATTGGACTGATAGAGGTTGTAGCTGATGCAGCCTTCCTCAGCTTGGGTTGGCTCGACGAGTGCCGCCAGCGCCTCAGATGTCTGGCTCACGGTCTGTGGTTTGGAAATGAGGGTTGCGATGACTCGAACCATGGGGATCTCCTGCTGTTGCGGTGCGGCGCCCAGCTTAGTTGGCAACGACTCCGGGCTTCGACGGGGTGATCCACGATCGCCAATCGGGGCTTCGTTCGTTTCGGAGTGCGCTGCGGCCCTCGAATGACTTGCGGAAGCGCTCGGTGGCGTTGAGTACTACGATTCGTCGTAGTAACCGACTTCGTCCCCTGTCGGGTAGCCCGACGTGGCCTCACGGTCCGCAGGATGAACCTCAGCGAGGAGCTTCCCAATGACCACGATCACAGCTCGAAGGTCGATGGTGATCTTTGTTGCCACGGCGATCGGATTTGCAGGCTGTGTCAGCGATGATCCCGATCCGAACTTCGCAGCGCTTTCGCCAAAGGACAGCGTGACCGTGGTGCTCTCCGAGTTCGCGTTCCTGCCATCGACGCTGAGTGTTGTCGCCGGCTCGACGGTGACGTTGATCATCGTGAACGACGGCTTTGTCGATCACGAGTTCATGGTCGGCCAGAGGCCAGCCGAAGGGGGAGGTTTTGAACACGATCTTCTCGTCGACATCGTGGCCCACGCTGCTGGCAACAAGTACACGACCGCAGGATTACCAACTGACGAGGAGGCCGCCGACCCCGATGCCTCCATGGCGATGACCGACGAAGAGATGGAAGCAATGGAGCCGGCGGATGAGCATGACGAGCCGACGGAGTCGGCGGATGAGCATGACGAGCCGATGGGGGATGCGGATGCCTCCATGGTGATGACTGACGAAGAGATGGAAGCAATGGAGCCGGGGGGTGGTCACGCCGGCCACAGCGGTTCGGCCATCACGGTCAAGCCCGGAGGGCGGGTTGAACTCGAACTTCAGATTCCGCTCGACGCCGCGGGGGATTGGGAATTCGGATGCTTCATCGAAGGCCACTTCGAAGCCGGGATGCATGGGACGCTGTCCGTTGTCGCCGCAGTGACCTGATTCTTGTTGCGGGGAATGGGCGAATGGTCGGGTGGGACCTAACGGTCAGGTGGGTTGTAGAGCATGGAGAGGGCTGCATCGCCTTCTCGATGCCAGATCTGGCCGCCCTCGATTGCGATCCACAACTGGCCGTCGAAGGCGAGCACCGCTTCTGGTTCGGCGCTCACCGAACCGATGGTGGTCCAGCGCCCGGTGATTTCCGAGGAGCTGAGAACCGTCCCATCGGGTTGCACCCCGATGAGTTCGCCCGATGACATCCAGTCGAGGACGGCCAAGGAGGGTGCGCTCTCGATCTCGGACCAGGTGCGGCCTTGGTCATCGGAGACGACGAGGACTGCCTGGTCTGTGAGGCCGACCACGACCTGATTGTCGTTCGGATCGATCGCGAGGTCTTCGATCAACAGTTCGCCGCGACGATCCCATTGATCTCCCTCGTTGAACCAGATGACGCCAGATGACTCTGCGGCCAGGAGTGACGTTTCATCGAGCAGCGCGATTGCATGAAAGTCGGCGTCGCCCAGCAGCTCGCCAGGCTCCCAGGATTCGCCTTCGTCTCCACTCCGAGCGAGCCCCATGAATGGCGGCTTGTCGGCAACCTGCCAGTCCTGGTCCCGTAGATCGGGGTGACCGGATGCCAAGAGCTCACCGTCACCGCTCGTGGCAAGAGCCATGAGATCGTGACGAGCCGAGCCAACGAGCGTTGCCTCTTGATCACCTTCGATGCGGTAGAGACCGGAATGGGTCGCCACCAGCAAAGCCCCATCGCCATCGAGCACCAGATCGTGGATGTGGCCCAGATCGTCTGGTCCCGCAACGAAGGCCTCGTTGCTGCGACGTGATTGGACCGCAAGGACGAGCGCCACAGCAACGATTCCAGCCAGTGCTGCAACTGCCGCCCTCCAGAGCCAGACCTGTGCCGGAGTGGTCCGATCCGCAAGTGGCGGCGGCGATGTCATGCCCGCAGGAGGCGGGCGATCGCAGCGGTCGCCTCATCGATCTTCTCGTTGCCGGCTTCGGGGCTCTCTGCGACTGCGTCTCGGACGCAGTGGCGGATGTGCTCGTCGACGAGTCCCACCCCGACGTTCTGAAGCGCCTTGGTGACCGAGCTGATCTGTGTCAGCACGTCGATGCAGTAGGTGTCCTCATCGATCATTCGCTGGAGGCCGCGTACCTGACCTTCGATGCGTTTGAGTCGGGAGAGGTAGTCGTCTTTGGAGAGTGAATAGCCAGCCATAGGGATAGGGGGTACGGTAGCACGATGCCGCTGGACAAGAGAACTCTCAGCTTTCGCCGAGGAGTTGTCGCAACGATCGCACTTGTTCTGGCCTTGATCGCTGCTGGGTGTGCCGGCGAGTCTTCGCCAGATGCCGCAACAAGTTCTCCTCAGGGAGCTCAAACCGAGAACGCCACAGCGACGACGGAGCCACTTTTCCTGCCGACCGCCGATGGTGGACAGCTCGACTGGAACAGCCTCGCAGGACAAGATGTCATGCTTTGGTTCTGGGCGCCGTGGTGAAGTACGTGCCGAGCAGAAGCCCCTGCGGTCGCAGAGGTGCAGCAGCAATACGGTGAGGATGTGCAATTCATCGGGGTCGCAGGTCGAGACGATCTCGACGCGATTCGGGAGTTCATCGACACGCTCGAAGTCGATGCCTTCCCCCACGCCGTGGACGAAACCGGCACCATCTGGGCGTCGTTCAACATCACGACACAGCCATCGTTCGTCTTTCTGAACGACGATGGCACGGGAGAGACCCACGTCGGTGCCCTCGGTGTCGATGGATTGAGCTCGCGACTCGAAATGCTGACAAATTCGTAGGCCGTGAATTGGCAACGAGCTTGCCGAGGTCGAGGCTGCGACCTCGGTTGACGGTGGCTGACTTGAGCCCTGCCGATCGGCCCCGCACCCACTACGCTCTGTCGGAGTATCCCCTTTCGTTCAGGAGCAGTTGATGGCAGCGAAGCGTCCCATGGGAGCTCTCGAAGAAGAAGTCATGACGTACCTTTGGACCACGGACGGTCCGGTGACGCCCGCAGAGGTGCACCAGGCGGTCGCCCCCGAGCTGGCTTACACAACGGTGATGACCATCCTGAGCCGGCTCTTCGAAAAGGGTCGCCTGGCCCGCGGACAGCGCGGACGTGCCTATACCTACGAGCCGATCAGAAGCGAGGCGGAGCATCGGGCCGACGCGATGCAATCCACCCTCGTCGATGCAGGTGATCGAGCGGCCGTGCTCAGCCAGTTCGTCGAATCCCTTGATGCTCAAGACGCCAAGGTCCTTCGGAAACTCTTGCGTCGAGGAAGTTAGCTTGACGATTTCTCTGGTTCTTCCTGGCCTTGTGGCTGTTCTCGTCGGCGTCTCCGCCGGCTTCTACCGCTGGCCCATGCGCCCAGCGGCCACCGTCCGACTTCTCACGCTCATCGCAGCCGTCACAGCCACGACTGCCTTCGTCGTGATCGCCGTCGCCGCAGTCGGGCTCTTCGCCCGCTCGGCTCTCGTACTCTCGCTCATTGAACGGTGCCCGGTGATCCCGCTGCACCACGAAGTCGGATTCGTCGAAGGGTCCATTGCCGCAGCCCTCTTGGCTGCCGCCCTGGTCCGAATCCGGAACGTCATCAGCGATCATCGATGGGCCGTCGCCGGCACCAGCGGACAACGATTCCAGGTTCTCGACACCCAACAACCAATCGCTTACGCAGCCCCTGGAAATCCAGGGTGCGTCGTGGTGTCCAATGGCCTGCTCGACGCACTCAGCGCGAGAGAGCGGCAAGTGCTCTTCGCTCACGAACGCGCCCACCTCGAGCAAGGCCATCACCGCTATCTCCTGACCGGCGCCATCGCTGTTGCGATCGTGCCGCCGCTGCGCCCACTTGTCGAGCAACTTCGCCTTGCGACGGAACGGTGCGCCGACGAGGCAGCAGTCGAGGCCATGGAGGGCGATCGCGAACTTGTCGCAGTCTCCATTGCCCGCGCCGCGCTCGCGACCACAGATTACGTGGGCTCCGTTGGTGCCTTCGCTGGTGGTTCCATCCCGCTACGAGTCGACGCACTTCTCGGCGAACCGACGTCCACGCGCATCGCCACCGCAGCTATGACAGCCACGATCGTTGCAGCCGTGGCTGCCGTAGGAGCCTCGTCTCTTCAGGTCCACCACTTCCTGGAGCTTGTCGCACACGTCTGTGGTCGCTGAGAGCGAGAAGCGAACGTCCTCAAGTCTGACGGCGTCTCGGTCGTAAACTACGACAGACTGTCGTAAATCGAATGGAGCCAGCGTCGTGAAACAGCTCAAGACCCGAATTGCGGCATTCGCCGCGATGGCCCTGTGCTGCGGGCTCGCCATGGCCGTTGCCCTCGGGGCAATCGCGATCACCGGCGCGTGGTTCCTCGGCGGAGCCATCGCGCTCATCGTCGCAGGCTGCGTTGGAACGGCTGGCTGGGTCGCTTACCGGGCCCGCCGCAACCCCGCCACGCTCAGCAACTAGCAACGCACTGAAACCTATTCCTGTAGGACACAGCAGTAGCGAGACCGGCGACCATCAACATTGCGCCAGTGGCGATGATCACTCGGTTGCCGTGGTCGCCGACATCATCGTGGTATCTACGACGCATCGTAGTATTCTTGCCGACGGCGCCGCGAGTGGGATGGGGGCGCCCTTTCTTTGTTCGATACCGAAACCAGATGCTGAGGTCCCACGTGTTGCTTGTTCGCCGGATTGCCGGATTCATCCTGGCGACGCTCACGATCGTCGTCGCCTTCGCGGTTCCCGCGTCGGCTCATACCGGATTCGACTCGTCGAACCCCGCCGACGGCGAAACCATCGCCGACCCCATTTCCCAGATCACATTGGTGTTCACTGGCGAAGCGGAACCCACCGGCGACGGATTCCAGGTTCTTGATGCCACAAGCCAGATGCGAGCACCCACGACCGCATCGTCGACCGACGGGCTGACGTGGTCACTGACGTTCGAGCCACCGCTGGCCGGAGGAACCTTCGGCATGCGTTGGATGGTCAAGGCACCGGATGCTCACCCCATCGACGGGGCGTTCAGCTTCACGGTGACCGCGCCGGACCATGCCGCCGCAGCCCCGACCGATCCAGCTGTCGGCCCAAGTCAGACCTCCACCGCTGCTGCCGAGACGGTTGACCTCGACACCTTCCTTGCGGGAGACGGCAACAGCACAGCGGCAGCGGAATGGGTCGCGGCCGCAGCACGCATCATCAGCTTGGCCGGCGCCATGGTGGGCATCGGCGCTCTCGTCTTCGCCGCCGCAGTCCTGCGGGGCGCGCCAAGCGACATTCGCTTCGTGCTCTACTGGGTCCGCCGAAGCGGCGTGCTCCTTCTCGTCGGCGCAGTCATCGAACTCTTTGCTCAAATCGTGGTTGCCGGAGGCGGTCCCTTGTCGTCTCTCTGGAACTACTCGGCGATCACATCGGTTGTCTTCTCATCGCTTGGCATCGCGATCGGATTGCGCGCCATCGGCGGTGTCGCCCTCGCCACCGGTTCACGACTCACGACAACATGCGCCACAGAAGCCGCCGACCCGGTTGTCGCGATCAGGGGGCTCGTCGGTGTCGGTGCAGGCCCGAGCGCAACTGCGGGATGGCCCGCCGACGTCCTCAGCGAGGACGCAGCGCCGAGCCAGAACTCCGAGCCTTACATTCACGCCGGTGACCGAGCTTGGACTGCTGACATGGACTCTGCAGCAGCGTTCGCTGGAGCGCTGGCTGTCCTTGCCTCGTTCCTCTTCGACGGCCACACGGTCTCGAAGGGACATCGCCTTTTCACGTCCCTCATCGATGTCGTCCACGTAGCGGGAGCGGCGGTCTGGGCTGGCGGAGTCATCATGTTGGCTTCAGTGTTGTGGCGACGCCACCGACGGAATCATGAGCTGCGGGCTTTGCAGCTGGCAGTCAGGTTCTCGGTCGTGGCGAGCGGAGCGCTGGCCGTGGTCGGTGTTGCAGGCCTGATCCTTACCTACATCGTGCTCGATTCGCCGGCCGAACTATGGCAGACCCCGTGGGGTCGCCTCCTGATCGCCAAGTCGCTGTTCGTCGGTGTCGCAGTGGCTGGAGGCGGCTACAACCATCTCGTGCTCATACCCCAGCTCGATGCTTCACCCGACAGTCAGCAAGTGGCCGCCGAGTTTCGAACTGCGGTCACCGTTGAAGGCTTCGTCCTCGCTGCCGTCGTCGTTGTCACCGCCTTCCTCGTCGCGGCTGCCTCATGAGGCGCCTCCGAGCTCTCGCAACATTCGTCGTCCCGCTGCTCGTGGCAGCGATTGTGCTTGGCGCATGTGGGTCTGATGTCGCCGAAACAAGTTCTCCGGCAGCGGGTGAAGACGTCGAGGCGGGTGAAGAGGTCTACGCATCCAGTTGCGCGTCGTGTCACGGCGCTGATCTTCGGGGCACCGACAAGGGTCCGTCGCACTTATCGATCGTCTACGAGCCAAACCATCACAACGACGACTCCTTCCGATCAGCCATCGCCAACGGCGCACCACAGCACCACTGGGGATTCGGCAACATGTTGCCGGTAGAAGGGCTGTCCGACGATGACGTCGCAGCTGTCATTGCCTTCGTTCGATCCGAACAGGAGCGCCAAGGATTCGAACAATGAGCGCTGACCCACGGAGAATCGTTCGCGATTGACGGAGGTTCGAATCAACGAGCTCGGCCCGGGCTCGTCGGTCAGGAAGTCGCGACCGGTTCGGTCAGCACGTAGCGGCCACAACAGGGCGCTCGCTCCCAAGCCCGGCGCTGAGCGTCGTCGTCGTGCCGTCTGTCCATTCGACACTGATCGCAGCGTCGAGGTCGTCACCTATGCCTGCGATGACGACGGGAGAGTGGCCGCCACCGTACGAATGCGGCCGCATCAACGTCATGAAGGTCCTTGCATCTGTTTCGATGGTCACTATGGCGCCGGTGGCGTCGCACCCGGGTGCGGTGGTGACGGTGACGGTGCGTCCGGAGGTGGTGTTTTCGATCGCTCGTATGGCCCCCTCGTCGCTCAGTACAAGAAGGTCGTCGTCACCGTCGCCGTCGACGTCGGCAACCGTGAGACCGCGATCGGACGTATCGGAGAGGAGAGTCATTCGTGGCCAAACGTCGACGAAACGTCCCTCGCCAATCCCGAGAAGAATGGCCGGTGAATCGACCACTGCGATCTCGGTGCCCGGAATCTTGTTGCGCATGCCCCCTTCGGCGAACCCACCATTCACCACGACCAGATCGAGTCGGCCATCCAGGTTGACATCGATGGCGCCGCTCGCCCAGCTACTCGAAATCGTTGTCGAAGGCGCACCTGTTGCCCGAATTCGAGCAGCGCCGGTGTCGGTCATCCGCTCGAATCGATGATCGTTGCGCACCAACACTTCGTTGTCGCCAAGATCAGAGACGTACGCATCGAGCCTCCCGTCGTCGTCGAGATCTGCGATCGTCACACCCATCCCGTCGACCTCGAGATCGGCGCCCACGTCAGGGGCGATGTCGACCCAGGGCCCATCGGCGGAACCGCGGCGCGAGTACACGGAGTCGCCCCCGATGTCCCAGCCCACATCTCGGGTCACCCAAACATCGAGCAGTCCGTCCTCATCGACATCGACCAGCTCGCCGGCCAGCGACGCGCGCTCATCGTCACCGAGGGCAACTTCGCTGAACTCGCGAGGGTCGCCCGGATTCGCCTCCCACACGATGTCGCGCACACCCCGCCCGGCGCCCCGACCGAGACGAACGACATCGATCTGTCCGTCGCCTGAGAGCTCACCGGCGAGCAGAAGTGAAGTGGGGGCAGCGCCCGCCAGGAGAGTGACGTCCTGCGGAGGCATTTGCTTGGTGACCCATGAGCCGCCCCAAACCACGAGATCAGTTGTTCCGTCTCGGGCGACTAGAACATCGGGCCAGCCGTCGAGGTCTACATCAAAGACCGTCGAGGAGACCGCAGCGCCCGTAATGGACTGCGGCTCGCCGAATCGCGTCCCATCCCACAAGTAGATCTCGACGCTTCCGTGGGTAACGACGAGGTCCAGGTCGCCATCGTTGTCCAAGTCGCCGACCGCCAGACCGCCGGCCATGGAGTCGACATCGTCGACCGCGAGCCGACCGTCCAGGCCCCATGCCTCGGTCGCATCAACCAAGACGGGCAACCGGATGTCGTCGGGCAGTTCGAACGCTGCTTCACTGCGACGCCCGAGATGCGGGCTCGTGACCGATCCACCGCCGAGGAGCAAGCTGGCAACTCCCAACACAGAACCGCCGACGAAGACCAGAAGAACGAGCAGTGGAACCAGACGAAAGGCTCGAGGGCGTTGGATTGGCTCGTTCGCTTCGGCCGTGGCCGTATCGAGAGCCGGTTTGATCACTCGGGCAACCCTAACAACGACAGCATGTCGTACGCCGGGATTGTGCGAGCTTCCACGGCAGGCCGTCCGCTATCGTCGCCATGCAGCGGGTCGACCCCACCGTTCAGCGTCGTCGTATCTGCCCATCTCGGGCCCGCTGTGAGTGCCGGGCGAGTGGACTCGCAGGAGGCACGTGGCCGCAGCGGTATCGATCCCGAAACCCATCCCGGTCGGTATCGCCATGGGGGCTGTGACGAGTGCCGCAATCGTCGTGCTTGACGTGGTCGATGCTTCGGTTGGCCATGCCGTACTCGTGGCCGCCATCGCGACTCCGTACCTTGCGTTCGCTCTCCTTGACGCAACGCTGCGGTCGCTCGTCGCGGAGACCGTTCTCGTGGTGCTCTTCGTAGCTGCGTCTTTGATTCTGCTGAATGCGTCGGCCTGGTTGGTCGCAGTTGCGCTGGCCGCCCATGGCGTCTGGGATCTCGCCCACGTGCGGTGGGCAATCACCGAGCACACTGGCAACTACCCACAATGGTGCGCAGCGTTCGATGTCACCGCGGCCGCGGGACTCGTTGTCAGTCATCTCATTTCGTGAAGCCGCATTCCTGAACCCGAGCTGGTCGGCAACAGCGGAGAGTCCCAGTCTCGTTGCTCAGGATTGGAATCGGCATGAGGTTGCTGGCTCCGGATACTCCAATGAACCGAACGGCACTTGCTCGACAAGCTCAGGCGCTGGAACTTCGACCTGGCGGTCTGCGTACTCGAACGTTTTCACGTAGCCGCCCCCATGAGCCTCACCGGTCTGACCGTCAACGCTGACCTCGAGGGCGGTCACCCGACCATCGGTACCCACGGTGATTCGAATCGCCGGTATCGCCACATCACCATCAGGGCTGGCAGGCTCGCCTGCGGCGGCCAGTTCTTGGAGGTAGCGATCTTCGTCGACGGTCACGGAGATGGTCTGGCCGTTCAACCCGGGTCGGGACTCGGCGACCTCTACCCGTTCGGCGATGCTGATGAACGCCAACGACGTCATGTTTGGATCCGGGGCCTGAAGACCCGTGTCGATATAGCCGGCAGCGATCTCGCCGAACACATCGACCAGCCGTGAACCGTCCGATTCTGCGTCCCACGCGACCTCGCTCCAGGATTCCGCCCCTAGGTCATTGGCAACCCATATGGTCGAGTCGGTGACCAGGATCACTGGTGCTACGCGGTCTGGTTCAACGAGTACCACGCCCGTGGAGAGATCGATGATGCCTGAAACCTGGTCGATGCCGGTCAGGCATGAAATGTAGGGCGATGGGCTCGTCGCTCGATAGTTGAAGGACCAGCGTTGGGGTGCAGGCGCTGCGGCGATGGCCTCGACGATTGGTGCCGCGTCCGGATCGATGGGAGTGACGTCGGCCCCGCACGCGATGAACACAACACCCGCGACGGCAATGTGGGCGGTACGGGGAAGGGCGAACATTCCCTCACCGTAGCTACGACAGAGTGTAGGAATGAGTCGTGGCTGCGAAAGCCTTCCGCAGTATCGGGGTCAACGAAGCTCGTTGGCCCGTTCGCGGTACTCCTCAGTGCTGAGGTCACCATTGGCGTACCTCTCGGCCAAGATTGCCTTCGCTCGGTCTGCCGGGTCGAGCGTCTGCGACGCAGTCGACCGGTCGGTGCCTCGAGCCAGCCAAATCAGCAGTGTTGCGAAAAGCACCATCATCGCAACTCCCCACAACCACATCCACCCTCCGCCCCATCCGCCCATGTGTCCCCAACCGTCAGACGTCGTATCAGCGAAGATAATTGCCAACGAAGTCATGGTGTACTCCCGTTTCTTTTCCGCACGACTGCCGAGTTGCAGGCCCTGTGGCATTGATGCTGACAGAGCTGTTGCCGCCGGCCCAGAGCCGAAGGTCCTTACCCCATGCCCCTACCGGGCATACCAACTCGGAATGCTTCGCCCGATTACCGGGGTTGGCGTGTCGTCACGCTGCGGAACGAGAGGGCTGCACCGACGCCCAGTGCGGCAAGCCATGCCAATGCCAACAGGACTGCGCCCAGTTCGTCGAAACTCGTGGTGAAAGCACCGTCCATCATCATCTGGACCGCTCCATGGCCGGGCAGCAGCCGGGCCCACGTCGGAGGTGCTGCATCAAACATGGGGTTTTGAGCGAGTCCAATGTCGATGAATGGCAACACGAGTAACACGTAAAGACCGCCGAGCCGGCCAAGGAGCGGACCGACCATGATGCCGATCGCCGCGTAGGTCAACGCGACGAGCGCGTTCGCGGCAATGAAGATGAGCCATGCCTTCGGGGAGAACGTCAACGCCGTGACGCCAACGGAGACCAGGGTGGCAGCGATCGTGGCGATGGCTACAACCTGGATGCGGAAGGCAAAAATTTCCCGCGGTCGGTAATCAGTGAGCGAGAGCCGTCGGTCGGCTTCTGCCGAGTCCAGGATCACGAAGAGGCCCGCCAGCGATCCCAAGAACGCCACCGTGATCGGAACCATGATCGCCCCGTGCACGTCGATCATGGACAGGATGTGAAGGCTGCGCTCCCCGTTCTCGGTGAGGTCGACCGGAATCGGGTCGTCAGGCGTGATCGCGGCTGAGGTGGAGATGAAAGCCCCGGGCAGACCCAGAATGAGGATCCACATCACCGGCATCCGTCGCAGTTGCTGAGCTGCCGATCTCAGTCCAGCTCTCCGGCGTCGTGCTGCGGGTGAATGTCGTGGGACGGGCTTCTTGACTCCGGTTGTCGCCATCAGGGCAGCAACTGCGGCGGTCATCGACAGTCCCGCCCATGCGACCCCAAGCCCGAGATCGCCAAGCGGGCCGCTGTGACCCGATGCGACGTCGGTGACGACCAGGGTCGGAAAATGCAGCGGGAAGTATCGGATGATGCCTGCGGTGCCTCCCATTGCTGGACCGAAGAACACATCGAAAATCCAGGCGAAGACGATAATGAGTGATCCATTCATCTCCGACCGCACGAATGCTGCAACGACGACGCCGAACCCGGTGTAGATGAGTGCGAACAGCAGTGTTGCCCCGACAACGCGAGGCAGGTCGGTGAAATCGGTCCGTACCCTCAACGCTGCCACGGCTCCGGCCGACGCAAAGCCCGCCAGGACCAGCGTCGACACCAACCGCGAAGCAATGACGTATCCCACCTTGCCGCTGGCCGAAGCAAGACGTCGATCGGCATCCCGCGAGCTGGCCACATGGAAGAAGCCAGCGACTCCAGCGAGAACTGATGCAGCCCAGCCTGCTGTCGCTGCCTCGACGACTCCAAGGTCCCCGCTGCCACCGAGGAGATCTGCGAACTCGGCAAGCGACCCCGCCGACATCGTGACGAAGATGACTGGTACGGCGATGAGAAGAACGACATTGAGCGGCCGGCGGCTGTAGTCGAGGAGCCAGCTGTGACTGAATCTGAGAGTGGTCACCGTTCTTCCGTGACGCCGTCGACCAGATCGTAGATTCGGTCGAATCGTTCCTCGTCGGCGATGAAGTGGCTGACGATCAACAGGCTTGACCCAGCGGAGCGCCGGGTTGCCGACAGATCCCAGAATCGTTGATACGTATCCCAGTCGAACCCTGCGTAGGGCTCATCGAGCAAGAGCAGGTCAGGGTCGTGGACCATCGCCAGAGCGAGGTTCAGCTTTGAACGCGTTCCCCCCGACAGTTCCTCGACTCGGGTGTCGGCGAAACGAGCGAAGTCGAGCTCGTCGTACAGACTCCGCGCCGACTCGAGCAGGTCGGTGGGGTCAAGGTCGTACGCAACGCCGAAGAGGTCGAGATGCTCGGCACTAGTGAGACGCTCGTAGAGCACCGGCGTTTGAGGGCAGTAGCCAAAACTCTTCGTTCGGTCGACGGTACCCCGATCAGGTTGCAGGTCGCCCACCAGCGTCTTCATCAGCGTCGACTTGCCAGAACCGTTCTCACCGACCAGGCCAACGATCTCGCCGGCTTGCAGCGTCAATCCCGCCCCGCGCAAGACGGGCACTGCACGGCGCCGGGGCCACCATCCGCGCTGGTAGGACTTCCAGAGATCGTCTGCCCGCAGCAGGGGTCCATCGCCCAGGTTGACGTTGCCCGTGGTTTGGGCGGGGCTGTGGTTCGTACCCATCAAGTGCTCCCTGCGGCGATCGATTCCAAGTACGATACTATACCCTATACCCCCTAGGGGTAGGTACTTTCGTCTCTAAATCGCTGGAGTTTCGAGGCGTAGGGCCCCGTCACCAGACGTTCCAGACGTCACCGCTCCGACCGTGTGGCCAGAAGCCACGGAGGCAACATCTCATGGGCATCGCCGAAGTAATTGTCATCGCTGGGAGCCTCGCCGCAATTGCGTTCTTGGGGTGGTTCTTCTTCGGCCCGAAAGAGTCCCACAAGGCCGATGTCCGCGATGGAGTGCAGGAGATCGACGTCACCGTGAACGGGGGATATTCGCCTGACGTCATCACCGTGACTCTGGGTGTTCCGCTTCGCCTCAACTTCGACAGGCAAGAGTCCGGAGACTGCACGTCACGCGTCGTGTTCCCAGACTTCGGAGCCTCGAAAACGCTACCGGCATTCGGAAGAACGACCCTCGAATTCACGCCAGACGAAGTCGGCGAATTCGACTTCGCATGCGGCATGAACATGATCCACGGCCGCCTCGTTGTCGAGCCAGCCAACGCTCAGGGCACATCAGATCCGATCAAACCCCAGGTTGCCCAGGCCGTTGGCGTTGGGCCAACCACTGAACGAACAGTGGCGACCGAGCAGGTCCAGTTCCGAGTCAGCGGGATGTCTTGCGCCTCCTGTGTGGTGAACATCGAGTCCGTCCTGGGGGAGACGCCCGGCGTCGATCGTGTCGAGGTCAGCTTCGGCACCGAGCGGGCCACGGTCGACTACGACCCTCTACAGGTCACCCCCGCTCAGCTTCAGGAGGTCGTTGCGGACTCCGGTTATCGCCTCGTGGAACGAGCGGCTGGGGGTTCGGCAGCAGCTGAGGACGGCGAGGCGGCAGAACGCCAGGCCGAGATTCGAGACCTTTCAATTCGAGTGATCATCGGTGCGGTGCTCTCAGCGCCGGTTGTGTTCGCCGTCATGTCGGTTGACCTGTTTGGGGTCGATTGGATCCCGGAGATCCTGCTCAACCGTTGGTTCCAGCTGGTCTTGATCGCGCCGGTGATGTTCTACAGCGGATGGCCCATCCATCGCACGGGCTGGTTGACGTTGCGGCACCGCACCGCCGACATGAACAGCCTGATCACCATTGGAACGATTGCGGCCTTCGGCTACAGCCTCCTCGTGACTCTCGCCCCGGCCCTGGTGCCAGAAAGCGTTCGGGAGGTCTACTTCGAAGCGGTTGGCGTGATCATCACGCTGATCCTTCTCGGTCGACTCCTCGAGGTGAAAGCAAAAGCTGGGACGGGGGAGGCGATACGCAAGCTCATCGGCATGCAAGCCAAGACCGCAACCGTGCTGCGTGACGACGTCGAGGTGGAAGTCCTGGTGGAAGATGTGATGCCAGGCGACGTCGTGTTGGTCAGGCCCGGCGAGAGGGTTCCGGTCGATGGCACCATCGTGCACGGCCGTTCCACGCTCGACGAATCGATGGTGACCGGCGAGTCGATCCCGGTGACGAAAGATGTTGGTGACACGGTCATAGGAGCCACCATCAATCAGACTGGTTCGTTCCGGTTTGAAGCCACGAAAGTCGGCTCCGACACGATGCTGTCTCAGATCATCAAGCTGGTTGAGCAAGCGCAGGGTTCAAAAGCCCCGATCCAACGGCTCGCTGATCTGGTCTCTTCGTACTTCGTTCCTACGGTGATGTTCGTGGCCATCTCGACCTTCGCTACCTGGTTCGTCTTCGGTCCAGATCCGACGTTCACGCTGGCCCTCGTGGCCTCGGTTGCGGTGCTCATCATTGCTTGCCCGTGTGCCCTCGGCCTGGCCACACCGCTTTCCATCATGGTCTCGACTGGCAAGGGGGCAGAAAAGGGGATCCTCATCCGCTCGGCGGAGTCACTCGAAACCGCACACAAGATCGACACGATCGTGCTCGACAAGACGGGGACCATCACTGAGGGCAAGCCTGCGCTCACCGATGTGGTGACTCAGGGAGTTGCCGACGAAGCGGAGCTACTCCGTTTGGTTGCATCTGCCGAACAGTCGTCGGAACACCCGCTAGCCGAGGCCATCGTCACGGGAGCTCGAGATCGAGGCCTCACGCTGTCCCAACCCAGCCAGTTCGACTCGATCACCGGGAAGGGGATCCGGGCGATCGTCGACGGTCACGAAGTACTCATCGGCAACCGCCGCCTACTCGATGACGCCGGGATCGACACCGCCGATCTCAGCTCCGCAATGGATCTCCTCGCCGAAGCTGGAAAGACCCCAATGCTCGTCGCCCTCGATGGTGAACCGGGAGCCGTCATCGCCGTGGCCGACACGGTCAAGCCAGAATCGGCAGCGGCCATCGCCGCGCTTCGTGCCCTCGGCCTCACAGTGGCAATGATCACCGGCGACAACGCCCGAACCGCTGCCGCCATCGCCCGCCAGGTCGGCGTCGAACGAGTCCTGGCAGAAGTACTGCCAGAGCACAAGGCGCTCGAAGTGCGCCGCCTCCAAAACGAAGGAGGAGTCGTCGCAATGGTCGGTGACGGCATCAACGACGCTCCTGCTCTCGCACAAGCGGATGTGGGTTTCGCGATCGGTACCGGAACCGATGTCGCCATCGAGTCTTCCGACATCACCCTCATCTCCGGGGCGCTCGACGGCGTCGTCACGGCCATCACACTGAGCCGTTCGACAATGCGGAACATCCGGCAGAACCTGTTCCTCGCTTTCATCTACAACGGGGTCGGCATCCCCATCGCCGCCGGGATTCTCTACCCGTTCATCGGCGTGCAGTTGAGTCCCATGATCGCCGCAGGTGCCATGGCCGCTTCGAGTCTCTCGGTGGTGACCAACGCCAGCCGGCTCCGGCGTTGGCGGCCCCACACGATCGACGTTGACCGAGTGCCTGCTGCGGCAGAACCCATCGTTGAAGTCGGTGCCGATGAACCCGCAACCCCGAACCCCGAAACCGACCACACGTCGCACGGATCAGCGATGGAGACCCGATGACACCCGCTGGCTCTCTTGAATGATGGTGGCAACTCTCGTATTGGAGCCGCAGATGAACATGGGCTACGGCGTGAAATCTCCTCTGGCGCTGTGTCGGGCGAAAATCTACGACAGACTGTAGTTATGAGGTGTGATCTCGGTCCCGTTCTCTGGGCCAAGTTTGTCGGGTTCGGCTGATGTTGATCGGTCAGCTCGTAGGCGCCTGCGGCATCCCGGCCACCACACTGCGCTTCTACGAAGCCCAAGGGCTCCTCGACCCTGATCGGGATTGCCATGGCTACCGCCACTACGGCGCCTCCAGCCTCCGGCAGCTTGCCAGGATCCGGGCCCTTCGGTCTGTGGGCTACTCGTTGGCCGAGATCCGACTGCTCGATGATGTGTTGAACGAAGACATTCCGACCGATGGGGCCGCCCGTTGCATCCAGCGTCTTGATGATCACCTTGTCGTGCTTCGGAGTGTGCGCGCTGAGATCGAATCGATCCTGAATCGAACTTCCACCTGAGTCAGCGGCTAGCTAGCTGTGCCAGACAGGACCTGGAGTTCAGTCTCGACTGACGCTGTGACCCATGTAGGACGCGGCACTCGTATCTCGATCTGGTGTAGGCCCGGCTCGAGCTGGTCGAGGGCGATGACGAGCAGCTTTGTCGGGCTTGGTTTGCGCAATCTTCACATGTCCATGTGGCCCTCGGCGTCGGTGTGTGAGTGCATGAACAGTCGTTCTGCTCCGACGATGAGTGCGATGGCGGCGCCCGAAACGTAGAGGATGAGGGCGTCAGCGGAGGCCTTCACCCAAAGGAACGCGATGAGGACGATGACGTCGAGCACGATCGCGGTGCCGACGATCCCGGGCTTGACGTCGATGCGGGAGCGGAGACGTCGCAGGATTCCCCAATGGATGGCGATGTCCATGATGAGGTAGAAGATGGCTCCTAGGGCAGCGATGCGGCGGAGATCGAAGAGCACGGTGAGGGCCATGGCGAAAGCGACGGTGTAGACCATGGTGTGGACTCGAATCGGCCCTGGCATTCCGAGGTGGCGGTGGGGGACTTCGTTCATCGTGGTCAGCATGGCGAGCATGCGTGATGCTGCGAAGACACTGGCGATGACGCCGGATGCGGTGGCGATGACTGCGATGGCGACGGTGAACCACAGTCCGGCTTGGCCGAATGCGGGTTCGGCTGCCCGGGCCAGGGCGAAGTTCTCTGCGTCGACGATCTCGGTGAGCGTGAGATTGCCGGCGACGGCGACGGCGAGCACGAGGTAGATAGCTGAACAGATGGCGATGGAGATCACGATGGCTCGGCCGGTGTTGCGGTGGGGGTCGACGATCTCGCCGCCGCTGTTGGTGATCGTTGTGAAGCCTTTGTAGGCAAGAAT
>CBESNA010000047.1:0-32428 GCA_965530755.1 uncultured Acidimicrobiia bacterium | reverse complement strand
GCCGCTCAACGCAGTGGCCGAGTCGCTCGTCGTGCTGCCTTCCGATGTCGGCATGGGCACGGTCGGGTCGGCCTCGGTCCCATGGACGACGGCGCGATCGGCCAACACCAGCTCGTCGCGTTCGGGACCCAACACGACGACGTCGTCGGCTGCTGCTGGAGGCAGTCCGGCGAGCGGGAGATCACCCGGCCTCGGCAGCGTCGACGCAACAGCTTCCATCAGGGTCACGAACTCCGCCGCATCGGGGCGTTCGGAGGCGCTGGCACGGCCGGTTCTGGCCAGCGCCTCGCCAAGCGCACCGAGAGCAGGATCGACGTCGACATCGGAATCCTGACGCAGGACCATCGTGGCGAGCGGATTGGCGCCAACCAGCGGCACCTCACCGGTGAGCGCCTCGATCAGCGTGAGACCGAGCGCATAGATATCGGCTCGACCATCGATGCCTCGACCCAGCGCCTGTTCGGGTGCCGCATAGCGGGCAGTTCCGATCAACGCGCCGTCCGGCTCGGTCCACGAAGCCTCGGCCACCGCCCGGCTGATGCCGAAATCGGCCACCTTGAGGCGGCCGGAGCCGGTGAACATGAGATTCGCCGGTTTGATGTCGCGATGGACGAAACCCTCCTTGTGGGCGTGGGCGAGGCCGCTTCCCGCCTGGAGACCGACCAGCACTGCTTGCGACGGTGTCAGGAGATGGCCTTCGTCGAGCATTGCTCGCAACGACCCGCCTTCGAGCAGCTCGGTGACCAGGTACACCTGATCGCCCTCGGCCCAGTCATAGATGGCGAGCAGGCTCGGGTGGTTCAACGAGGCGGCGTGGCGTGCTTCACTCTCGAATCGCCGACGGAACGGGCCGTCGGCGGCGAGTCCCTCGTGCAGAAGCTTGACGGCGACCTTGCGGCCGAGAGAACGGTCGGTGGCGGTGTAGACCCGAGCCGAGGTGCCCTGCCCGACGAGGCGGCCGAGTACGTAGCGCGCACCGAGCACTACCTGGCGGGGCGAATCGGCGCGTTGATCGGCGCGCAAGGACGAGGACTCCACGGACACGGAGGGAATGGTACCGACCACGCTGTGCGGTAGCAGGTACCCCCGGATTGAGCGGCCCGTCCACCCGACTGCCCGTTGACCTTTCAATCGGGGCACACTTGGTCTGTGACCGTTCGCCAGCGAATCATCGTCGGGGCCGCCGTGCTCGTCGCGTTCGCCTGCCTCGGCGTTGCCATCGCGTATTCGGGTGACACCTCGGTGGCCGGGCCGACCTTCAGCGGCAGCCCGGTCGACGGCGGTGGCGAGCGCGTCGATGACCCGAACGCCCCGACCGAAGCGCTCGACATCAACCCGATCGAGCGATGGTTCCCGCTCGCCGGCGAGGGTTCGGCGTGCAGCGAACCGGTAGGGGTCGACCTGATCCCCGGCTACTCGGCGCTGCTCACCATCAACGGCATCGCCATCCCGGCCGAGGAGACGAATCAGCTCGTCTCGATCGACAACAACGGTGACGGCACGCCAGACGCCACGGCCATTTCGGCCGGAGCATCCCAGGGTCAGGTCACCTGGGGCCCGGAGGAGGATTGCCCCTTCGGAACAATCCTTCGCCCGACGAACAACCGAGTGACAGCGTGCATCTTCCGGGTCGAGGAAGGTCCGCAGAACTGTCGGCTTCGCTCCCGTCCTGACACCTTCGATTTCTGACCCCGCCTTTTGGGGTCGGACCCCAATCGTCAGGTGGGGAGGTCGCCGGTCTCGAGGACGGCGACGAAGGTGGCCTCGTCGATCATCGGGATCCCGAACTCCTCGGCCTTGGTCACCTTGGACGCACCCGGCGACTCTCCGACGACCACGGCGAACGTCTTCTTCGACACCGACCCCGGATTCTTGCCTCCTCGGCTCTTGATGGCGTCCGCCGCAGAGTCTCGCGAGAACCCCTCGAGCGAGCCCGTCACCACGATCGCCTTGCCATCGAGCACCGGGGCGACATCTGACCGATCCGGACCTTGCAGATTCACCCCGCCACGCCGGAACTTGTCGACCAGCAACTGCGCCTTCTCGGAAGTGAAGTACGCCGAGACACTGGCGGCGATGACGGGCCCGACCCCGTCGATCGCAGCGATCTCCTCAGGGGAGGCGGCGGCGATGGCGTCGAGATGCCCGAAGTGGCCAGCGAGGAGTTCGGCGCCAGACGGCCCGAAGTGGCGAACGCCGAGCCCGACGAGGAGGGAGGCGAGCGGTCGATGCCGAGCGGCCTCGACAGCGTTGCGCAGGTTGTCGACGGTGGTCTCACCGAACCGCTCGATAGCTGCGATCTGGTCGAAGTCCATCAAGAACACGTCACCGATGTCGGCGATGATGCCCTCCTCGATGAAGCGAGAAACGACCTTCTCCCCCATCCCTTCGATGTCCATGGCCGAGCGGCTGGCGAAGTATTCGATCTGCGTCTGTTGGCGGGCCGGGCAGAGCGGGTTCACGCAGAACGTGTGTGCCTCGTCCTCCGGCCTGACAAGCGTCTGGCCGCACGTTGGACACTCCACGGGGAAGTGCCATTCCGGCAGGTCGGCGGGCCGTTCTGCCAGCACGGGACCAAGGACCTCGGGGATCACGTCACCCGCCTTGCGGACGATCACGGTGTCGCCGGGCCGAACGTTCTTGATCGCGACTTGGTCGGCGTTGTGCAACGTCGCCATCTGAACTGTCGATCCCCCGACGAACACCGGCTCCAACACTGCGAAGGGGGTGGCCTTGCCGGTCCGACCGATCGACACTTGGATGTCGAGCAGTTTGGTGGTCCGTTCCTCCGGCGGGAGCTTGAAGGCCATGGCCCAGCGCGGCGCACGCGCAGTCGAGCCCAGCATGCGTTGCTGGTTCAGTGAGTCGACCTTGATGACCGCACCGTCGATCTCGTAGCTCAGATCATGGCGATGTTCCTGCCAATGTTCGGTGAACGCCACGACATCGGCGATGGTCGCTGCCGCACGACGCTCGGGGTTCACGGGGAACCCCAACTCCCCGAGCCAATCGAGCGCCGCACCATGGGTCGGCAGATCCGGCCCTCCCTCGACCTGGCCCAGCTGATACGCCCAGAAGGCGAGATTCCGGCTGGCGGTGACGGCCGGGTCCTTCTGCCGCAGCGAGCCGGCCGCAGTGTTGCGAGGGTTGGCGTAGCGGGGTTGGCCGGCCGCCTCCTGTGCCTCGTTGAGCGCATCGAACTCGGCGACGGGAAGATAGACCTCGCCCCGCACCTCCAGGATCTGCGGAACCTTCGAACCGGTGATGGACTTCGGGATCACGTCGATAGTGCGGATGTTGGCCGTGATGTCCTCGCCGACACGGCCGTTGCCCCGGGTGGCTCCCTGCACGAGCTCGCCGTTCTCGTAGCGCATGGACAGTGCGATGCCGTCGATCTTGAGCTCGCACATGAACCCGATCTCCGCATCGGGAGCAACCTCGAGACCCCGTGCGACACGGTCGGCCCACGCGCGCAGCTCGTCGTGGTCGAAGGAGTTGTCGAGGCTCATCATTGGGACCGTGTGCTCGACGGGGGCGAACGTTGCCGATGGCGCGCCGCCGACCTGAGCGGTCGGAGAATCGTCGGTTGCGAGCTCGGGGTGCTCGGCCTCGAGTGCCTGGAGCTCACGCACCAACTGGTCGTATTCGACGTCGGGGATCTCAGGCGCGTCGAGTTCGTGATAGCGCTGGTTGTGGTGGGCGATCGTGGCCCGCAGTTCGTCGATCCGTCGTGCCGCCTGGTCGGTGTCCTCGCTCACCCGAGCGAGCGTAGCCAGCGGGTGAGACGTGGGCTTCCCTGTCGGCGGCGTTCCCGGCACACTGTTCGCCGATGGCACGCCCGACCTCATCGCTGATCCAATCGCTCGGCCTCTGGCCCATGCGGGTCGCGTGGTTGGCCCTGCCTCTCCTCGCCGGGCCGGGTGTCCGCTCCTTCCTCGACGTTCGCTCGACTCCAGTGGCCACCGTCGCCGAGGTCGGGCTGTGGGTGATGTGGTTCGCCGGTCTGGTTGCGTTACTCGCGCCGTCGACCGTCGGGCTGACCGTGCTCCGTTTCGTCGCGCCCTCGATCGCCGCAGCGACCCTCTACGGCACGGTTGCTCTCGGCGACTGGACTGCCGCCACCATCGGCGCCGTCGCGGCGACAGCCCTCGCCCTCGCCGCAGTGATGCTCCCTCAGACCGGCGATCCGATGGTCAATGGATCCTCCTACGGCCCGGAGCGCCGACTCGCACTTCGGCCGCCAGCGGCCCTGCTACTCGGCCCAATCCAGCTGACCTGGTTCATCATGTTCGGAGCGACGGCGACCGGCGCCCTGCTGATCGCCGCCGGCCAAGCGTTGTTCGGCGTGCCGCTCCTGCTCGTCGGGTTGGCCGCATGTTGGCGGGGGGCGCGCTCACTGCACCAGCTCTCCCGCCGGTGGATCGTGTTCGTCCCGGCCGGATTTGTCATCCACGACCCGTGGTCGCTGGCTGAATCACTGCTGATTCGGCGCAGCGACATCGCCAGCCTGGGGCCGACACCCCTCGACAAGGGCGAGATGCTCGACCTCAGCGGCGGAGCACTCGGCCTTGCGCTGTTGGTCGAGACCAAGGAGAAGGTGCCGCTCGCACTGCGGGCGAAACAGGGCGTCGACACGTTCAGCGCCTACCGCTTGGTGTTCACGCCGACCCTTCCCGGCCAGCTCCTGCACGAGGCACGAGTCCGGGGCATCAGGATCGCCTGACCCGCACTGCAGAATCAGGTGGTTCGCCCCGTGAACGCCATCAGCTTGGCGACGGTGTCATCGTGCGTCGTCTCGGCGGCAGCGGCGAATCCTTTGCCCTCGCCTCGGTTGTCCGGCTGGATGACCTGCTCGGCGACACCGGCCACGAAGGCCGTGAGCGGTTCGGGCGCTTCGAAGGGCTGACCTGTGGCCTTCGCGAAATCCCAGGCGTGGATGAAGAACTCGAGGCTGAGGATTCCCACCGGCACGACCGCCGGCGCATCGCCACCTCCGAACGGCACCATTCCCTCGATCCCTCGAGCCCGCCACGCGGCGAGCGCCGGCTCGGCGGCCTGAGCGATGTAGTCCTCGGCCGACACGGCCTCGATCGATTCGGGGATCTCGGCTCCGGCCATTCCGCCAAGACCACGCAGACTACCCATCAGGTGCTCGACGAGATCGTGAACGGTGTACGCCTCACATGGTGTCGGCCGCACGCGGTCCTCCGAGGTGAGGGCCGACATCACGTGCCGACACAGCGCCCAGCTCGCTTCGGCTGCCAACAGGTGATCGGGCTCATCACCACCGCTGGTCCACGGATCGAGACCGGCATCGCCGTCGCTCGCCGCGCTCTCGAGCCGATCCATGAAGTGAGTCCACCCCTCGCTGTGGGAGTCCTGTTGTTCTGCGGTCAATCCTTGATGGGTGAGGCGAACACGCGTCTTGTCCCCGACAGGCTCGAACTCGACGACAACCGTCGACGACCCGAGCGGGAGGTCGGCGAGATCCTCCCAGCCCCACGTGTAGACGATGCGTTTGCCCGGGGCGATCTCGGTGAACGTGCCGCCGGCGATGTGGCCTGGCGTCATGGTGTAACGGAAGTCGCCACCGACGCGAAGATCGACAGCGGCGCTGACCACCTGCCATCGACGGAGTCGCTCCGGCTGGGTGAACAAGCTGAAGGCCTCGTCCGGTGATGCATCGATGACTCGCTCGAACGAGATCGCGGTGGTGTCGACGGATGTGTTGCTCATGAGCGGGGTTCCTTCGGTCCGATGATGCTGGGTTTGACGGCTCTGGCCGACGACTCGATGTCGTCGAGTTCGTTGACGAGGAAGACCTCGATGGCCGCCCGGGCTCGGCTCAACCCGTCAGGGTCGAGGCGGTACAGGCGATGACGCCCCGACCGGCGTTCGGTCACGATGCCGGCCTCCTTCAACACCTTGAGGTGCTGGGAGATCGCCGGTCGCGTGATGTCGAAGGATTCGGTGATGGCGCTGACGGAGGCCTCGCCGAGCTCGGCGAGGCGGGCAAGGATCTCACGTCGGCGCGGTTCGGAGATTGCATCGAGCAGGTCCACGCCAATAGGTTAGCGATAGCTTACCTATCCGTCAAGATCAGCAGAAACGAACCGAGGCGACTGGCGGCAGATTGGACGAGACGGTCGTCCACGAATCGCCGGAGTCATCGCTCCACCACAGGCTCCCAGTCGTTGAACCCATGATCAGCTTCGTTCCGCTCGGATCGACTTCGAGGCCATGGCGGTAGACCAGATCGAACGCCGATGTGTCCGGCAAGCCCTGGGCCAACACGTCGAACGATGCGCCTCCGTCGCGGGTGCGAGTCACCACGAGCCGGCCATCGACCGGAATCCGGACCTCATCGCTCACCGCCGGGACGAACCAGGCGGTCTCCGAATCAGACGGGTGGACGGCGACTGCGAATCCGAAGGTCGACGGTCCGGCTTCTTCGATCTCGGACCACGAGGTGCCGTTGTCGATCGAGCGGAAGATCCCACAGTGATGCTGCGTCCACAAAGCGTCAGGAGACGCCGCACAGCGAACGATGCGGTGCGGATCCTGCGTGTCCGGATCGTCTTCGAGATCCGGAGGCACGAAATCCGACCGCATGCCGCGTGCCGCGACCGTCCATGATTCGCCACCGTCGTCTGTACGCCAGGCTCCCCCACACGACACGCCCACAACGAGACGCCCGGCACCACGCGGGTCGACGCTGATCGAATGCACACCGGCATCGTCGAAGCCGCCGCCAAACCACTTCTGTCTGGCCGGCAAGTTCCAGAGCGACTCGACCAGATGCCAAGAATCGCCGCGGTCCTCCGAGCGGAACAGCCCGCCGGGAATGGTGCCGCACCACAACACCCCTGTGTCGTCAGGATGTCCGGGCTCGATGATCCACCCCAGCTTGGTGGCCCAGACCAACTCCTTCTGCGACATCGGGTTGACCTCGGAGACACCCGCCGGTTTGGCCGGGTACTCCGGTGCCGCGATTTCGACCCACGTTGCACCCCCGTCGTCGCTGCGATGCAGATGCACCCCGAAGTGACCGTGATCGAGTGAGACGTACCACGCGCCATCGCGAGGGTCGCGCATTGCGTTGGTGACCGGAGCACCGGCGAACGCCGGACCCGAAAGCGTGGGCGTGCCATCGACGACGTCGAGGGTGAACAGACCCTTGCGGGTGCCGATGAGCGCCATTGTGTCGCCAACCGCGTTGTGATTCATGATTCAGCCTCCAGAGAGTGCTTGGAACACGTGGATTCGATCGCCGTCGCCGACTTGGCCCGAGAGGTTCGTCCGGTCATTGATCAGCTCGTCATTGTGAAAGACAGCGACGTGTTTGCGGATTGCGCCGCCGTCGTCCAGGACGTAACTGCGCACCAGCGGATGATCGGCGAAGTACGTGTCGAACACGGCACCGATCGTGACGCCCTCGATCGATGCCGGCGGACAATCGACATGACGCTGGAACGCTTTGGCGAAGATCACCTCGACCATGCGCCGATGCTACGCGAGCCCTACGACAGCCGCCTGGGAAACCGTTCAGTCCTGGACGACGCTCGGGTCCGGAACGAGGGCACGAGCCAACCAGTGGAAGTTTCGCCACCCGACATCGTGCGGGTCCATCGTTGCTGCCGCGACCTTGGCCGCCTCATCGCTGATCGCCTTGCCGTTCGGCGCCTTGACATGGACCTCGGCCACCCGCTCGGCGGCGACGAACCAGCCGACTGCCTCCTCGACCGTCTGTCCGACCGTGAGGAGACCATGGTTGCGCAAGATGCACAGCTTGGTGGCTCCGATCGTGCGGGCAATGCGCTCGCCGCCCTCGACCGTGAGCACCTCGACCTCCTCGTCGTCGAACAGCGACTGGTCGAACACGAACGACGTGGACTCCTGACTGAGCGCCCGGAACGGTTCGACGTTGGCCGACCACGGCGTTCCGTACGCCGTGTGCGTGTGAGCCGCGCTGACGCAGTCCGGCCTCGCGGCCAGGATGGGCCAGTGGATGTTGTAGCCGGCGGTGTTCGGCGCACCCTTCGGTGAACCGGCAACTCCTTCGGCCACCCGTCCATCTGGGCCGACCAGCACCAAACGTCCGACCGTGGCCTCGGTGAACGGGATGCCGTAGTCGAGCACCCAGAAGTGGTCGGCGAACCCGGGATCGCGGGCGCTGACGTGCCCGTCGCCCAACTGTCCCCAGCGATTGGCGCCGAAGATGCGGTAGCCAATGGCGCACTGGGTCTTCCGATGAGACCGCTCGTCCTCGATCGACCGAACGGCGTCCATCGGCTCGGCTCCGACCGGCGGGTAGTGACTGTCCATGACGGCAGCCTAGACCCGGGGCACGCACCGACTCATGGCACTCAAGGACAGGTTGCCTCGAACGACCCTGACTGCTCCTCGAAACTCTCGGTGGTGCCGTCGATGAAGCCGGCCTCGCCGCCGGCCGACTTCCCGTCGACCTGGATGAACCCGTCACCAGTCGACGACCAGCTGACGCTCGGGTTCTCGAAATCCTCGATGTCGTCGAGCGACACGCTGTGTCCGTACGAGTCGATCGAGAAGTAGAGCTGCGCGCCATCCTGGATGGCAGACAGGACGAACTCCGCCCCCTCTTGACCGATCTGGTCTGGGCCGAACGCACAGAGCACGGAGTCGAAGGTGTAGGTCTGTCCGGCCACCGTCAGCGATGCGGATCCACCGCCCTGGGCCGCCTGAGTCTCCTCCAACTCGTCGACGAGGTCGTCGATCGCCTCAACGGCTTCCTCTTCGTCACCACCTGCGATCGCGTCGGAGACGTCGCCGGTCGCGTCCTCGATCGAATCGTCGCTTCCACCACATCCCGCAACGAGCAGCAGCGCCGCCAATGCCGCCGCCAGCCTCACATACCAGTGTCTCATCCGGGCCCTCCAACCTCGTGGTACAGCCAAACTACCGAGGGTTCGCCGCCTTGGCCAGACGATCCAGGACCGCCTCGACGAGCGGCCCATGCATCGGCGGAACGACGACGACTCGTGCCATTCCGAGAGCATCGGCAGCCCGTAGGGCGTCATACAAGCCGCGAGCAAAGCCGATCGAGTCCTCGGGCAACCAGAGCTCGACGACCTCACCGAGGTCGAGGTCGTGGACCGGACCGATCACGGCGACGGGACCGGGCCCGTCGATGACGTCAACGACCTCGTCGACCGAGACCACTCGCACCTCGGCACGCGGCGCGTAGTGCGAGGCCATCATCCCCGCGGCCCGCGACGGTCCACCTCGTCCGTCGAGCACCCGCAGGCCGAGCACCTCCTCGATGCCGACACGCGAAACCCCACCGGGCCGCAACAGCGTGGGCGCCGGCCCGATGAGCTCGAGGATCGTCGACTCGACACCGACCGAGGTCGAGCCGCCGTCGACGACTGCGTCGATGCGTCCGTCGAGGTCGTCGAGCACGTGCTGCGCTGTTGTCGGGCTCACATGCCCGTATCGATTGGCGGACGGTGCAGCGACTCCTCCGCTCCCGATCTCGGCGAAGGCTCGGAGCACAGCGGATGCCACCGGATGGTCTGGTACGCGGACCCCGACGGTCGCCCGATCGCCGACGACGAGGGGCGACACGAGATCCGTCCTCGGCAGGATCAACGTGAGCGGACCTGGCCAGAAGGCCTCGGCCAGAACGGCGACCCGTGGATCCGAAACGTCGGCCCATGCCGACACGGCGTCAGCCGAAGCCACGTGCACGATCAGCGGATGACCCGCCGGACGACCCTTGGCGGCAAAGATCTTGGCCACCGCCTCGTCGTCAGCAGCGTCGGCGGCCAAGCCGTACACGGTCTCGGTGGGGATGGCGACCGTGCCACCGTTCGCGAGGATCCTGGCGGCGAGTTCGGCATCGGCCGAGGCGATGTGCTCGGTCATCACGGCACGAGGTGAGGTGCAGGATCGGATGTCACGCAGCGATGCCGCCGCCGACGACCTCGTCACCGACGTAGAAGACGATGGACTGACCCGGAGCAATCCGACGATGCGGCTCCGTCCAGAGGATCGATGTGCCCGTCAGGAGCCCCTGGGCGGGTGCGCCGTGGGCCGAGGTCTGGACGAGGACGTCACCATCGAACGGTTGGGCGCTCCACTCGATCCGACCGACGGCGAGCGTGTCGGTCAACGTGGCTTCGATCGGGCCAACGGTCACGACGTCGTTCACACGATCGATGTCGACCACGAATCGGCGCTCGGGGCTGCCCCCGAGATCCAACCCCTTCCGCTGTCCGATGGTGACGAGCTGCACGGCTTCTGCCCGCCCAACCTCCGCTCCCTCGGTGTCGACGATGATCGCCGGACGGAGGGGAATTCGGTCACCGAGAAAGGCCTTGCGCCCACCGGTCGAGTGGATGAAACAGACGTCCTGGCTGTCGGGCTTGGACGCGGTGCGCAGGCCGAGTTCCGTCGCCAACTCTCGAACCCGATCCTTCGTGATGTCACCGACGGGCAGCAGCAGGCGACGGAGCTGATCCTGGCCGAGCATGTGCAGCACGTACGACTGATCCTTGGCCGGATCGGCGCCCCGGGCGATTCGCCGCGTGCCGTCGCCGTGGACGCTGACGCGGGCGTGATGGCCGGTCGCGATGAGATCGAATCCCAACACGTCCGCCCGGTCGAGCAGCTTGTCGAACTTGATGTGGCGATTGCACTCGACGCAAGGATTCGGGGTCTCCCCTCGATCCCAGGCAGCGACGTACGGGTCGATCACATGCCGGTCGAAGTCGTCCCCGAAGTTGAAGACGTGGTGATCGATGTCCAGCTGCTGTGCGACCCGTCGAGCATCATCGACATCAGAGACCGAACAGCACCCTGAGTCGCTCTCGCCACCCCACAGTTTGAGGGTGACACCGACGACGTCGTGGCCCTGGTCCTTGAGCAGCGCCGCGGTGACAGACGAATCGACCCCTCCGGACATGGCGACCAGCACCTCAGCCATCTGACGGCCCTCCCGCAGCGAACCCCGCGTGGTCACGGAGACGGGCGACCGCGGTGGGGACGGCCTCGAGAGCGGCATCGACGTCGGCTTCGGTCGACGAGTGGCCGAGCGACAGCCGGAGCGAGCCGGCCGCCAGCTCACGACCCACACCCATCGCAGCCAGCACGTGGCTCGGGTCCTGGGCACCGCTCGAACACGACGATGCCGCGGAAGCCATGATGTCGTGCTTCTCCAGAAGGAACAGCAGCGCCTCGGACTCGATCCCCTCGAAGGCGAGGTGGCAGATGTTGGCCGACTTGCCGATTCGGGAGCCACCGGCAGGAATCGCTGATTCGTGGGAGCCGGGGATCAAGGCCAGCAGACGGTCGGCCAGACGATCCCGCAAGCCGCTGATCCGCTCGATCTCGGTAGCTCTCGTCGCGATGACCTCAGCGGCGGCGGCAGCCATGGCGACGATGCCGGGAGCGTTCTGCGTCCCGTTGCGACGACCCTTTTCCTGGCCACCGCCCCGTTGCAGGGGTTCCACGGTGATCCCGTCGCGCACCGCCAAGACACCAACGCCCTTCGGCCCGCCAAATTTGTGGGCGCTGACCGAGATCAGATCGGCAACGGAGGCCACAGACGCGAGGTCGAGCCACGGGAGCGACTGCACGGCATCGGTGTGGAGAAGCGCCTTGGGGGCATGAGCAGAGATGACGTCTCGGATCGCGGCCAAGGGCTGGATCACGCCGGTCTCGTTGTTGACCAGCATCACCGACACCAACGACACCGGAGACGGCGATGCATCGAGCAACGACGCCAGAGCTTCCAGATCGACGAGCCCGGCGGCATCAACCGGCGCCACGATGCCACCCAGGTGTTCGACGGGTTCGAGGACCGCGTGATGTTCGGTAGCTACACACAGCGGGAGGCCACCGCGGGCACCGATCACGCCGTTGACGGCGAGATTGTCAGCCTCGGTGCCGCCGCTGGTGAACACGATGTCACCGGGTTCGACACCGAGCGCGTCTGCCATGATCTCGCGAGCATCGTCGAGCGCTCGATTGGCCGAACGGGCAAGCCGGTGTGCTCCAGACGGGTTGCCGTATTCCGTGGTCAGCATCGAGACCATGGTCTCGATCGCGACCGGTCGCACGGGAGTGCTGGCGGCGTGATCGAGGTAGTGCATGGCAAAAGGCTAGCGACCGGGCCGCGCTTGCAGCATCTGACCAACGTCCTGCTACCAATGACGGATGCAGGGATTCGGTCCGTCCACCTACGGCGATGGCTTCGCTGACGTCTACGACCAGTGGTACGGCTCGATCACCGATGCCGAAGCAACCGCCGATTTCATGGCCGCCCGGTGCGGCACCGGCCCGCTTCTCGAACTCGGTGTCGGAAGCGGCCGGCTGGTGCCTGCCCTGCGACGGGCGGGATGCACCGTCATCGGCATCGACGCCAGCCACGAGATGCTGCGTCGCTGCCAGCCGGACCTCATCCGGGTCCGGGCCGACCTCGCCCACCTTCCCTTCGGCGGCCCAGCCTCCGCCGGAGGGGCAATCTGCGCGTTCAACACGTTGTTCAATCTGCCGACCGCTGACGCCCAGGGCGACCTTCTCGGTCGGATCGGGGTCGTGTTGGCGTCAGACGGGCATCTCGTGATCGAGGCCATCACCGGGGCCGCGTTGCCCGGTGCTCCCCCCCAGTCCGTCGGTGTGTCGCGAATGAGCGCAGACGACCTCGTCCTGTCTGCGACCGTGGTCGATGCGGCAACCCAGACCATCCAGGGTCAACACGTCGAGATCACCACGACAGGCATCACGCTGCGTCCCTGGCTGCTTCGTTGGACCACTCCGGAACAACTCGATGCCCTCGCAGCGGACGCCGGTCTGCTTCTGGTCGAGCGCTACGGCGACTGGGATCGCCGACCGTTCAACCAGAACAGCGACAAACACGTCTCCGTCTATCGCCCGGCCTGACCCTGCTCACAGGGCCAGGCTGCTCAGAGGATCGAGTTCAACGCGAGGTTGGCGCCGAGGACACCGAGCGCTGCCAGGGCAACGACCAGCACTCCGCCCACTGCCAAGGCCGGCGAGAGACTGCTCTTCTCCTGCATGGAAAGGGGCGACGAACGCTGGCCCTTGTCGATGGTGGCCATGGCCATCGCCACGATGAAACCTCCGGCGATCCCACCGAAGTGCCCCCAGAAGGAGATGTTGGTGAAGAGCGGCAGCGCCAGGTTGAGCAGGAAGATGCCCCCCAGCGACGTCTGCGTGATGTTGATGCCGCGCGACCAGAGAATGCCGGCAAGACCACCGGCGAGACCGAGCACAGCACCCGAAGCCCCGAGCGTGGCCTGGTCCCAATTGAAGAGCAGGACTGCCGCCGACCCTCCGAAGAGGCCCGCGGCATAGATCACGATCGCCCTCGCCAGCCCGACCGCCCGCTGGACGGCAGGACCGAAGATGTACAGGGCGTACATGTTGAAGGCCAAGTGGATGACACCGGCGTGGAGGAACCCGGAGGTCACGATTCGCCAGTACTCGCCTTCGCTGACGAGAGGGCCGAAGAGCAGGCCATTGTTTGTCACCTCGCCCCGGGCCCAATCGCCCTCGCCGGTCAGCGTCTGGGCGACGAACGCAGCCACACACAACCCGATGATCCCGTAGACCAGCGTGGGTTTCGATACGAGATCCCCGGGCCGGTAGACCCTCTGGGCGCCCGACTTCGTGCACTCGGGGCAGTGGAAGCCGACCGAGGCCGGAGTCATGCAGCTCGAGCAGATGGGCCGATCACACCGCTGGCAGCCGACGGCGGCCCGCCGATCGGGGTGGCGGTAGCACAGAGCATCATCGGCAACCATCCACGCACCGTAGCCAAAGGTTCGGAAAGCGGTCGTAAACGAAATACCTCGCGACTTTCCGACGAGCCGAGCGTCCCCACTAGAGCATTCACTCAGTTGCTTCGGTTCACCCGCTACTCTCACCGGCTGCGGGTGCGAAGCACTCACAAAACAAAGGGAACAACAATGATTCAAGAATTCAAAGACTTCGTCAACAAGGGTGGAGTCTTCGAAGCAGCCGTCGGCCTGATTCTGGCCCTCGCCTTCGCTCCGATCGTGAACTCGATGGTGGCTGACGTCATCATGCCGGTCGTCGGTCGCATCTTCGGTGCCCCGGACTTCAGCAACCTCACGATCAGCCTCGGCGGCGAAGAGTGTTCTGTCGATGCCGCCACCGGCCTCGAGGTCTGCGAAGAAGCAGCGATCCGCTACGGCGCATTCATCAACACGATCATCAGCTTCGTGCTCATCGCCTTGGTGATCTTCATGCTGGTGAAGGCCTACAACAACATGGACAAGAAGGTCGAAGAAGAAGCCGGCCCGAGCGAAGTCGATCTCCTCACCGAGATCCGCGACAACCTCGCCAAGTGATCCTGGCTCACTGAGCCGCTCGTTTGCGAGCACTCGACGCCCCGCCTCTCGCGGCGGGGCGTCGCCCGTTTTGGGCCAGCGTTGCGGAGTCAGCGTTGCCGGAGTCAGTGCTCCGGGGTCAGTCCTCGTGGCCGAGCATGCGGTCGACGGCCTCCCACGGATCCAGTCGCCTGGCCACCACATCGGCGCGCGCCTCTGCGAACGCCCCGGACACCCGCTGTTCTTGGATCTTGGCGTCGAGGCGGGCCCGCACGATCCGCTCGAGTTCGTCGTTGGTGCGATCGACTCTGCGCTGTTCGAGTTGGCCGTTGGCCTCGATGAAGGCCCGATGGGCGGTGATCGCCATCCAGAGATCGTCGACCCCGGTGGGCACGTTGGCCACGGTCGACACGATCGGCGGGCGCCAACGCTCGTCATGACCGAGTCCGGACAAGTCGAGCATGTGCTCGAGATCGCGTCTGGTGTCGTCCGAGCCGGTCCGATCCGACTTGTTGATCACGAAGATGTCGGCGATCTCCATCAGCCCGGCCTTGTTCGCCTGGATGGCGTCACCCCACCCCGGGTTGACCACCACGACCGTGGTGTCGGCCGCTTCGACGATTTCGACCTCGACCTGGCCGACACCGACGGTCTCGAGCAATACCCATGAACGCCCTGCGGCCTCGAGCATCCGCACTGCAGCCGGAGCAGCCAGGGCCAGCCCACCGAGATGACCACGTGTGGCCATCGATCGAATGAACACATCTGGATCGAGTGCGTGATCCTGCATCCGCACCCGGTCACCGAGGATGGCACCGCCGGTGAACGGCGAGGACGGATCGATGGCCAGCACACCGATCTTGAGACCCTCGGCTCGCAGTTCGCTGACCAGGGCGGACGTGAGTGTCGACTTCCCCGCACCAGGAGCGCCCGTGATGCCCACCGTGTAGCCGGAGCCGGCATGAGGAAACGCTCGCTTGCCGATGCGCTGGGCCTCGAGCCCACCACGCTCGATGTGGGAGAGCAGCCGAGCGAGGGGTTGACGTTCACCGGCAACGGCCGCTTCGAACAGCCGGTCGATCGCTTCGAGGTCGGGGGCGTCGCTCACGGAGCGAGGGGGGAGACCTTGGCTCCGCCGATGAGAACGGCAGTGCCTTCGTCAGCAGCTCCTGCCAGTTCGGCGCCGACGTGTTGGACCGAGGTCACGCCGGGCACCCGTGCAGTGAGAATGCGCTCGATGCCGTCCTTGAGCGTGACGGTGGAGACCGGGCACGTGACGCAGGCTCCGGTCAGTTCGACCGAGACGACACCGGTTTCCGCATCGACGCCACGCAGAAAGATGTCGCCATTGTCGGCCTGGATCGCCGGGCGAATCACCTCGATGACCGTGGCCACCTTCCTTTCGAGCAGGGTTTCCGACATTGGCTCACTTCTGTGCTGGAACGGGTTGCCGAGACCGACAACGTGTCGGCCAGGGTACCGCCCTACGCTTCACGGGATGAAGCCGGGACAAGTGTTGACAGCGTTGGGAGCGCTCGATTTGTTCCCGCTGTTCGCACACGAGGGCGGCTGGGACGAGATCGCGATCGTGGCCGCTCCCCTGCTGCTCATCGCCAGCCTCCTCTACATCGCGAATCGGCGCGTCGATGCCAAACTCGCCGAGCGTGGCGATCCGGACGCCCCGCCTCACTCGTGACCGAAGCGGTCGTCGACTCGGTTCTCGACACAGCAGCAGCAGAAGAACTCGATCGACCGAGATCCGACCTGCTCGTCGAACGGTTCGACGACGACGGGGTGTACCGGCAAGTCGATGGCCCGTTCCGGGTCTACGAGCGTCGCATTTCCCTGGAGGATCTGGGCGACGGGCAGACGCACGTCCACGAGCGCACGAACTTCCGACTCGACGTCCCGCTGTGGGCACCTCTGTTCCACCCTCTGATGAAGCGAGCGCTTGCGGAGACTTATCGTTCGAGCCATCGCCGCTGGTGGTGGCCGGCCGAGGTGCTGCCGGCTGTGAGTGCGCGCCTCCTCGGTGCCCTCAGCGTGCTCGCCGTCATTGCCGGCTACATGGGAGTCCTCATCGGGCAGACCATCACGTTCGCCGCCGAGGAGTTCGGCGCGAACGATGCGAGCCAGGGCCGGACCCTCGCTGCGCTTCGTATCGGCGTGATCGTGTCGGTGATCATCATCAGGCGGGCGGACCGCATCGGCCGCAGGCCGCTCCTCCTCGGTTTCACCGCGGGCGCCCTTGTCTTCACCTTGCTCGGCGCGAGCGCGTCGAGCCTCGTCCAACTCGGCTTCTTCCAGGCAATCAGTCGGGGCTTCACCACCGGGCTGCTGACGCTGCTGACCTTGGCAGTCACCGAGGAGGTCCCGGCCGGCGTTCGAGCGCTCGGGATCAGCTTGATGACCATGTGCAGCGGGCTCGGGGCCGGGATGGTCCTGTGGGTGCTGCCGGTGGCCGACCTGGGCCCGCGCGCGTGGCGTTGGACCTACATCGCTCCGATCCTGTTCGTCCCGGCCCTGCTGTGGGTTGCCCGTCGACTCCCCGAGACGCGCCGATTCGACCGCGCATCAGAAGTAGCCGCTCCAGCCCCAGTGGATCGCCGACGTTTCACCCTCATCGCCTTCTCGGCGTTTGCGTCCGCGCTGTTCCTCTCCCCCGCCTCTCAGTTGCTCAACGAGTACCTACGGGACGAACAGGGCATGTCGGCAGGAGCCATCAGCCTGTTCCGTCTCCTCACGGGAACACCCGCAGGACTCATCGTTCTGATCGCCGGGATCGCCGCCGACAGGGTCGGTCGGAAACCGATCGGCGGGTTCGGTCTCGGGTTCGGCGTGCTGTTCACCGCCATCATGTTCTTCACCAGTGGCGCTGCTCTGTGGTTGATCGGCACGCTCGGATTCTGGACGCTGGCCTCCGCCTTTCCCGCGTTGCGGGGCTATCAGACTGAGCTCTTCCCGACTCGTGCTCGCGCCCGCGTGGGCGGTTGGATCGACCTGATCACCGTGACCGGTAGCGCCATCGGCCTGCTGACCGTCGGCGAGTTGTCGGAGAGATGGGGCTCACTCGGGTCGGCCATCGCCGTGATGGCGATCGCCCCGGCGATCGTCGTTGTCCTGATCGTCACCGTCTATCCGGAAACGGCCTCGCTGGAGCTGGAGATCTTCAACCCGGACGACCCCGATCCGCTTCAACCGAGAGCTGTCATCCAGAGCTGAGTTCGTTGGACGATCTCATCGTCGCAGCGCTCGACGGGATCGTGTCCCTTGCGGCGATGGCGGGCCATCAGGCGTCGAGAAGGATTCGCCGAGCCTCGTTGAGCTCGGCGATGCGATCGGCGGCGCCAATGGTCTCTGCTCCGTGATCGGGGTGGGCGCCACGCAGCAGTGTCCGGTATCGCCGCTGCACGGCTCGGCGGCTCGGCGCATCGTCCCGCGAGCCCGCGAGCTCGAAGATCTCGAGCGCCCAGGAAACAGGATCGTTCCAACTCCGGAGATCGGCCAGACTGGCCGAGTTGCCACCCATCACGAAGCTGATGAAGGAGTCGCCGACGGGACGGCCCCAGACCAGAGAGCTACGGATGACGTCGAACACAGTGGAGCGGGCCGCAGCGGGGAGCGAGCCGGCGGCATAGATGGCGCCGATGGCCTGCTGGACCGGGCGCCCGTACTCGTCGTCGAAGTCGAAGCTCAGGCTGCTGCCGTCAGCCACGAGCCGGTGGGTACTGCGAAAGAGGCCGACACGGTCGGTCTGGAATCGATGCCGAACCCGCGGCTGCGGAATGCGGGCTCCACGGTCGAGATCGTCGATGAGCTGCACCAGACCTTCGCGCAGGTCGGGCTCCACCGAGGGGCCGGTACGAGCGACGATGGCAGCGAGCAGGAGACCGCCCGCACCGGGGGCGGGATCGATCGGGAGATTGCGCATTCCCAGCGCGATTCGCCGAGTCGGCGCGATCGGTCGGGAGTGGTAGATCTCCAACTCGGCCAAAATCACCGTCAGAACCTACCCGAACGACCCTGTCAGAGTTGCACCGGGCGCCATCAGAAAACCTCGGCGATCGCCGACATACGCGCAAGCCATGCCAAGATCCTCGCATGACGTTCGACATCGACACCTTTCGAGTGAAGCCAGACAAGAACCTCCGCCTCGATTCGGTCGACCCCAGATCGACGCCGGGATGGGACAAGGACGACCGTGAGGGCGGCCGGTCCAAGGTCCTCGAACTCAACGACCGTCTCGAAGTCCTGCAGGAACTGCTGTACGCCGAGGGAAAGCAGCGGGTGCTTGTGGTGCTCCAGGCGATGGACGCCGGCGGCAAGGACGGCACGATTCGCCACGTCTTCGACGGCGTCAATCCGTCCGGGGTGCGGGCGCCGGCCTTCAAGAAGCCAAGCAGCAGGGAACTCGCTCACGATTACCTCTGGCGGGTCCACAAGGAGGTGCCGGGCGACGGTGAGATCGTCATCTTCAACCGAAGCCACTACGAGGACGTTCTCGTCGTACGGGTCATGGATCTCGTCCCGGAGAAGCGTTGGCGCAAACGCTTCGAGCACATCGTCGACTTCGAACGAATGCTTCACGACGAGGGCACCACGATCGTCAAGATCTACCTCCACATCTCCAAGGAGGAGCAGAAGGAACGCCTGCAGGATCGCCTCGACGTCCCTGAGAAGAACTGGAAGTTCGAAACTGGTGACCTCGCCATGCGAGCCAAGTGGGGCGACTTCATGCACGCCTTCGAAGAAGCGCTCGAGAAGACCTCGACACCAGACGCTCCCTGGTACGTGATCCCTGCGGATCGGAAGTGGTACCGGAACATCGCCGTGCTCGAGATTCTCGTCCAAACCCTCGAGGGGCTCGGCATGAAGTATCCAGAGGCGGAGGAGGGGCTCGATCAGATCACGATCGAATGATGATCGTGCGAGCGACTAGATGATCGACTCCATCTTCTCCATGGAGTGGTCGGCTTCGATCACCCTCACCGTGCCGGAGCGGCTTCGCATCACGAGCGACTGCGTGTGTACGCGCTTCTGCGAGTAGGTGACGCCGCGAAGCAAATCGCCGGTGCTGATGCCGGTGGCGGCGAAGAAGCAGTCGTCCGAGCGGACCAAGTCGTCCATGGTGAGCACCTGTTCGAAGTCGTAACCCAGGGCCTCTGCTGCCGCTCTCTCCTCGGCGTCGCGGGCGTACAAACGGCCTTGGAGGTCGCCGCCCATGCACTTCATGGCGGCTGCAGTGATGACACCTTCCGGAGTCCCTCCGATGCCGAAGAGGATGTCGACACCACTTTCGGCACGGGCCGTTGCGATGGCGCCGGCGACATCGCCATCGCGGATCAGACGAATCCGGGCACCGGTGCTTCGAATCGTGGCGATGAGACCGTCGTGGCGAGGGCGATCGAGCACGACGGCGGTCAGATCACGAACCGACACGCCCTTGGCCTTGGCCAGCGCCGTGAGATTCCGGTCGACGGGGAGGCGGATGTCGACGATGCCGGCACCGTCAGGACCCACGGCGAGCTTGTCCATGTAGACGACAGGTCCGGGGTTGTACATCGAGCCTCGCTCAGCGACGGCAATGACGGCGATCGCACCACCCTGCCCGTTGGCGGTGAGGGTCGTGCCGTCGACCGGGTCGACGGCGATGTCGGTGAGCGGGGGCTGACCGTTGCCGATGCGCTCCCCGTTGTAGAGCATCGGGGCTTCGTCCTTCTCGCCTTCGCCGATGACGACCAGGCCGTCCATCTCGACACCGTCGAGGACCGCCCGCATGCCGTCGACCGCAGCCTGGTCGGCCCCGTGCTTGTCACCACGCCCGAGCCAGCGGGCAGCAGCCATGGCCGCAGCCTCAGTGGTGCGAACCAGTTCGAGTGCGAGGTTGCGGTCAGGACGAATGCGATCAGACATGGAACCACCGAGAGTCGAGGGACGTGCTGCTGAGACTAGGCGGCACCCGCGTTTTGCGGCACTCGACCCTCAGGAATCAGGGCTCAGTGCTTCAGAACGGGTGGTTCAGTCGCCGGCGAGGCGCAATCGCAGCTCGGCCCATTTCATGTCGTCGAGGGCGAACGAGTTGTGGGCATCGCCTCGCAAGACCTCGTTGGCCGCATCGAGATCAACACGGGCGGTGGTGGCATCGATGGCACTGCTCGGCACTGCTTCATCGCTCAAAACGGTGACCTTGTCGCCGGTCACCGAAACGAAACCGCTGCGAACGGCAAAGGACTGCACGCTGCCGGTCGATTCGGTGACTCGAACCTCCGACACTTGGAGGCTGCCGATGAACGGTTCGTGGCCGGCGAGGAACGCGATCTCGCCGCCGCCACGGGTACGGGCAACGACCTGCGTGCCCTCGCCCGAATACAACGACTGTTCCGGAGAGACGAACTCGACCGCGAAGGCCATCAGACGCCGGCGTCCTTGCGGAGCTGCTTCGCCTTTTCGCGGGCAGAGTCGGCGCCGCCGACGTTGAGGAAGGCCTGCTCGGGGAGGTCGTCGAGGTCGCCGTCGAGGAGCGCCTCGAAGCTGTCGACCGTCTCCTCGACCGGTGTGAAGTTGCCGTCGAGGCCGGTGAAGACCTTGGCAACGAACATCGGCTGCGAGAGGAACCGCTGGATCTTGCGAGCACGGTCGACCGTGATGCGGTCTTCCTCGGAGAGCTCGTCGAGACCGAGGATTGCGATGATGTCCTGGAGCTCCTTGTAGCGCTGGAGCACCTCCTGCACACGACGAGCCACGTTGTAGTGGCGATCGCCGACGACCTCGGGGGCGAGAATGGTCGAGGTCGAGGCCAGCGGATCCACGGCCGGGTAGATGCCGAGAGCGGCGATGTCACGGCTCAGCTCGGTGGTCGCGTCCAAGTGGGTGAAGGTCGTGAACGGCGCCGGGTCGGTGTAGTCATCGGCGGGCACGTACACGGCCTGCAGCGATGTGATCGACTTTCCACCGGTCGACGTGATGCGCTCCTGCAGGACGCCCATCTCATCGGCCAGGGTGGGCTGGTAGCCCACGGCTGATGGCATACGACCGAGGAGGGTCGACACCTCGGAACCGGCCTGGACGAAGCGGAAGATGTTGTCGACGAACAGCAGCACGTCCTGGCCCTGCACGTCACGGAAATACTCGGCCATCGTGAGCGCCGACAGCGCAACACGCAGACGCACTCCGGGCGGCTCATCCATCTGACCGAAGGTCAGGGCAGCCTTGGAGAGCACCGAGGTCTTGCCGTCGCCCATCATGGTCTCGCCCATCTCGATGAAGAGATCGGTTCCTTCACGAGTGCGCTCGCCGACGCCGGCGAACACCGACACACCACCGTGGTTGGATGCCACACGAGTGATCATCTCGGTGATCAGAACGGTCTTGCCAACACCGGCACCGCCGAACAGGCCGATCTTGCCGCCCTGCAGGTACGGCGTGAGGAGATCGATGACCTTGATGCCGGTCTCGAGGACCTGCTTCTTGGGCTCGAGGGTGTCGAAGGCGGGGGCGGGGCGGTGGATCTCCCACCGCTCGGTGATGTCGAGGCTCTCGATCGGTACGTCGAGCGGCTCGCCGATGACATTCCAGATGTGGCCGAGGGTGACATCGCCGACCGGCACCTGGATGCCGTGGCCCAGGTTCTCGACCGCCTGGCCACGCTTGAGGCCATCGGTCGGTTTCAACGCAATGGCTCGAACCCGGCTGTGGCCGAGCTGCTGGGCGACCTCGGCCATGACCGATGTGGTCTCACCCGCGATCGTGACGTCGAAGCGCACCGCATTGTTGATCTCCGGCAGTGCGTCCGGGGGAAACTCGATGTCGACGACAGGACCGGCGATGCCGACGATGCGTCCGGTCTTGAGCTGGGGTTCGGTGGCAGTCATCTGCAGTGCTCCTAGTTGGCCTCGGCCAGCTGGAGACTGGCCGGGAGGGGATCGTCATCGGATTTCTTACCGGCGGCAAGTGACTCGGCGCCGCCGACGATTTCCATGATTTCGGTCGTGATGGACTCTTGGCGAGCCCGGTTCATGATGCGGCTCAACTTGATGATGAGCTCTTCGGCATTGTCGGTGGCGGCCTTCATGGCCCGCTGGCGGTTGGCGTGCTCCGATGCCGCAGCGTCGAGCAGCGCCGCAAACAGACGAGCTTCCACGTAGCGGGGAAGCAGGTCTTCCAACACTCCCTCTGCCGACGGTTCGAACTCGAACCCGGCAAGTGCAGCGGCGTCGCCGCCGCCGGCCTCGGCAATGGTCTCGGTCTGCTCGAGCGGCAGGAAACGACGAACGACGGGCCGTTGGGTGCCCATCGAGACGAACTCGGTGTAGATCAGCTCGACCTGATCGACCTCGCCGGAGTCGAAGAGTTCCCGGACCGCACGAGCGATCATCCGAGCATTCTCGTAGGTGGGGTTGTCGGTGAAACCCTCGAAGTCAGCGTGGATCTTGAAGCCGCGGAACTGGTAGTACTCCCGCACTTTCTTGCCAACGGAGATGATCCGGTAGTCGCCGCCGTCGGCTCGCAGGGCTTGGATCTCCCGCTCGCCGGACTTGATGACGGCCGAGTTGTAGGCACCGGCCAGACCACGATCGCCTGCGCAGACGATGAAGGCCACACGTTCGACCTTCTCTGCTTGGCGGAGCAGCGGATGGTCGACATCGGCTCCACCCGCAGCCAGATTCTCGATCACCGAGGTGAGCTGTTCGGAGTACGGACGCGCGGCACGGGCACGCTGTTGCGCTCGGGCAACGCGAGTAGCTGCGATGAGCTCCATGGCACGCGTGATCTTCTTTGTGTTCTTCACGCTGCCGATGCGGCGGCGCAAGATGCGTTCAGCTCCACCCGGCATGGATCAGTTCCTCGCTCGGCTCACGTCTTCTTCTGGCAGCGTGTTCGACGCGTCGACCATGCGTTTCTCGGCCGATCCTTGCGCCTCGATGCCGGGCTCGCCGCCACCGTCGGCTGATGCAATGAACTGATCGGTGAAGGCGCCGATCGCAGCCTCGAGGGCTTCTTCGTCTTCCACCTTGCCGGTGTCGACGATGTGCTGGAGCTTGTCGCCGTGAATGCTGCGGAACCACTCCAGCAGTTCATGCTCGTAGCGGGCAACGTCGGCAATTTCGACGCCGTCGAGGTAGCCGCGTGTACCGGCGTACAACACCACGACCTGCTCCTGGACCGGAACTGGTGCGTTGATGCCCTGCTTGAGCAGCTCGGTCAGTCGGTAGCCACGATCGAGCTGGGCCTGGGAGACAGCATCGAGATCGGACCCGAACGCAGCGAAGGCGGCCAGCTCACGGAACTGCTGGAGGTCGGACTTGAGCGTGCCGACTGCGTTCTTCATGGCCTTGATCTGGGCGGCAGAACCGACGCGGCTCACCGAGATGCCGACGTCGACCGCCGGGCGGATGCCCGACTTGAAGAGATCGTCCTGGAGGTAGATCTGGCCGTCGGTGATCGAGATCACGTTGGTCGGGATGTAGGCCGAGACGTCGCCGGCCTTGGTCTCGATGACCGGCAGAGCGGTGAGCGAGCCTGCGCCGTTCGCGTCCGACAACTTGGCCGCCCGCTCGAGCAGGCGACTGTGCAGGTAGAAGACGTCACCGGGGTAGGCCTCGCGACCCGGGGGGCGACGCAAGAGCAGCGATACCTGACGGTAGGCCTCCGCTTGCTTGGAGAGATCGTCGTAGATGGCGAGCGCGTGTCCTGCGTTCTCCATCCAGTGCTGGCCCATGGCGCATCCGGTGTACGGAGCGAGGAACTTGTATGGAGCGGGGTCGCCTGCGGATGCGACGACCACCACCGTGTACTCCATGGCCCCCGCCTCTTCGAGGAGGGCGACGGTCTGGGCGACCGTCGAGGCCTTCTGGCCGATCGCGACATAGATGCACTTCACACCGAGGCCCTTCTGGGCCAGGATCGCATCGATCGCAATCGTGGTCTTGCCGGTCTTGCGGTCGCCGATGATCAGCTCTCGCTGGCCACGGCCGATCGGGATCAGCGAATCTACGGCTTTGATGCCGGTCTGCATTGGTTCGTGCACGGGCTGGCGGCCGGTGATGCCGGGAGCCTGGATCTCCATGCGTCTGGTCTCGACGTTGACCAACGGACCCTTGCCATCGATCGGCTCGCCGAGCATGTTGACCACACGGCCGAGCACACCGTCGCCAACGGGAACCGAGAGGATCTCGCCGGTCGACTCGACCGCTTGACCTTCCTCGATCGTGGCGACGCCACCGAGGACCACGGCGCCGATGGACGACTCGTCGAGGTTCAGCGCCAGTCCGATGGTGCCATCGGCGAAGCGGAGCATCTCGTTGACCGCAGCATCCGGCAGACCGCCGACGCGGGCGATGCCGTCGCCGACCTCGAGCACGCGACCAACGGTCTTGCTCGAAACGTCCGACTCGAAGCTCTCGAGATTCTTCTTCAGTGCCCCTGTGATGTCAGCGGGGTCGAATGTGAGTGCCATGAAAGCTCCTAGAGGGCTTCGCGCATCTGAGCGAGACGAGTACGGAGTGAACCATCGATGACGGTGTCACCAATGGTGGTCACCGCGCCGCCGACCACGGAGGGATCGACGACCACCTGGAGCTCGACGTCGGCTCCGGTCTTTTGCTTGAGGGCAGCAACCAGCTGCTGTTCCTGGGCCGAAGTGAGCGCCACTGCGGATCGGACCGTGGCGACAGCCTTTCCGGACGATGAGGCAGCGAGGCCGATGAAGGCCTGGACGATCTCGTTGAGCTGTCCGCCACGACCGGCGGCGACGATCATGCCGACGATGCCACGAACGACATCGGTGGTCTTGCCTTCGAGGACGTCGTCGACGATCTGGCCACGCACCGCTGCGGGAACCAGGTTGTTCGAGAGCGTCGAACGGAGCTCTTCGTTGCCGGCGACGGCTCGTGCGACATCGGCGAGCTGGCTCTTGGTCGTGTTGACGTCACCTTCGGCTCGTGCGATGGCCAAGAGGCCTTCGGCGTATCCGGTGTGTGCATCCATGAAGGGCTTCGATCCTCGTTCTTGGTGTGGCGGTCTTGGTGTGGCTGCGACGGTCGGTGTGATCAGCGTCAGCTGATCAGCTCTGGCCGACCTGGCTGATGTACTGATCGATCAGGGCGGACTGCGCGGCGTCGTCGAGGGAGTCGGTGACGACGGCCTCGGTTGCGTCGCGGGTGAGGCGGGCGACTTCTTCGCGCATGTCGGCCATCGCCTGGCTTCGTTGGTTGACGACGTCGCCGTTGGCTCGTGCCACGAGCGCCGCAGCATCGGCTTGTGCCTTTGCTGCCATGTCGGTCTTGAGGCGGGCAGCCGTCTCGACGGCCTCCGCCCGGATGCGGGTCTGCTCGGTGCTGACGTCGGGGACGTCCGCTGCCTTGGCAGTCAGGGCTGCTTCAGCATCGGATCGCTCGGCCTCGGCCGCTGCGAGCTCGTCGCGGATGCGATCCGTGCGGCCGGAGATCGCCGCCTTGATCGCCGGTCCGGCTTTCCAGACGATGAGTCCGAACAGCACGAAGAACGCAAGCGAGCCCCAGATGACTTCCTTGATGTCAGACGCCAGGTGGACACCGTTCGGTGCCTCGCTGGCCAAGATCGAAAGCATGATCATCCTCAGTTCGGGTTGGAGAGGAACCGGTCGACGACGGGCTGAGCGTCGCTCAGCGCGATCGGGCGGTTCATGACTCGGGATGCAGCGTCAGTGGCGAATTCGGCGACCTGCGGGCGAACCCCGGACATCACCTCGGCCCGTGCTGTGCTGATCTCGTCAGCGGCGGCGGCACGAATCTGTGCGGCTTCAGCCTCGGCGGCGGCGATCACGCCAGCCCGCTCGGCTTCGGCTTCGGCCCGAGCTGTCTCGATGATCCCGGCGGCCTCGGCTCGGACACCGGACAACTGGTCCTGGGCCTCAGCAACTGCAGAACCCGCCTTTGAGCGGGCGATCTCTGCTGCATCGAGGTCGGACCGGATCTTGTCGGCACGAGCATCCATCGCCGCTTTGACCGGCGGCAACAACACGTACTTCACCAGCGCCCAGAGACTGAAGAACGCAATGGCTCCCCAGAACATCTCGGACACGACGGGAAGAATCGGATTCGATGCTTCTTCCGCTGCGCCTTCTTCGGCGAATCGCAGGAGTGCGAACACGGGATCAGGCGAACTTCAGGAGAATGAAGACGACGAAGCCGATGAGGGCGAGCGCCTCGGTGAAGGCGATGCCAAGGAACATCGTCGTCTGGACCTGGCCGGCAGACTCGGGCTGGCGGGCCATGGCCTGCACTGCCTGACCGACGAGGTAGCCGATGCCGATGCCAGGACCGATGGCAGCGAGGCCGTAAGCGAAGCCGGCGGAGCCGGCTGCAGCTGTTGCCTTGGCGTCAGCGGCGCCTGCGTCGGCTTCGGCGGCCAACTCGATGACCTGAGCTGCGGTGCTTGCGAGGAAGCTCATTGGATTGGGTTCTCCTGTTTCGTTGCCCCGATGGGGCGGTTTGGTGTTCTGCCCGAGGGCGAGATTTGGCGAAGGTGTGAGCGAGATCCGTGCGGGATCAGTGATGCGGATTCAGCGAGAGCGAGATGTACACGGCGGTGAGAAGGCTGAAGACGAAAGCCTGGATCAACGAGACCATGACCTCGAAGCCGGTGAGGCCGACGAGTGTGGCGAAGCTGAAGGGCAGCACGGCCACGAGCGGTGAGGCCTGCCAGAGGGTGATGCAGAGCACGCCGAAGGTCACAAGGAGGATGTGGCCTGCGAGCATGTTGGCAAAGAGACGGACGGCCAGGCCGAAGGGGCGAAGCAGGAAGGTCGAGAGGAACTCGATCGGGGTCACGAGCAGGTAGAGCGCCTTCGGCACGCCTGGTGGGAAGAGCGACGACTTCATGAAGCCGCCGAAGCCCTGCGACTTCACACCGACGGCGATGAAGGTGGCCCAGGCGACGAGGGCGAGGATCACCGGGTTGGCCATCCGTGCGTTGGCCGGCATCTGGAACGTCGGGATGACTTCGAAGATGTTGCCGAAGAAAACGAAGAGGAAGATGGACAGCAGCAGCGGGAGGTACTTGCGGCCTTCGGCGCCGATGGCGGACATCACGACCTGGTTCTCGACGAACTGCACGGTCGATTCGACGATGTTCTGGAGGCCGCTGGGAACGAGCTCCTTCTTCGACAGAAGGAACATCGCAGTCGGGATCAGCATGGCGAGCATGCTGATGACACCGATCTTGTTGAAGGCGAAGAACGTGTCTTCGCCGAAGTAGGCGGGCCACTTCACGAGGTTGTCGATTGGGGGGAACTCGAGTGCGAACACTTGAGCGACTCCTTCAGTAGTCCAGGTCGGGGCTCCGACGCCGGATGCAAGCTAGTAGGAAAATTGGGGTTTCGGTACTGAAACGTCAGAGACGATGCCCCGGATCGTCGGTTCGAGGTCGATCTGGGTCACCGTCCGTACCGCCGCCCGGCCGCCACGGGCCGGGGACCTTTCTTCGAGATCTTGGGCTTGAGCCCTGGGTTCGCCATGGATGCGGAGACGTGGCGCATCTCCCAGAACAGCAGTCCGAGATGGGTCACGATGATCGTGATGCCGAGGGGAACCATGGCGACCCAGGACATGTCTTTCACCAACCAGACGGCCAGAAAGATCAACGCAAGCCGCAGGACGTACCCGCCGAGGGCAACCGAGGCGACCATGGCGAAGGAGATCTTCGATGCCCAGCTGAGCAGCGCGGCGGACAACACGAAGTTCAGGAGCACGAGCGCCATTCCGAACGCGACCGACAACGCGCCATCGAGCCCGGCGAACACGGCGCCGATGACCATGCCGACCGGCAGGAGCGGCAGACCGCGTTTGACCATGTCCAGCGCGACAGATGCGGCAGGCGACGGGCCTTCGAGTCGTTGGTTGATCGCCAGCGCGTCGTCTGTCATCGCAACGGCCCTGCGGTCGTGTCTCGTTCGGCTGCGGACCGAAGGGCGGCCGACTCCTCTTGGAGCTGGGCGATCCGATGCTTGTAGCGGTAGTAGATCGAGATGGCTGCTCCGGCAAAACCGGCGATCGTGAAGGTGAGAATGAACAGCGGTGTCGTGCCGAGCCAGCGGTCGATCAACAAGCCGAAGAGCCCGAAGATGACGGCACCAAGGACGAGTTCGTACGATCCCGAGCTCTCCGTGGGGTGGAGGTCGAACCGACGAGGTGCGTCGAGGGACTCAGATGTGGCTTCCGTCTCGGCGCCCATGACAGCTTCTCCTCCGCGAACGTGCGCTGAGACTATTCGCCCGCCCCGCGCTCCGGCAACCCGGGCGGCGACACCGGACGGTTCTCGTCTTCCACGACCCGGGCCGCGAACCTCCACCGGCGTCCGCAGAACCACGCTGAACATCGGAAGCTCAGGAGAGGATCTCCCAGAATCTTCTTGACGTCAGTAGACACTCAGCGTATACATTCGGTTCATGACCGTTGGACACGCCTTTCTGGGCCTTCTCGAGAGTGGGCCGCAACACGGCTACACGTTGAAGCACGACTACGACCATTTATTCGCCGAGGGCAGGACGCTCAAGTTCGGGCAGGTCTACGCAACCCTCGGTCGCCTCGAACGCGACGGGCTGGCATCGGTGTCGGTGGAGTCCGGCGATGGGCCGGACCGCAAGAGCTACGCCATCACCGAGGATGGCGTCGAGGAGCTCGAGTCCTGGCTCGACTCCCCGGTAGCCCCCGACGAGCTGGCGCTCGGCCCGCTCTACACCAAAGTGGTGGTGGCGCTGGTCTCAGGCCGATCCGTCGACGACGTGCTCACCGCCCAGCGCGCCGTGCACCTCGTGCGCATGCGCGAGTTGCGGGCCCAGCAAGATGATGCCGAAATCGAGCGACAGCTCGCACTCGACCTACTGATCGGCCACCTCCAAGCGGACCTCGAGTGGATCGAGCTCGCCGGCGCTCGCCTCACGAACCACAGGCTCGGACGATCGTGATGATCGAAGCCAAGCAGGTCTCCTACGCATTCGGCGCAACTCCGGCCTTGCGGGACGTGTCAGCATCGATCGGCGCCAGCGAATCGGTCGCCATCATGGGCCGAAGCGGATCGGGCAAGTCGACGTTGCTGCATTGCCTTGCCGGGTTACTCGTTCCCGATGAGGGTGAGGTGTGGTTCCAGGATCACCGCCTCGACAACGCGAGCGACGCCCAACGGTCAGCCAGACGGTTGACCGGCATGGGGATGGTCTTCCAGTTCGGGCATCTCGTCCCCGAGTTGAGTTTGGTCGAGAACGTCGCGTTGCCATTGATGGCGACCGGCACGAAACGCTCCGACGCAGAGGCTCGGGCCTTCGAGCTGCTGGAGCGGCTCGATGTCGGCGAGCTTGCCGATCGCCGACCCTCTGAGGTCTCGGGCGGTCAGATGCAGCGGGCCGCAATTGCTCGCTCGCTGGTGCACAGGCCGGCGGTGGTGTTCGCCGACGAGCCGACCGGTGCGCTCGACAGCGTGACAGGTCAGCTCGCTCTCGAGGCGATGCTGGCGGCGGCACGCCTCGATGGCGCTGCGGTCGTGATCGTCACCCACGAGGCACGGCTGGCGTCCTATTGCGATCGGGAGATCGTGATGCGAGACGGGACTGTGGCATGACGTCGCTTGCACTGGGCTGGCGTCTGGCTTCTCGTTCATGGCGACAGTCACTCGCCCGCACGGCGTCCATGGCGCTTGGCATGGTGCTGGCCGGCTACGTCGCGGCGGCCATTCTTGGCTTGCCTGCGATCTTCGATGGCAAGAACGACCGCCGCGAGATCGTTGCTGTCGCCTCTCCGGAGTCGTTGATCGAGGGCAGCTCGGGTGCAAACGGCGACGTCGAGACGTCGGGTTTGGTTGGCCGGCGAATCGAGGAGCAACTCGGTGATCGTCAGCTCGATCGGGTCGTGCTGTCCGGGCAGGGGGAGCTTCCCCCCGGAGTCGCCGTGCTTCCCGATCCCGGTGAAGTGGTGATGTCGCCGAGCCTTTCTGTCCTGGCCGATCTGGACCCGCTCGTCGCTCAACGTTTCCCGCAGGCCCAGGTTGGTGTGGTAGCCGATGCAGGGTTGGTCGAACCAGGGCAACTTGTCGCCTACGTCGGCGCTGAACCGGATGAGCGCATGTTTCCGGTCACGTTTGGATCAACGGATCTGTGGTCGATCACCGGGGCGGCCGAGGTCAGGATCGTGATGGTCTTGTCCGCTGCTTTTCTTGCTCTTCCGGCCGGCGCGTTCCTGGCCACATCGTCTCGACTGTCAGCACGTGCCAGGGATCAGCGGCTGGCTTCGCTTCGTCTGCTCGGGTTGTCCAGACGAGCTGTGCGAACCGTCAATGCTGTGGAGACAGCAGTCGTGGCCGGCGCCGGTTCGGTGCTGGGGTGTCTGCTGTGGGCGATGACGCAACCGTGGGTGGGGCGTCGAGGCGTTGGCGGGTTCCGCTGGTTCGCCGCCGACGCCCCGATTCGCCCTACCACGGTCGCCGCCATCGTTGCGCTTGCGATTGTCGGGGCCGTCGCCGTGGCCACGGTGACAGCGAACGATGCAATCGACGAGCCGTTGGCGACTGGCCGCCAAGCCGCACCGACGGTCCGGGTTTGGTGGAGAGCGTTGGTGCTGCTGGCCGGCGTCGCGATGTTGCTCGGGGCTGGTTTGAAAGGCGCAACGACCGATCGCATGTTTTTCACGCTGCTGGTTGCCGGTGGCTTGGCGTCTGCCCTCGGGACGGCCCTGTCGACTCCGGTGGTCGCCCGGGTCCTGGGAACGTGGCTCGGAACCAGTCGGTCCGGCACCACCCGAATGCTGGTGGCGGGACGGCTGCAGCACGAACCATCCGCCGCAGGCCGAGTGCTCACTGGTGTGCTGGTCGCCACCTTCGCTCTCGGCGTCGGTCAAGGCGTGATTGGAGCGTTCCGGGACGCATCCTTCTCTACCAACGACGATCCCATTTTTGGCATCAACACCAACCTGACAGCAGGCCAGATCGCCGACCTCCCCGGAGTGGTGGTCGCTCTCCCTCAGATCGTGGTCAACGGTCAGGACCAGGGTTGGGCCGCGACATGTGCACAGCTCGAGGCCGCTCTCACACAACCGCTTTCGACCTGTGTGGACGGTCAGGCGTTCGAGCTGACCTTTGGAGGCCAGGAACCGAGCTACGGCGTACCCGTCGTCGAAGCCGACTTCCCGACCGATTCGTCCAGCGCCATCTCAGGCCTGATCATCCCACTGTCGCAAGCGGAGGTCCTCCCGGTCCAGGGCTGGACGGTCCGTTCTGATCAGTCCCTGCGTGCCGAGTTCGACGCAGCTCTGATCGCTGCCGACCCGGTGGCCTTCGCCGGCCATTGGCCTGACAACGGCCTCGCTGATCTGGTCGCTGCCGTCATCACCGCCGCTGCGATTGCGGCATTCACCATCGGCCTCGCAGCCGTCGTCGTCGCAACCGCCGATCGATCCATCGAACGCCGGGCACTCGACGCGAACCTTCTCGCCGTTGGCATCCCGAACCAGTTCCTTCGCCGAGCACAGCTGTGGACCGTCAGCCTGCCGGTCGCCGTCACCGTCACCATGGCCGCCCTCGTCGGCACCCTGGCTGGGCATCTGTATCGACAGGCTGGTTCGGACGCCGACCTCAGCTATCCCTGGGGAATCGCCGTCCTATCGAGTGGAGTCGGCCTCAGCGGGGCGGCCATCGCCGGAGTGCTTGCGTTCTTCCTCACCAGCACCCGCCTCGACGCAGGCGACCTCCGAACGACCTGACAACCGGAGCGGCCATCCCGGCTGACTCGCCAACCCATAGAACCAGGAGCACTGCAGTGGAACTCCGCTGTGACGACATCAATTACCGCTACCGAGGCCGACCACCCGTCCTCGAGAACATCAACATGTCGATCCAGTCGGGCGTGACGGGGCTGCTCGGCCCCAACGGCGCCGGCAAATCGACCCTGTTTTCGATCCTGGCCACACTCCGAACCCCAACGGCTGGGACAGCCACGCTCGACGGCCGGTCGATGCATGGCCCAGACCGCGACGCGATCCGCCGATCGATCGGATTCCTCCCGCAGCGCTTCGATCTCATGCGATGGTCGAGTGCGCAACGCAACGTCG
>CBESNA010000046.1:0-32432 GCA_965530755.1 uncultured Acidimicrobiia bacterium | reverse complement strand
GTGACCGGGTGACCGGGTGACCGGGTGACCGGGTGACCGGGTGACCGGGTGACCGCTCGCCAACTGCCAGCTTCGTACGTACCCAGAGGTACGTACGAAGCTGGCAGTTGGGATTGGCCGGTTTGCACATTCAGCGCCGGTCGAGTGGCATCGCACGGGTGAGCCCAAATGAATCTGCTGACCGACCGACACGTCAACTTCCCGAACCGACGCCGGAAACCATGGCGTTCTGGGACGGAGCCAAGCGAGGCGAGCTGATCATCCAACGGTGTGACGACTGCGCCCACGCCTACTTCCCGCCGCGTCCGTTCTGTCCATCATGCGGCGGCCGGTCTGTCCAGAACGAGGTGACCAGCGGCCGGGCGACCCTCTACAGCTACGTGATCAACCAAAGGCCGCCGCCTGGCTTCGACGGACCGATCGCCGTCGCCGTGGTCGAGCTCGCCGAGGGGCCACGAATGATGACCAACATCATCGACACACCACAGACCGAGGAGGCACTTGTGCTCGACATGGACCTCGAGGTCGTGTTCGAACCGCAAACCGAAGAGATCTCCCTCCCACTCTTCCGGCCGACGGGAGGAGCCAACGCATGAGCTTCGCCTTCGCTCCCCGATCGGTCGCCGTCGTCGGCGCCGCCGAGACCACCGAGATGGGCACCATCCCGAACCAGTCGGTGATCGGCCTCCATGCCGACGCTGCGCTCAATGCCCTCGCAGACGCCGGACTCACCACCGCCGACATCGACGGTGTCGCCACGGCCGGCACCAGCCCGACCGACGTTGCGTTCCACCTCGGTATCATGCCGAAGTGGGTCGACGGCACGTCGGTCGGCGGTTGCTCGTTCATGCTCCATGTCCGCCATGCCGCCGCCGCCATCGCCGCGGGACACGCCACGACCATCCTCATCACCCACGCCGAGAGCGGCCGCTCGCGTGTCGGCGCCGGCCGTTGGCGATCCGATCCGTCATCGTTCTCCGGTCAGTTCGAGAATCCGTTCGGTGCAGGCGGTCCCCCGACTCGCTTCACCATTCCATGGCTCCGATACGCAAAGACGTACGGGGTCGACATCGAGAAGCTGGCCAATGTTGCGGTCGTGCAGCGGGAGTGGGCGGGCCTCAACCCAAGAGCCAAGTTCCGGGATCCGATCACGCTCGATGACGTCCTCGACTCGACAATGATCGCGACACCCTTCACCAAACTGATGTGCTGCCCCGTGACCGATGGCGGCGGTGCGTTGATCCTCACCGCAGCCGACCGTGCGAAGGACCTTCTCCAGCCACCCGCCTACATCCTCGGCACCGGCGAGAGCGTCGAGACTCCGCTGATAAGCCAGATGGCCGACTTCACCTCATCGGCCGCCTTCCGTGTCTCGGGCGCTCAGGCTTTCGCAGAGGCCGGGATCACCACGGACGACGTCGACCATCTGATGATCTACGACGCGTTCGCCCACCTGCCGATCTTCGGACTGGAGGATCTCGGTTTCGTCGAACGAGGTGCCGCTCCGGACTTCATTTGGGAGCGCAACACCGCGATCGGCGGTTCATTGCCACTCAACACCAACGGCGGCGGCCTCTCCTACATGCACTCGGGAATGTACGGCATGTACGCATTGCAGGAGAGCGTGCGCCAGATCAGAGGCATCGCCCCGGCCCAGGTCGAAGGCGTGGAGATCTCGGTGGCGCACGGCGTCGGCGGCATGTTCGCTGCCAGCGGGACGATCATCTTCGGCCGCTGAAAGGCGAAGCAGCCAAGCGAGAGACGACGAACAGAGGAGTGGGAGCGATGCAGGTCAACGAGAGCGTGTGCGTGGTCACCGGCGGCGGGAGCGGCATCGGCAAGGCCCTCTGCGAACGTTTCGCGGCCGACGGCGCCCGAGCCATCGTGGTGGTAGATCGCGACGCCGACGGAGCTCGTGCGGTTGCCGAATCCATCGGCGGACGCGCCGAGGTGGTCGACGTCGGTTCCGAAGCTGACCTGACCGCGATGCTGGCATCAGTCGAGGAGGATCTCGGGCCCATCGACGTGCTCTGCAACAACGCCGGCATCGCCTCGGGCGGCAGCCCACTCGAGATCCCCATCGAAGAATGGCAACGTCAATGGGACATCAACGTCATGTCTCACGTGTACGCGATCCGTGCCGTGTTGCCTTCGATGCTGGCGCGCGGCGAGGGCCACATCCTGCACACGGCATCGATGGCCGGCATTCTCACCAGCCACGGCAACGCCCACTACGCAACGTCGAAGCACGCGGTCGTCGGTCTCGCCGAGTGGATGGCGATCACTTATCACGACGCCGGGATCCGCACCTACCTCCTCGCCCCGCTCGGCGTGCGAACGCCGATGCTCGGCGACACGGACTCTGAATGGGCCCGGACCGCTGCCGGTCCGATCGCCGAACCAGAGGACGTCGCCCAGCAGGTGATCGATGCATTCGGCGAGGAGCGCTTCCTCATTCTCACCAACCCGATTGCTCGGGAGTGGATGGAGTTCAAGACCAAGGACCCCGAGAAATGGCTCGGCGGCATGCGTCGTCTCCAGGCTCGTATCGACGCCGCGGCCGACACCTGATCAACGACCGCCGCAATCCCGGCCTCAGGCGTAGTCGCGCAACATCTTGCGCAGCTCGAGCTGATGCTCTTCTTCCTGGGCGATCAGTCCCCTGGCGAACTCCTCGAGGAAGATCGACTTGTCGAGCACCGTGCCCAACAACGCCCGATACAGGCGGACCGCACGGAGCTCGTGCTCGAGACTCTCTCGGAGAATCTGCTCGATGCTGTGCTCGTTGCTCTCCTCGATGGCGGCGATCCCGATCGAGGGGTGTCCACCGAGCCCGGTCAGGATCTCGCCGACCTGCTGTGCGTGCATCAGGGATTCGGTGGCCTGGCCCTTCATGAACTCGACCAGCGGGATGCGATGTGGGCCGATGATCATCAGCGAGTAGTGCGTGTAGCGCACGACGCCAGACAGCTCGGCTTCGAGAATGTCATTGAGCGCAGCGATCACCGCTGGTTCGTCGAGTTCGGTGTCCTGCAGCATCTCGCTCCTTGATTGCATCGTGTTGGTTGCTCGTGTTGGTTGCATCGTGCGTTCAGATCATGGTTCGTCCGACTCTGTACGGCCGGGCGCTCGCGATCTAGAGTATTCAGTGTGCCTAACAAGCGAACACCGGCGCTCCGAACACTTCTCCAGCCGACGCAGGGAACCCATCAGGGACTGCTGCTCTGCGCGGGCAAGGATTGTTTTCGTAACGAACGGGCCGCGTTCAAGAAGCTAGAGGCTGCGGCGACGAACGCAGGCCTCGAACTGGCCAGGGTCACGTGCCAGGGTTCATGCAAAGGCCCGACCGCTGTCGTTCCGACGGCCGACGGCCCTCGCTGGTTCGAGAACCTCGGCTCGAAGAAGGCGCGGCGCGATCTCGTGGCGTTCGCCACCGGAGAGGGCACGACCAAGACCCTCCGCAACCGTGAACTCGCCGGGAAGCGGAAGAAGAAGGCAGCGACAAAGCTGGCCGACCAGCTGAGCTAGTCGGCTCGGAGCTTCTGCACCCGCTTCGGGGCCAGCAACGTGAAACTCTCCTCGACCCACGCCTCCAGCTCGCTCGCCGGCGGCGGCGACGCAGGATCGAACTCGATCTTCTTCCATCCGTCCGCTCGCTTCAGCCGCAGCGTGCACAGATCGTCCTTCTCGCCAAGGAACACGAAGTTCTTTCCGCCGGCAGAGAACGCCCGATTGACGCACGAGGACCCCTCGGCAGCCTCGGGGAAGGTCATTGCATGACGGCGAACGGCTTTGGAGACGTCATAACGAAAGTCCGGAACGTCACTCGTCTGATGAGAACTCACGGGTACGAACCTACGGTGACGAAGAAAACCTTGTCAACGTCTGCATAACGGAGTAGTTATACCGTTATGACTGTCACTGACGGCCAAACCACCGACACCTTGGGCGCGCTCAGCGACATCGAACCCGTCTTGAAGGCGCTCGCCAGCGAGCGCCGACTCCAGATCCTCGACTGGCTGAAGGATCCGGTGTCGAATTTCCCCCACCAGGAGCACGGCGATCCCATCGAGCACGGGGCATGTAATCAGTTCATCGTCGACAAACTCGGTGTCAGCCAGCCCGCCGGGTCGCGCCATCTCAAGGTCCTGGCCGATGCCGACCTCGTCATCCCGACCCGCCGCAAGGGGTGGACCTACTACCGGCGCAACGAAGCGGCGATAGCTTCGGTCGCCGAACGCCTCGCCGCCATCTGATCAGGAGTACTCACATGCATCCATCACTCGAGAACAAGGTTGTGCTCGTCACCGGCGCCGGAGGAGGAATCGGCCGAGCCATCGCCGAACGATTCGCCTCGCAGGGATCCCTCATCGTCGTCAACGACATCAGTACCGATGCGGCTGACCCGACCACCGCCGCCATCACCGACGCGGGCGGAACCGCCATGACGACTGCCGCCGACGTGTCCGACAGTGCGCAGGTGGCAACGATGGTCGACGCCGCAATGCAGGCACATGGCCGTATCGACGTGCTGGTCAACAACGCCGGGCTCGTCAGCCCCATGCTCCATTTCTTCGAAGCAGACGAGGCGTGGTGGCGCAAGATCATCGACGTCAACCTCACCGGCCACTTCCTCGTGTCCCATCCCGTTGCCCGGATCATGGCGAAGCAGGGCGGCGGGTCGATCATCAACATGAGTTCAGGTGGAGCTACCCGGGCCCACCGTGCCTTCACCGCCTACGACGCCACCAAGGGTGGGATCGAGGCATTGACGCGAGCCATGGCCCTCGACCTCGGCCCCTACAACATCCGGGTCAACGCACTGATGCCTGGATCGATCGACACGAGCGGTTTGGCCCTCGCCGACCGGAAGCTCCGAGGTGAGAACGTGCCGCTCGGCCGTATCGGTGAACCGATCGACATGACCGGAGCCGCCTTGTTCCTGGCGTCCGATGATGCCTCGTACGTGACCGGCGACGTCATCAAGGTCGACGGCGGAATGTTGGCCCAGCAGCGATCGGCGACCGTCGACATCATGCCCCCATCAGACTTCCCCAAGCTCGAGGAGTTGTAGCCATGACTGTTCGTATCGGAGCCGACGTCGGTGGCACGTTCACCGACATCGTGATCGAACTCGAAGATGGGTCGTTCGAGTCAACGAAGCTGCTCACGACGCACGAAGGGCCCGAGATCGGGATCCTGGCCGGCATCGACGCCCTGGCATCGGCCAACAACATCGAGCTCAGTTCGGTCGATCAGATCATCCATGGCACCACGCTCGCGACGAACGCCCTCATCGAACGACGCGGCGCCCGCACGGCGCTGGTCACGACGCAGGGTTTCCGCGACGTCATCGAGACCAGGACCGAGGGGCGGTTCGAGCAGTACGACCTCAACATCGTCCTCCCCACACCGCTGATCGAACGACGAGACCGCTTCGTCGTTCCCGAGCGCATCAACGCGCGGGGCGAGGTCTTGGTGCCGTTCGACGACGATGCGGCGTCGGCCGTGATCGACACCATCGAGACCCAGGGTTACGGCGCCGTCGCCGTCGGATTCATCCACAGTTACCGCAACCCGGCCCACGAGCAGCGGTTCCGCGACATGCTGATCGACCGCCTGCCGAACGTTGCGGTTTCCATCAGCTCCGAAGTGTCGCCCCAGATGCGTGAGTTCGAGCGGTTCAACACCGTGTGCGCGAACGCGTACGTCCAACCGCTCATGGCGTCGTACCTGGTCCGGCTGCAGGCCGAGCTGCAGGAGCGAGGGGCGACCTGCCCTCTGTACCTCATCCACTCCGGTGGCGGACTCGTGAGTGTCGAAACGGCGGTGGCGTTCCCGGTTCGACTCGTGGAATCCGGGCCGGCCGGCGGAGCGATCTTCGCCGCTCACCTCGCCGCCAGCTACGGCCGGCCCCGCGTGTTGTCATACGACATGGGCGGCACCACGGCCAAGATCGCACTGATCGAGGACTACACACCGCAGACGGCCAAGACCTTCGAGGTCGCACGCACGACCCGTTTCAAGAAGGGCAGCGGCATGCCCATTTCGATCCCGGTGATCGAGATGATCGAGATCGGCGCGGGCGGCGGATCGATCGCCAGTGTCGATGCGCTGGGACAGATCCGCATCGGTCCCCACAGTGCAGGTTCCGAACCCGGACCGGCTGCGTACCATCTCGGTGGGACCGAACCGACGGTGACCGACGCCAACGTCGAGCTGGGACGGCTCCATCCGTCCACCTTCGGTGCGACCGACATCGTGCTCTCACCGCAACATGCCGCGGCTGCCATCGACCGCGCCGTCGGCGAAGCGCTCGCCATGGACACCCACGCAGCCGCCATCGGCATTGCCGAGGTGGTCGACGAGAACATGACCAATGCGGCGCGGGTCCACGCCGTCGAGAACGGCAAGGACCTCGCCGGTTTCTCGATGGTGGCATTCGGCGGCGGTGCTCCGCTCCACGCCACACGCCTCATGGACAAGCTCGGTCTCGATGAGCTGTTCGTGCCGCCCGGTGCCGGTGTCGGCTCGGCCATCGGGTTCCTGCGAGCGCCGTTCGCCTACGAGGCGGTCCGCAGCCTCTACACCCGCACGGACGACTTCGATTTCGTCGCCGTCAACCAACTCCTCGCCGACCTTGCGGCCGAAGCGGAGACGTTCGTCCGCCAGGGAACCGATGCCGAGCTGACCGTCGAACGGCAGGTGTCGATGCGATACAAGGGACAGGGCTGGGAGATCCCCGTCCGCATCGAGGCCGGCGATTTCGATGCCTTCGCCGCCGAATCCCTGGCCGGCGTCTTCACCAAGGCATACGAAGAGTTCTTCGGACGGGCCATCGCCGACCTGCCGATCGAGGCGGTCAGCTGGTCGGTACGCGTTGCCTCGGTGGAGACACGGCCCGAGGCGTTGGCACTGGTGGCCGAGACCTCGACCTTCGAGCCGACTGATCACCGAGACATCTACGACCCGGTCAGTGGAACCGACCAGTCCAGCGCCATCGTCCAGCGAGGTGATCTGCACGTCGGTGATGCAGTCGCCGGCCCGGCGGTCATCGTCGAGCCGCAGACAACGACAGTCCTGGCGTCACACCACCGAGCGGTCATGCAGACCGACGGCACGCTGCTCATCACGCGCACCACAGGAACGCCACCCGCAAGGAGCCAATCGTGAGCACCAACGAAGTTCGCTTCCAGATCATGTGGAACCGCCTCATCTCGGTTCTCGAGGAGCAGGCGCTGACGCTGGTCCGCACCGCCTTCAGCACGTCGGTCCGTGAAGCAGGCGATCTGTCTGCCGGTGTGTTCGACCGCGAAGGGCGGATGGTCGCCCAGGCCGTCACCGGCACACCAGGCCACGTCAACACGATGGCGGCCGCCGTGCCGCATTTCATCAACGACATCGGACCGGAACGCATCTATCCCGGCGACGTCTATCTGACCAACGATCCGTGGAAGGGCACCGGCCATCTCCACGACATCACGGTCACCACGCCGATCTTCGTGAACGAGGCGCTGATCGGGTTCTTCGCCTGCACCGCCCACGTCGTCGACATCGGTGGTCGCGGATACGGCCCGGACAGCCACCAGATCTACGAAGAGGGATTCCGCATCCCGATCATGAAGTGGGCAGAGCGGGGACGCCTCAATGACGACCTGGTCAACCTGATCCGCATCAACGTTCGGGAAGAGGACCAGGTCGTCGGCGACATCCATGGCCTCGCCGCCTGCAACGAAACTGGCCGCCGCCGACTGCTCGAGATGCTCGATGAATTCGAGCTGACCGATCTCGACGATCTGGCCGAGTTCATCTTCGACCGCACTCGTCGGGCCACCATGGCCGCGCTCGAGCTCGTCGAAAAAGGCACGTACCGCAACGAGATGCAGGTCGACGGCTACAACGAGACGATCACGCTCGCTGTCGAGCTCACTGTGACCGACGATGGCATGCACGCCGACTTCACCGGGACCTCCCCGGTGAGCGGCTACGGCATCAATGTTCCGATCGTGTACGCCCAGGCCTATTTCACCTACGGCATGCTGGTGGCGCTCGCCCCCGAGTTGCCGAACAACTACGCCTCGTTGCTCCCGTTCACGGTGAGCGCTCCCCCCGGCGTGATCCTCAACGGCGAGGACCCCGACCCCGTCTCGGTGCGGCACGTCATCGGACACTTCGTGACCGATCTGTGCCTCGGAGCGATCGCGCCGGCCCTACCCGACGTCGTCCCTGCCGAAGGAGCGGGCGCTCTTTGGAACTTCCAGGCGAGCGCGAGATCCGCCGAGCCCGGGGCGCTCCTGCCGCCGGTCGAGCTGTTGATGTTCAACAGCGGGGGAACCGGCGCCCGGCCGTCGCTCGACGGCCTCACAGCTACCGCGTTCCCGTCCGGGGTCATGACCATGAGCGCCGAGGCCACCGAGCAGATCGGCCCGATCATCATCTGGCGAAAAGAGATCAGGGAGGACAGCGGCGGTGCAGGCAAGTACCGCGGCGGCCTCGGCCAAATCATCGAGGTCGGTCCATCCGACGGCTACCTGTTCGAGTTCTCCGCCATGTTCGACCGAGTCGAGAACCCGGCGCGGGGTCGCGCCGGCGGCGAGGACGGGGCGCCGGGCAAGGTCTACCTCGACGATGGATCCCCGTTCGCCACCAAGGGCAAGCAGATCGTCCCCGCTGACCGGCGGCTGATCATGGAGCTACCGGGAGGTGGAGGATTCGGCGATCCGGCCGAACGAGACCCGGCGGCGATCGAGAACGACAAGCGACAGGGATACGTGCGTTGACGATCGCACCCATCGTCGCCACACCTCGAGAGCGGTCGTACGACGTCGTCATCGTGGGCGGCGCCGTCATCGGTTCCTCAACGGCTTCGTTCCTGGCGCTCAACGACGACTTCGACGGTTCGGTGCTCGTGGTCGAGCGGGACCCCACCTACGCAATGGCCTCAACCACGCACACGAACAGCTGCATGCGGCAGCAGTTCTCGAACGTGCTCAACATCCAGATCTCCCAGTTCGCAGCCGACTACGTGCGCAACTTTCGGCAGCACCTCGGTGACGATCCGGAAATCCCCGAGCTGATTGTCGACCACTTCGGCTACATGTATCTCGCGGACACGATCGACTTCGCCAACACGCTCCGGGAGAACCAGAAGCTGCAGGCGTCGCTCGGGGCCGGAACCAAGATCATGTCGCCGGCCGAGATCGCCGGCGACTATCCCTTCTACCAACTCGGCGACATCATCTGTGGAAGCCACAACCTCGTCGACGAGGGCTATTTCGACAGCGGCACGATGTTCGACTGGATGCGCAAGAGTGCTCGCGCCCGTGGCGTCGAATATGTGAAGAACGAAGTTGCTGCGATGACCGTCAGCGACGCTCGGGTCACCCAAGTCCAGCTGCGCTCCGGGGAGACCATCACCTGCGGAGCAGTCGTGAACGCAGCCGGGCCCCGAGCGGTCGAGGTCGCCCGCATGGCAGGTCTGCACCTGCCCGTCGAGCCACGCCGCCGGTACACGTTCATCTTCGACGCTGCCGAGCCCTTGGAGCGCCGTCTTCCTCTCACGATTGACCCCTCCGGCATCCACGTCCGCACCGACGGCGGAGCATACATGGCGGGCTGCACGCCCGATCTCGATCCGGCCGTCGAGTACGACGACTTCGAGTGGGCCGACCGCGACATCTGGGAGGACAAGGTCTGGCCGGTCCTTGCCAACCGGATCCCGGCGTTCGAGCGGGTCAAGGTCACCGGCAAGTGGGTCGGCCACTACGCCCACAACACCGTCGACCAGAACGTCATCGTCGGGCCTCATCATGAGGTCGGCAACTTCATCTTCGCCAACGGATTCTCGGGACACGGGATGCAACAGTCCCCCGCCATCGGGCGTGCGATTGCCGAGCTGTTGACGTACGGCGCGTACCGGTCGCTCGACATGACGCCGCTTGGCTACGAGCGCATCGTCGAAGCCCGACCCTTCCTCGAAACCGCCATCATCTGACGAATGCGGTCCCTATCGCGCGTCGGACCCGCGCATCTCCTGACCGATGCGGTCCTGGCTGTTGCCAGACGGGAACGTCAGCAGCACGGTGGCAGCGGCAAGTAAGTAGCAGCCAGCGATCCAGCTCCACGCCCATCGGTAGGCCGACAGGTCGAATTTGTCGACGCCGGTTGCGAGGAGCGTGATGCTGACCGAGATGCCGAGCGCGTAGCTGGTCTGGCGAATCGTGTTCGCCGTTGCCCCAGCGACACCGAACTTGGCAGGGGGAATGTCGGACAACCCGGCGCTCGACCACGTAGCGACCGTCAATCCGATGCCGACACCGGAGATGAGACTGAGCGGAACGAAGCGGGTCCACACCGCCGGCTCCTGCCCGAGGAACACCACGAAGGCCCCGTAACCGATCGCGCAGAGGAGGCAGCCGATTGCCAACACCCACCGGTGCCCGAACCGATCGGCGACTGACCCAGTCGCCGGGCTGATGAACGCAGCCAGCAGTGGACCGGGAACGAACGCCAGACCCACCACCGAAAGATCCTGCTGCCACAGATCCTGCAACACGATCGAGTTGACCAGTGCGCCGGACGTGAAGGCGAAGCCGTAGAACATGACCCCCGCACTCGCACTGGCGAACGATCGAAAGGCGAACAGGTCGAGGTCGAGCAGCGGCTCCGGATGGTGACGGGATCGGCGGATCAAGACCGGGAGGAGCACGAGGCCCACGATCACCAGCCCCCAGATCCGGGGATCGCCCATCCCCCACTGCTCGCTCTGCACAATGCCGAACATCACCAGCGCAACGGACAGCGTGCCGATGAGGACGCCGAGCCCATCGATGCGACCGTTGGCATCAGGATCCTTCGATTCGCGCAGGAACTTCGGAGCAACGGCCAGCACCAGCAGCGAGAGCGGCACATTGATCAAGAAGATCGCCCGCCAATCGAACGCGTTGATCAGCACCGAACCGAGCGCAGGACCGACCACTGCGCCGAGCGCCCCGGTTGCCCCGGCGAACCCAATGGCAGTGCTCCGTCGCGCCGGCGGGAACTCGGGAAGCATCACAGCGAACGACGAGGCTGCCACGACGGCGCCACCGACACCTTGGACCAAGCGAGCCGCGATCAGGAGACCAACGGAGCCCGCCAATCCGCAGAGCAGCGAACCGACCATGAACAGCGCCACGCCGGGGAGGAAGACCTTCTTTCGTCCGACACTGTCGGCCAACCGACCGGACGCCAGAAGCAGCGCTCCGACCATGATGTTGTAGCCAGAAATGATCCAGCTCAGCGTCGCACGGTCAGTCGAGAGGTCTTCTTGAATCGACGGGAAGGCAACGTTCACCGCCGAGATGTCGATCACGACGAGAAACGTCACCAACGTGGTGACGGCAAGCGCGAGCCACGCCTGCCGAGTGATGACGGTGTCGACCGGTGGAGCCGCGGTCGTCATTCAACGACCAAACTCTGGGGTCGCGGAGATCGAGTCAGTTGGCCCAGCCGACCTTCACGATGCCGGCTCTGGCCGCGATGACGACGGCCTCGAGCTGCGACCTCGCCCCGAACTTGGCGAGGATGCCGGCGATGTGATTGCGACTCGTGTTGAGCGAGACGTACAACGCCTCGGCGATTTCCTGTGCGTTGTGTCCGGTGGCCAAGAGCTCGAGAACCTCGGCCTCACGACTCGTGAGGTCGGCGCCCGGTCGCTCCAACCCGCTGTTCAGCACCTCACCGAGCACGTCGTTGGGGAAGACAGCACCGCCTCGTCCGATGGTCAGGACGGCTTGCACGACTTCCTCGAGCGTGGAGCCTTTGCTGATGAAGCCGCTGCAGCCGGCATCCAACGCAGCGGAGACGCCGCGGAGATCGCCGGTTCCGCTCATCAGAAGCACCCGGGCACCGAGTCGTCTGGAGGTCTCGCCGACCACCTCGGTCCCCAAGCGTTGACCGACCTCGAGATCGGCCACCAACACGTCGAGCTCGAGGCTGTCGGCGGCCGCTTCCAGCGAGTCGATGTCTGAGAAGGTGGCAACGACCTCGATCGAATCCTCCCGCTCGAGCCCCAGAACGAGACTCTCCAGAAGGAGCGCATGATCTTCGAGTACCCCGACCCTCAATGTCGCCACGCGGTGAAGAGTACCGATTGGGTCCGGCTCACTGGCTGATCAGGCCACCGATTGGGGTCGGAGCTTCACATTCACAGGTTCGCTGACGTCGTCGTCTCACGAGCTTCCCGAACGGCGCGGTGCGATGCAATCGACTGTCCAGCACCCCACCCTCGTCGCTCGAGCGCGAGCAGTATCGCCGTGAGATTCGCATCTCGAGTTCGTTCCAACTCACGAATCGACAGATGGCCCGATTGTTCGTCAGATTGTCGGGCAATCGTGTCGATCAGCTCGTCGGTCAGCTCCGGAGTGTCCATCAGTTTCGTCCACGGCCATTCGAGGCACTCGCCGAACTGAGCGATGAAGTGCCGCATGCCCCCGGTGCCCCCGGCGATTCGATAAGTCTCGAACAGTCCCATCTGCGCCCAACGAAGCCCGAAGCCGAAACGAATGGCATCGTCGATCTCCTCGGTGGTCGCGATGCCGTCGTTGACCAGCCAGAGCGCTTCGCGCCACACCGCCTCGAGTAGACGGTCGGCGATGTGGGCATCGATCTCGGCCCGCACGCGCAGTGGATGCATGCCGAGGGACCGGTAGATCGCCATCGCGTCCTCGATCACCGATTCCGTTGTCGCCTGCCCGCCGACGACCTCGACGAGCGGCAGTAAGTACACCGGGTTGAAGGGATGGCCGACGATCAAGCGCTCGGGGTGTTGCAGGGGTTTGGCAAGGACAGACGGACGGAACCCCGAGGTCGACGATGCGATGATCGCCGCAGGATCAGCGCCGCTGTCGATGGCGGCAAGCGTGGCGTGCTTCAGTTCCAACCGCTCGGGGACGCTCTCGACGATCAGCTCGGCTCCCTTCACGGCAGCGTCGATGGAATCGACAAGTCTCAGCGAACCGAGCCGCACCGGTGTCAGATCGAGCGCTGCCCACGCATCGGAGGCGTTCGTATGCACCTCATCGATCACATCCAACACCGTCGGTGAGGGATCGAAGATCGCGACGTCGACACCGCTCAGTCGAAGCCGAGCGGCCCATCCGGCACCGATCACGCCACAACCGACCACCGCTGCGGTCGCGATCGAGCGAGGTCCAGCAGCGGCGGACACCGGGGTCGAACCGTCAGCCACGGCGAGTGAGCTTCAGGTCGGCTCGGACCTCGTCCGGCCCCTTGATTCCATAGCCGAGGCGTTCGAGGATCTCGACGGCGCGTTCGACGAGCTCGCGGTTCGTCGCCAGATGACCACGGCCAAGGTAGAGATTGTCTTCGAGTCCGACCCTCACGTTGCCACCGGCGATCGCCGCGAGCGCCACGTACTCGAGCTGTCGGCGACCGATCGAGAAGGCACTGAACGTCCAGCTGTCCGGGATGTTGTTGACCATTGCCATGAACGTGTTGAGGTCGGGTGGGGCGCCCCACGGGATGCCCATGCACAGCTGGATCACCACCGGGTCGTCGATGAGGCCTGCATCGACCAACGACCTGGCCTGCCAGAGATGACCGGTGTCGAAGACCTCGATCTCCGGGCGGACGCCGAGCTGCTGTACCTGCGCTGCCATGGCGTGGAGCGTTGCCGTCGTGTTGGTCATGACGTAGTCGCCCGCACCGAAATTCATCGTGCCACAGTCGAGGGTGCAGATCTCGGGCAGAATTCGGCGGACATGATCGAGGCGCTCGGTGGCCCCCGCCATGTCGGTGCCCTGCTCGTCGACCGGGAACGGCGCTTCGGCCGAACCGAGCGTCAGGTCACCACCCATGCCGGCGGTGAGGTTCACGACGACGTCGACATCGGAAGCACGCACCCGTTCGACCACGTCGGCATAGAGGTCGGGGTCTCGAGCCGGAGCACCGGTCTCGGGATCGCGCACGTGGATGTGAACCACGGCTGCCCCCGCCTCGGCGGCGGCGATGCAGTCGTCTGCGATCTGTTCCGGCGTGAACGGGACCTTGTCTGACTTGCCAACGGTGTCCCCGCTGCCGGTGACGGCACAGGTGATGAACACGGAACTCATGGATGGACTCCTGTGGTGGTGGTGCTGGTGGTGGTGGCATTGGTCGTGGCGGCGACGCCCTGACGCAACACCCGAAGACGGGAGAAGATGTCGTCGTGATCTGCGTAGCAGCCCCGAAGATGTCGATTGCCCGTGCCCTCGAAGGCGTCCCGGCCGTGAAGGATCCGGCGATTGTCGAACCCGATCAGATCGCCTTGCTGGAACGGATAGCGGAGCTGGAAGCGCGGGTCGCGCGCCATCGTCGCGAAGACGGCAAGAGAGTCGTAGGCACGGGGAATGTCGGCCGCAGCCATGTGCGGTGCGGAGCGCACCGGATAGAACGCCCGAAGTGTCAACGGGGATCGGCTGTCGACGTGATCGATGATCGGACCGATCCATCGATGGTCGGCGTCCGAGGATCGATTTCCGAAGACCCAGTCGAGCGTCGTGAGCGCCTCATACGCGTCGGGGTGTTCGACCCGGAGCGCCTCGACGACCGCCAGGCCGTCGGACTGCCGTGACCAGCCCCCCGCGACCGTGTTCTCGATGCAATGGAGGAACTGGAACCCGGGAGGTGTCTCGCGTGTCGGCAGATCCGTGTGCTGCCCGAGATCGAGACCGGTGTTCGCTGTCGAATCGGGCGTCGGTGACGCCCGCACACTCCAGACCGGACCGAAGTTGGTGTCGCGGATCGGCCCGACCGAGCCAATCAACTGCCCGACGAAATCGAGTGTGGTGGGCGTGTTGACCAGCCGACACAGCCCGTAGATGACAGTGGTCTCGAGCCACTGGCGGTACACCGCAGGATCGTCGAGGATCGCAGCTCCATCGAGGGTCGGCGGCTCACTGAGATCGGCCGTCGTCCATGGGCGAGGCTCGGGGAGGCCCCCCTCGGGAAGGTGGTCGCCCTCGGCGATGGAGCGGAGCCATCCGGGGTGGACGAGCGAGCGTCGCCCATCGGCCCACTCGAGCTCGAGGGCTCCGGCGCTGTCGATCGATACGGCCACGAGCGAGTTCGGAGACGGCAACGCGTTGGGCTCGAGCGTCGACTCACGACTCGATGGTTCCAAGCCGTACCCATCGGCATTTTCGGCGAGCCAGAGCGAATAGGCCTGGAAGCGGCGACCGTCCGGCCACACCACATGGACGAACCCCTCGGCGAGCGTCGCTGTCTCGATCGCCCACCACTCGTGATGCCGGAAGTCTGGCGTGAGGGGCACCGTCGTCGTTGTCGGAAGCATCGAACGCTCTTTCGTCGAATGTTCTCAGAGATGATTTCGTGGAATGTTCTATTGAGTGGAACGTTCCACATTGACTATCATCGAACAGTATGAGCAACACACCCCCACCGTCAAGGGTTCCGGGACCGGTGGATCGCGCCTTCTCGCTCGTACAGCTCGTGGTTGCCGATCCCCACCCGGTTGGTGTTCGGGAACTCGCGAGGAGAGCGGGCCTTTCGCCGTCAACGACCTCGCGAACCGTCGGCATCCTGTCGGACCTTGGCATGGTCGAGCAGACGCTCACCGGCGCCGTGCGTCCCGGCCCGGCGCTCATGACGTTGACCCGCGGTGTGGGCCGCTCCCCCGCCACGCTTCGTGATCGCTTCCGTCCCCTGGCGATCGAGCTGGCCACGACGTTCGGCGAGAACGCCGCCATCGCCGTCGACGACGGCGCCGGCGTGCTCTACCTCGCAGGCAGCCGCCCATCGACGGCGATCCAGGTCGTCGATCCCACCGACTCGAGCTCCCCGTTCCACCTCGTGGCCCCCGGCCTGGTCGCCATGACGAGCTGGAAAACCGATCGTCTCGACACCTACCTCGCCAGTGAGCTCGCGACCGCTACCGACTACTCCGTCACCGATCCGTCGCAGATTCGAGCCAGAGTTCGAGCGGCATCGACCGACGGTTTCGTCTGGACGAACCAGGAGCTCGATTTGGACGTGAACGGCCTCGCCGCCCCCATCTCCGACGATGCCGGGGACGTCCTGGCGATCGCCACGCTGTACGGCCCGTCCTACCGCCTGGCGCCACACCAACGACCCGGTCTGGGCGATGAGCTGGTGGCATTCCTGGCCGAGCGGGCGCCGAACCTCGTCTGACCTCGAACCCCCGGAGGTTGCGACCGGCAACACGGCCTGCGAACATGTGTTCGATGTCCCAGCAGATGAGTTTGCTAGCCTCTGGCCACCGCCGGCTTCCCAATGATGTCGGCGCGCTCGAGCGCATCGATCTCGGCGCCGGCGCGTGGATCGACTGGTGCCCGCAGTGGCTACCGGGTGCCGATGAGTGGTTGGACCACTTGCGCGACGACATCTCCTGGTGCCACGCGGAGCGCCCGATGTACGACCGCATCGTCGCCGTGCCGAGGCTGACGGCCCACTTCAGCCGTGAGGACACTGCCCTCCCGCCGGAGCTGGCCGAGCTGGCCGATCGGTTCGAGACTCACTACCAACAGGACTTCCCTACCGTCGGCTGCAACCTGTACCGGGACGGAAACGACTCGGTCGCATGGCATGCCGATCGGGTCAGGCGGCCGGGCGACAGCATCGTCGCCATCATCGGACTCGGTGCCCGCCGTCCGTTCATGGTCAGGCCGATGGGTGGCGGGCGTTCACGCAAGTGGCTGGTGGGCGACGGCGATCTCATCGTGCTCGGCGGCAGCATCCAAGCGGGCTGGCAGCACGCCGTGCCGAAGGTCAGCCACAGCGGTCCACGCCTGAGCGTCATGGTTCGCTCCGAGGGCGTGACCTGAGCCGAGCGTTGGTCAGACGATGCGGTGTTGCGCAGCCCAATGCGTGAGCTCGTGCCGGCTCGACAGCTGCAACTTGCGCAGCACCGCCGAGGCATGGCTCTCGACCGTACGAGCCGAGATGTGAAGCTCGGTGGCGATCTCTTTGTAGGCATATCCCCGGGCGAGGAACTGCATGACCTCTCGTTCGCGGGGTGACAGGCGGTCGAGTTCGGCGTCGAACGCCGGCCCCGATTCGGCATCATCCGGCTCGGTTGCGGCCCCCGTGAACGCGTCGAGGACGAACCCAGCGAGGCGGGGAGAGAACACTGCGTCGCCCCCGGCCACCAGCATGATCGCGTCGACGAGTTCCGCTCCGTCGATTCGCTTGGTCACGTATCCCCGAGCCCCGGCTCGGACCAATCCGAGCACATCTTCGGGCGCGTCCGAGACCGACAGAGCCAGATAACGGACACCCGGCAGCTCATCGGCCAGGGACTCGATGATGACTGCGCCCGATCCTGACGTGAGGTGCACGTCGAGCAACACCACGTCTGGTCGGTGTTCGCGAACCGCAGCGATACCGCTGGCAACGTCGTCGGCTTGACCGACGACGTTGATCTGGCCGTCGCCGCTCTCTTCGAGCCCGGCCACCACGCCGTGGCGGAACAGCGCGTGATCATCGACCACCAGCACCCGCACCGCCACAGTCATCGCGCCAACTCGATCTTCACTTCGGTTCCGTTGCCGGGCGACGACTTGATGGTGGCTGTCCCGCCGAGGCGGTCGACACGTCCGCAAATCGAGTCGGACAGACCGTGGCGATCGTCTGGTACGCCGGCCGGCTCGAACCCCACGCCTCGATCGCGCACGAACACGAGGAGGTTCGACTCGCTCACCTCGGCGTAGACGGAGATCATCGGGATCTCGGCGAACTTGGCGGCATTCACCATCGCCTCCCGAGCAGCACCCACCACGGCGAGTGATTCGCTGTCCAGACCGGCATCGAAGGGCCCCGTGTCGCCTACCACGATGCACTCCACGATCTTCAGGTACTGGTCTTCGACGTCGGCTGCCGCTCGTTCGAGTGCGAGTCGGAACGTGATCGCCTGTTCTGTCGCGTCGCCCGTGCTCGATCCGTACAACCAGCGGCGCAACTCGCGTTCTTGTTGGTGAGCCAAGGCTGCGGTGAGCTGCGGGTCCTCGGCACGGTTCTGGATGAGCGTGAGCGTCTGGAGCACCGAGTCGTGGAGGTGAGCGGCGATGTCAGCCCGTTCTTCGGCCCGAATACGTTCGCGCCGGTCCTCATCGGCCGAGGAAAGCAGCCGCTGCAGCCATGGCGCGAGCACCAGGCCAAGACCGGCCACCAACACAAGAGCTGCAACACCGGCTCGCCAGACCGATCCCAGATCTTCAGTCCCGGCGAATGCCGTGAGTAGCCCGGCCACCATCAGCACCGCACCAGCTCCGACTCGACTCAGCACCGATTGCCGGCCGGCCGCTTCGCCATCGAGATCTGGATCGGCGAGCACCAGGGCAAACAACACGAGGCCGACGGGCCAGAGCAGCATCGCCGGAAGCGCCTGCACGAGATCCTCGACGATCAACACCTGGGCCGCCGTGGCGAGCACCACGCCGAGATTGTGCAGAAGGCTCACTTGTCGTGCGTCCGGTTCATCTCGGCCGAACAAGAGTGCGGCGAGGAACAGATACAGCACCACTCCCCAGCCGGCAGCGAGGCCCAAGACCGCAAAAGCCACGCGGACCACCGCGACCGAGGCCCCGAGCCGGCTGGCGACCCTCGTCGCCACGCCCAGCGCAAGCGGCGCACTGCCCGAAAGGCGGTTCTCCCCCTTGCTGGGGCGGGGCGCGGAAGCGTTCATGTCCGCCCATTCTCGCAGGCATGGGCCACGATCGGTATCCGGGATGTCACGGATCGCGCGTAGCGCAGAATCCGGGATCGCCCGAATATCCAGGCGAAGCCTTGGGGAACACGATGACTGCATGAACGAAGACCTCCCCCACGACGGCGGCGACCGCCTCGTCGACCAGCTCCCACCACCGCCCGCGGCGGATGCCGTTCCGTTCCCGTCGCCCCGGGCCAAGCGAGCGGCCCTGCTTGTGCGCAGCACGACCGATCGCTACCTGGCGGGGATCGCCGGCGCCCTCGGACGCCGCCTCGACGTGGACCCATTCTTCATTCGCATTGCGTTGGTCGGCACAACGCTGCTCCTTGCTCGCGACGGCGGGGCCCATGCGATTCCGCTGCTGGCCTATTTCGCTGGTTGGGTGATCCTTCCCTCCGACCATGGCCCCTCGCTCCTCCGACGACTCGAGGAACGAGCGGCACTGCAGGAACTGGCCGGGGCGACCGCCTTGCTCGCCTTGAGCCTCGTGGTGATCGACCGACCGAACCTGGTGTGGGCCGGCGTCCTGCTGGGTGCAGCCGTGATGCTGCTCGCCGATCCTTCGGCCGGCGATGTGAAGGAGCCCGATTCGGACCTTGCACCACAATCTGCCGAGACAATCGAGCGACGACGGGCCGCTACCTGGGGACGATCGCTGCGGGGCGCCATCGGCCCTCGGGCGAGCACCCGGCCACCTCGCCCGGAGCGCGTCCGCCGGCCTCGGCGCTCCCCTGCACTGTGGCCCCTGACGTTGGCGCTCGTGCTTGCCTACGGCTTCGGCTGCGTACTGCTGGACAACCTGCTCGATCCCGGGCTCGACCCGGGCGTTGCGGTGAACGGGGCGCTGCTCATCATCGGCAGTGTGATCCTGCTCTCTGCGTGGCGGGGCCGAGCACTGCTCACCTCGCTGATGGTTCTCCCGCTGATTCCGGGCTGGATCGCATTCTCGGTTGCCGATACTCCCCGATTCGAAGACTCCCAGCCGCTCACAGGATCCCAGAGTGCACTGGTCGACGGTCAGGTCCTCGAGCGGTCGATGGGCTATGGCGGCCTGCTGATGCGGCTCGATCGGTACGACCTTCCCGAAGGCGGCGACGTGACCGCCAGAGCCGAACTCACCGCCGGGCAGATCGACATCTGGGTGCCCAAGGAAGCAGATCTCCACATCGTCGGCCAGATCGGCCTCGGCCAGATCGAGGTCTACGTGGAGTCAGACGGCTACTGGAGCGCCAGCGAGCCGCTGATGGATTGGGGACTCGACCGGCGCTATGCCGCCGTCGGCAGGGAGTGTTGGCCAACTGTCGGTTCGAGCATCGAACTGCGCAACGTCGCCGAGTGGTCACAAGTCGCCGTGCCCATCTCCGCTGACGAGGGAGGGATCGCCGACGCCATCGAAGCAGCCGGATATCCACGGCCTGAACCCGAAATCGTGCAGTTCGGCGAGGACCCCGCCTTCTACGACGAGTTCGGCAACGCATTCAACGTCGACGGCGAGCCGTTCGAGCCGGCCATGAACGACTGGTCGTATCAGACCAACGACAGCGGCGGCCTCTGCGCCCCGGAGCCGCCGCCTGAGAATCCAACCACGATCACGATCGACGCCACTGTCGGTCTCGGAAACTTGAAGGTGCACCGTGTCTGAACAATCCGTGTCTGAGTTTGCAGCGACCTCCGATCACGCCCTCGACGACTCGACGAGCGGTTGGTCCATTCCCGCCCTTGTCGTCGGCATCGGCCTCGTCGCCATCGCAGTCTCCGGGCTGCTCGACGACTCGGGTCTCGCGGAACACCCTCATTGGGTGGTGCCGGCCGCTGCCTTCCTGAGCGGCTGCTTTGCCATCGTCGCCCGGACACTCCAACAGCTCGTCCGCCCAGGAGTCTGAACGGTTTCATCGTCCGCGCCCTCGCCTGGGAATCCACCTCCATCGGTCCGATCGAGCCGACAGAACTGACGTTGACTGCTCGAACTGATAGTGCTATTAGTATTAGTACTATGAAATGGCAGATCGACCACACCTCCCGAGAGCGTCTCCAGGATCAGATCGCTGGTTGCGTGCGGCGGGGCGTGGCGTCTGGCGAGTTGCCCATCGGTGAGCAGTTGCCGCCCGGTGCCGAACTCGCTGCAGCGTTGTCGGTCGACCGCAACACGGTGCTCGCTGCCTACCGCCAGCTGCGGGACGAGGGGATCCTCGAGTTCCGTCGAGGACGCGGTGCGCGGGTGGTCTCGGCGGGCCCGGCGCTGTCCTCGGTGGCCGAGGCGGCCCAGGCATTGATCGCCGCCGCCCGCCAGCACGGCCTCAGCCAGAACGATCTCATTCGGATCATCAAGGAGCAGGCATGATCTCACCATCTCTCACCGAACCGAATCGACTCGGCGTCTACACGGGCCGAACAACGAATTGGCCGGTAGTCGCCAGCACGTGCGTCGGAGCCGTGCTCCTCGTGCTCATGGGCAAGGACTCCAACGGAAGCTGGGGTGATCTGCTCTTTGTCGTGCCCATGTCCCTCGTCGCCGTCGGCACAATCGTCAGCGTCTTGACTGCGACGAGCTTGCGGGTGACCGGCGGTCCGAACGGCTTCACCATCCACTGGGGGCTGGTCGGTTGGCCGCGTAGCACCTATCACCTCGATGACATCGACCACGCCGAGGTGATCGATGTGCCCGGGTGGCGAGTCTCGTACGGGTTCTGGTGGACCCCAAGAAGAACCACCTGTACCGTCCGCAGTGGCCCAGCGGTGCGGCTGCGTCTGCACAGCGGTCGCCTCGTCACCGTGACAGCGCCTGATCCGAGCGCCGCCGTCGAGGCGCTCCATGCTGCCTCGAACGGTCGAACTCAGTAACTCTGCACGGTCCGATCGGGTTGCCAGACTTGACGACGTAGGGTTTGGCCGTGACGAATCTGCTACCCGATGATCTCGACCCGCTCGAAGCCTCGTTGCTCCACGCAATCTCCGGACTGACATCGGAAAGCACGGCCGTCGCCGGCCGTCCGGCCACCGAAATGATGGTCGACGCCCTCACCGCAGCGACCCTGCTGGAGGCCGAAATCACCAGCCGGGTCATCGACCACACCGCCCGCTGGCTCCGGTCGACCCATGGCCTCGGCTACTACACGATCGGATCGGCCGGCCATGAGAGCAACGCCGCCGTCGCAATGGCCATACGTCCGACCGACCCGGCACTGCTCCACTACCGGTCGGGAGGCTTCTACATCGCCAGGGCGATGCAGGCAGCGGAGCAAGGCCTGTCCTCGACCGACCCGATCGAAGACATCCTCCGCGGCATGCTGGCCCGCTCGACCGAACCCATCTCCGGCGGCCGTCACAAGGTGTTCGGACACCACGACTTGTCGATCATTCCCCAGACCTCGACCATCGCCTCGCATCTCCCCCGTGCCGTCGGACTGGCCCTCAGTTTCTCGGTCGCGCCGTCGGCAGCGACCACGTGGCCGACCGACTCTGTTGTTGTCTGCAGTTTCGGCGACGGCTCTCTCAATCATTCGACGGCCCAGGGGGCCATCAACTGGGCGGCGCATGCGTCGGCCGAGGGGCGACGAGTCCCGATCCTCTTCGTCTGCGAGGACAACGGCCTCGGTCTCAGCGTGCCCAGCCCGGACCGATGGGTCGACCGCTCGCTGGCGTCCCGACCCGGCTTCGAAATCGCGCAGGCCGACGGAGCGGATCCCGCAGCGGTCCTGGACGCCACGACGTCCCTCGTCGACGCCGTGCGCTCGGCCGGCCGACCGGGAATCCTCCAGTTGCGTACGGTGCGGTTCCTCGGGCACGCAGGAACCGACGTCGAATCCGCCTATCGGACGCCGGCCGAACTGGAGGCCGACCGTGCTCGGGACCCGATCATCGGAGCGGCGGCGCTAGCCATCCGAACGGGCAGCTGTTCGGCCGACGAGGTCATCGAGTGGTTCCTCGACCTCCGCACATCGGTTCGTGCCTCGGCGCTCGAGCTCTGTTCCGAACCGGAACTCACCAGTGCAGAGGAGATCATGGAGCCACTGCGGGCGTTGGACCCGCAGCCACCGACGAACACGGCTCGGCCGCCCGACGCGGGCGAAACCGAGCGCCTGACTCTGGCCCAGACCATCAACCGCGCCCTGGCCGACCAACTCGAGACAGCAGACGACACGGTCGTCTTCGGCGAGGACGTCGGGCTCAAAGGTGGCGTCTACGGGGTGACCCGCGGTCTCCAGAAACGGTTCGGAGCCTGCCGAGTGTTCGACACCCTCCTCGACGAGCAGTCCGTGCTCGGGCTCGCGCTCGGTAGCGCACTCAACGGGCGACTTCCCATCCCGGAAATCCAGTACCTCGCGTACCTCCACAACGCCGAGGATCAGCTGAGGGGCGAAGCGGCCACGCTCTCGTTCTTCTCCCAGGGCCAGTACCGGAACCCAATGGTGGTGCGGATCGCTGCGTACGGATACCAGAAAGGCTTCGGTGGGCACTTCCACAACGACAATTCGATCACGGTCCTTCGCGACATCCCAGGTCTCGTGATCGCATCACCATCACACCCGAGCGATGCCGCCGGGATGCTCAACGGTTGTGTCGCCCATGCCCGCTCGACCGGCGCCGTGTGCGTGTTCCTCGAGCCGATCGCCCGCTACCACGACGCAGCCCTCCACCACGTCGGCGACAACGAATGGACTGCGCCATACGACCCCACACCGATCGCCGTTGGTGACACCCGCACCCACCCGTCAGGCGCCGGAGCGGATCAGCTCACGATCCTCACGTGGGGCAACGGTGTCCACATGAGCCTGCAGGCGCAACGAAGGCTGGCGGCCGAGGGAGTCGCTGTATCGGTGGTCGACCTTCGCTGGCTGGCGCCGCTCCCGGTCGAGGCACTGGTCGACGCCGCTCGGGCGACGGGCAAGGTGCTGATCGTCGACGAGACTCGCCGCAGTGGCGGAGTCGGCGAAGGGATCGTGGCCGAGCTGGTCGATGCCGGCTTCGACGGCACGATCCGCCGAGTGGCGGGACGAGATTCGTTCATTCCGCTCGGCGCCGCCGCCACCCTCGTATTGGTCTCCATCGACGAGATCGTCTCCGCAGCCGTCGAACTCACGACCACACCCTGACCACTCTGCGAGCCGGAGATTCGCCCGGCACTGCTTGGTTGGTCTCAATGCCGGCATGGATGTGCCGACGAGGCCAACGTGTTCGAGATCTCGAAACGATTCGATCCCCCGTACTGGCGAGTCGTGACGCACTCGATGCCGGTCGGATTGATGTCGGGGTTCATTGGGGCCGGTGCGGCGATGACCTGGTTCGTTCTCGTCGTCGCATTCACCGGCGAAACCAACGGGATGATCCTGGCGCCGCTCATCATCATCATCGCTGCGGTCGTCGGCGCTTTGGTAGGCGGAGTCTCCGCCTTCGCCCTGGGGACGGCGCTCTGGCTGTTCGGCGAGGTTCGATCCATCCGCGTCGTCTTCTCCGTCTCTGCGACTGTGCTGACCGGCCTTGTCATGCGCGTGTGGTCGAGCGATCTCGATGGTCTGCCGGTGGGGCTCGTCGTGGTCGGCTCCGCCGTCGGGACCGGTCTGCTCGTCTGGCGATGGACAGAGGACACCGAGGCCCGACTCCGCCGTTGGGCTGATCGGACCTAGAACCGGACCGTTCTGTGGCGCTCAGCCCTCCCTTCCTGGGGGCCGGTGGGAGCGGATCACGGCTGCGCTCGCCCCCAAGGCGGCGAGAACGATCACGACCGAGGCCCAGCGTCGTTCCCCCGTCGCCTCTGCCACGACTCCGGTGACGCCCGGCCCGAGCGCCCCGGCCAACATCATGAGTGACCCGTAGAACCCCATGGTCGCCCCGAGCGTGGCGCCGTCGAACAACTCCTGTGACTTGATGCCCTGCAGGGGGCTGAACGCCCCGATGCCGAACCCGGCGATCACCGCGAACGCAAGCGCGGTCGGCCGGTCGTTGGCGACTGCCAGAAGGGCACCTCCGACGGCGATGGCGAAGAAGGCCAACACCAAGGCCCGATCCACCCCGAGAAGATCCAGGAGTCGACCGAGGGGCAGCCGCCCGCCAAGCTGTGCGAAGCCCCGAACGCCGGCGAACGTGGCGGCGGTGGCGGCAGGGAGGCCGATTGCGGTCATGGTCGGCACCTGATAAACGAGCAACGTCGACATCGCGACTCCGCCGCAGCTGACGGCGGCAGCGAAGGCCCTGGGCCCGCCGGGCGCCAGCGCCGCGGCCACGACAGCACGTAACGGCGGTCTCCCACCCGACTTCGCAGGTACGACCTCCGGCGACGGGAGCACGATGGCGGCCAGCAGGAATGCAGCCGTCGCCGACCCGGCGAGCCACCGCACGGTCACTCTCCACCCGACGCCCTCGACGAGCGCTGCGGTCGCCGGAAGGTAGATCGCCGACGCAAGGGCGCCCCAGATCGTCAACACGGCGATGGCGCGGGCCGGCGACGCCGGGTTGAGGCGGACGACCGTCGTCATGGTGACGTGGTAGAACCCGAGCGATCCGAGAACACCGAGCCCGCCGGCCGAAGCAACGAGGAAGACGAGGGGGTGGGTGGCGAAGGAGGCGACAGCGAGCAGCGACCCGCCGACGATTCCTGCGATCAGGAAGACCAGACGGGGGCCGAGCGCATCCAGCAACCGCCCGCCGAACAACGAACCGATGCCGATCATGACGATGCCGGCCGAGAACGAGGCCGTCAGGGTCGACTCCCGCCAGCCGGTGTCGATCCGGATCGGGTCGAGCAGCACACCGAACGCGTAGTACCAGGCGCCGTAGGCGCAGATCGTCACGATTCCGAGCACCCCGGTGACCCGATGATCGACGGTGCTTCGCATCCACGGAGACTACGCGCCACGGCGCCGCTGACGGTCGGCGGGCTCGCCGCGCTTCCGCCCATTAGGGTCGACCCGGTGACGCGTGATCCTTCGTCAGTGCCCTGCACCTTCGTGCACCACGCCGCACAACTCCCGGATCTCGAGAAGGCGCTCCGCGATGCCGAACGAGTCGCCATCGACACCGAGGTGCCGATCGATGGCCCGCGCCGACACCTGCTGCGTGTGATGTCGGTGGCCGTTCGATCACCGAACGGCGACGAGCGCGCTTTCGTCGTCGACGCCCGCGATCTCGACCCCGCCCTGCTCGGACCGCTGCTGACCGGCATCACGGCAGACGCGTGGAACGCCAACTTCGACGCACGGGTCCTCGATGCGGCGGTGTGGTCCTCGGATGACACGACGCCCGGGCTGCGCTGGTGGGACGCACAGCTTGCCGATGCCCTGCTGCATCAGGGCAGGAGCGGGTTCACCTGGTTCCACGGTCTGGCCTGGGCCACCCAGCACTACCTCGGTATCGAGGCCGACGGAAAGGGGACCACGCAACTGTCCTACACCGCCTACGACGATCTCAGCGAGACCCAGATCGCCTACGCCGCAGCAGACGCGGTCGAGACGCTCTGGGTGGCGGATCAGATCCGCTCGGAGATCGATGCGGCCGGGCTGGCTCGAATCTGCAAGATCGAGATGGACGCCAGACCGCTGCTCGATCGCATGGAACGCAGCGGACTGCCCTTCGATCGCATCGGATGGGAGCAGGAGCTGACCGAGATCGAGCATCGTCGCCGAGAGGCGGTCGGGACGCTCGCGACACTCACCGGTGGCGGGCAGGGAACGCTGTTCGACGACGTCATCGAACCCACGTGGAACCCCGGCTCCGATCGACAGGTCCGCGAGGTGCTCAACACGCACGCCGAGGCCGAGGTCCTTGCGTGGACCGCCGCACGGTTCGGTACGGCTCGGCCCCTGAACGATCTCGATTCGGTGACCGCCGGCGTGCTCCGCCAGATCGGTGGCGACCTCTGTGAGGCCCTGCTCGACCATCGTCGGTTGGACAAGATCCTGAGCACGTACGGAACGTCGATTCTCGAGCATCTCGACGACGATGATCGGATGCGGCCCCAATATCTCCAGGTCGTCGGCACCAACACGGGCCGGCTCGCCAGCCGGAATCCGAACGCGCAGAACTTCACACCGCTGATGAAGCCGTATGTTCGCCCGGCCGAGCAGCACCGGGTGTTCGTTCATGCCGACCTCAGCCAGGCCGAGCTTCGCTACCTCGCACAGGTGGCTGACGACGAACCGCTGCGAGCTGCCTTCGCTCGAGGTGATGACGTGCACGTGAGTACGGCTGCCAGCATGTTCGGCTTCGATGCCGAGGAGCTTCGCAGCAGCGATCCCGACCGCTTCAAGCACCTTCGCCAGATCGCCAAGGCGTTGAACTTCGGGATCGCCTACGGGTCCGGGGCATCAGCCTTGGCTCGTTCCCTCACATCCGAGGGAACGACGACGTCGGTCGATGAGGCCAAACACCTGCTCGCTCAGTACCGACGGACCTACCCGGGCACGACGGCGTGGGCGGAGGCCCGCATCGCGGAGATCGAACAAGTGAGGCAAGGTGCCGTGGCGATCGATTGGCCAACCACACTGCGGCTGGCGAAAGGCTTCGGCGCCGTCCGCGAGATCCGCCGCACCTTCAGGAGAACCCAGAATCGTTGGCCGGCGGCCGCAGAGATCGCAGCCTTGCATCCCGACCGGGAGGCACGTGACCAGACCGGGCTCGAGGAGGACGTGGCGTGGCTCCTGCGCTACTCCGCGCCAGTCGCCTTGGTTGCCGGCGGCGAACCCTTCACCTTCTCGAGTCGAACCGAGTCAGGGCGGCGGCAACAGTTCAACCTCCACCTCGACAGGCTGTTCCTGTCGGTCGTGGTCGAGGCCGTGTCCGACCGCTCACCCGGCTTTGCAGAGATCCGGCGCCGATTCGAGATCGACCACGGTGTCGACCTCATGCCGAACGGACAGCCACCGAGCGAACCGGAGATCGCCCGAATGTTCGAGGATCGCCGGCTCCGTCGAGCGTACGTCGACTCCATCGCTGCCGAACTGGGAGCGGATGTCGCCGACGCTCGGCTGGGTCGCGCCGCACGCGAGCGAGTCTCCGTCATGGTGAACGCATGGCGCAACGCCCCGATCCAGGGTGGGGTCGCCGACATCATGTTGCTGGCGTTTGGCGACCTCAACGAGCGCCTCCGCCGCTACCCGACCAGTCGTCCGATCCAGACCGTTCACGATTCGGTGGTCGTCGAATGCGATCTCGTCGACGCCGACGCTGTCCGCGTCGAAGTCACCGAAGCTCTCGAGCAGGCATCACTCAGCATCTGTCCGGACGTCAGGCCGAAAGCCGACGTCGACATCCGTTCATCGCTCGACGAGGCCGACGTACTCCCGTCACCCGTCGGCGCCGCATGATCACGACCGATGGCGGCTCGTTCTACGACGCCGGCGAGGTGGCCTCCCGCTACCTGACCCATCGCCACGATCCCGACGGGAGCCCCAATCTCGTGATGGAGGATCCGGCAATGTGGTCGGCGCTGGGCGACGCCTCGGGCATCGACGTGCTCGACCTCGGCTGTGGTGACGGAACGTTCGGAACGCAACTCATCGCAGCCGGAGCCCGCTCGTGTCTCGGCATCGATGACTCTTCGGCGATGATCGAACGGGCGAACGCTGCAGCCGACGAGTCGCTGATCTTCGAGCGCGCTGCCATCGAGGCCTTCGAGCCGGGCGACCGCCGATTCGATGTCGTGACGGCCCGTATGTCGCTCCACTACGTGGCTGACCCGTCCCCGGTGCTCGCTATGGCCAGATCTGCGCTGAGACCGGGGGGACGCCTCATCATCTCCGTCGTACATCCGGTGATCACCTCGCACGACAACGCCCCGGATGGGCCGCGCACCTCGTGGACTGTCGATAACTACTTCGATCAGGGCCCTCGCGAGCGGCCGTGGTTCGACAGCACGGTGACGTGGCACCATCGGACGATCGAGGCCTGGGTTGCTCTCGTTCTCGATGCCGGATTCACGATCGACCGACTCTCCGAGTGCGAGCCCGACCCGAGCCGCTTCCTCGACGCCGACGCCGACGCCGAACTGGAGCGGCGGCGACGCGTGCCGCTCATGCTGTTGTTGGCCGGCTCTGTGCCATGACGACCGCCGCTCGATCCTCGTCGAGCGACGACCGCATGGGTGCCGGGTTCAGATCACTCTGAACTCACTTGCGTTTCTGGATGTTGGCCCACTCGTCTCGGAGCCCGACCGTCCTGTGAAGGACGGTCGGGTCATCGAGATCGGCGGCGTAGTAGCCCAACCGCTCGAACTGCACGACATCGCCAACGGCGACATCGCCAAGGGCCGGCTCGGCCTTGGCCGCCGTGGTCTGCCGTGAGTCCAGGTTGAGCGAATCGAGCGGGTCGGCACCCTCGGCTCCCGGGTGTGAGTCGTTGAAGAGCCGGTCGTACCGATGCACGGTGAGATCGACCGCATGCGGGCGCGACACCCAGTGCATGGTCGACTTCACCTTGCGTCCATCGGGTGCGTTGCCGCCGCGAGTCTCGGGATCGTAGGTGGCGAGCACCTCGATCACGTTGCCGTCGTCGTCGGTGATGGCCTCGGTGGCGGTGACGAAGAACGCATTACGAAGCCGTACCTCTCGACCGGGAGTGAGGCGGTAGTACTTCGGCGGCGGGTCGAGCCTGAAGTCGTCCTGTTCGATCCAGAGTTCGCCTGTGAAAGGAACCGACCGGGTGCCGGCCGTGTCGTCTTCTGGGTTGTTCACCACTTCCATCCACTCGACCGTGTCTTCCGGCCAGTTCGTGATCGTCAGTTTCAGCGGCTCGACCACTGCCATCCGCCGCGGAGCGGTGGCGTTGTGGTGGGTACGCACGAACGATTCGAGGAGTTCGATTTCCACCGTCGAGTTCGACTTCGCCACTGAAATCTTGTCGGTGAACGCACGCAGTGCTGCTGCCGGGTAGCCCCGTCGCCGAAGGCCACGCACCGTCGGCATTCGAGCGTCGTCCCACCCGTCGACGTTGCCCTGCTCGACGAGGGTGCGCAAGATGCGTTTCGACAAGACGGTGTGCGTGATGTTGAGGCGGGCGAACTCGGTCTGTTCCGGCCGATCGCCGGGAAGATCGAGCTGATCGAGGCACCAGTCATAGAGCGGGCGATGGTCGGCGAATTCCAGCGTGCAGATGGAGTGCGTGACACCCTCGATCGCGTCGGACTGTCCGTGGGCCCAGTCGTAGGTCGGGTAGATGACCCACCGATCATCGGTGCGGTGGTGCGGCACCTTGCGAATGCGATAGAGCACCGGATCGCGAAGCCACATGTTGTCGGACTGCATGTCGATCTTGGCCCGCAGGACCTTCTCGCTGTCGTCGAAGACCCCGTCGCGCATCTGCCGAAACAGACCCAGGTTCTCCTCGATCGACCGATCTCGATGCGGGCTCTCGATGCCGGGCTGCCCGAATCCGCCCCGCTGCGCCGAGATGGTCTCGGCATCCTGGTCGTCGACGTACGCATGACCACCCGTGACCAGATCCTCGGCCCAGGCATAGATCTGCTCGAAGTAGTCAGAGGCGAACCGCGGCGGCCCCGCAGGTTTCACCCCCAGCCATTCGAGATCCTCCTGAATCGCATCGACGTAGGAGACATCCTCGGTTTCGGGGTTGGTGTCGTCGAACCTGAGGTAACAGGCGCCGCCGAAGTCCTCGGCGATTCCGAAGTTCAGGTAGATCGACTTCGCGTGCCCGATGTGCAGGAACCCGTTTGGCTCGGGCGGAAACCGCGTCTGCACGCGGCCCCCGAACCGGCCGGCCTCGATGTCGGCTTTCACATGCTCTCGGATGAAGTCGAGCGACTCAGGCGCTTCGGAGGTGCTGTCGTCTGACATCGAGTCAACCTATCGGCCCATCCCCTCCCTCTCAGGCGACCGGAACGATCACCGCACGAGCCTGGAAGAAGCTCGACTGCCCGTCCCTTGCTCACTCGTCGAAGGTCTCGTGGCTGGACCGCATCCTGGCCACAGAGTCGGCGACGATCTTCTCGAGCACGGTCAGGTCGATGTCGGCCAGCTTGTTGATGTAGAGGCAACTCTGCCCGACCGAGTGCTTTCCGAGCTTCGCCAGATCGTCCGAGATGTCGTCATACCCGGGAAGGATGTAGACAACGGACTTGGCTTTTCGGGGTGAGAACCCTGTGAGCATGGATTCCCCCTCACGGCCTGTCTCGTACCGGTAGCGATAGCGCCCGAATCCGATGATCGACGGCCCCCACATCTTCGGAGGGCATCCGGTCACTCGCCGCATCATCTCCATCAGCACCTGTGCATCAGTTCGGCGCGTCTGGTGTTCGACGGCGGCGACGAAGGCGTCCGGATCGACCTCGGTCGGTTTAGTCGAGTTCTCCGATTTCTTCTTCGCTGCCACACGCGGGATCGTAGTGTCCCTGCTCGAGCGTCAATAGGGGAGACTCCTGTGCCGGTCACCGAACTCGACGTCGAACGTGACGTTGCCGCATGGTTCGTTGACGCATGGGATCCGAATCGCTCCCTCCTGCAATGGCGCAACCTTCTGGTCGACTCCGGGTGGGCAGTGCCTTCGTGGAGCAGCAAGTGGTTCGGCCGGGACCTCCCTGCGTGGGCGGATCGCGTCGCCCACCAGACCATCCGCGCCTCGGGAGGCGTGGCGATGCCGCTCGGTGCCGGCTTCAGCTTGGCGGCACCGACGATCTACGACCACGGCTCCGACACGTTGAAGCGCGCTCACCTCCGGCCGACACTCACCGGCGAGCTCACGTGGTGTCAACTCTTCAGCGAGCCGGGCGCCGGATCAGACCTCGCCGGTCTCCAGGCGACGGCACTGCTTGACGGCGACGAATGGATCGTCAACGGACAAAAGGTGTGGAGCACATCGGCCGATCACGCCGACATGGCGATCCTCGTTGCCCGTTCTGATTGGGACGCCCCGAAGCACTCCGGGCTCACCTTCTTCCTCCTCGACATGCGCCAACCCGGTGTCGAGGCGCGACCCATCCGCCAGATGAACAACCACGCATCGTTCAACGAGGTATTTCTCACCGATGCTCGAATCCCGGTCGACCAGGTCGTGGGCGAGATCGGAGGCGGCTGGACGGTGGCCCGGGGGACCCTGGCCCACGAGCGGTCCTTCGCCACGAATCGCTCGGTCGCCTTTGCCGATCACGCGGTTGGACGGGTGATCGACGAAGCCAGAGCGGAAGCTGCCGACTACAACAAGACCTACGTCTGGTATCCCCAGCGTCAGGGGAGGATCGACCTCGTCGTCGAACGTGCTGTGGCCTCGGGAGCCGTGGACGATCCCGTGGTGCGCCAGCTGATGATGGAGCTCGTCAGCTTCCATCGAGCGGCGGGCTGGACCGCTGGCCGAGCGCAAGCAGCGCGCGACCTGGGCCGTCCGCCCGGATCGGAGGGGTCGATCGGCAAGCTCGCCCTCTCCGAAGTGGCACGGCGCTGTCATGAGGTTCACTCCTCGATCTCGGGCGCACGGGCAATGCTCACCGAGACCGGTGACCCGATTGACGACATCGTGGCCGAGGTTCTCGTGTCGACCCCCGCACAGTCCATCGCCGGCGGGACCGACGAGATCCAAAGGAGCATTCTCGGTGAGCACGTCCTCGGGCTGCCGAAGGAGCCTGCCCCTGATCGAGGAAAGCCGTTTCGTGAGGTCGGCCGCTGACCCCGCGTCATGTCCCGCCGTCGGCTCGAGATCGAGCCGATGGCGGGACCGGACAGGGGGGGGGGGGGTCGGGGGCAGGCGGGGGCGAGGTCGGGCCAGG
>CBESNA010000045.1:0-32730 GCA_965530755.1 uncultured Acidimicrobiia bacterium | reverse complement strand
TCCGGAGGTGGTGGTCCCGGTTGTCGATGTCGAGCCGACGCCGTCGCCGGGTCCGGAGGTGGTGGTCCCGGTTGTCGATGTCGAGCCGACGCCGTCGCCGCATCCGGAGGTGGTGGCCCCAGTTGTCGATGTCGAGCCGACGCCGTCGCCGCATCCGGAGTCGACGACGAGTGCCCCCGTCGAGCTGAGCCCGGAAGCCGACTTCGAGCCGACCCCACTCGGGGTTGGCGTCCCCGAGGACTTGGATCCGTCGAGCGGCCCAGCGTTGCAAACGCAGACAGGCACCGACCTCGACACCCAGTTGGTCGGCGAGGCCGAGGTGCCGGGGACGGTCAACTCGATCGGCGTCGAATCGGAAACGTCGGTCGATCTCCTCGGCGTCGGAGGCTCTGAGACCGACTCGATCTCGACGGAACAAACGGTCACCGGTGGAGCGAACAACACTGTGTCGGTGTCGAGCGAGACGACCACGGCCGAGACCAGCGAAGGCCATGTCGGTCTCGGATCGGTGGCTCAGGGTTCGGTTTCGCAGTCTGACCTCACGATCTCGACCTCCACCGCAGAGGGCGCCGCAACGGACATGACCGGCATCGTTGCCGATGGCGAGCTTCCGACTCTGGACGACCTCACGACCGTTCCGACAGGAGTGACGGTCACTGAATCCGAGCCACCGGTCGAAGGTGAACCCAATGGCTCGGCTACAACGGGGACACTCTCGGCCGAGGTCGAAGGCGAGCAGTCGGGCTTTGGAGCCGAGGCGGGAATTGCGGTCGATCTCACCCACACCGACGCGGAGTTCGAGACGACGTCGGTCGCCGCGAATCCGGACGGAACAGCCACGGTGTCATCAGGCTCAGATGTCGTCAGCACGGACGCCACGACGGGGCAAGGCTCCGGCAGCGTCAGCATTGGTGCTGGCGACGGTTCTCTCCAGGCGGGGGGAGAGATCGGGGACGTCGTCGAAACGGGGACAACCGACTCAAATGCAGTGAGCGTGACCTACGACCCGGAGGACGTCGAGGCTGCCGAGCATCAGGTCGAGACCGGAATTCCGACCGTGGAGCCGGGCGATGTGTTCACGCAGACCCAGACGCACTCGGAAACGCTGACCGAAGGTCAGAGCGACGGGGTCAACCCGACGGCCGGGACGGTGCTTGCCGAGAGTGAGACCGAGGATGGGGCGCTCGGAACGTCGACGTCGATCAGCGGAACCCAGACCGACATGGATGTCACCAACGCCGAGAGCGTCACCACCGTTGATTCACAGCTCGTCGTGTCAGACGAAGGCAATGTGCCGTCCGACGGTTCGCAGCCGACGGGGCTGCCCGATGACGGCGCCGTGGTTCAGTCCGGCTCGATCACCACCATCACGAACTCGCCCGAAGACGGTGAGTCCGGGTTCTCGGTGTCGAACACCGATCCCACCTCGATGGGACAGGACTCGACGATCGAGTTGGAGGTCCACACCGGTCAGAATGAGTCATCGACCCTGACGGCACCCGGGCAGACCGTTCAGACGTTGGCACAAGACGCGATCGATGAGACCGGTTCGGACAATCCAGTCTTGGCGGGGATTGCCGCCGGGAACGACCCGATCGAGGTGATCCAGGAACAAGAGGGGATCTTCTCGAACGGAATCCCCAATGAGGACACGGTCGAGGCGATCGAGCTGATCCAGGCACAGGCTCTGGCCGCACCGCCCACGCCGATCACACCGGTCGAAGTCGAAGATGACGAGCAGCCGCCGGTTCCCGACCCCGCCGTTCGAGCCCCGGCGGCGCGACCGGCGTCCGACGGGCCGGCCGAACCGGAGGAACCCGCCCAACTCGGTCCGGTTCGGTCCGAGCCCGAGGACCCAGCACCCACCCAGCTCGGTCCCGTACGCGCCGAGCCGGAGGCAGACCCGTTCGACTTCGATTTCAGCACCGATGACGAGGACGTGAGCGAGGAGGACGAGGAAGAGGAAGAAGAAGAAGGCAGCGGTGGCACGACGGGTGGAGGCACGACGGGTAGTGGCACGACGGATCGTGGCACGACGGGTGGAGGCACGACGGGTGGAGGCACGGTCACGACGTCGACGGGGACTTACGACCTGACCAGAGACTGACGCGATCCCGGCGCGGTCACCCTAGGAAGGGTGACCGCGCCTGCTCGGGATCAGTTTGTGCAGCGTCTCAGCTGCCGGTGGACTGCAGGGCCACGATCAGCGTCTGATCGTCACCGTTCGATGAGCTGTTGACCTGAGCTGTCCAGTCGTCACGACCCAGGACGGCGAAGGACGACGTTGTCCCGTCGCTATCGAACGACGATGTGCTCTCGACGGTGAAACCAATGCTCTTCAGCTGTTCGACGTATCCCTCGTGCGCCCGCTCGGCGTCCGGTACCTCGGCGGCGACCGACAGCATCCGTTCACCGTTCTCCGAGATCACCGTCGCGGTGAGAACCGAACCGGGCGGTGTCGGGACGTCGCCGGGCCATTCGTCTGGGATCTCCTGGCCGGTCGACATCTCGAAGGTGTTGCCGTCTTCGTCGGTGCCGGACATGACTGATGCTTCACCGTCCTCGTCGATGTCGAGGCTGAACTCCTCACCGTTCTCGCCTTCGATGGAGAAGGACCCGTCGTCGGCGTCGAAGTCGATCTCGACGTCCTCGCCCGATTCGTTCTCTACCGCTTGTTCGAGAGCTTCTTCGGCGAGCTTGCCGCATCCGGCGAGACTCAGTGCCAACAGCACGCTCGCTGTGGTCGTGCCGACGTGTCGCGCAGTGATCTTCATGGTGTACCCCTCCAGGTGTTCGGTGGCATCCGTACCCATCGGCACGCAGCAGCCAATTCCGAAGGACCAGTCTTTCATGTGTCGACCAACGACGCATCGGGGGCTTCCCCCTATCAAGCGGAAACGGTGGCGAAGGCTCCCACGGTGAACGTGCCGGCTCCCTCGATCTTCGGAGGCGCGGCAGTGAAGGCGAAGCCCTCGGCCGGGAGCTGGTCGAGATGGACCAAGTGCTCGATGATCGGGATCTCCGAGCCGACGTTCAGTCCAGTAGGGCACACAGCCACTCGACCGTGGTGTCGATGGCCGTGGTGCGACGGTCGGCGTGCCACGTCGCCCAATACGACTGGTCGGAGGCAACCTCGGGTCCGACAACTCGAAGCACACCACCTTCGATGAGTTCGTTGGTCAAACCGGCCCAGGCCAGGGCGACGCCGTTGCCGCTGACCGCCTGCTGGAGCACGGCCGGGTAATTGTTGAACTCGATGCGACGACGTCCGGGTGTCAGCGACAGACCGAAGGCGGCCAGCCAGTCCGACCAGGACATCCACGCCCGATCGGCGGCGTCCATGTGAAGCAGCGGAGCGGCCAGGACGTCCTCGGGCCTGCTGCTTTCGTCGAGCGCGAACGCATCGGCCAGTGACGGTGCTGCGACGGGCGATACCCGTTCGGCGAACAGTTCGACGCTGTCGAGGGACGCCCACGGACCCGATCCGACCCGGACCGCGACATCGAACGAACCACCATCGAGTTCGGACTCGCGGTCGTAGAGCCACAGCCGCAGGTCTCGGTCGCCGAGAGCACGCTGGAGGCCATCGAGTTGGGGAACCACCAACTGTTGAGCAAACCCGGGAGGCATGGCCACGACGACGGTGTTGGCGCTATGGAGCAGCTCGGCGATCGCCCGCTCGATGGCGTCGAACCCGATGTCGACGCTGTCGGCCAGGTGGCGCCCGGCGTCGGTGAGGTCGATCCGATTGGACTGCCGATGGAACAGCTCGACACCTACCGACTTCTCCAATGCCTGAATCTGCCGGGTAACGGCGGGTTGGGCCAGGCCGAGCTCGCGCCCGGCGGCCGAGAAGCTGTTGAGTCGGGCAGCGGCCTCGAAGCAGGCAAGACGCTGGAGTCGATCGACCTGCGTGATCAGTTCCCTCACCTTGTCTCCAATACTGTTGCCATGCTCTGAGAGTATGGCACTCTGCCGATTTGGGGTCTGTACAGCTCGTTCCTCGGCCGTGATGCTCTCAGGTATGCACGGAGCCGTCGAGACTCGCCCCGACACGAACACTGCGACCATGGCCCGCGCTGAGCCCCTCGTGACTGAAGTGATGGCGGCTGAGGTGAGAGTGACGGTGTCGAACGGGGGGCGGCTTCGGGTACAGACGCCGCGCTTGGACGTAGCGCTGCATCCACAGTGGCTGCGTGAACGGTCGACAGTCGATGGTGAAGTCGACGCGGTGAACGGCCAGCGGCTGTTGGAGCCCACCGACGTCGCCGCCGACCTGGCGGTCGTTGCGTGCGCGGTCGAGGGCATCGATGCCGCCGCAGGGCTGTCCGTGACCTTCAGCGACGGCCACCGCATGGCAATTGCACTCGAACGAATCGAGCGCGAGACCGGCATGGTCTCTGACGCCGGAGGTCCGGGCGAGGCCTCACCACGTCCGGTGCCATGGGTGGCTGAGTCCACTGCGACTCCGGTGATCGACTTCCGCCGCTTGTCGACGATCGGACCGGACGCGATCCGAGCGAAGCGGGAGGCCCTCACCGCCTTCTTCGAGCTGGGGTTCTTCGTCCTGTCGAACACGCCGGCCGAGCCGGGCGCGTTGCACGAGATCACCTCGCACTTCGGGCGCATCTCGCCGACCAACTTCGGCTCTCTATTCGATGTGCGAACCGAGCCGATCGCCGTCGATCTCGCGTACACGCCGGTGGCGCTGTCGGCCCACACCGACCAGCCATACCGGGCGCCGGTACCGGGGATCCAGTTCCTGCACACGATCGTGAACGATGCGCCCGGAGGTGCTTCGACGATGGTCGATGGGATGGCGGCTGTCGACGCGCTGGCCGCAGCAGACCCCGAGGCCCACGACCTGCTCTGTTCGCTGCCCATCGAGTTTCGCTATGACATCGGCTCGGACGTGAAGGTCGGCCGGGCACCCCTCATCCAGCGCAGGCTCGATGGTTCATTGCGCCAGTTCCGTTTCTCGCCTCGCCTCGACTTCGCCCCGCTGATCGACGCCGACACCCTCGACGTCTACTACCGCGGCCGCCGATGGCTGGCGGAGGCGCTCAACGATCCCGATCGCCAGATCGAGTACCGCATGTCGGCTGGTGAGGTCCTGGTGGTCGACAATCATCGAGTGCTCCACGGAAGGACCTCGTTCGACCCAACGCGGGGCAACCGCCACTTGCAGGGCTGCTACATCGATCATGATGGCCCGCTGACCGAATGGATCCTGAACGGTCGGGCCGACACCAGAGGAAACACATGAATCAAACCCCCCAATCGACCGTCCACGATCCGGAGGTCGTCTCCTTCACCGAAATGGAGCACGGCACGGCCGCCGACTATGCGTTGCTCGACCGGCTCGAGCAGTTGGAGGTGGCTGGCCTGGCCGACACCTTGATCGAGACGCTTCGTGGGTTGGAAGAATCCCTCGACGGCTACCAAGTCAGCCGGTTGGAGCACTCGCTGCAAACCGCCACGCGAGCACGGCGGGCCGGAGCAGACCTCGATTGGGTCGTCGCCGCGCTGCTCCACGACATCGGGGATCAGCTCGCACCCTTCAACCACTCGGAGTTCGCGGCGAGTGTGTTGCGGCCCTATGTCCGCGAAGAAGTGACGTGGGTGGTCGAGCAGCACGGGGTGTTCCAGAGCTACTACTACGCCCACCATCTCGGTCGGGATCGCAACGGTCGTGATGCCTTCGTGGATCACCCCTGGTACCAGCTCTGTGTTGACTTCTGTGCCGAGTGGGATCAGAACTCGTTTGACCCGGATGGTCCCACCGACCCGCTCGAGTCGTTTGCCGCCGACGTCCGCGAAGTCTTCGCTCGAACACCGTGGGATCCGGCGGTGATGGCTGCCGGAACAGGCACCCTCGTTTCATGATCGAGCCTCTTGATCTTGCGTCGACCACGATCGGTTTCGTCGGGCTCGGCAACGTTGGCGGCAAGCTGGCCGGTTCCTTGCTGCGAAACGGCGTCGATCTCGTCGTCCGTGACCTCGACGACGATCTCATGTCGTCGTTCGTCGCCATCGGAGCCACGGCTGCTCCATCGCCGAGAGCGCTCGCCGAACAGTGCGATGTGATCGTCACCTGCCTGCCGTCTCCGGCTGCGTCGGCTGCGGTCTTGGAGGCCGATGACGGTCTGCTCGCCGGCCTTCGGCCGGGGACCATCTGGCTCGAGATGTCGACCACTGACTCGAACGAGATCGCGCGACTCGGCGCACTGGTTGCCGATGCAGGGGGAGCGGCTGTCGATTGCCCAGTGTCCGGAGGTTGTCACCGAGCGGCAACGGGCAACATCTCGATCTTCGCCGGGACCGACCGGGCCACGTTCGAGCGCGTCCTCCCACTGCTCACGATCCTGGGCCGACGGGTTCTGCACACCGGCGATCTCGGTTCAGCCTCGATACTCAAGGTGGCGACGAACTATCTGGCGACGGCCAATCTCATCGCCGTGACCGAAGCCCTCACCACCATGGCCGCTGCCGGCCTCGATCTCGCTACGACCTACGAGGCGTTCCGTATTTCGAGCGGCAACTCGTTCGTGCACGAGACAGAGGGCCAGGTCATCCTCAACGGCGGACGCGACATCAGCTTCACGATGGATCTGGTGCTGAAAGACATCGGTCTGTTCCAGGCCATCGCCGAGTCGGCCGGTGTCCCACTCGAGATGAATCCGCTGATGATTCGCATCTTCGAAGACGCAGCCGAGCGTTATGGCGATCGTGAGTGGTCGCCGAATGTGATTCGTCGCTTGGAAGACGCCACTGGCGTGTCGGTCACTGCGCCCGGCTTCCCGGCCGAATTGCTCGACGATGAGCCGGAGGAGCGCGGCGCCGAGGTGATCGTCGCTCGTTGATTCACAGGCGTTCGAGGGCTCGAGTCAGCTCATCATGAGCTTCCTCGCCGGACAGCCCGAGCTGGCGCGTCACGAGCGCAAGCGTGTCTGCGGCGGCCACGAGGTCGCTGGTCGACGTCGTGAGGTGTGATGTGTCGAGGACGATCGTGCCATGACGGCCGGACGTCTCGACGAGGCCGTCGCGGGCGAGCATGTCGTAGACCTTGTTCACCGTGCCTCTCGCCAGCCCGAGGTCTGACGCGAGCTGGCGAATCGGCGGCAGCTTCGCCCCGGGCCTGAGTTGCTTCGAGGTGATTAGTCGTTCGATCTGCGATCGAAGCTGCTCGAACACGGGCAGCGCCAGCGTCGAGTCGAGTTGAACGATCATGTGCTCGCCGGCATCCAGGTCCGAGGTGGCCTCGGAGCGGCCCGTAGAAGCAGCACCACTGTCAGCACGAGGCAACCGAGGACCGCCACGACGTGGAGCAGACCGACGGCGGTGTTCGTCGCGTCCGGCGCCTTGGCCAGCACCCAACCGGCCGTGAGCACGGCAGCAGCGAGTTGCAGCCGAGCAACCGACGTTGCGGCGAATGATCGGATTCTCACGTCGACCCCCTGGGCACCTTCAGACAGGATCGGACGACGCCGACTGGCGATCGCCGACCTCGTGAGCTCCGCCAACGCAACGACGAGCAGACTCGAGACCGCGATGGCCAGTGCCGAGCGGCCGTGTCCAGTCACGGCTATCAGCGCAGCGACGGCGACCGCGCCGACGGAGACGGCTCGGGCGACCCGAACGAGCTCTGGCCGCGCCAGCGGTTCGCGCTCGGTCAACGAGGCGAGGATGGTCGTCGAGGGTGGTTCGTTGAGCCGGAAGGTCTCGGCCGAGAGCGCTCCGACGAGCACGCCCGTCAGCGTGCAGAACAAGATGTCGGCGAGGGGACTTCCTTGACCGATGCCGATGGTGACGGTCCCATACCAACGGATGCCGACGATGATGGCGAACAGCGCCCCGAACAGACCCCCGGTGACCCGGTGCCGGCGATGCCTGGTGAGGTAACGGGCGTAGACCTCGGCCTCCGGCGCCGCGGAGCCAGTCGTGCCGGCCAGCCATGCCACGTCTCGCGACGTTGCTTCGAAGCTGGACATCACCCACGATCCGATCCCAACGACCAAGACCATGAGAGCACCGAGTGCCACAATTGCCATTGAATCCTCTTTCCATGTGACAGACGAGCCCCGTCCACGGCTCGAGTTGATGAGGGCTTGTTATTGGCCCATTGGCATAGTACGATAGGCCAATGAGTTGTGCAACCGAAGACTCCGTGCATGTCGACCCGAGTCTCTCCACCCTGGTTCCGCGTCGGTCGCTGCTCCGCAACGTGGCGCTCAGTGCGATCGGCGCCGTGGCGATGTTGGCTGCTTGGACCTCGCCCGCACTGCTTCGACCGTCGGTCGTGTCCAGCGAGAACCTGTCGGGGAGCTGGACCGCGATTCTCACCCACGACCAAGTGCTTGCAGTGGCGCAACTCCACCCCGATGCGTGGAACGGCGTCAGCGTTCAGTCGGTCTCCGAGGTCCCCGGATCGCAACTCGCAGGCGTCTGGGTCGTGGTCGATGGTTTGGCCAACTTCGACGGAGAGCTCGACGAAGCAAGCTTCCCCAGCGGCATCGAGTACCTGGAGGCAGCGTTCGAGCCCGGCGCCCTGGATGCGACAACGGCGGCACTTCCCCAGGACGTCGATGACGAAGCGACGACCCACCTGGTCATCCTGTGGAACATCACCGACTGTGCCCAACTCGACGCCGACGCCCTACCGCAGGTGGAGCTGCGGAGCTTCTTCGGCACCACGACGCACCAGGAACTCGGCACATTCGCGAGTCCGGCATTCGACATACCGACGCTGGTCGAGAACGGCATCTGCCCAGCGAACTGAACGTGTGTGGGCCTGACTGGCAGTGCTCGTGGCCAGTTGCGGCGGAGCAACAACCGGTGACGTCGACATCGCCAGCAACGACGGACCAGGATCCGGCGATGGTGTCGACCGATCCCACCGCGATCTGCTCCTGGCTCTACGCGGCGACCTTTCCTGGCTGCACCTGGCATGAGTTCACGCGAGCCAGCACGCTCGAGATCGCTGAGGACGACTGGACCTCGAAACACGACGCCCGTTGCGAGGACAACGCCCTCGTTCCCACCGGAGATGGTGCTGGGTTCGATCCACCGATCCGCCTCGCAGTCAACGGTGCCGGCGAACTCGTCATCCTCTCCGGATCGAACGATGAACCGACGATTGCGGAGTCAGTCGTCTGGTGGTAGCGAGACGGGGCCGAACCCGGTCGAACAACTCCTCGGAGCGCTCGGGAACTGCCTGGCAGTTGGCTACGCCGCAAATGCCACCGCTGCCGGCATCGAGATCGAGGCCCTCTCGATCGAACTCGAAGGCGACCTCGACCTCCGCACGTTCCTCGGGCTCGACCCCGACGGCAACGCTGGCTACGAGTCGATCCGGGTGAACGTCAACCTCGACAGCAACGCAACCGACGAGCAGCGGGCGGAGCTTCACGCGAAGGTCGTCGGCACCTCACCGGTTGGTCACACCCTCAACCGTGCGGTACCGCTCGCGATCGATCTGGCGTAGGGGGTCGGTCAGCGGGGGTCGAAGGGGGGCACGGGATCTTCGTCTGGGGTCAGATCAGGTGATGGTTCCAGGGGAAGGTCGGCCGGGTCGACGGGTGCCGTCATGATCACAGGGGCGGGCACGGTCACGTTGATCACCGGCAGTTCGCTGCTCTGACCACCCTGCCTCGACAGGGTCTCGGCCACTTGCTCGATGGCGGCAACCACGCGAGTGGCTGGGTCACGGTCGTCACCACCGAGGCGTTGCTGGCGTTGGAACACGCGCAGGATGTCGTCCCAGCGGGTCCGCTCGTCATCACTCAGCGTGCCGCGCATCTCGCCCAGCTTGAGCAGGTTGGTCTCGGCCTGGCCGGTGAGGGCCTGCGATTCGGCCACGTAGTGCTCGTCGACCACGCGCTCGACCTCGTTGGCGGTCATCGCCGGCAACAACTTGGACGCCATGCGTGCCATGTTGCGGTAGGAACCCTGCAACAGGAACGGTGGCTCGGTTCGGTACTGATCGTCCGTGGCCGCCGACGCTATGTACTGCCGATTGACCTTCAGCACGACCTCTTGGACTCGGCGCAGATGACCAAGCACGGTGACGATCTCATTGGCTTCGGCGCTCGAATAGCTGTGTTCGAGCGCTGACTCCTCGAGCGGTGAACCGCCGGCTGCTCGAAGGAAGCGGTCCAGGTCGGCGGGACTGCGACCGGCCAGCGGAGCCAGAGTTTGGTTGGCAGTGAGGGCGTTCTCGGTGTAGCTGCGAGCGAACACGTCCTCGTTGCCGGCGAGCACATCGCCCAAGTTGTAGGTGTCGGCCCGGTTGGCAAGCATGTCGGGAATCCGGAAGCGATCGCCGGATTCTGTGTACGGGTTGCCCGCCATCACCACCGCGAACCGCTTGCCGCGGAGATCGAACGTCCTGCTTTCGCCGTTCCACACGCCCTCCACTCGACGCTGCGCGTCACACAGCGAGATGAAACGCTGGAGCAACTCGGGGTTGGTGTGCTGGATGTCGTCGAGATAGAGGATCACGTTGGTGCCGACAGCGAAGGCCAGGTTGATGCGTTCGATCTCCCGAGCAGCGGTCGCACTTGGCGCTTGGCCCGGATCGAGCGAAGTGACTTCGTGACCAAGACCGGGACCGGACACCTTGACCAGCGCCATGCCGAGTCGATCGGCCACGTATTCGACCAGCGTGGTCTTGCCGTAGCCGGGCGGCGAGAGCAGCATCAGCAGGCCGGAACGCTGGCCGCCCTGGTCGTCGACCGTGCCGATCTGTCTGGCGAGATTGTCGCCGATCAGCGGGAGATAGATCGTGTCGATCAGCCGGTTCCGCACGAAACCGTCTGGCACTCGCGGTTCCAGATCGTCGACCCGTAAACGACGTCGCAGCGACTCCAGCGTCTCACGCCGAGCCGCGCCGAACTCGCGATGCATCGGCAGAGCGGTGGCTCGATGCTCGGCCACGGCGGCCAGCAGATCGTCGACCCTGCCGACAAGGGTTCCGTCGACCACCGTGGGGTGTCTGCCGTTGAGGCCATCGATCGTGAACTCGAGATCGACATCGACAGTGCGTCGCTCGAGCTCTGGCAACGCAAGGGCGACGGCCACCTCCGGTACCACGTGGCGTTCGCCTGGCATTGCTCTGGTGACGGCGTCGGCGACCACGGGCAGGAGCCCGTCGATGTCGTCGGTCGCGGCGTCGATCACGGCGCGCAGTTGCGGCTCCTTCACGAGCTCGGCCGTTCTGGTCGCGGCTGCCGCTGACTGGGCGAAGCTGAAGCCCTCGGTTCGTGTCAACTCGGTCAGGAGGTAGCGGGCAACCCGCTGGTCGGCAACGTCGAGATCGGCACCGAGATCGGAAGTGAGGCGCTCGAGGGTGGTGCGGCTTGCGGTGGCACTGGCGATCGCCCGCCCTCGATCGACCCACATCGACTTCGCTTTCTCGTCGAGACGCGACCACGACACCTGTGCCGTGGCCCGAACATCGCTCGGGATCACCAAGGCGCCGGCGTCCACGGCGAGTGGACCGACGAACGCCAAGATTCGGGCCGCGTCGAGGTCGTGCACACCTCGGTCGTAGCCCTCGTCGAGTCGATGATCGACAGCCACGCGGACCTGATCGAGCAACGCTGTGGTGTCGCCGATCGCGCCGCCTGCCTTGCCGGCTCGGGTGCGACGAACCGGCAGCGCGAGCGAGGTCGTACCCGTGATTTCCGAACGGTCGTCGAGCGCTGCGAGCAGGAGGTCCCCGGCAAGGAAGGCCGAGCGATACAACGACGCCGTCTCTGAGGCCAGCGGCTGATCCCAGAGGTCGCGGTGCGCATCGAGCCGCTCGTCTTCGATGGGCAGACGAAGGTCTGTGCCGGTGAGCACCGCCTGCAAGTGTTCCTCTCCGGGGATCAGCGTGAGCTCGCGGGTCCGGTCATCGACGCTGAATCGAAAGCGGCCGAGCTTGACCGCGTCACCGTCGAACAGGTCCTGCCGGTCCCGGAGTGCCCTGTTCGCGCGATCGCGTGAGGCTCCCAATTGTGACTGCAGCTCATCGGCCCGCACCGGTTCACCCAAGTCCCGAAGATCGTCGACCAGCTTGCGGACCCGGCTGACCATCGGATCGGCGGCGTAGAACCCATTGACGTCGTCAATCGATGCCATGGTCTGGGCTCGCTCGGCCACCCGGTCGAGGGTGCGCGTCGCTGCGGTCACCAGACGGTCGGCCCGTTGCTGGCGATCGTCGACCAACTGCTGGCGCTTCGTTGTCAACGCCTCGGTGACCTGATCCCGGCGGGTGGCGAGCTCATCGATCTGGATGTCGGTCCGGGGGCCCGCTGTCTCCAAGTGTTCGAGCTGGAGCAACAGGCGTGCCAGGGCTTCGTCACAGGCTTCTGGGGTGTTGGCGCGGCTGACGGCGGTGGCGATCGACTGGCCGAAGAGCCCGAGCTCGGTGGCGAAGGCGGCGCCAGTTTCGCTCTGGATCAGAGCGTCGCGTTTGCCCTCGACGCCGGCCCGCACCCGGTTCATCTCGGCCAACACCCCGGCCACCTGTTCGAGCACCGACGTTCGGACTCTTGGGTCGTCGACCACCAGATCACTGACGGTGTTGGCCACTAGGTCCATCGACTCGGCCAGGGCATCGACGGACGCCAACGTCTCGGTGGCATCGAGTGACGACGCAGCCTGCTGGGTGGCTGCTGCCAACGTCTGGAGCTGATCGTGGTACGGAGCGAAGGCTCCGTCAGCTGCGAGATGGGCAGCAGCGGCCTGGGCCAACGAATCGTGAGCCTCGGTGGTCGAATCGATCAGCTCGTCGATGCGAACCAGGTCGATGCCGCGCCGCTCCTTCTCGGTGTGGAGATGGCCGATCTGACGCCTAATCGCAGCCAGACCGTCGATGAATCCCTCGGTCGCGGTAGGGGGCGAGAGGCGCAGGTCTTCGGTGATGCGAAGCGTCTCGACTTCGGCTGCCGCCAGCGCATCGGCCGCCGCGGATGCAACCGCCTGCATTCGCTCGAATTCATCGATCACCTGCTCGGCCACGACCCGGATGTCATGGGCGCTCTCTGCGAGGTTTCCGACCTGCTGGTCACCGCTCCAGTGGTGGGTGTCGGTGAAGCGGCCGGCCGACATCAGGAGGTCGGTGTAGATCGCCGTGGAGGGCTCGACGTCGGCGATCAAGCGGGTCAGGGCCAACGCGTCGGCGATACCACTCACGAGGCTGGCGTTGCCGATCCGGTCGAGATCAGACGAGCTGCGGGGTTGTTTGGCATACCACTCGTCAGTGCCGAATGGCGTGGCCCAGATCTGCATCGGGTGGATGCGAGTGGGTTCCGGCTCCTCGCGGAAAACGACCATCGTGCCGTCGGCGAAGATCGTGTGGCCGTGGCACCAGATCGGCGCCGCCACTTCTTGGCGCACCACGTTGTATGGCAGCAGGATCGATCGACCGGACGTGCGCTCGTGGAACACATAGAGCACGTCCTCGCCGTTCGGACTTCGAACTACTTCGAGCAGCTCGGCATCACCGGAGTCGACGTCGAACGTCCGCATCTCGCCGGTCTTGAGATAAATCCCCTCGGGGAAGATCAGACCCTGGCCATCTGGCAGTTGCCGGAACGCGGCCCCCAACGCGTCGAGGCGGACGGCGTGGTCGACCAGAAGGTTGACGACGTAGTAGCGGTGTCGCACTTCTCCGTATGGCAGCACGTCGACCAGTAGGAGATCGCCGGCGGCGGCCCAACGAATCGTGCAGTCCTGCAAGCTCTGGTCGGCATGTTCCAGGCGATCGGAGAGCAGTTTTGTGCCGCTTCCATCGCCGCCTCCGTCGGCCAGCTGGATCACGAGCGATCCGCCGAGCGGATCGATGAGGACCCGCTCGCCGAGTTTCACGTGGGTGGCGGCGACATGGTCGGCGCGGGTAGCGAGTGTCCACGAGACGTCTTGGCTGGCTGGGAAACGATGGTCGCGATCGCCGCGGGCGTCGAGGTACGACAGCGTGCCGTCGAGGCCGATCTCCCAGCGGAACACCCGAAGGTCGCCTTCGCCGCCACCCGTGCGGAACACCGCCAGCAGCTTCTGGCCGACGGCATAGAGCTGCTCGAGTTTGGTCTGGCTGAAGTAGGTGTGGAGCTCCTCGAAGTCGCGCCGGAACTGATCGTCGTCGAGCGCTGATCCGGACAAACCCTCGGTGTTCGGACTGAACCACACGCCGGGCTGGCTTTCGGACCCCACTTCCAGATGGTGCACGCTGAAAACGTCTTCGGGCCGCACCTCTGCCCGCACGCCGACTTCGGCGTTGTAGGCCATGATCAGCTGTGAGTCGATGCTGGCAAGGTCGCGGGGAATCGTGTTGAGCTCGGTGCGCACCCGTTCGGTTGTGGTCAGCTCGAGCTTGGCCGAACCAAAAGCCTCGAGCCGTCTCGCGTTGAGAGCGTCGGCCCGCGAGGTCAGCTCGCGAGCCGCCGATTCGAGCCGACCGCGGAGAAGGGCGTAGGTGCCCTGGGCAATACCGTCGCTGGACTTGTCGGCGGTGCCCTCTTCATTTGCCGAAGTACCAGTATCAGTCATTGTTTCCCAGATGGGAGTTGTGAGCCCTGGCGAACAACTCCGTTAGTGGCGAGGCCCCCCGGGGCCTCGAAACGACCGTCACTTGCCGAGCTGGCGCAGCAGTTCGGCGACGGAGAGGTCACGGATGCCGTCGGCACCGAGCCCCGAGATGGCTTCGGCGATCTTGGCCACGAGATCCTCTTCGCCATCGGCGTACTTCTTCAGCGCGCTCGATGCCAGATCCGAGCTCTCGATGAACCCGTCGACGGCCTTGCCGGAGCTGATGGCGCCGACCAGCCGGTCGACGAACATGTCGGAGCCGCCCACGATGTCGATGTCGGCGTTCTCGAGTCCGACCTTCATCGCTTCGGCCTGCGCTGTTGCGACGCCGACGCGGGCGTCGACTTCGGCGAGGCGGACCTTGGTGTCGGCTTCGAGCTGGCGCACGAACTCCTCGTGCTCCTGGCCGACTCCCTCGAGTTCCCGCATGGCGGCGGCCTTGTCGGTGAGACCAGAAGCCTCCCCCTTGAGTTTGGCTTCGGTTACCTCGGCCTCTGCCAGGCCAGCATCGCGTACCTTTGAGGCTTCCGCTTCGCCCAGCTCGCGCACGGCGTTTGCTTTGGCCCTCTCGACCGTGACGTCGGCGAGGCCGAGCTTCTCGTTGGCGACGGCCCGGGCTTCGAGCACTTCGACTTCGGCCAGGCCGGCTGCTGCCGACTCGGCCTGCACACCTTCTGCCAACTTGATCTTGGCTGCGGCGTCGAGATTGCTTGCTTCCATGCGGCCCTTCGCCATGCGAACCTCTTCGCTCGCCAGGTGCTCGGCGGCGACCGCTTGCGCCTCGGCGGCCTTGATGTCCTTCACCAGGGCAGCCTCGGCGGCGCCCTCGGCCGTGATGATGGCCGACTGCTTCTGACGGTTGGCCTCTTCGACCATGCGAAGAGTATCGATCGCCTCTTCCTGCTCGGCCACGGTCTTGTCGACCGCGATCCGGCTACGGCGGATCTCGGCGATGGTGCCCATCTCCTGTTCGAGCGCCTTCTCGGCCGCGAGAGTCTCGACCTGGCGGCTCATGTCTTCGAGTTCGGCAGCCTTGCGAACTCGCTCCTCTTCGACCGCGATCACTCGCTCGCGGTTCTTGCCGGCAACTTGGACCTCTCGCTGGAGGTTCTCTCGCTCGATGCCGAGCTTCTGGTCGACTTCGATGGCGGCCATCTCGGCCCGCAGTCGTTCCTCGGCGGTGATGGTGTCGATCGTGGCCTGTTCACGGGCTTGCACGCCCTGGACCTCGCGCCGCTGGCGAGCCTCGGCGTCGGCCTGCTGGCGTTCGAGCTCGAGGATCGCTTCACGTGTCTCGACGTTCTTCGCCGTGATCTGCTTCGACTCGTCGTTGGACGCGTTGTTGGTGGCTACGTGCTCGATGGCAGTGAGTTCGGTGATCTTGCGGATGCCCTGGGCGTCGAGAATGTTGTCGCTGTCGAGCTGGGACAGGGGAGTCTGCTCGAGGTAGTCGATGGCCACGTCTTCGAGGCTGTAGCCGTTGAGGTCAGTGCCGATGACTTCGATGATCCGATCGCGAAAGTTCGACCGCTCGGTGTAGAGCGAGATGAACTCCATCTGCTTGCCGACGGTCTTGAGCGCCTCGGAGAACTTGGCCGTGAACAGCTCCTCGAGTGTTTCGACCTGGCTGGCTCGCTCGGTGCCGATGGCTTGGGCGACCTTGATGACGTCTTCCTCGGCCTTGTTGACCCGAACGAAGAAGTTGACCTTGATGTCGGCCCGGATGTTGTCCTCACAGATGAGGCCTTCAGTGGCACGCCGGTCGATCTCGATGGTCTTGACCGAGATGTCCATCATCTCGGCCTTGTGGATCACCGGGATGACGAGGCGACCAGTGAAGGTCACCTCAACGGCTTTGGCCGTCGACACCACCAGCGCCTTGCCCTGCGGGACCTTCTTGTACAGAGTCGAGTAGACGAAGCCACCGACCACCAGGAACGCCAGGGCGATCAGGACGACGAAGACGACAATGAGGATGATGGTGCCCATGCTTGCGGTGCTGCTTTCTGATCCGTAGGGATCACTCTGGTTTGGTAGTGCGGTTTGGTAGTGCGGTTTGGTAGTGCGGTTTGTGGTTCTTGGCCGCGTCAGATGAGGGACTCGACGTCTGGCGAGATGATGAAGCGTCCATCGTGGTCGACGTCGACGATGAGAGCCCTCATGCCGCCCCGGAGGTCGTTGTCGATCGTGCACCGGACCTGGATGAGGTGGGTGCTGTGCTCGCCGTCGACGACTTCGGCCTGACCGAAGGCAGCGTCGACACGGCCGGTTTGGACGGTGCAGAGACGACCGATGAGATCGCGGCGGCGGACGTGTTTGGTCGGCACGAAGATCGGCCGAAGCAGGTGCCCGACCCGACCGGCGACGAAGACGCCGGCAACGAGGCCGGCGAGGCTGATCGTGAGACCGACGAGCAGATTCGGGGCGTTGTCGGACGTGAGGATCACTGTGCCCATCGCCGACACGAACCACCCGACGAGCGAGATGATCGAGAGGGTCAGCGTCAGGGGAAGGATGTGGAGATTGAACGTCTGGAGCAGTCCGGCGAGTGCGCCGTTGTCCGATCCGTCGCCGTCTGACCCTCCGGCGTCGACATCGACATCGACATCACCGACGTCAGCGCTGCCGACATCGAGGTCGAGGTCGCCGCCGTCACCGAGCCCGAACGCGATCGTGATGATCCAGAATCCGAGGCTGATGAGCAGCAACGTCGTGAAGATGACGGTGGGCAGTCCAAAGACAATTTCGAGAAACTCTGACACCCAACCCCCTCTCCAGTGGATCCGCCGTGACGCACATGCTGTCACGTGTCGGGTGTTCAGATGATGAACGACGTCACACTTCTCTGAGTTCCCCGAAATGGCCGGTTTTCTGGCCAGGCATCTTGACCACCAGGCTCAGCGGGGGAGCGACTCGATCACTCCAGCATTGCTCACTTGATCACCAGCGCTCGGATCGTGTCGGCCTGCGAGCCCGTCGCGTCCGGGCCGTACCCGATCTGCCGTCCGGCAAACCGGCTCAACTCGGTGGATATTGCGCCGATGCAATAACGATGTCGACCCGGAAGGAATCGCGGTTCTTCATCGACTCCTGGGCGACCGCAGGTGGCGAACGTGCGCTGATCGTTGGAGACCATCAGCTGAGCTATGCCGAACTCGATCGCCTGATCGACGCGCGGTGTGTCGACCTCGGTGATACCCGGCGGCTCGTGCTCATCGAATCAGAGAATCAACTCGACCCGTTGGTCACCTATCTGGCAGCGCTCCGCGGCCGCCACGTTGTGATGATGGTGCCTCCGGGGCCGACAATCGACGACCTCGTTGCGTCCTATCGACCGGACACGATCCTGCGGCCGTCTGATGAAGGCTGGGTGCTCGATCACCTCCGTGATGAGCCGGCGGGCGGGCTCCATCCCGATCTCGCCCTCCTGCTGTCGACGTCAGGATCGACGGGTGTGTCGAAATTCGTCCGACTGAGCCGGTCGAACCTAGAATCGAACGCCGAAGCAATCGCCGATTATTTGTCGATTGAACCGACCGATTGCGCACTGCTGCCGCTACCGCTCCACTACTGCTACGGGTTGTCGATTCTGCACTCGCACCTGCTGTGCGGCGCTGCCGTCGTGGTGACGGATCGCTCGGTGGTCGACACGTGCTTCTGGACACTGGTTGACGAACATCAGGTGACCACGTTCCCGGCGGTTCCGTTCACGTTCGACCTGCTCGACCGGATCGACTTCGCCTCGAAGGACGTGCCGTCGCTTCGCTACATCACGCAGGCCGGCGGCAAGCTCGCTCCGGAGGCCGTCGAGCGCTACGCCAGGCTCGGTGAAGAGAAGGGCTTCGACCTCGTTGTCATGTACGGGGCGACCGAGGCCACCGCCCGCATGGCCTACCTCCCGCCGCACCTGGCGGTCGAGCATCCACGAGCCATCGGCCAGCCGATACCCGGTGGCGAGTTCGAACTCGCTGACGATGGCGAGCTGCTCTACAGCGGGCCGAACGTGATGATGGGTTATGCCATGAGTCGGGCCGACCTGTCGGCCGGCGCCGACGTCGACGTTTTGCACACCGGTGACCTCGCCACACGAAACGACGCCGGTCTCTACGAGATCACCGGACGGAAGAGCCGTTTCCTGAAGCTCTTCGGACTTCGCGTCAGCCTCGACGCGGTAGAAGGGTTTCTTGCCGATGGAGCCGACGGTTCCGTTGCCGCCACTGGTACTGATGAGCAGCTTGTCATCGCCGTAGAAGGAGGTCGTGACACCGACGTCGTGTGTGACGAAGTCGTCGAACGATTCGGCCTTGCTCGTGCCGCTGTCGCGGTCATCGCTCTGCCGGAGCTGCCCAGATTGGCGAACGGCAAAACCGACTACATGTCGATCCGCGAGCTGAACGAGGACTCGCTGGCCAAGGCTGTTGATTCCGTCGAGGATCCGATGGCGGGTCCCCGGACACGTTCCGTGTCATCGGTGCTGGCGCACGCGGTCGGCCGTGCCGAGATCGCTGACGACGAGACGTTCGTCTCGCTCGGAGGCGACTCCCTCTCCTACGTCGAGGTCTCGATCGAGCTCGAGGATCTGCTGGGGCATGTTCCAGCGGCGTGGCATCTGATGACGGTTGCGGAACTCGAAGCGGCCCGGACCGAACGTGGCCGGCTGCGGGAAGTCGAGACCGGGGTGGCCATCCGTGCGCTGGCAATCCTTGCGATCATGGCTCAGCACTTCGAGCTGCTGAATGTGCTCGGGGGCGCCCATGTGCTGCTCGCCGCCGCCGGCTTCAATTTCTCCCGCTTCACCCTGGGGACGATCTCGCGCCGGGACAGCGCCCGTCCGATCATCCCGATCGTCGTGCGAATCATGATTCCCACCACGGCTTGGGTCTTGCTTGTTTCGTTGATGACGGGGACGCTCGACTGGTCGGTCGTCACCTACGTTTCCCATCTCGATCCGGAAGCCTCGGGTGGCTACTGGTTCATCGAGGTCCTGGTCCAGATCCTCGTGGTCGCCGGTGTTGTTTTCTCGATTCCGAAGGTTCGCGCCCTCCATCGTGTTTCTCCGTATCTCTTCGCCGTCGCCGCCATGACGCTGGCGCTCTATCTGCGCTACGGCATCGAGGCGATCTGGTCGACTGACGACCTCGGATTCAAGGTGCTCCACATGTCGCTGTGGCTGTTCGCGATCGGATGGGTCGCCGAGCAGTCCCGCCGGCGGTGGCAGCGGTGGGCCCTCACGCTGGTCACACTCCTGACCGTGCCGGGGTTCTTCGACTCGACGAGCCGGACCTTGGTGATCCTCGCCGGTGTCGTGGCGCTCATCTGGTTGCCGACGGTCCTCGTGCCCGCCCCGCTCCACCGGGTGCTCGGTGCGATCGGGGGAGCGTCGCTCTACCTCTACCTCGTGCACTTCCAGGTCAACACCGCGCTCGGCGTCGAGCAACCGGTCCTCCAGCTGATCGTGGCGCTGATCTGCGGCCTCGTGGCTTCGGCGGTCTGGTCGCGGATCTTTCATGCGGTCGCTCGTCATAAGCTCGACGATCGTGAGTCAGTTCCATCTCGTTGAGTTCAACGTCGGCCGCTTGCACCACCCGATCGACGCACCCGAGAGCGCGGAGTTCGCCGCATCGCTCGAACCGATCAATCTGCTGGCCGAGGTGTCACCCGGTTTCGTCTGGCGCCTGACCGACGAGAGCGGAATGGGCAGCACCTACATCGACGTGTCGGATGACCAGCGCGACGCTGTGAATCTGTCGCTGTGGGAAAGCCACGAGGCGCTGCACCACTACGTCTACAAGAGTGGTCACGTCGCCTATCTTCGCCGGCGCCGCGAATGGTTCGAGAAGCCGCCGGAGGTCGAAACGGTCTGCTGGTGGATCGAAGCCGGGACAACACCCACCCTCGATGAGGCGTGGGCCAAGCTGGATCAGCTCCGCCGTGACGGGCCCTCAGACGAGGCGTTCACGTTCGCTGATCCCCACCCGGCACCCGACACGCGCCCGGATTGATCGGGCCGGCGCGATTCAGGCCCCGGACGGACCAGCGCTGACCTCGACCTCGAACTCGAGCAGCGTGGCGCCCATGCTGACCGGGCGCTGAGGGGCTTCGGCCTCGTCGCCAGACGGTTGAGCGTGGCTGTTGCGGGCGCCGTCGCCGTCACGCCATCCCTCGTAAGAGGTCTGGTCGGCCCAGCGGGTGTAGACGAACCAGCGGGTTTCGGCATCGCCGGTGGGGCGCAACAGCTCGAAACCTTCAAAGCCGGGAACGTCGGCCAGGCCCTCCATGCGAGCGGTGAATCGCTTCACGATCTCGTCGCCGGCCTGCGGTGGAATCTCGAGTGCGTTGATCTTCACGACAGTCATGTGAGTGTTCTACCGTCGGCTCGGGCCGTTGCCAGAACTACGTCCGGCGGACTGGCTAGTGTTCGACCGGTCCAGAGATCGGGGAGTTGACGTGATTCGTGCTGATGCGTTCGGGGTGGTCGTGAAGGACATGGCGGCAGCCATCGCGTTCTACCAGCAACTCGGGCTCGAGTTCGCCGACGGGGCGGCTGACGAGTCGCATGCCGAAACCACGCTCCCGGGTGGCATCCGGCTCATGTTCGACACCGTGGACCTCATGCGTCAGATCTCCGACTACCACCCCGCGACCGGCGGGCATCGCATGGGCATGGCGTTCCTGTGCGACAGCCCGGCTGAGGTCGATGCGACGCATGCCTCTTTGGTTGCCGATGGGCACCGCAGCGCGGTCGAACCTTGGGACGCATTCTGGGGTCAGCGCTACGCGACCGTGCTCGACCCAGACGACAACCCGGTCGACCTCTTTGCTCCCTTGGAGACCTGAGGACGCGCCAACCGGCTCCTCACTTGGTTTCATGTCAGGACGGATGGCAGCGCTCGGAACTGATCGACGTCGTGCCCGTACAGCAGACGGCAACCCTCCTCATCGCGCAGCCGTTTGAGCTCGACCATGGACGTGCGCTGCTGGTCCGTGTCGTAGCCGAACTTCGGTACGCGCATCTCGTCCAACATCCGATCCCAGTAGATGCAGTCGCCGGTGAGCACGACGGGGCCGGTCTCGAGCTCGACTCGCAACGACTGATGCCCGATCGTGTGGCCTGGCGTCGGTACGCAGACCACGGTTCGGTCACCGAAGACGTCGTGGAGCCCGGCGACGGTCTGCACGTCGTGGCCGAGCACATAGTCGTCCGGCATGTAGGCCCCCTTCTCGATCAGTCGGGGGTCGTTGCCTGCGGCCCATTCGTCGGCCTGCACGATGATGCGGGCGTTCGGTATCTCGGCCGTGCCGCCGACATGGTCGAAGTGGAGATGGCTGAAGATGATGTGGGTGATGTCGGATGGCCGGACGCCCGCCGCGGTGAGCCGGGCTGCGAGTTCTTCGCCCGCCGGGAAGTCTGGTTGAAAGAAGCGGCCGGAACGACCGATGCGCTCGGTGCCGTGTTGCAGATCCGGGTGGAGCCCGGTGTCGAACAACACCAGGCCGTCGGGATGCTCGATCAGCCAGCTCGGGATGGGGAGCGTGGTCGTCGCGTCTTCGCCAGTGATGATCGAGAGACTGGCCGTCAGGCGGCCGATCTCGAGGGGAATGAGTTGCATGAGCGAACCTTTCGACTGCGCTGTTGCTTCCACTCGGCGTTCGTTGGCTGAGCCCGGTGGCCCCGTGCCCCGTCGTCTTACCACGGCTTTGCCCACAGCGGGCAAGAGGACCTGCCTGTACCGTCCTTCGTGTGTTGCGAGCATTCGAGCAGTTGCGCCCCGTCCACGTTCTCGGCTTTGCGCTGTTCCTTTTCGTCGGTGCGGCGTGCTCCGGGCAGGGCGACGATGCGGTTGAGGCCGAAGGCATCGCCGAGAGTCCGGTCACGACTGCCGATATCGCTCTGACCACCGAACCCGCCCCGACCGAACCGGTGACCACCGTGGCCGAGCCGATCGTCCAAGAAATCGCGGTCCGCGTCGACCTCGCCCCGGCCGACGGTGAGCCGGTCTCGTTTGCCGAGCACATCCAGCCGATCCTCGAACGCTCCTGCGTTTCGTGTCACGGCCCGGAACAGGCCGGATCTGATCACGTCGTTCTCGCCACTGCCGCTGACGCGGTCGAGAATGCCGATGCGATGAGGCGCTACACCTCGACTGGTTTGATGCCCCCCTGGCCGGCGTCGTCGCTCTCGGTCCCATTCATCGGGGACGTCACGCTCTCCGCAGGTGAGATTGCTGCCATTGCATCTTGGGAAGCTGATGGTGCCGTGCTCGACGTCGATCCGACCACACCACTGGCGTCGGACGCTCCGCCCTCGTACCTCGATGACCCCGAGATCGTCATGACGGCTTCGGGGGGCGCCTATTCCGGCGACTACGGCGCCATCGACGACTATCGCTGCCTGATCTACGAACCGGGCAATGCGCAGTCCGAATGGATCGTCGGCGCCCACTTCGTGCCGGACGTGACCGAGGTTGTCCATCACGGCATCATCACGCTGGCGTCGAAAGAACTTCGTGATCAGGCGGCGTGGCTGGACGACTCGGCTGCCGGACCGGGTTGGACTTGCTACGGCGGGACCGGTCTCCAGACCAACGATGGTGGACGTCTCGCCAGACTGGGAGGCTGGGCCCCTGGTGGTCCGCCGGCACGGATGCCGGACGGCTATGCCATCGCCCTCGATCCCGGCGACTTCGTCATCGTGCAGATCCACTACCACTACAACGGTGCTGCGCCGGCCGACCTCTCGCTCTACCAGCTGGATCTCGCCAGCGACGAGGAGATCGCCGCCGTCGGAGGCGAGTATGCCCAGCTCACGGGTTCCCTCTATCTCGGCCCGGCCGAGATCCCCTGCTACGTCGGCGACACGAATCCGCTCTGCGATCGTTCGGCTGCAGTCGAACGCGTTCGCGATCTCTACGGCGACTTCATCGGCGGGCTCCCGAACTACTTCCTGTGGAACTGTGGCGCATCGATCGACGACTTTGCCGACATGACCGACGGCGCGGCCTGGTCGACTTGTGACCTACCGGTCGACAATCCCGGGCTGATCACGTCGGTGACCGGGCACATGCACGAGCTTGGTGACAGCATTCGGCTGACCCTGAATCCGGGTGAGCCAGACGAGCGGGTTCTGCTCGACATTCCCGAATGGGACTTCGAGTGGCAGCTCGGCTACCGCCCCGTAGAGGACATCATCATCGATCGTGGTGACACGATCCGCGTCGAGTGCGCGTGGAACCGTGAGAACGCGCCGTACGACGCCGTTGGGTACATCGTCTGGTCGGATGGCACGGGCGACGAGATGTGCTACTCGTCGATCACCACCGCACCCCTCTCCTGATGTCGCTCTCGGCCCGCGTCGCGAGCGCACTTCCCGATCCCGTGCTGCGACGGGCCATCCATCTGTTCTGGAAGTACCAGGAGCCGGAGCTGCGGCGACTCGACGACTACCTCCCGACGGATCGGGTCGTTGTCGATGTCGGGACCTGGTGGGGACCGTGGACGGCCACTTTTGCGAAACGCTGTCCCGAAGTGCATGCGATCGAGCCGCAGCCGCAGCTGGCGGAGCGTCTTCGTTCGTGGGTTCCCCCGCACGTCACGGTGCACGAGACGGCGATCGGCGACGCCGTGGGGCGGGCACTCCTGGGTCGGCCAGACGCCACGCCGGGCAATGATGGGCTGGCGTCGCTTCGTAACGGGGCCACGGCCCCCGACTCGGTCGAGGTCGCCGTCACGACCATCGACGCACTCGAACTACGCAACGTCGGTCTCATGAAGATCGATGTCGAGGGATTCGAGCTGCCCGCCCTGCGAGGGGCGACGGCGACCATCGAACGCGACCGACCCAGGTTGATGATCGAGATCGAACAACGCCATCTCGATGTTCCGATCGGCGAGGTCTTCGCCTGGTTGACCGATCAAAACTACCGAGGCCACTTCCTGCGCAAGGGATGGGAACCGCTCGAACGTTTCGACGTCGAGCGCGATCAGCTCGCCTCCGTCGATCGTCCCCGCAGCGCCGACTACATCAACGCGTTCCTCTTCACGCCGGCTGAGGAGTCGTGGTCAGAACCGACCTGATGGAGCAACCGGCAAGCCCTCGATCTGCAGTCGGTGTGGTGGCGTGGGTCGCCGCAATCGTTGTGGGCGGGGCGGCCGCGGTGCGCACGTTCGGATCCGGGCTGCTCCTGAACTGGGATCAGGTCGTCGGTCCCACGATCCCGATGCCGCCCGGTTTCTTCGGCCTCGGGCCGGAGTTGCCGCGTCGAGTCCCCTTCTACGGTCCACTTGCGTTGGCCAGTGAGGTGGTCGGGGGACCGAACGTGGTGGCCGTGTTGATCTGGTCGACCGTGGCGGTCGCATGCTTGGGTGTGGTTCGGCTGATCGGCAGAAATCCCGTCGGGGTCCTTCTCGGAGTCGTGTACGCACTCTCTCCGTTCCTGCTGAGCCGTCTCGCTGTCGGTCATCTTCCGTTGGCGGTCGCCACCGCGTTGCTGCCCCATGCGTTGGTCGATCTCGGCGATCGACGTCGACGCTGGCAGTGGGCGATCGTTTTCGGTTTCACGGGTTCGAGCGGAACCGTCCTTGGGTTGGTGCCTCTTCTGGTGGCGACGTTGCGTCGCGAACGGTCAGGCGAACGTCTGCGTTCGCTGATCGTGCTCGTGGCTGCCCAGGCGGTGTGGGTCGTGCCTGGATTGGTCGTGCTGGTCGGCGGCAGCGCGTTGCCGTCGGCGGCGTCGGCGCTGTTCCAGGCCAGAGCTGACGGGGTTCTGGGCCCTGCCAGGGCCGTCGCCGGCGGTGGGCTGTTCCTCGTCGACGAGGACGTGGCGACCCGTGCCCCGGTGCTTGCCGCGGTGCTCGGCCTGTCCCTTCTCCTCGGACTCGCTGGCCTCGTCGGCCGGCAACGGTCTGTCCTCCGACCGGACGATGGTGCCGCTTCAATGGAATCGATCGGTCCGGATCTGATCTGGTCGGCGCTGGTCGGGCTCGGACTGTTCGTCGTCCCGACGGTGCCGGGTGTCCGCACCGTCTGGGAGAACGCCCTCGTCGGTCCGCTGGTGATCGTTCGCGAGACTCACAAGTTCTGGCCGCTGTTCGGGCTCGTGCTGCTGGTCGGGCTCGGCAGCGTGCTCGGCCGGCGAGGAGCTCTGGGTGTTGCCGCTGGTGCCGGGTTGGCCGCGCTGGCGATGGCCGTGGGGTGGTCTGGTCTGTGGGGGGCCGATGGTCGGTTGACACCGCTCGCCGAGCCCGCCTCGCTCGCTGCGATCCGGGCCGAGTTGGCCGATGGCGATCACGTGGTTCTCGCCCTTCCCTGGGAGCGCTACGGGCCGTCGTCGCTTGCCGGCGGTCGGGCAACGCTCGAGCCGTCACCGTGGCTTCTCGATGGGCGGATTCTGGCGTCGGGCCGCGCCTTCGCTTCGGTCGACTCGGACGAACGAACAACAGTCGACGACGAGAAGCTTGCGGGAATCGACACCATGGTCCGGGCCGGATCCACCGTGGCAGATGAGTTGCGAGACCTCGGGATCGACCGGGTCGTGGTGATGGGGAGTCCCGACGCCGCGTTCTATCGACGCTTGGGCAGGGAACCCGGTGTGCGGCAGCTCGTCGGCTCCTCGGAGTCGCCCGCGTCGGATGTCGACGCGTCGGTCCTCCTTTTCGCCATCGACGATGTGCCGGTCTCGATCCCCCCGTCGAACGATGCCGGTGCGGTCGCAGTGTTGGCGACACAGTTACTCGCCCTTTTTGCTGCCCTGAGATTGTTCCGTCCGGGCGAGAAATACCGACCGGTGACCGCGAGTGGTTGAATCTCCCCTTGCGTGGTTGTTACCGAGCGGTTAACTTCACTCAACCAATCCGGTGGAGGGACCCCTCGGATGAGGGGACTAACGCAAGGCGTGTGGACTCAATGAAGCGATTTCTCCTGGCAGCACTGCTGCCTCTCTTTTTCGTGCTCGGTGCGGTACTGCCCGCCTCTGCCCAGGGTGGGTACGGCGAGGACCCATCCGAGATCACGATCATCGGCACGGGTGTTGCCAACGCCGATGGCAAGTTCCTTGCCCGCTACACCGCGCCGGCCACGATCGACGAGACCTACTTGGTCTACGTAGTCGGAACCGACAAGGATGGCTTGCCCTTCGAGTTCGTGCTGGCACAGGTCACCCCGGCGTTCGCCGGCCTCACGTGGTCGCTGAACGGATTCGACATGCAACCCGGATCGGAGTTCACCCTCGAGGCTCGCCACGAGCGGGGGACGAATGTGGCCTCTCAGGTACTCGGCCTCCAGAACCTTCCGGTCACGGGTAGTGACTCGCGTGGGATCGTCGGTGTTGGTCTGGTGTTGGCCGTCATCGGTGGCGCTCTGCTCTACGGCTCACGGCTCGATCGTTCCGAGCCCGTCAACGCGTGACCAACACGGCGGCGTTCGTCTCCGTCGTCCTCCCCACCAGAAACGAAGCTGACAACATCGTCGAGGTGCTGGAGCGACTCGATGCTCCGCCCGAGGTCGTTCCGGCCCTGATCGAGCGCCGCGGCGGCGCCGATCTTGCGATCGCCTCGAGGTTCAACTGGGAGAGCGTCAGCGAATCGAAGGCGGGTGCGCGCGAGGCAATTCGCTATGGCCGCCATCTGCTCGATCTCCGCCGACGAGTCAGAGCCGGATCGATCGCCGAACGCGCGGAACCGGTCTCGGTGTCGTGAGGATCCTCTTCAACGCCTCGCGTGAGCTGGCCAACGAGCACTCGGGCGGGTCCGAGGTCTACATGGACATCGTGATGCGAGGGCTCACGCAACGCGGCCACGAGGTGACGCTCTCGGCCGGAGGTCCGATCGAACCCCGCGAGTACACCGTGCGCGACGCCGGGTCGACGCTCGGGCAGTTCGTCAAGTATCCGCTTTGGTATCTCCGCCACCGTCGGCAGTTCGATCTTGTGGTCGATGTGGCGAACGGGCTCACGTTCTACACCCCGGTCTTTCGCCGGGGCCCCAGCTTGTGTGTTGTCCATCACGTGCACACCGAGATGTGGTCTGAATGGTTCTCCCCGCTGGTCGCCGCCGCCGGACGTTTCCTCGAGCGTCGGGTGATGCCACTGCTCTACGGCAACACACCGTTCGTCGCGGTCTCCGAGTCGACCCGCACAGCGCTTCATGGCATCGGCGTCGATCACAGACGAGTCAGCATCGCCTACAACGCCACCGCCGTTCCCGACGAGCCGGCGGCGGCAACGTCGACTGCGCCGCTGTTCGTCGCCGTCGGGCGTCTCGTGCCTCACAAACGGCTCCACCTGCTCCTCGAGCGATGGCCTGAAGTTCGGGCTGCCACCGGTGGCGAGCTGGTCATCGTCGGCGAGGGCCTCGAGCGCGGTCGGTTGGAGTCGCTCCTCACCGACGGCGCCCGTCTGGCTGGTCGGGTGTCCGAAGCAGAACGGGACCAGCTGCTCGCTTCGGCGACCGTCCTCCTCCATCCCTCCTATGTCGAGGGGTGGGGCCTCGTTGTCATGGAGGCGGCGGCTCAGGGCACGCCGTCGATCGGATTCGATGTTCCCGGCGTGCGAGATTCCGTGGTCGACAACGACACGGGATGGATCTGTCACGACCTCGACCATCTGGTCAAGCAGTGGATCTCGGTCGGACGAGATCCAGAGCTGGCGGAGCGATTCGGAAGCGCGGCGAGGGAGCGGGCCCGCACATTCGGCGAAGATGCCCTGGTGGAGTCGTTCGAACGGGCGGCAATCGAGGCGGTTGTCGCAAAGACGGGCGTTGCAAAGACGGCGTCGAGCCGCCGCTGGGCGCGCTTCACCGCGGGGTTGTCCTCGTGACGGAGGCCGCTGTCGACGTGCGCCCTGACGGGGCAGCACCGCCGTCGGCTCTCGAGATCCTGCGTCGGTTCCGGAACGAGAAGACCGATCCCGCACCGTTCTACGTCGGCCTCGCCGATCGGACCATCGCCAGCTTTCCTCACCAGCTCGCCGGCGCCCGCATCCTCGATCTCGGATGTGGACCGGGTTGGTACTCGGTCGCGCTCGAACGAGCCGGTGCGACCGTGGTGGGGCTCGATCTCGGCGGCGACGATGTTGCCGATGCCTTGACGCGGGATGTCGCGGCCCTCGTCGGCGACGCGCAGAAGATGCCATACCCGGACGGTTCGTTCGACGGCGTCTTCTGCTCGAATCTGATCGAGCACGTTCCCGACCCGTCTGCGGTGCTCGACGAGATCGCCAGAGTGTTGCGGCCCGGAGGCTGGGCGTGGATCAGTTGGACCCCTTGGTTCTCGCCGTGGGGTGGACACGAGATCGTGCCGCTTCATCTGCTCGGCCCTCGTCTGGGTCCTCGCCTGTGGACTCGCTGGTTCGGCGAGCCCCGAAAGAACGTTCCGTACGACGGCCTCTGGCCCTCATACGTGGGTCGGATGCTGGCGTTGACGAAGCAGCACCCGGGCCTGCGCTTCGACGGGGCGCACCCCCGGTACTACCCGTTCCTCCGACCGATGATGCGGGTGCCGGGCCTGCGAGAGTTCGCGTCGTGGAACTGTGTCATCGAGGCGACCCGTCGCTGACGGTTCCGATTCGGCGGAGCGCTTCGATGCCCGCCATGAGAAGCATCCCGATCACGATTCGCATGGCTTGATCGGCCCGTGCCGGGTCGATGATGGACGCCGTGCCCTCGAGAAGAGGTGACACTCGGTAGGCAATGACTGTCATGAGCAACGCTGCGATCGAGATGAAGGTGACGCGTGGCAGCCATCGATGGATGCACCACGCCGCTGCGGCTCCGGCGATGGCGATCGGCCCGCCAAACAGCCATGCAGCAGCGACGCCCAGCCCGGGTGCGAGCACTGCCGTCGGCAGCCGTCGACGCTGCACTGGAACGTGCTCCCGCTGCTGCGGCGTCCGCCCAGGGAGGGCGATCGCCGCTGCCGTCATGACGAGGCCGAAGATGGTGACCCACCACGATCGAGTGACCGCAACGTCGGCGGGGTGTGCCGCCCGTTCGATGGGGCCGGCGGTGTCAACGGCGATCCCCGTCAAACCATCGGCAGCGAACCGTCCACCGGCTGCTGAGTCCCGGTTCGAGCTCACGGTGTCGATCGACCAGTCGACGTCGAACGCGTCTGGCAGGACCACGATGTCGCCAACCCCCGGCTCCTCATCGGCGAGCGGAATTCGCGTCACTGGATCGAGATCCAGGGAGCCGGCGGTGAGGCGGACATCGGTGACGGCGTCACCGGGCGGCGGGGTCACCTCGATGCGATGTGTCCCCGGAGTGAGATCGATCGGGTCGCCGCCGGCGCACGGCCCGGCGATCGCGATGCCGTCGCCGATGGGGCGGATCAGCATGCGGACCGGTTCGCCGTCAATCGTCACGAAGGGCAGGCAGCGAACGACTGTGGCTTGGGTCTGCATGGACACGGCTATCTCATGCGGTCGGTCGAGCCAGGTCGTGACCTCGGTGATCATGGGCTGCTCACTTGGTTCCTCTGGTCCGATCAGGAACAGCGCCGGGATCTGGTCGGCGTTCGGGAGAGCTGACGCGTAGTCTGCAATGCCGGCACCGACATGGGTGACCGGCCGGAGCGGCCCGACGTCGACGGTGTCGATGATCACGTCAACCACGCCGACGGCCGCCAGACCAGGAAGGGTCGGTCCGATCTCGATCGTGAGGTTGGTGAGCGTTCGCGATTCGAGTTCGAACCGGTCGTCGGAGCGGACGGCTTCGACCGCTTGGCCGTCTACGGTGATCAGCAGGTCGTCGATGCGCTGCTCGGCATCATCGAGGACGATCACGATGCTGTCGACCGCCGTTGCCTCATCGAAGCTGAGGGAGAGTTGCTGGGGATCGTCCTGGACCAGACGTGGGACGCGCCATGAGGTCGCCGGGTCGCCGTCGAAGGCGCGAAGTGGTTGATGCTCGAGACCGAGGAGCCATCGGTCGACCGAACTCGTCACCGCCGCCCCGTCGAGATCGACGGTCGTCAGAACCGACACACCGTTGACCCCGAGCCAATCGTTGGCATCGGCTGGATCGAGGGCCGGGGCGAACCGATAGCCGTAGTACTCGATCCTTCGGTCGATCGATCGTGTCGTCGCGGTGACCACCACGAGAGCGACATCGTCCGAGAGAGCGTCATCGACGACGCTCGCTTCCGCATCGATGGAGGGAAGGAACCGGACGACGTGACCGCCGCCGAGCAGACCCTGTTCGGCCACGCTGACGAGTGCGGCACCCGCGCCATCGACGACGATCGTGCGCGGTGTGCCCTCGGCGGGTAGCACGACGGTCTTGGGCGGCGCCGCGGTGTCGATCCGGTAGATCTCGATCGGAGGCAACGCCAACTCGATCGGTTCGGGCGACAGAGGGTTCACCACGAACCGGCCCGGCGTCCCGTGACGGCCGACGAGGGTCAGGTCCGGATCGCCCCGCAGCGCGTCGAGATCGGCCGGCCGAGGAAGCCCCTGGAGTTCCCAGGCGAGGTCGTTGCGGATAACGAGGTGCGTGATGCCGAGTCGTTCGGCGATCGGTGCCAGGGTTCCCGGCTGATAGTCCTGCGCTGTGATGGCGCGATCCAGGGCGTCGATCACATCCGCCGCGATCGGTGTGCTCAGTGGAAGGGTGGAGGCTGCGATCGGCGACGGGACGAGCACGTCGATCAGGTCGTCGCCGATGGTTCCCCACCGATAGCCATTGTTGGTGGATCCGGGAACGACCAGCACCCGGCCGTCGGCCTCGGCCTCCAGCTGCGCCGAAGCATCGTCCCAATAGTCGGGAATGAGGCCCACGCTGAGGTCGGTGTCGTACAGCGGAGTGGCCCAGAACGGTGCCGCCACGGTTGCCAGGATCGTCACTCCGAGAGTTGAGGCGGCGATCGTGCAGACCCGCCGCCAGCGGGCCGGGGAGCGCTTGATCCGAGCGGCGACGTCGTGTGCAGCCCACGCCGCCAGCAGCGCGGTGCCCATGGCCACGATCACGCCGGCTTTGTGCGAACTCCGGAACGCAAACGCCTCGTCGCTGGCAGTGAAGAGGTCGATGAGCGCTCGACCCCAGGGCGTTGGATCGGAGGTGGGGTACGGCCCCACCATCAACACGACCCCGATGAGCACCCAGGAGAGTGCCAACAACCGGACGCGTGACGGCCTCCGACCCAATGCGGCAAGCCCGACCACGAGTGGGGCGACCGTGGCCATGACGACCCACCCGTTCGAAGTGAAGAGGCTGAGATGGGTGCGGAAGGTGGTGGGGCTCAGGCCGAAGTAGAGGAGCCAGAACCCTGCACCCCGGATCGACTCGCCGAATGACGAGGCGAGGGCGACCGCGTCGATCGATTCGGTCTCGGCCAGGCGGTGGGCGAGCGCTGCCGAACCGATCGTCGTCTTCATCAGCATCGCTGCACTGACGAGAACGGCGAGGAGGAGCCCAGCGGTCGCGAAGCCCAGGAGGCGGCGCCGAGCCGCTGGTCGGCGGATGAAGAGGGAGATGCCGAAGATGCCCGCCGGAACACAGGCGAGCACGAAGCCTGGTGGGTCAGCGTTGCCGACGAGGAACACGATGACGGCAACCAACCCTGCCCATCGCAGCGGCCGGCGCTGCGCAGCTCGGACCACCGCGAGGGCCAGCCATGGCGCAGCGGCGTAGCTGGTGTAGAGCGGAATCGGCAGCAGGTACAGCGAGCTCGCCGGCCCGAACGTGAACAGGAGCGCAGCCAGCGGCGCCGCGAATGGCCGACGATGGTCGAGGCTGTGTGCCAGCAGGAGCATGCCGACCGCGGCGAGCGTGAGCAGCGATCCGTGGACCAGACGCTGCAAGAGCCACGGTGAGATACCGAGCTGATCGAGGCCGCTCGACACGAACGTGAGGAACGGCCAGAACTCCTCGGCCGGCCGGCCGAGGCCGCGCCCGGCATCCCACCCGACGAACATCCGATCGAGTCGGGCGGTCGGGTTGAAGGTGAGCTCAAATCGACTGTCGGCCACGTAGCGATTCGGCAGGCTCAGCAAAGGAGAGGTGAAGGCGAGGCAAGCGAGAAGCAGACCTTGGACGCGAGGGGTTGCGAGCACCTGCTTCGGGGTCGACGGTCGTCTCGCAGTATCAGTTGGGCCGGATGTCGTTCTGTCAGACGCTGTGGTCGGCGCCGCGGTGATTTGCGCCGTGGTGATTGGCGCCGTGGTGATT
>CBESNA010000044.1:0-33483 GCA_965530755.1 uncultured Acidimicrobiia bacterium | reverse complement strand
GTCGGGATCGCCTGCGCCATCGCCCACCAACCACGGCTCGTCTTGTTGGATGAACCAACCGCCGGGCTCGACCCGGCCCAACGAGTCCAGATCCGCCAGCACCTGGCCGTGATCGCCGAACGGGCCATCGTCCTGCTCAGCACCCACATCGTCGAAGACCTCGCACTCATGGCCACCAAGGTCATTGCAATCGACAACGGCGCCGTCGCATTCGACGGAACCGTCCAACGACTCCAACAGCTCGGCCACCCACATGCCAACGACGGCCTGTCCGCCCTCGAAGCCGGCTACGTCCGACTCCTCACCCGACCAGTCCGGGTTGCATCATGAAACAGTCCCGCGCCTTCGTACCGGTCAAGCGATCCACGCTCGGCCTCGTTGCTGTCGCCGTCACCTTCGTCACCTGGACGTACTCGGCGGGAAGCCTCCCCGGCTGGCTGCCCGGCCCGAGGCTGGGCTCCGATCATGTCCGCCCAGCTCGTTCCCTTGGCAGGCGCGATCATGATCGGCCACGCCATTGGGCTCACGCCCACCTTCATCGACACTGCAGCCTCAGCGACGTCCGGCGGACCCAACCCGCTGGCGATCCTGTCCGGTGCAGTCGTGATTCTCGCTGTTGCCGCCGTCGGCTACGTCCTCGGCACGACGTGGTCCAGCCGAATCGCGCCAGTCGTGGCCGCCATGGCGGTGTTCCCCGCCATCGTGGGACCGATCCTCCTCGGCGACGCAGTGACCAACAGCGAAATCGATCGAACGCCTCGCAGGCCGGCATCGATGCCTCGCTGATGTCATTCGAGACCGACACCACTCGGGCTCTCGCCGCGCTCAGCGACGCCGAGCTTCGAGCGTTCCTCGACAGCCACACCACCCAGTTGGCCAACTGTGCACAAACCACAGTCGAACCGTGAACAGCCGGCATCCTTTTCTCGACGGACGCCGGGTCGTCGCCGTCGCCCCGTTGGCAGTCGGGACCTACGCCCTCGCCTATGTGTTCTGGTACGGGAGCATCGATGGCGGACGGTGCGGGATCGGCGTCGTCGAACTCCTCGCCTTCGGTTTCGCACTCACCAGCTCCTGGCTCCTGAACCCCTCGATGGCGACATGGGAAGCAACCGGGACTTCTACCCTCCGACACCTCGCCACCGTGGCGAATCTGACGGTCATCACGATCGCCGCCATCACACCGATCGCGATCTATTTCGCAGTCACTCGGCTTCCGCCATCGGTCGTGCCGAAGTCCGAGCAATACGACTTCGGAAACATCGGCATCAACGCATGGCTCCCTGCCGTCACAAACCTGCTCGTTCTTGCCAGCGTCATAGCCGTCGCCAACGCACTCGCCGGACGACTCGCAGGCACCATCGCCGCCCTCGCCGCGTACCCCGCCCTCTTCTGGCTCGGAGCCAACACCAACACACCAAACCCCTACACAGGGTTCTGTTCCAGCGACACCAACCCACCAACTTGGATCGCTGCCGCAACTATCGCCACCGCAGCCGCCGCGATTCTGATCGTCACGGGCGGAACGACCGCCCTTAGCCGCCGCCTCGATCCAGCCGGTTGACGAACTCCGACTTTTCACCCCCGAGAATCGACGTGCACGGAGCGCGAGTTGTGAATGTGAAGCTCCGACCCCAATCGGGGGGGCGTCGGCGGGTCACCTTGCTCGACGGGCCTCGTCCAGATGATGCACGTTCGACCCGCCGACATCATCGTCGGATGGTTCGGGATCGTCACCGGCACCCGGGGTGGCTTCGGGTTCCTCGTCGGTCGGCGGCGATTCGGCGTCGAATGAGGCTCTGCGGACTGCCAAGCCGGGGCTGAAGGCCGACAGCAACAGGAGGCCGAAGGCGGCAACGCCGAACGGCACGATGGCGTCGCCCTGCTGATCGTTGTAGACCGGCCAGAGCACGAAGGCTGACAGGAGCGCAGTCCAAGCCCAGAGAATGGCAACGCTTCGACGGTGACCGTGGCCGAGGTCCATCAGGCGGTGATGAAGATGCCCTTTGTCAGCGGTGGCCAGACCCTGGCGCCTGACCGTTCGTCGAACGATGGCGAAGATCGTGTCGAGAATCGGCACTCCGAGGATCAGGAGGGGAATCACCATCGGGGCGTAGAAGAAGAAGGTCTGACCGCTGAACGGGTCCTCGACTCGACCACCGACCGACACCGTGCTCGCCGCCATCAGGGCCCCGAGCAGCAGCGCTCCCCCATCACCCATGAAGATCTTCGCCGGGTGGAAGTTCCATGGGAGGAACCCGGCGCAGATGCCGACGACGATGACAGCGATCAGCGAGCCGATGTTCGAGTCCGCCAGCAGTCCCAGGTCGGTGAGCTTCAACACGTAGAAGAAGAAACCAAGTGAGGCAATACCCATCACCCCGGCGGCCAACCCGTCGAGGCCATCGATGAAGTTGACCGCGTTACACATGCCGAGCAACCAAACGACGGTGATCAGGTAGCTCATGTCGAGCGGCAGGATGAACACCGACGAGAACGGAACGCGGAACTGGATGATGGACACTCCACCGATCACCAGCGTCGTGGCGGCGAGCACGAGGCCGGCCAGCTTGGCCGGCGCCGAGATCTCTCGCAGATCATCGATCAGGCCGACCGTGTATGCCATCAACGCACACCCGGCGACACCGAGCGCTTCGCTGGACCCGGTGAACGTGATGTCGAATCTTCCGGACGTCCACGCCGCCAGCATGGCGACACTGAACCCGAGGAACATCGCTGCGCCGCCCAGTGTGGGAGTCGGGAGCTCGTGGGTCCGACGCTCGTCCGGTTCCACGACATGACCCCGCGAGACGGCGATGATCCGGACGAGAGGGACCGAGAGAACCGTGACCCCAAACGCAATGGCCATCACGATGAGATGCGATGACAGCGACGGTGCCAGGTTCACGGGACAGCAACCTAGCTGGAGGCGGGCACCGGTTCCGGTCGGATGAGATCCGGATAGGGAGCAAACGGTGTGCAGAGGTCGCGCACTTCGGCCCGGATGGCCGCAACGGCATCAGCGTCGGTTCGCTGCCGCAGCGTGCGAGCGATGAGCCGGCCGATGGTCTCCATCTCCGCTTCCTTCATTCCTTGCGTGGTGACGGCCGGGGTACCGATGCGAACACCGGAGGTGACGAATGGTGAGCGCGGGTCGTCCGGGATCGAGTTGCGGTTGAGTGTGATTCCCGCCTCGTCGAGCACGATCTGTGCTTCTTTCCCGGTCAGATCGGCATCGAAAGTCTGGAGATCGACGAGCAGGAGGTGGTTGTCGGTTCCGCCAGAGACGAGGCGGAAACCCTCCTCGACCAACGTCTTCGCGAGCGCAGATGCATTGGCCACGATCTGAGCTCCGTAGGAGGCGAACTCCGGTGTTGCCGCCTCGGCGAACGCGACCGCCTTCGCTGCGATCGCATGCTCCTGCGGACCACCCTGTTGACCGGGGAAAACCGCCTTGTCAATGGCCTTGGCCAGCGCCTCGGTGGACAGGATGCAGCCGCCGCGCGGCCCCCGGAGCGTTTTGTGGGTCGTGAAGGTGACGATGTCGCAATGAGGAACGGGGTTGGGGTAGACCCCGGCCGCGATCAGGCCTGCGACGTGGGCAGCGTCGAACATCAACAACGCGCCGACCTCGTCGGCGATACGGCGATAGGGAACGGCGTCGATGTTGCGCGGGTAGGCCGTGGCGCCGGTCACGATCAGCTTCGGCCGATGTTCGTTGGCCAGACGCTCGACTTGATCGAGATCGATCCGCTCGTCGCTGTCCCCGAGTTCGTAGCCGACGAAGTTGTACAGGAGGCCAGATGCATTGACCGGAGAGCCGTGAGTGAGGTGACCGCCGTGATCGAGGCTGAGTCCGAGCACGGTGTCACCCGGCTCGAGCAGCGCCTGGTAGACGGCCATGTTGGCATTGGCGCCAGAGTGGGGCTGGACGTTGGCATGGTCGGCTCCGAAGATCTCACAGACTCGCTCGATGGCGAGACTCTCGACTTGGTCGACCACCGAATTGCCGCCGTAGTAGCGACGACCCGGATACCCCTCGGAGTACTTGTTGGTGAAGACCGAACCCGTTGCCTCCATCACCGCAGGCGAAGCGAAGTTCTCCGATGCGATGAGTTGGAGCGCCGTGTTCTGACGCTCGACCTCTTTCTTGATCAGGGCGAACACTGCGTCATCGGCGATATCGGGCCATGGCATGTCGGCGACCTCCGCACATTCGGCCGAGTCCGTCCCGGGCCGAAGCGATGACTCTACCGTCGACCGGTCAGGGCAGGAGATCGTCGAGGGCCTGGACTCGACGGGCGTGTCGTCCACCTTCGAACGCGGTCGCGACGAACGCATCGAGGGCGTCGAGTGCCACCTGCGGACCGATGAACCGCTCGCCGACACACATCACGTTGGCATCGTTGTGAAGGCGGGTGAAGGTCGCTGATGTCACATCATGGACCGTGGCGGCTCGGACTCCCGGCACCTTGTTGGCTGCGATGCAGATCCCGATGCCGCTCCCGCAGACGGCCAAACCGCGGTCGGCGTCTCCTGAAACCACTGCTCGGCCGACGGCAGCTCCGAACATCGGGTAGTCGACCGAGTCGGTCGAATTGGTCCCGACGTCGACCACCTCATGGCCACCGGCCCGCAGGTGCTCGGCGAGCATCTCCTTGAGGGCGAAGCCGGCGTGGTCTGACCCAACGGCGATCCGCACGTCAGTGTTCCTCGGTCCGGCGATCGAGGTTCGCGCTGAGACGGCTCGTGAGAATCGACGAAATGCGATCCTTGGCCACGGGATTGGCGTCGAGGATCTTGTGGAAACCCTTGATGTCGAAGGACACCAACACCATCGGCGTCTCGGCGATCACGTCTGCGCTGCGGGGCCGATGCTCGAGCAGGGCCATCTCACCGATCATGGACCCGGGTCCGACCGTCGTGACGTACTCGCCGCTTATGACGATCTTTGCCGTGCCCTCGACCACGACCCAGCATTCCTTGCCGACACGGCCCTGATCCGTGATCTGCGATCCGGCCTCGACGTCGACTCGTTCACCGAGCCCGGCGACCTGGGTCAGCTGCTCGTCGCTGAATCCATCGAACAGTGCCACGCCGGCCAGCCATTGCGTATCGAGCTTGTCGTTCCGTCCGAACATGTGAAGGCTCCCTGCTTCTGTTCGCCGGACCCTAGCTCGCGCCGACAGAACGAGCCATGTGTCATCGAACACGCCGCGCAACCACGGCCCTTGCCCGTCCCTGGAGATCGTCGATCACCTCGACCTCGTGGAAGCGGGATGCGGCTCGTTCGGCCACCGCGTCGGTCTGCCACGGTGACATCTCGAGCACGAGGGCGCCGTCGCCGAGCAGCCACGACCCGGCTTCCTCGACGATCACCTCGAGCGCCTCGGTTCCACTCGGACCCGAGATCAACGCAGACGTCGGTTCCCACGCTGCGACCGCCGGAGCAAGTGCCTCACCCGCGGCGATGTAGGGAGGGTTCGACACGATCACGCCGAGCTGCCCCTTCACCGCGACGGGGAGCGCTTCGAACCACGAACCGACAACGAGACGTCCTCGTGTTGCCCGAGTGCCGAGGCCGGCGAGGTTGGCCCGGGCAACGGTGATGGCATCTTCTGACACATCGGTGAGCCACACGTCGACTGAGCCGACCTCGGCAAGGATCGAGAGGCCGATGGCCCCGCTGCCGCAACCGAGGTCGGCCACAGCTGGGTCGTGGCCGCCTTCGATGAGCCGCCGAACCTCGTCGATCGCTGCACCGGCCACGATCTCGGTCTCGGGCCGCGGGATCAACACGCGGTGATCGACGAAGAGATCCAGCGTGCGAAAACCCCAGCGGCCGACGACGTACTGGATGGGCTCACCGGCCAGCCGTCGTTCGACGCGTCGGTCGAACGACGCCATCCCGCGCTCGGTCACCTCGTCGCCGAGCACCAACGCGAGCTCACTGCCCTCGGCTCCCGAGCACTCCTCGACGATGCGCCTGGCGCTGACCTCTGGTTCGTCGACGCCTGCGGTAGCGAACCGTTCCCCCGCTTCGGCCAACAGTTCCCGCCATGCCACCATCACGAACTCCAAGAGGGGCGACGGCCGCCGGGCATCATTCGTGCATGCCGGTCGAGTCGATCTCCTCTTGCAGCTGGCGCGTGCGCTCTTCCTGCACCAGAGCGTCGCTCACTTCGACCAGCTCACCGGCGAGCACCTTGTCGAGTTTGTAGAGCGTCAGCCCGATGCGGTGGTCCGTGACCCGGTTCTCCTTGAAGTTGTAGGTCCGGATCTTTTCGGAGCGACCACCACCTCCGACCTGATCGCGACGTTGGGCCGAGCTCTCTGCCTGGACCCGCTCCTGCTCGGCTCGGAGCAGGCGCGATCGCAGGACCACCATTGCCCGAGCTCGGTTCTGGATCTGGCTCTTCTCGTCCTGCATCGTGACCATGACGCCGGTCGGCTTGTGGAGGATCCTGACCGCAGAGTCGGTCGTGTTCACACTCTGGCCCCCGGCACCTGACGAGCGGTACGTGTCGATCTGGAGATCGTTTGGATCCACCTCGATGTCGACTTCGTCTGCCTCCGGCAACACGGTGACCGTGGCCGACGAGGTGTGCACCCTGCCTTGCGATTCGGTGACCGGGACTCGTTGCACACGGTGCGGGCCGGCTTCGAACTTCATCCGAGTCCACACGCCGTCACCCACGAGGCTGAAGGTGACGTCGCTGAATCCGCCGAGGTCGGAGGGGTGCGACCCCAGCATCTCCATCTGCCACTTCTGCATCTGAGCGAAGCTCTTGTACATCTCGAACAGATCCCGGGCGAACAAGTTGGCCTCCTCGCCCCCCTCGGCTCCTCGGATCTCGATGATGACATTACGCCCGTCGTTGGGATCCTTCGGCAGCAGGAGCATGCGGATCTGCTGCTCGAACGACTCGATCGCCGCTTCAGCCTCGGTGATCTCACCCCGGAGCTCCTCGCGCTCCTCAGCGGCGGCTTCGTTGTAGAGCATCTTCGCCACGTCGAGGGTCTCCGTGGCGCTCCTGAGCTCAGCACCGACGGCCGCGATCTCCCCGAGCTCGGCGTAACGGCGCATCACATCGACATAGCGCTTGTTGTCGGCGGCGATGTCTGGATCACCGAGACGCGCCTCTATGTCGGCGTGTTCGCGTTCGATGGCAGCGATCCGGTCGAGCATCAGGCCGAGACTAGCGAGGGAGTGGCTCCGGGCACTGGCGCTGCGTCACCAGGGCGGGACGACGCCAACCAGTTCAGTGCGGGGGCTGACGGCAGCCAGGGCCACCGTGGTCGCGTGTCGGTCGCGTTCGGGAACGACGATCACGAGGTCGGCACCGGGTGCATCCCGGCGGCGATAGTCCATTGCCTCTGGCACGACGTCGAGATCAATACCCGTGGAACACACCACGACCACAGCGGAGCCGTCCTGGCGAGTCCCGAGCGCAGCGATCGGCACGTGACCCAGGACCGTCGACCGAGGACGGAGCGGCGGAAGCGCCTGCAGGGTTGCCAAACCGATGATGCCCGGATCATCGAGCAGCATCGACCGGAGCCAACGCTCTCTCGCCATACGCGCCAGCGGATGGAGGGATCCTCGTCGCCGCTCGGCTGCGACCATCGCCACCGCCCGGCGCACCGCTGTGTCGCTGTCCATCGAGCTGTGAACGAGGGTGTGGAGTTCGCGATCGGCCTCACCGACGCCGACCTCGATCCGTGCTGCCTCGATCGGCGAAGCGCCCCCGCCCGTCGGCGGGACGATCCGTGCCACCTCGAGGCCGGCTACCTCGGCTACGACCCTCCCGTGGTCATCGACGGGCCGGGCGCCTGCCTCGCTGAAGATCGATGCCAGTTCCCACACCGACCGATCCATGACCGGCAGCGGCGGCAGCTCGGTCGCTGTCGCCGGTGACAGCTCGGTGCCGTTGACCTCGAGCACCTCGACCCGGAGCCCCACGACCTCGGCGGCCCGGCGGGCCAACTCTCCCGCGTGCTCGGCCTCCGCAACGATGTACAGCGGATCGGCGTTCGAACGAAGGGCCCAGACCACGGCCGGGCCGACCATGCGCTCGTCCTCTGCATAGAAGACTCCGCCGCGCTCCTGCCCATCCGCACCGGTCTCCGACGCGATGAATCCCCCGGCTCGGCCGAGGGATTCGTCGATGATCAATTCTGAGCCGAGGTGGCCCCGGATCAGCCCCTTGAGCTTCGCCGCGTTCAGACGTCGTCGCTGATCGGGGTCGGCAGGGTTCTGATGAGCCAGGGTTCAGCTCTCGGTATCGGTGGACTCGACATCGTCGCCATCGGTCTTCTTACGGCGACCGAAGCGACGCTCGAAGCGCTCGACACGGCCAGCCGTGTCGACGATCTTCATCTGGCCGGTGAAGAACGGATGGCTGGCCGACGAGATCTCGACCTTGTGGAGCGGGTACGTGTTGCCGTCTTCCCACTCGATGGTCTCACTGGTCTGGATCGTGGACTTCGTGAGGAAGGCAAAATCGGCGCTGGGGTCGGAGAAGACCACCGGTCGATAGTTGGGATGAATGTCGGTCTTCATAGCTGGACCATTCTGGCGGTTGGAAACGCCGAGTGAAACCTCGGAGAGGAGTTAGTCGACATGTCAGAGCGCAGTGGCCGACGCAATGTCGGACAAGAACGCCTCGTTCGACGAGCTGCCTTCGAGCCGCTCGACGAGACGACGGGCGGCATCGACTGCGGGCCCGTCCGCTTCATCGACGGCAGCTGCCATCAGCGAACGAAGGGTGTCGACGGCGGCGAGATCATCCGGCTCGGCCAGGAGATCGGCGTTGCGGGTCATCGAGAGCTCGAGGTCGATGTTGGGGAACACCCCTTCGTCGGCGAGCCACGCATCGAGATGAACCTCGGAGGTGGCGGTGCCCTGGAACTCCTCGAAGATGGCCTCGTCGAAGATGGCCCCGGTCCCCACCCGAATGGTGGCCAGGATCGTGAGCGAGCCTGCCTCCTCGAGCTTGCGGGCTGAACCGAAGAAGCGCTTCGTCGGGTGCAGAGCAGCGGCATCGACGCCGGTGATCGTGCGACCGGTCGGTTGCACGCCGAGGCTGTATGCCCTGGCAATGCTGGTCAGGCCGTCGGCGATGATGACGACGTCCTCGCCTGCCTCGACCATGCGCTTCGCCCGTTCGACCGTGAAGTCGACGAGCGCGCACTGCTCCTCCGGGGGAGCGTCGAACGACGCCGCAGCGACTTCGCCGAACTCGAGTGAGCGGCGAACCTCGACGACGTCTTCCGGACGCCCGTCGAAGAGCAGCACCATGAGGTGGCTCTCGGGATTGTTGGCCTCGATCCCGGCGCCGAGTTGCTTGATGAGTTCCAAAGAACCCGATTCCGGTGGAGCCACGATGAGGCTGCGCTGGCCCTTGCCGATGGGAGCGACGAGGTCGACGAGCCGAGCAGCCGAGTTCGTCGGCCGGTCGTCCATCTCGAGGCGCATGCGCTCGAACGGTGAGATTGCCGTGAGGTCCTCGAAGCGGAGACGATCCTTGCTGGCTTCAGGATCAGCGCCGTTCACCGAAGTGATCGTCTGCAGCGCCGGGTTCTTCTCGTTGCGGTTGGCCGGTCGCGCCGTGCCCTCGACGAGGTCACCCTTGCGAAGGCCGTGGAGGCGAGCCATCTTGACCGGCACGTAGACGTCCTCGGCCGACTGGAGATAGCCGTTGACCCGGAGGAACCCGTAGCCGTCGTCACGCAGATCGAGGTAGCCGGAGGCGTGGATGGCGTCGAGCGCTGGAAGCTGCTCGTCGTCGCGATCGCGCCCCCGCCCCCGACGGCGGCGGCGACGATTCGAGCCGTCACCATCGTCAGCCGCGTTGCGGTTGTCGCCGTTCTTCGAATCGCCATTGCCCTTGTCAGCACTGGACTTGTCGCCGCCGTTGTTGTCGGTACGGCTCTGTTCCGCGCCGCCTCTGTCAGAACCACCTCTGTCAGAACCGCCCCTGTCGGAGCCGCTCGTGTCTGCGTCGCTCTTCGAAGGGCCGGCCTTGGCAGCGCCGGCCTTGCCCGATCCGCCCTTGGTCGAGCCGGAACGTCCTGGAACGGCGTCGCCTTCGATCTCGGTTTCCCACTCCGCCGGGGGCTCAGCGTTCTTGCGACCACGACGCGGCCGCCCACCGCGGGCGGCGCCGTCGTCGGCCTTCGGTTCTGCCTGACCTCGCGAGGCACCACGGTCAGGACCGTTGCCCGAGGTGTCGCCACCTTGGCCCTGCGATGCAGGCTCCGTCGGCAACCCGGTGGGCGCGGCGGACTCCGGAGCGGCAGATCCACTCGCCTGGTCAGGAGCGTCGGACGAATCGGCAGCACCGGTCGCCGGGTCCGCCTTGTCCATCGCGCCGGACAGGACGAGGACGGACTCGACCAAATCGGCTTTGGTGGCACGGCTGGCGGGCTTGCCGCCCAGGGCGATCACGATCGTCTGCAGTTCGGACTTGTCCTTCTTCTGCAGATCGGCGCGCTCGACGGTCAGGTTGTCGCTCACAACACACTCCTCAGGGGTGAGCGCCGGCCAAGCCGGCGTTACGGGCGCTGTTGTCGGTCAGCGCCGGATGGCGTGGGCCCCCGATTGTCGAAACCGAGACCCGTGAGCTGGCTCACCGGCAGAGAAGGCCGTGCGATCCGCTGTTCAGGAGGGTATCGGGTCAGCTTCCACTTCATTGCTGCGAGGCAAACGCCTTCAGCGCGGTGGCCACCGCATCGAGGTCATTCGGCAATTCGGAGAACCGTTCCGGTCGCTCGAAGAGCTCGGACAGGAACGGTGGGAGCTCGGGTCGGACGGACGTGGCCTTCTCGACCGCATCGGGAAACTTCGCAGCATCTGCGGTGCCGAGCGTGACCATCGGTACACCGGCAACGGCATGGTCGCGGGCGACCTTGGTGCCCACCGCGGTGTGGGGGTCGAGGAGGATGCCGAGGTGGTCGTGCATCCATGCCATCTCGGCCAGCGTCTCGTCGTCATCGACCCTGGCAGCATCGAACTCCGATGCGATCGTGGCGTTCCACTCGGGCGGCACCTCGACTTTGCCGGTGCTTCGGAAGGTTGCCAGCAGCTCGGTGACCGCCTCTCCATCGCGTCCGCTCGCTTCCCACAGCAGCCGTTCGAAATTCGAAGACACCTGGATGTCCATGCTCGGACTCAGCGAGGGAGCAACCACTCTGGCCTCGAGCGAGCCGGTCTCGAAGTATCGAGTGAGCACGTCGTTCCGGTTGCTGGCCACCACGAGACGATCGATGGGCACGCCCATGTGTTTGGCGTACCAGCCCGAGAGGACGTTGCCGAAGTTGCCGGTCGGGACCGAGAAACTGATCGGCTGGCTCATGCCGTTGATCCGGAGCGAGGCGACGACGTAGTAGACGATCTGGGCCATGACCCGGCCCCAATTGATGGAGTTCACCGCTGCCAAGCGGAGATCCTGTCGAATCGCCGGGTCGTTGAACGCCGCCTTGACCAGGTCTTGGCAGTCATCAAATGTCCCCCCGACGGCCGCGTTCATGACGTTCGAAGCGTCGACGGTGGTCATCTGCCGCCGCTGGACGTCGCTCACCCGGCCGAGGGGATGCAAGACGGCCACCGCGAGGTGGGAGCGGTTGGCGAGCGCTTCGATCGCAGCCGAGCCGGTGTCGCCTGAGGTCGCGGCGAACACCATCGACCGCTCCCCCCGCACACCGAGCTCGTGTTCGAGCAACCGACCGACCAGTTGCAGCGCAACGTCCTTGAACGCCAGCGTGGGGCCCTTCGAGAGGTCGAGGAGGAACTGCCCATCACCGAGATCCGACAGCGGCGTGACGTCTGGGTCGCGGAACGGCCGATATGCGTCGACCACCATTGAATGGAAGGCGTCTCGATCGATCGTCCCTTCGACGAAGGGCCACATGACCGCCTCAGCGATCTCCGCATAGCTCATCGAGGGGTCGAGATCGGGCAAGCCCGGGATCTCCCGGGGACAGTAGAGGCCGCCGTCGGTCGCCAAGCCGGCGAGGAGGACATCGGCGAAGCCGAGGACAGGGGCATGACCGCGGGTCGACTCGTAGGAGATCATCCGATCAGCTGACAACCCGCATCACACTGCGCACACCGTTGACGACATCGAGCTGTCGGAGATCCTGGAGCGTGGCCTGCAGATTGCGCTCGACAGCCCGGTGAGTCACGAACACCAGGCGGGCCTCGTCATCGAGCCCCTCCTGCTCCATCGAGCGGATGGAGACCCCGTGCTGTCCGAAGACGCCGGACACAGTCGACAGCACCCCGGGCGAGTCGACCACTTCGAGATTCACGTAATAGGCGCTCTCGAGGTCGTCGATGGCCCGGATCGACGCGGCATCGGTGCTGTTGGCCCCGGGAACGGTGCGATGGGTCGAACGGGTGAGGTTGATTGCAGCGTCGATGACATCGCCCAACACGGCAGAGGCGGTGGGCCGCCCACCTGCTCCCCGGCCATAGAACATCAACTCACCGGCGTCGACACCCTCGACGAACACAGCGTTGAAACTTCCCCGCACCGATGCCAGCGGATGAGCGTTCGGGACCATCGCGGGGTGCACCCGCACGCCGATCTCGCGCTCGTCGCCGTCGAACACCTCGGCAATCGCCAACAACTTGATCTGGTATCCCAACCGGTTGGCGAAGTCGATGTCGGCGGCGGTCACTTGCGAGATGCCCTCGTGGTAGACGTCTCCGGCCACAACGCGAGATCCGAACGCGATCGACGCCATGATCGCTGCCTTGGCTCCGGCATCGAAACCCTCGACGTCGGCCGTGGGATCGCGTTCGGCGAATCCGAGCTCCTGGGCCTCCGCCAGCGCGTCGCTATAGCTCGAGCCCTCCTCGGTCATCTTGGTGAGGATGAAGTTGGTGGTGCCGTTGACGATGCCCATCACCCGGCGGATGTCCTCACCGATCAGCGACTCGCGCAGCGGGCGCACGATCGGGATGGCGGCGGCAGCGGCCGCCTCGAAGAGAAGGTCGACTCTGGCGGCGTCTGCGGCCGCGTAGAGCTCGGCGCCGCAGTTGGCCAGCAGTTCCTTGTTGGCGGTGACCACTGGCTTGCCGGCGGCGAGCGCCGCCAGGATCAGTTCCCTGGCCGGCTCGATGCCGCCGATCACCTCGACCACCAGGTCGACGTCGTCGTCGACGACCAGCCCACGAGCGTCAGCGGTCAACAAGGCCGGATCGATGCCAGCGCCACGATCGCGGCTCGTGCTTCGGACGGCGATGGCGGAGACCTCGAGCCGGACGCCGGCTGCGGCCTCGATCGCGTCTGCCCGCTCGGCGAGGAGGTGCACCAGGGCGCTCCCGACGATGCCGCAGCCGAGCAGGCCAACCTTCACAGATGCTGGAGATTCGGTCATTGCTGGGGCCTCGTCATCGTGTCGGTGATCGTGTCAGTGATCGCGTCGTGCGTCATGAGCTGTCGTTGGATCGTATTCATCCGAGGTCGGTGAGGAGCAGATCGTCGTGGGTCTCGCGTCTGACGACCAGACGAGCGTCACCGTCTCGGCAGAACACGACTGGCGGCCGCAGCACCTTGTTGTAGTTCGATCCCATCGAATGGCCGTAGGCACCGGTGACAGGAGTCGCCAGCAGATCGCCGACCTCCAGTAGCTCGGGGACGTTCGCCTCGCGCACCAGCAGATCACCGGATTCACAGTGCTTCCCGACAACTCGCACCGAGCGTTCGCGGGCCGCTTCGACCGCAGCCGGCATGAACGCCTCGTAGCCGGACCCGTAGAGCACGGGTCTGGGGTTGTCACTCATGCCGCCGTCGACGGCGACATAGGTTCGGATGCCATCGAGCGCCTTGATCGTGCCAACGGTGTAGAGGGTGATGGCAGCGCCCGCTGCGATCGAGCGACCGGGCTCGATCCCGATCGAGGCGGTGATGCCGGAATCGGCTGCGGCATCGAGCAGGATCTTGGCCCACTGCGAGATCGTCGGAGCTTCTTCACCCTCGACGTATGCCACGCCGAGTCCTCCACCGACGACGAGCTCGGGCAGGCCGAGGGGCAACGTGAAATCCGCCAGCACACCGACGACCGCGGCGAACGACGCAGCTCGAAACACCTGCGAACCGATGTGGGCGTGAATGCCGACCAGATCCATGGCCGGAGATGCGGCTGCTCGCTCGACGGCGCGATGGGCAACACCGGTCGAGACGGTGAACCCGAACTTGGAGTCGTCCTGTCCGGTGGCGATGTACTCGTGTGTGTGGGCTTCGACTCCGGGCGTGACTCGAAGAAGAACCATCGGTGCTGGTCGACCGGCACCGACCAGTGCCTCGATTCGGTCGATCTCCTCGAAACTGTCGACGACGATTCGACCGACTCCGGCATCGAGCGCCATTGCCAGTTCGCCGGCAGACTTGTTGTTGCCGTGCATCACCAACCGGCCGGCCGGCACTCCCGCCGCGAGCGCAACGTGGAGCTCGCCGCCAGTGGCCACATCGAGACTCATGCCCTCCTCGAAGGCGAGACGGGCCATGGCCACACAAAGGAAGGCCTTGGTGGCATAGGTCGCATGGTGGCCGAAGGCGGTCACCGCCTCGCGGCAGCGGGCTCGGAGGTGGTCCTCGTCGTAGACGAACACCGGCGTGCCGAACGATGCGGCGATTTCCGTGGTGTCGCAACCGCCGATCAGGAGTTGGCCAGAATGACCGATCGAGGCGTTGTCCGGCAGGAGGTGCCAGGGAAGTGGTGCCGAACTCATGCGTGTCCCGGGGTCACATCTGTTCCGGTGCATCGACGCCGAGTAGATCGAGGCCGATCGACAAGCCGATGCGGGTGGCCTCGACCAACCACAATCGGGCTTGCTGGACCTCAGGAGCGATGTCGTCTCGCAGCACCGGACAGTCGTGGTAGAAGCCCTGGAAGGCCGAGGCGAGTTCTCGCACCCAGGTGCTGATCTTGTGCGGGGCTCGCTCGTTGCACGCCGCGAGCAACACATCGTTCAGGGAAAAGAGATCTCGCAGGAGCTGGAGCTCGCGCTCGTGGTCGAGCAGCGAGAGGTCGGCGTCGGCAATCGGCTGGCGTTCGATGCCACGCTCATCGGCCATACGCCCGATGGCATGGATACGGGCGTGGGCGTACTGGACGTAAAAGACCGGGTTTTCGGATGACTGTTGCCGGAGGAGGTCGATGTCGAGAACAAGCGAGGTGTCGATGGACTGCATCAGGTAGGCGAACCGGGCGACGTCCGGGCCGACATCGTCGACGAGTTCCCTCAGCTCGATGATGGTGCCGGTCCGCTTCGAGAGCTTGACTTCCTCGCCGTCGCGCATCAGCTTCACGTTCTGGCCGACGATGGCCTCGTAGCTGTCGGCCGAATGCCCGAGGAGCTGGAGGGCGGCCTTCATGCGCGGCACGTAGCCGTGGTGGTCGGCACCGAGAATGTCGATGATCAGATCGCCGCGCTCGAACTTCGATTCGTGATAGCCGATGTCGGGGAGCAGGTAGGTCATGGAACCATCGGACTTGACAAGGACGCGGTCTTTGTCGTCACCGAAGTCAGTGGTGCGCAACCAGGTTGCGCCGTCTTCTTCGTAGACGTGCCCTGCTGCCTGCAACCGCTCGAGCGCTGATGTCATGTGGCCGGCATCGACCGATTCCCGTTCGCTCGACCACGTGTCGAACACCACGTGCATCGCCGCCAGCGCCTGCTTCTGGTCGTTCAGCGCGTACGCCATCCCCCACGTCGCAGGGTCGGCGTCGTCTGGCATCTCGGCCGCCCACTCGGTGATGTAGGCACCGATGTAGCCGTCGTCGGCCGGTTTCTCGCCCCGCTTTCGAGCGGCGAGCGACGAGGCGAAATGCTGGATCTGCACACCACGATCGTTGACGTAGGTCTCTGAGTGGGGCTGATGACCGCAACGGGCGAGAACACGACAAAGTGAGTCGCCATAGGCAGCCCAACGACCGTGTCCTGCGTGTAGCGGCCCAGTCGGATTGGCCGACACGAACTCGACATTCACACGGAGCCCCGCTCCGATGTCGGGACGGGCGTAGCCGTCGACACCGCCGGACACGACCTCGCCGAGCACATCGTGGAGCCAGGTGTTGGCGAGGCGGAAGTTGACAAAACCGGGCCCAGCGATCTCGACGGCTTCGACATGGGCCGGCAGATCGGCCTGCAGATGCTCGGCCAACGCCTGACCGATCTCGCGCGGGTTCCGGCCGAGCGCTTTCGAGCAGACGAGCGCGGCGTTCGTGCTCCAGTCGCCGTGGTCCGGGTTCGCGGGCCGTTCGATCACGACTGCCGCCGGAATCTCGGCCACGCCGATGGCGGACAGAGCGGCATGCACGGCAGCGAGGAGATCGTCACGAATCACCGGCCAGAGGGTAACCCGGGGCAGCGCTGCCACATGCCGAAATACGCTGACCATCGAAGCGCCGCCGACCGCCGCGTCGGCATCGCGAACCAGAGGTTGGGACGACAAGAGAGGCAGATCCACTCAAAGGTCCGTCGGTGTCGTGCACATGGTTCCGGACCGCGGCAAGCTTCTGAAACAACCGCTCATTCGAGGCATCCATGTCGTCCACCACTTCGCCGTCACCCGTCTCTGCTCCCTTCAACGATTGGGTCCTGGACCAGCGCGAACCGTCACCGGTCTGCGTGATCGGGAGTGGACCGGCGGGCCTCGTGGTCGCCGTCGGCCTGATCAGGCGGGGCATCGGCGTGACCCTGCTCGAGAGCGGACGGGCACATCACGATCATGATCTCCAATCGCTGTCCGCCGGCGAATACGCGGGCGACCCGATCAATGCGTTCAACTTCGTCGAGAACCGGACCAGACGACTGGCCGGCAACGCCAATGCGTGGGTGGTGAAGACGACGGGTGGCAAAGAAGACTCCCAGATGGGTCTGCGCTACGGGCTTTTGAACGAGCAGGACTTTGCGGAACGCCCTTGGGTCGAGGGTTCCGGTTGGCCCATCGACCATGCCGAGGCTGCTCCGTGGTTCGTATCGGCTCACCAGCACTTCGCCATCGGGGCCGACCGCTACGAACCGCCTACCGACGCCAGACCCACCGCGTTCGGCGACGACTTCTGGGATGACTTCGACCCGCATTGGTTCCGCTTCGGCCTGAGCGATCGCTACCGAGCCGAACTGGTCCAGGAGCTGGAGACCAGCCCGCTGGTTCGAATCGAACTAGCAACGACGGCAACGAGGCTGGTCCGTTCCGAGGTCGGCGGCCCGATCGAACGGGTGGAGTATCGCACGGCCGATGGCGGGGCAGGATCGGTCGCAACCCCGCGAGTCGTGCTGGCCGGCGGCGCCATCGAGAACGCGAGACTGCTGCTTGCATCCGATCGCGAACACGGCGGGATCGGGAACGAGCACGACCTCGTCGGTCGCTACTTCATGGATCATCCGTTGTTCTCGATCGGACACATCGAGATCGAGAACGACCGGGCGATTGACGCCGTGGGTTTCTTCGACCTCGCGCCACACGATGGTGAGGTCGTTCACGGTCACGCCGCCACGACCAGAGCCCTCAGCGAAAAACTCGAGGCGATACAAATCGGCTTCTCGATCTTCCCCCGACCGAGCGAACGCCACCTGGCCGCCGCCGACAGCCTCAAGTGGTTCCTGCAGAATCCGGGTCCTCACCTCCGCCAACCCCGAAAGCTCTTGAAGACCGTCACGAACGTCGTTCGCGGCATCGACTACTTCCCGAGGGCCGCCTACAACTCGTTGGTGCGCCACCGTTCACTGCTTCCCGGCTACGGGCGGGGCGGGTGGGCGAAGGCCCACGACGGCATGGGCTTCACCCGGCTCGAGGTGGTGTTCCAGTGCGAACAACCGCCGATGGCAAACAGTCGAGTCACGCTGTCAGACGAGGTCGACCGCTTCGGCAGCCCGCTCCCCAAGGTCGACTGGCGTATCGGCGAACAGGTGAAACACAGCGTTCTCGCAGTACAGCGACGCCTCGCCGATCATGTCGATGTTGCGGGCCTCGGCACGTATGTGCCCAGGACGGGTTCCTTCGACGAACTCGGCGTGCCGTCGAGCATGGCCCACCATCTGGGAACCACTCGGATGAGCGACGGCCCCGAGACCGGAGTGGTCGACCAGAATTGTCGGGTGCATTCCGTGCCGAACCTCTATGTCGCCGGCAGCTCGGTGTTCCCCACGTCTGGCTACATGAACCCGACCCTGTCGATCGTTGCCTTCGCCGAGCGCCTCGCCGACCATCTGGCCGGACTCCCTGCCGGCCCCCCTGTCGACGAACCGATTTCACCCTCGACAGCCGTTTTGCCAGACTGACCCCGACACAGGGGGGCCAGATGACGGCAATCGACACGACCAGCAACACCGGCGCCACGACGATCGAGCACTTCGACGTGCTGATCGTCGGTGCCGGCATCTCCGGCATCGGCGGCGCCTACCACCTCCAAGACCAGTGTCCCGACAAGTCGTTCCTGGTGCTCGAGACGCAACACGACTTCGGTGGGACGTGGCGGACCCACACCTATCCAGGGATTCGCTCAGACAGCGATCTCTACACCTTCGGGTACCGGTTCAAGCCGTGGACCGATGCGCCGATCGCTTCTGCCCCGGAGATCCTCAAGTACATGGGTGAGGTGATCGAGGACAACGACCTCGGCCGACACATCCGCTACGACCATTCGATCTCCTCAGCGGTCTGGTCGAGCGAAGAGAAGCAATGGACCCTCGAAGCAACGCGGACCGATACCGGCGAGGCGGTCCGGTTCACAGCTTCGTTCCTTTGGATGTGCCAGGGCTACTACCGCCATTCGAAGGGCTACACCCCTGAGTGGGACGGCATGGATGACTTCTCGGGATCGATCATCCATCCTCAGACATGGCCGGACGACCTCGACTACGCAGGGAAGAAGGTCGTTGTCATCGGGTCGGGTGCGACGGCGGCAACCCTCATCCCCGCGATGGCCGGTGAGGCCGAGCACATCACGATGTTGCAACGCTCCCCCACCTACTTCTCATCGGGGCGCAACGTGAACGAGCTGGCAGACACGCTGCGAGCTCTGGAGGTCGACGAGACCTGGATCCATGAGATCGTGCGGCGTCAAACCTTGGCCGAAGGAAACCTGATCACCGAGATGGCTTTCGAGGACCCTGAGGCCCTCAAGCAAATGCTCTTCGATGGCATCAAGGAAGTCATCGACGACGAGGCTCTGATCAAGGAGCACTTCACCCCGCACTACCTGCCGTGGCGCCAACGCATCGCCAAGGTTCCTGATGGCGATCTCTTCCACGCCATCGCCCGAGGCGACGCGTCTGTGGTCACCGATCACATCGAGCGCTTCACCCAGGAAGGGATCCTGTTGAAGTCCGGCAAGACGCTCGAGGCCGACATCATCATCACGGCAACCGGTTTCAACCTCAACGTGCTGGGCGACATCGCGTTCATGATCGACGACGAGCCACTCGAGTTCCACGAGACGGTTTCCTACCGCGGCACGATGTTCACCGGTATCCCGAACATGGCCTGGGTATTTGGTTACTTCCGGGCGAGCTGGACGTTGCGGGCCGACATGATCGGCGATTTCGTCTGCCGGCTCCTGCAGCACATGGACGAGCAGGGCGCGTCCGTTGTCGTCCCGCAACTCCGAGACGAAGACCAAGGCATGGCGCAGCTCCCGTGGGTCGACCCCGAGAACTTCAACCCCGGGTACATCATGCGCGGTTTGGATCTGTTGCCGAAGCAGGGCACCAAGGATCCCTGGCGTCACACGCAGGACTACTGGTCTGAGCGCAAAGAGTTGCCCCTCGCCGACCTCGACGACGGCGCCCTGATCTTCGAATAGCCGTTTGACTGAGGTCGGTGCTCGAAAGCGTTCGGCATGCTGGGCGATGTTGCTCGACCGTTGCAAAGAAAGCAGTCTCGTAGTCCACTGGATCGAGAGGCAACCAGTTTTCGACTGTGAAGGCCACGAGACAGGACGACCGACCACATGCTGACGACGATCAAAGGAACCGGTGCCAGCCCGCAGGCTTCCGACGCTGACTTGGTTCTCAGCGGGCTCCGAGCGAACGGCGTCGCGCTGTTGCGAGGGTTCGCGGTCAACGAACAGTCGTTCAGCGACCTCACGAACCAGCTCAACGATCGCTTCACATGCGACCCGGCCAAGATCCGAGGGACACAGCTTCAAGTCCGGAACGACAAGTTGGGCGACGCCGCTCGACAGTTCGCGAAGGTGCTCGACAAGATGCCGAAGGCGCTGACCGCTCGGCGAAGCAACGGCACGCGATCGGCGCCGTTCCAGCCCTACGGAATCAACGCTCACAACGAGAACAGCTACATCCCGGGCGCCTTCCCCGAGCTCGTTTGGTTCTACTGCCGTCAGCCGGCAAGCGATGGAGGCGACACGATCCTGTGTGACGGGGTCGAAGCGCTGGCCAACCTCTCCGATCGCGGTCGGGCGTTCGTCGAAGCTGAACCAGTTCACTACGACTTGGTCTTCAGTGCGGCTCAGTGGCAGAACCTCTACGACGTGACTTCGACAGAACACCTCGGGGCAATCCTCGACACCGTGCAAGGGCTCACTTGGACTCTGGATGCTCGAGGCAAGCTTCATTACGCCTTCGACGCGCCCCAAACCGGAGTCACCACGTTCGGACGACAACCGACACTGCGAACCAACGTGCTGTCTCGGCGACCGTTCGGCGAGGTCGGTGACGCCGAGCGCGAGATGATGCGGAACGGCGAACCGATGCCGGCATGGTTCATCTCCGAACTGCTCGACGTGGTCAACACGACATCGACGACGCTTGCCCTCGAAGCCGGCGATGTCATCGCCATCGACAACTCACGGGTCATGCACGGGCGGACCGCCTTCACCGACACCGGCCGGCGAGTCCTCACCCGGTGCGGATTTCTTCGACCGAGCCTGCTGGCCGCCTGAGACCGGAGCGCCGGCTCGCTGCCCATTAGTCTCCTCGTCCATCGAAACTCCGCCAGATGCCGACACCTGCGCTGACCAAGAGGGTTGGCTCCTCCGTCGTGGTCGGGCGAGTGACGTTGACGGAGGAGCCGTACTCTCAAGCTCGCACGGAAGAGCGGCTGCCGCATCGGTCAAATGACGGATATTCCTCGCTGCCCTATACGTAGACGGGAACCTGGACGCCACTTCGACCGTCCAACCATCATGAGCTTCATGCGCCCTCCAGCCCTTCTCGCGATTCTTGCCTGTCTCGCCTCGATCGCTGCCTGCGGTGCCGGCGACGGCGACGCCATCACGGATCCTCCCGACTCGACCCTGATTGCGCCGGAGGACGAAGACACCTTGCGTTCGGTGCTGGTGCCCGTGTCAGACCGCTCCACTCCCGCCGGAGACAGCACCGTGGCCGGCGCGTCGATCACGCAGTTCGGCATCGATCTGTTCACCGAAGCCCGCTCGAGTGACGCTGCGGCCAACATCACGGTGTCGCCAACGAGCGTGGCGATCGCGCTGGCAATGCTCGAACCGGGGACCGTCGATGCAGCCCAGGAACAGATGCGGGCGCTCCTCCACATCGACGATTCGAATGCATTCCACGCTTCGATGAACGCCTTGGAGCAGGATCTCGAAGCTCGATCGCCGGACAGCTTCGGCGATGATGACGATCCAGGTGAGGTCACGGTCGAGATCGCCAACGCGGCCTACCTGCAGGAGGGCTACCCCTTTGAGGCCGACTACCTCGAAACGGTCGGCTCGAACTACGGACCGGTCCTTCGACAAGTCGACTTCGGGACCGACCCGGACGCCGTGGCTCACGAGATCAACGACTTCGTCGCGGAGGCAACCAACGACCAGATCGTCGACCTCATCGCCGACGGCACCATCAAGCCCGAAACAGTCCTCGCTCTTGTCAACGCCGTCTATCTCAAAGCCTCGTGGCTCGAGCCGTTCGCCACGGCGGCCACAACAGAAGCGCCGTTCACGCTGCTCGACGGCAGCGAGATCGACATCACCATGATGAACGGACAGAGTTCGTCATCGGCCGCAGGTGATGGTTGGGTCGCAGCGACCAAGAGCTACGTCGGCGGCCTCTCCGCCGAGTTCATCCTCCCTGACGAGGGCCGGTTCGACGAGATCGCTTCGAACCTTGCAGCGGTCCTGGCCGACATCGAACAGAATCGCACCAGCGGGGCCGAGCTCTCTGTGCCCCGCTTCGAAACCCGGACGAGCACCGAACTCAGCCCTGTTCTGAACGCTCTGGGCCTGATCGCTCCTTACAGCAGCGGCGGCCTCCTGGGAGTAGCCAACGATCCGCAGCTGGCGATCGATCAGGTGATCCACGAAGCCTTCGTGGCAATGGACGAGGAAGGCACCGAAGCTGCTGCAGCCACGGTCGTTCTCGTCTCCGCAACGAGCGGCCCGGCATCACCGCCGGTCACAGTCATCCTCGACCGGCCCTTCTTCTACCGGATCATCGACAACGCAAGCGGCGCGACGTTGTTCATCGGCCAGATCACGAGCCCAACGCAATAGGCGCGACCGCTGCGCAGGGAATCAGTAGATCGCGGCGAGAACCGAACAACCCTCTCGGGCTGCTCGCAGGTACAGATCAGCCAAGCGCCAAGCGGCCCCGCCGACTTCGGCGGCCAGGGAATCTGCTGGCTCGGACAGCCAGATGCCAGGGTACGCAGCCTGTGCATGAAGCTCGTTCACGTCCACTCTTGCGACGAGCTGCTCCATCGACACTCCCTCGAGTTCGGACGCCACCCGGGCGACGTCGGCTGGAGAAGCCAAGAGGGCCGGGCCATACCCCGCATCCTCACCGAACGGCACCCCCGTCATCAACGGTTCGCCCGCCTCCAAACTGCCGCCCAGAACGACTTGTGCGGCGTTCCACATCTTGCCGAGATCGATCCCGCTCCCAAGGATTTCGATGACCTGCTCGAAGCCGGGATCCGTGCCCAGTGCGTCAAGCGCAACCTGATCGATCATTGCTGCCGAGTACTGCATTCCCATCGTGTCGCTTCCTTTCGTCCTGCAAAATGTGCCGGATCGTCGAACCGTCGGCAAGTCCAGTCGCGGTCACTGTCCATGCGGCCTGGCGGCAAGCGTGACAATCGAGAGTGCGGCGAGGGTGACGGCGAGCAGAGCAGACGAGCCAGGGAGTGGAAACCGGTTTGCCACGACAACAGCGGCCCACACGACGAGGCTGGCGAGCACCAGGGCCAACGTTCGCGCCGTCCAACGGCGTGTAATGCTGAAGGGCACTTTGGCGCCGGGTGGGATCGCGGTGGACAGAGCGGTCGACGCATGAAAAGCGCTCAAGGTCGCGGCGGCGGCGAGCGACCAAGGCGAGGTGAGCGTGTCGACTCGGACCATCCAGTCTACGCCGAGCGCGACCACCAGAGCGAGCGGAAGGTGGCTGTCCGGGAATCGAACACACGCTGAGCCCAATCCGAGCGCAATCAACGCCACGGGAAGATTGACCTCGCCGGAGGCCGCCGACGTCAACAACGTCACCAGCACCGGAAGGAGCAGCACAGACGCACACAGTGCCAGCATGCTGGCACTGTGGAGGCCGAGCACGCGTGACGTCGACTGATCGATGACACGCCCGGAGTACCTGGGAATCACGTTCGGACACCGCCGTGACGGCCGCGACCGCGTACCACCGCATCGAGACTGCCCGGGCCCCTCCACGCGACGACCGGAACACCGAGTGCGGCCGCTCGGCGGATCTGCTCGCCGCGTCTGAGCACGCGAAGCCGCCACGCCAGCTCGAGATGTGGGTTGGCGGGTTGGGACGTGATCGTCAACGGAAGGCAGTCGATCACGATCGCGGTCGCACCGCGCCGGTTCAGTTGGACGGCGCGCTGAAGTGAAGTGGGTGACAGCAACGGCGACAGCATGACCACGAGGGCGCCGGCGCCGATCCCGGCGGGTAGGCGCGCGGTGGGGGTCCGCCGAGCCGCAGGCTCGATCTTGGTGATCGCGTCGGTGATCCGATGGAGCTGTCGCATCCCGACCGCCGGAGCGACTCGGCAAGGGCGGCGTGAACCGAGGCCGATCAGTTCGACCCGGTCGCCCTGGCGTATGTAGTGCTCGGTGATCGCCGACGCCGCCCGCACCGTGATGTCGAGGCTCGATGCCGAACCGTCGACGCCATTGCTGTCGCCAACGTCGTCGAATGCGTCGATGATCACCACGACATGACGGTCGTGATCGGCCCAGCTCGTTGTGACGTGGAGCTCGCGGCTGCGCAACGACCGGGACCAGTGGATCTGGCGGAGCCGATCACCGGGACGGAACTCGCGTATCGCGGCGAACTCGATACCGGATCCCTGTCGCGGCGAACGGTTCGCGCCGACCAGTCCAGGCAGGTGGAGAGGCGGCGCTGCAGCGTCGAATCGAGACGGATGGGGCACCGCCGTCAACCCGTTCATCGGGTCGTTGCGTGCGACCAACCTGTACGCGGCCCATGTGCTCGACGCCACGACCAAACTCGGACCCATTCGGTGTTGACCCCACCGGATCGGTCGCAGCACGACGGCAAGCGGACGGAACTGGCCGTCGTGGCGTTCGCCCACCGTCTGCCCAGAAGGCGGTTCCGTATCGATGAACTCAGAGGCTGGCAGCACGCCGCAGACGGTGTCGATCCTGCCCTCGACGTCGTCGACGTCGACCCGCCACACCGTGGGTTCCCCCTCGTAGAGCAGATGACTGCCGAACGTATGGCTGATTCGGGGTTCGAGCGTGGGGCGTCGAATGGCGCCCCACGTCGCCGCCGCAGCGAACGGCGTAGCGAGCACGAGGAGATCCGGTCGGCGAGCAAGCACTGCGATGGCCGTCAGCGTCGCAGCGGCGAGGACGGCGCGGGCGTGCGAAGTGGTCGGAGCCCAACGCACGCTCGGCGTCATGAAACAGTTCTCTCCGCGGGTCGCGGCGTCGCCACCGCCTTGAGCACGGCCTCGGTCACCGTCATTCCAGAGGCAGAGCCGAGCCAGAGTTCTGGCCGGATCGTGATTCGATGGGCGAGCACGGATGGAGCCACTGCCTTGACGTCCTCCGGCGTGACATAGTCCCGGCCGTCGATCACTGCGTAGGCCCGACCGCACAACAAGAGTGCCAATGCACCGCGGGGCGACGCTCCGACGAGCGTGTCAGCGTGCTCGCGGGTGGCGACGGTCAACGCCACGCAGTAGTCAGTGATGTCTTCGTCGACGACGACGCTCTCCACCGCGGCCTGCATCGCCAGCAGCGTCGAGGCGTCGATCATCGGGTTCAGTTCCTGGGCTTCTTGGCGTCGTTCCATCCGGCGGCGAAGGACCTCCCGTTCCTCGTCGGGGCGTGGGTAGCCGAAGCTGATCCGCAAGAGGAACCGGTCGAGTTGAGCCTCCGGCAGCCGATAGGTCCCCTCGTACTCGATGGGGTTCGCCGTTGCGATCACGTGGAAGGGCGCATCGAGCAAGAACGTCTCACCCTCCACCGTGATCTGCCGCTCCTGCATCGCCTCCAACAGGGCAGACTGGGTCTTCGGTGGCGTCCGATTGATCTCGTCTGCGAGCAACAGTCCGGTGAACAGCGGCCCTCGTCGAAACTCGAATTCGTGCGTGCGCTGGTCATACACGAACGAACCCGTCAGATCGGCGGGCAGCAGATCGGGTGTGAATTGCGCCCTGGTGAACTGCAAACCAAGCACTTGCGCCAGCGACCGTGCCGCCAGTGTCTTGCCCAAACCTGGCAGGTCCTCGAGGAGAACATGGCCCCCGGCGAGGATGCCGCACAAGAGCAGCGTCAACGCGTCGCGTTTGCCGACAACGGCCCGGTTCACCTCGTCGAGTACATCGTTTGCCATCCTGGTCGTCGCGGCCAGGTCGATGGTGCCGGCCACCTCCCCGGGCGTCACAGGTCTTCGATGCTGTCGAGGACTCGCCGGAGTTCGATCAGGGTGCTCACCGGCGCTGACGACGTGTCGACCAACGAGCGCAACGACGGGTCAAGCAACTCGTCGGCGGCCACCGGGTCCTGCTGGCGATCGATCCGGTGACGGGTCGCGAGACGTTCGTCGACGACAGCGATGAGCTTGACCTCCAAGGACCGGGATCCGGACCGACGCGCCGCGTTCAGTTCGTTCTTCAACGTGATCTCCATGCGATCCTCGAGGCGACGTTCGCGCTCTCCTTCCGGGTGGACCGGCCAGACAAGTGTCTCGACCGAGGCGAGCGCAGAACGCAGCACCGATGCGCCAACGGCGGCGACGACCACAACAGCGCCGACCGCCAGCGCATCTGGGCGGGCATTGGCGACGAGGAGCATGACGACGCCGGAGATCCAGACCCCGAGCGTGATCGCCGCGAGACGCTTCGTCATGTCGTCACCTCGTGATCGCCGGCAAACGCGTCGGAAATGGATTGGAGCGCAACCGCGGCGCGGTCGCGGTCCGAGTCTGTGAGGTCGTGTGCCGAGAAGCGGGCCTCGCGGTACAGATCCGCCAGATCCGAGATCGGACCACGGTCAATGGACCGGACGGACACAACTCGTTCCACGTACTGCGACGGAGTCTCGCCAGGGTCGGATGGGATTCCGGCATCGATCGCCGTTCGTTCGAGCTGAATCCAGCAAGCGACGATCGCATCGCCCGGCCGGCCCTCGAGCAGGGCGCGACTTGCCGGTTCAACGTCGATGACGAGGGCTGCCACATCGGTCGTGTCAACCAGCCGATCTTCGCCCGCCGACCGCCGCCGCCTGCGCCGCCAACGACCGCTGAGGGTTGACGTCGATGGTTCACTCCATCCTCCAATGAACACCAGGCCCGCAAGAATCAAAACCAGAACCGGGGCAACAACGCTGGAGTCACCGCCCACCGAAGAGTCGGGGACCTGCGGGGAATCATCGGTCGGCGTTGGGAGCTCGGCGGTGTCGACGTCAGCGGTCTCGCCGACGCCCTGCGATGTCTCGACCGGCGTGTCCCAGAACCGGACCGGGCCGGCAGACGCGGACAATACCGACAACACGCCCACCGTCGAGACGACGACGGCGGTTCGGAATGTCTCGCGACGCATCTGCAACTTCAGCGGCCGACGCAACAGCACCCCGGGTCGCCTGCGGTGAACGTCACTCGCGCCCGGCACCGTGTCGCCATCCTCTGCATTCGACAACCATGCTCCATCGGCTCGACGACCGCAATGCCATCACGTCATTGCCTCGGACCTGCGCCGCAACCGTCGGTCGAGGGCGGCCTTGCGGCCAAGGCGTCGAGCAGGCGCGCCGGAGGGTTTTGGAAGAGTTGCCAGATGTCGGAGCGTCACGATGTGTCCGTTGCACCACCCCGGCGCCGTGATCGTCCCGGTGTGCGGGCTGATCACACTCCCGGCCGGCCACTACGTTCACCGGTCGCTGTCGGAGAGGTTCGGCCAGACAGCTCTCGATTGGTTGTCGACCCCACTGGTCGCCGTTGTCGATATGTGCGGCAAGCCTCTTGGTGAGTTCTGGGCGCCCGGCTCGTGGTCAGAAGTTGTTCGGTGCTTGGGCGTTGGCAGCTGCGTCGGCGGTTTGTTGGATCCGCCGTCGTCGGGTGTCGTCGCGTTTGGCGAGGGCGATCCAACACAGGATGTTGCGTCGTCGCGAGGGTGAGAGTCGATCGAAGTTGGTGCGGGCGCTTTGATCGAGGAACGCTTCGGAGAGATCGTCCGGAACGATGTGGTTCTGGGCGTCGTCGAGGATTATCCATGAGCCGTTGGTTTTGGCTGTCTGGATTGCGGCCGCTCCAGCGGGCTGGATTTGATCTGCGCCTTCGAGTGCTTTGATTTTGGTTTTGTTGACCTTGGACCAGGGGCTGGTGGGTTTGCGGGGGCAGAAGTACTGCTCGTAGCGGTCGTCGTCGATGGACTGAGCCTTGCTGTCGATCCATCCGTAGCAGAGCGCTTCGTCAACGGCTTCGGACCAGGCGATCGACGCTGTGCCGGAGCCCTTCTTGAAGTAGACGAGCCACACTGCGTCGGCGGTGGCGTGGTGTTCGTGAAGCCACGCCCGGAATTCTTCACCGTTGGTGGCGGTGATGCGTTCGATCTTTGGGGCCGGCAAGGAATCCTCGTTCATGTTGCTGTGAGCGAGCGAGCATGCGTTGTTGTCCCAGCCGCCGTCAGCTCGCGGATCTGCATCATCCATCGTGACGTCTCAACTGATCATATTCTTCGTCTTCGGCAGGCCTGAACCTGGAACAGGACTCGCTGCTAGCGGCGTTGCAGAACGAAGACTGTGGACCGCGATCCCAGGCCATCGAAGTGAGGCCCGCGTTCGCTGAACACCTGGGTGGCGTTGGTGGCGAGAGCGTCAGCCAGCGCGCCGGTGAACTCAGGGAGCTCCAACGCATTGTCGTTGTAGGAGAACACCATGTGGCCACCCGGAGCGAGGGCCGCCAAGGCATCACCGAGTATCGATGCTGGCCCGGCTCCTACGCCAATCACCCCGATGGCCGCCACGGCCGCATAGGTGCCCAGTTCGAACGGAAACGGAGCAGCCAAGTCCGTGACCCACGCTTCGCGGTAGATCTCGGCTCGCTGCGCCACTGCCAACATGTCCGCGTTGATGTCGGTGCCCGAGACGTCGGTGAAACCGGCCGTGGCCAAGGCAACGCCGGAGAGACCGGTGCCACACCCGAGGTCGAGGATGGGAGCGTCCGCCGACACGAACTTCGCCAAGGCTTCAGCGCAACGTTGCGGGGCTCGGTATCCCTGACGAGTCAACTCCTCGTCATAGGTGGCTGCCCACGCCGAGTAGTACGCGTCGGTGTCCTTCTGGGTCTCAAGCGCATAGACCTGTTGTAGAAACTCGTCAGCCATCTGGACCTCTCGAATGAACTCCTGCGACGACACTACGCCAGCAACTGAACCGGTTTGGCGTTGATGGTCACTGATTCGTTTCGACCCACGTATGTCGGCAGCAACCTCGGCCCGAGTATCCGCTCTGGATCCGGCAAACATGATCTGTCTTGCTCCGGCCCTGTTCGGGCCGGCGGCGCTCATATCGAGCACTTTTCGCGCCGAGACAGCTCGGCCGGTTGCTGCCGCGATCGGGAGGTGCCGATCTCGCGTTCGAAGCAGATTTCGGCCACTTGGACAATACGAGCGGGCATGACGCCATCGAATGCTGTGGGCATCTGGTGCCGCCAAATCGGGGGCGTGCCTACCGCACAGATCGCGGCAGGCCCAGCGCTGTCCGGCACTCCTCGACGCCACTCATAGCGATGTCGTCACGACGCTGCAAGGCCCATGCCTCGCGCCCGAGACGCCAGCGCTGACCGAGCACGGGCTGGCCCTGATGCGTGGCCCACGAGGTGCCGTTGTGCTCGTAGCCGAGGCGCTCCGAGACACGGTTCGAGCCGGCGTTGTCGACAGCTGCCTCACTGTGAGCTTCAGCCGCGCCGAGTCCCTCGAATGCGAGGTGGAGAATCGCTGCCCTCATCTCGATTCCGATCCCGCGCTGACGAGCATCCGAGGAGACCCACGAGGTGCTCTCCACGGTGCCGAAAGCATCGAACTCATCGCCGGTCAGGTCTTGTTGGCCGATCGGTTCGCCGTCGACGAGTGCGACGAAATACAGGCGCCAGCGCTCTGAGCTGACTGTGCCGCGCCCCCGCCAGATCCCTTGCAGCCATTGCCGCACGCGAATGTCCGGGTCGGGCTCATAGAACGAACATGGATCATCCCATGGCGGCGGGTCAGCCGTCGCCTTGCCAGAGCCGACGAGCGGGGCGAGCCGTTCGAGCAGTTCATCAGTAGCGCCGCGCAACTCGAGCTGAGGGGTGACGATCCGAACGTCGAGAGGTGAATAGAGCGACATCGGGAAACGATAACCGGTGTACGCACACCGAAAACAACGAGCGGGTTCAGCTGGACGGAGTCGTTGTCACTCAGTCACGGCAGGGCACTCAGGCAACTCGAATACCTCATTTCCAGGGATCGCCGGCGGCGTGGGTGCTTCAAGCGACGAGCCGAACCCATGCGAGACAGAAACGAGCTCGGCTTCGTTGGTCATCGAGACTCTGAGCTGCATATCCGATCGGACGTAGTCGATCGAGTAGTTCCCGTCGACGAGACAGATGGTGTTCCAATAGCGGCGGTACCCCTGGCCGATCAAGAACTCATCGATCGCAGCAGCCGAGCCGTCACCGTCCTCGATAGGAACCCAATCCGAGCGCACTTGCCCCGACTGCGCAACGGAGGAATCGGTGTCGATTGCTCCCCTGTAAAAAGACTCCTGCCTGTACCCGTCAGGGACCCCGACGGCCTCGACTCGTTCGACCGCTGCTTCCAAGGCTTGATCTTCTGCAGATGTCCCGAAGCACCCGGACAGCACGAGCGTTGCGACGAGGGTCGCAGTGATTCGACGTACGAGGTTCATTCCTACGTCGTCGGCACCAACGGCTCGAGGTTGACGAGCGGACGACTGTTGAACCGGCCCTGAGACTTCGCTCAGTCGTGTGGCGGGGCCGGGACCCGGCGGTCCGGCGGCGACGTCGATGCGGCCAGGCTTCTTCGCCGGTGTCAAAGTTCATACCCGTCGGGGTCGCGTGGTCCTCAGCACCAACGTGGATGCCAGGGTCTGCTTGCCTCTGGTTCTGACAAAGACATCGAGAAACTCGTCGATGCCGTCGGCTGCGATGCGACCCGTGGGATGCGCATTGCAGCGTCCTCGACGGCGGTGATGCGCCAATTCCCGGTCATGACGCCACCAAGCGGTGGAGTCCCGGAGTCAATGCATCGGTGCCGCCCGGTGGCCACCTCAAAATGAACAACGGATCGGTCACAAGTCTGAGTTCGTCGAGTCAGCATTGCTCAAACGAGATTGGAGTTGGCCGGACACGGAATCCAGTAAGTTCGGCTAGCGCCCTCGGGAGGATTCGAACCTCCGCTCACGGCTCCGGAGGCCGTTGTGACAGAGCAAGTTTCCCCTGGTCAGAGACCCAGTGGATGTTGTTGAGTGGCCTAGTACCCACGGAGTACCCACGAAATGACTGGCCACAGACCCATCTCAGAAGTTCGCATCTGGTCCGTTCAGGACCGCCGCTCGAACCCCAAATACGCGCGTCCATGGATCGTTCGATGGGCCGTCGACGGCAAGAAGTTCCAGAAGGCGCACCGGACACGATCCGAGGCTGACCGCTATCGATCGCAACTCTTCGTCGCACAGAGCTCAGGCCAGATGTTCGACGCCTCGACCAGTGAACCGATCGCCTGGACCCAGGCCGGCTCTGACATCTCCCTGCACGAATGGGCACGAACATGGCTGACGGAGAACTGGTCAGAGTGGCAACCCCGCACTCGTGTGTCAGCCATCGAGTCGCTCTCACGATTCGTGCCGCTCACGATGCAAGAGCCCGATACCGCCGACGAGCTTCGGCTCTACCTCGGTGAGGCTCTGCTTCCGGACGCCACGCTCGACCCGGCTCTCGAGAAGCGGATGCAACAGCGCTGCCCGTCACTGGCTGATCTCGACCGACGTCTGCCGGCAGACGTCGATAGAGCGCTTGGTCTCCGACTCGACGGTGGCCCACTCGCTGCATCAACCGCCAGCCGGTATCGGAAAGTCGCTCACGCATGCGTCCGGCGAGCTGTCGACCTCGAGATCATCGACCGTGATCCTTGGCCACCAGCGAACCGAGGTGCTGCACAACGCGAGTCCCGCAAGATCAGTCGAGCTGTCGACGTCAAGGCACTCCCGGATCCAGCGACAATGCGCAAGGCGCTCGCAGCGATCAGTACGCACCAGCCTGCCAGCGTTCAGTACGAGGTGATGACCTCAGTGATGTACTACGGCGGGCCCCGCCCATCCGAGGTCGTCATGCTGCGGCCGAGGAACCTCGCCCTCCCCCGGACGGGCTGGGGCAAGATCGACGTCGTCGAAGCGGACATCAGTTTCGACGAATCCGGGGCACCCAAGACCGGCGAACGAACCGTTCCGATTCCACCCGAGCTTGTGCGGTTGCTTCGATCATGGACCGAGACCCGGGCAACGGGGTCCGACGACCTGGTGTTCCGGACCCGAAGCGGTAAGCGACCTGCTACCTCGAACTGGCGACGAGCTTGGCACCGAGCCCTCCGCTCTGTTGACCACCCGACACTTCGGCTCTACGACTGTCGCCACGCAGCAGCGACCACTTGGCTCGCAGCAGGCGTCCCGCTTGGCGAGGTCGCCCGCCGCATGGGCCACTCAGTTGATGTCCTCGTCTCGACCTACGTCGGCGCGCTACGCGGCGACGCCGAAGCGGCGAACACGATGATCGATCGATACATGAGCGGTGCCGCCTAGCTGATGCATGGTCTGATTGACATTTGGTTGCACTGCAAGCAAATGTCAACTAGTTTAGATCCATGTCCACCATCGAGTTCACATCCGATGTCGACCCCTCTCAGGCAGCCGCCGACCTGGCCGCTGCGCACGCCGACGACCCCAGCTGGCTCGACGCGTTCAGCACAGCGCTGATCAACGAACGTTCCGCCAATCAAGCCAAGCGAATCTTCGAAGTGTGGGGAATCAACCACAGCGAAGCCGGCCGACTCTTCGGCGTCACAAGACAAGCAGTCGGTCGATGGGTCAACCAAGGAGTCCCGGCAACCCACGTCGTCACCTTCGGCGATCTTGCGGCCGCCACCGACATCCTGAGTCACTACGTGCGCTCCGATCGAATCTCCACCGTGGTCCGCCGCCCAGCGCCAGCGTTGAACGAGCAATCCCTCATCGACCTGATCGCCCAAGGCCGGAGCGCCGACATCGTGAATGCATGCACGGCCATGTTCCAGTTCGCCAACGTCGGTCGCTGAGTGCTCACCGAATCCCTGGTGGACCGCCATCAGTGGTGGCGCATCGCCGACCCGGCCTGGGCCAACGCCGTTGATCCGACATTCGCAAAGCAGCGAGGAGGTCGCTGGAACGCCCCGGGCAGCCACGCAACGCTTTACCTGAACGAAGACGTCGTCACGGCTCGGATGAACATGGAACTATTCAGCGCCGCATGGCCATACGAGCCCCAAGACCTACGCCCGGAGCACGCACCAGTTCTCGTGGGTGTCACATTGCCTAGAAGCCAGATCGTGGCCGATGCCCATACTCCCGAAGGGCTGGCAAGTGTCGGCCTCCCGCTGACCTACCCCCTTGATGCAAAAGGCCGAACGGTGACCCACGATGAATGCCAGGCCGTCGGTGGAGCGGTTCATCAGGCTGAGTTCCGCGGGGTGAGATGTCGGTCAGTCACCAGCCCACTCGGAGAAGGCCGAGAGCTCGCTTGGTTCCCCGCAACCGCTCGCAGCAAAGCGACCGTCCAAATCACTCGATCCTTCGCCGACTGGTTCTGGGCCTGACCAAACGCCGCAGGTTGGCCCGATGCCGCAGCAACTGGGTCGAACCTACGTCAGCCCTTCGAGGTCGGCCTCGGACCAGTCGAGCGGAACCTTGATCAACCCCGGATCTGCAAGATCGGAGAATATGAGCGGCCACGACTCGGCTGACAATTGGTAGCGCATAGGTGCC
>CBESNA010000043.1:0-34343 GCA_965530755.1 uncultured Acidimicrobiia bacterium | reverse complement strand
TGGTGGTCGGTTCTGTGGTGGTCGGTTCTGTGGTGGTCGGTTCTGTGGTGGTCGGCTCTGTGGTGGTCGACAACTCGGTGGACTCTGTGGTGGTCGACGGCTCTGTGGTGCTTGGCTCGGTGGTGGTCGACAACTCGGTGGACTCTGTGGTGGTCGACGGCTCTGTGGTGCTTGGCTCGTTCGCCGTCGTGGTGGTGGTTGTGGGAAGCGGCAGGTCACTCCCGCTCGAGCTGGTGGGACCGAGGACGACCGGGCCGACAGAATTGGTCGGCTTGTCGGTCGAGGTGATCTTCTGCACCCGATGGTTGAAGCTGTCAGCGATGTAGAGGCTGCCGTCCCGGTCGAGCGCCAGGCCGTATGGGCTGCTCAGCTGGTTCTCGGCATCCCCGCCCTCGTTCCCGCCGGCGACAGTGAGGATCTCGCCCGTCGAGTCGCCATCGAGCGTGTATCGCTGGACTCGATCGTTGTTGAAGTCGGCAACATAGAGATGGCCGGCGTCGTCGATTGCCACCGCAGTCGGTGTCGAGAGTCGGTCAGCCGCCGAGCCGGGCAGACCGACGCCGGCCACGGTGGTGATGGTGCCATCCGCTGCCACACGTTGGACCCGGTGGTTGAATTGGTCTGCGACATACACAGAACCATCAGGTCCGACGGCTACGCCGGCTGGATAGTTCAACTGGTTGACCCCGGATCCGGCGCTGCCTCCGAGGACAGTAGTGACGCTGCCGTCGGGAGCGACGCGCTGCACGCGGTGGTTCACAGCGTCGCCGATGATCAAACCGCCCTCTGCGTCGAGAGCGACGCCGAGCGGATAGCTGAGTTGACTGGCTGCGTTGCCGATGCCGCGACCACCGATCACAGTGGTGACGGTCCCGTCGGTAGCGACGCGCTGGATGCGATGGTTTTCCCGGTCGGCAATGTAGAGATTTCCACCTTGATCGACGGCGACACCGGAGGGGTAGGCGAGCTGGTCAGGACCGTCGCCGCTGCCATTTCCACCGGCGACGGTGGTGGTCGTGCCGTCCGGGGCGACGCGCTGCACGCGGTGGTTGTTGTAGTCGGCGATGTAGAGATTGCCGTCGAGATCGATCGCAACCGAGGCAGGTCGATCGAGCTGGATCGTCACCTCGGACTCCTCGTTCGTTGCTTCCTCGGACGGAGTGTCGGCCTCGTCCACACTCGGTGTCGTCGTGTCGGTCGTACTGAGGTCGAGGTCGACATCGGCCGCTGTGCCCGTCGTACTGAGGTCTGTGTCGGTGGTGTCGGTCGTGCTGAGGTCGGTGAAGACCGTGGTGTCGGTCGTGTCGGGGCCTGCGTCGGCCTCGCTCGTCGTGGATTCCTTCGGTTCCTTCGGTTCCTTCGGATCCTTGTCGTTCCCCTTTTCGCCGGGATGAGGATCAGGCTCGTCCGCCGATGTGGTGGTCTGGTTCGGCTCGGAACTGTCGGTCGTTTCGGCTGAACCGGTGGACTCGGTGGTGGGAGCGGCGGTCGTGTCGGGAACTGCGGTCGTGGTGGAATCGAGAACCGTCGTGGAAGGGGCAACCGTGGTCGCCACCGGTGCGCCGACTCCGGCCACGGTGCTGATCCCTTCGGTTCCGTCGATGGCTCCAGCTATGGAGGTGGGGGCGATGCCGATCGCGATCGCAAGACAGAGTGCGAGCGCGCGAAGGGAGACGGTGGAATGAGCGGTGCGGGTACCCATGAGCAAAGTGTCGGCCAGCAGGTCCCAGTCGTTTGGCCCAGCGGGCAATTGCCAACCCGAGGCTGACACCCCCGATTCTGTGGGGCCCAAACCCGAGGTTTGGGGCCCCCATTTCCGGGGGTCAGAGCCTCGGGTTCAGCTGGCCGGGGATGCGGGTTCGACGGTGGAGTCGGGAAAGGCTGCAGCCGCTGGCCGTCGGTTGCGGTCGCGGTCGAACACACCGGGCGTCCGGCTGAATCCGTGTTGCCAGTGCCACCCGTCGATCGGACTGGTCTGCCACCAACCGACGGCTCCCTGCTCGGCCACTCCGTCGATCAATGCTCGCAGGTGGTCGATCTGCGCATCACCATCGTCGGGTACTCCGCCGAGGTCGCCGGCGCCGAGGACCGACCGGTCCCCGCACGCTGCCATCACCGGCTCCAGACCCTCGAGCATCGAATTCGCCTCTGGGCGATCGCCGACACCCCTCCACGCCCCCTCGCCGTCGACGACCACCGGCGGTCGTAGCTGAACGATCACTCGATCGAACGCGTCTCGGCCTCGTCCATCCGATAGCTCGGCCAACCACTCCGAGCACAGTTGCTCGTCGAGCCAGCGGGCCTGCGGCGCCGCTTTCACATTGTTGCGTTCGGCGAGGACTGCTCGCCCGGTCACGAATGTGGCCACCGGACCCGAACCCCGGAGCAATCGCTCGGCCAGCAGGTCGGCCGATCGCATGGCCGTCGCCGCGTCGAGCCCATCTCGGAGACGTTGGCGGCCTGGCGGCGTCGCCCCGATCACGTTGCCCCACATCGCCCACTGCAGCGGCTCTCGCAGCGGGACCCAGCCGGCGACGAGGTCGCCGAAGGTTTCGCCCACCCAGTCCACGTGCCGGGGCCACAGCAGGTTTCGGCTCCGATCATCGCCGAAGCCGCGCTCGTCGTCGGCGAACCAGCCAGGCAGTGATCCGTCGACCAGGCATCCCCAAGCCGCGAGGCCGAGGTCAGCTGCCGCCTCCAGCAGATCTCGTCGGAACTCGACCTCACCGTTGTCGGCCGCACCCTGGGTCGGCCAGAGCCGTGCCCACTCGAGCGTGATCATCACTTCGCTGAGGCCGAGCGAGGCGAGCTGGGCGAGGTCGTCCTGCCATGTCGTCCGGAAGCCGGCACCGTCCGCCGCATCGGGAGCCTGTCCTGATCGGATCCAACGGGACCAGTCGGCGGTGTCGGCAACACCTTCGAGCTCCGAAGCGGTGAGCGCCGCACCGAGGATGAACGGAGGCGTCGTCATCGAGTGCAGAGCGACTTGATCTCGACGATGGCCGGGACTGCATCATCGCCGACCAGCACCGTCGCCATTCCCAATGCCTGTCCCGCCGCGATGTTGGCGACGTTGTCGTCGACGAGAAGAATTTCACTGGGCTCGAGCTCGGCAGCATCGAGGACGATGTCCCAGTAGGCAGCGTCCGGTTTGCGGGCTCCGACGAGTGCAGAGTTCACGATGGCGTTCACCAAACCACTGTCGAGATAGCGCCCGGCCAGCATCTCCTGAGCACTGGCGAAGTTGTTCGTTGCCATCCAGACCTCGACCTCGTGATCCTGCAGCCACCAGAGGGCATCGACCATCTCGGGTCGATCGCTGGCGTTGATGAACGATGGTCCGTCGAGGTCGAAGAGGGCGCTCGCTCCCGGGTACTGACGGTCGAGCCACTCCATCAATTCGCCGTCGTCGATCTGTCCTCGCTCGGCGCGGTGCACGATCGAGTCATCAGTGGTGAAGTAGTCGCTGAGACCGGTGAGTGCTTGGCCGAGTTCGTCGTTCGACCAGCCGAGGTGGACGACTGCGGCATTCATCATCTGATGCATGGGCACGGTCACGGTGCCTGCCCAGTCCATCAGCACCAGCTCGATCGCGCCCACGGCGCCACCCTATTGGCGTTCGTCTCGGCTGCTCGCGTCTACATCCAGGGGCGAGTGTCGGTCTCGAGCTCGTACAGAACCAGATCCCGCAAGGCCCGACCCTCGTCGATCGCGATTGTTCCGATCATGATCTGTCCCGCAGCTGTCGTGATCGTCACGGTGCTCAGTCCGCGTCGGCGTTCGAACAGTGATTGGGTCACGGAGATGGCATTGGTCTTTCGGGGCAGCGTCTGATGCGTCGTGCGATTCACGACGTGTGAGCTGGTGGCCAGTGCGGCACCGGCGCACCAACGAAAGTTGCGAACTCTGATGCGCTCGAACATCCACGCCGGCGGAACGAGGAGGAAGGCGAACAACGCCCACCAACCAACGAAGAACCACCCGCCGATGGCGACGAGGATCGCGATGATCAGCGCGTTCCTGGTCTCGAGGAAGATCGTGGCCGTAGAGACTCGCCTCGCCAGCTCGAGGTCGGGACCCAGCTCCGGCTGGGCGAGCCGCCGAATCGTCCCCCATTGCGGTTCATCGCACCCGATGAGCGAGAGGTCCCCCTCGCCGATCGTAGAGAGATCGACGGACCGAATGCCGGCCCATCGTTGCAGCGGGTTCTGCACGCTCGAGACCAACTGGATTCGGCTGATACTGCTGGCCTTGCTGGTGCGCGAGAAGAGACCGGACGTTCGGCGCAAGATCGAGGCGTTCGATCTGAGCGTGAGGTCCCAGTCCTGCAGGAAGACACGCACGATGTTCAGCAGGATGCTGAAGGCAACGAATGCCACCGCTCCGAGTGGAACCCACCACCACACCAACTCCGACCGATCGAGCTCGGGAACGAAGGCGGGCAGGCGGTCGGCGAAGTCGCCCCCGAACGCAATGATCGGTCCGAGAACGATGAGGCCGGACAGCGGCCACGATGTGAGCGCTGCCATCAGCAGTCGCCCCGGCCCGTGGGCCAGGACCTTCGTCTCTGAGCCAACATCGTTGTGTATGGCTGCGGTCGACTCCACCGCCGGTCGGTTGGTGATCACGGCGTGACGCTGCAATTCCTCCGCGACAGGGCGAGCGATGGCGTCGATGCTGAACTCGGCCTCGGCGGACCCGGCAGTGTCAACGGTCAGTGTGACCAGACCGGTCAATCGGTGGAGGAGTCGTTGGTCGATTCCCATGCTCTGGATCCGATCGACGGGAACCGTCAAGCGGTCGACGCGAAGTACTCCCTTGGTGACCACCAGCTCACCATCGAGGAGCATGAAGGTGTAGCGCCACCACGCCAAGGCGGACAGGGCGCCGAGGAGCAGGATTGCGATGAAGGGCAGCGCGATGACTGGACCGGACAGCGGCGCTTGCAAGACGAACAACCCGATGATCACCAGCTGGGCGATGCCCAGGGACCGCAGGATGCGGAGCCCGAGGAACACGATCGCCAGTGGCGACTGCCGCTGGGGAACCGTGAGGTCGATCATGTCGCCGTGACGTCCGGCGGTGGGATCGTCGGCGGGGGACCGGTCGGTGGCGGGATCGTCGGCGGGGGACTGGTCGGTGGCGGGATCTGCGGCGGAGCGTCCGGCGGTGGGATCGTCGATGGCGGACCGGTCGGTGGTGGGATCGTCGGCGGTGCAGGCGCAAGCGGCGGGTCGGTTTCGGACAGCGCCAGCGACGGTGGATGGTCGATCGGGTGATCGTCGTCCTCCACGATCATTCCCGCCCGTTCGGTGACGAGCAGCTTGATCCGTTGGGCATCAGCATCGGCGAGACCGGGGATCGTGATGTTCGGCCCCGCGGAGCTGACCTGCAGCGTCGCCAGACCGAGTGCACGTTCGATGGCGCCACGGTGGATTCGGACGTGCTGGACCCGAGCGAACGGCAGCGAAGCTGTTCGATGGGTGATCACCCCGCTGCGGATCGACAGGTCGTGCGCCCGCACCTGATAGGCGAGCCGGCGTACCTCCATCGTTCGGATGGCAGCGCGCATCGAGATGAGAACGAGGATGCCACCGGCGACGCCGAGCGTGATGAGCGGCTCGTTGGATTGCGTCGCGACGATGCCAGCCACGATTGCCACGACGAGCGCACTGATGGCCATCGCCGTCAGTGAGGCTCGGAGATAGCGAGGGTCCACAGACACGAAGGATTCTTCGCGCAGTTGGGGGAGGTCGCCGACCGGGATCGGCTCGTTGGCGAAGGATTCGTCCACCACGTGTGTCTAGCAAGGTGCCTGCGGCGAAGCTCAGCCCCACCCGAGTTCGTGCAATCGCTCGTCGTCGATTCCCAGGTGGTGTGCGAGCTCATGCACGACGGTGATCATCACTTCTTCTGCGAGCTCGTCCGGACCGTCGCAGGCATCACAGAGAGTCAGGCGGTAGAGGGTGATGCGGTCAGGCAGCTCGAGGCCACCGTAGTCATCCCGCTCAGTCCGCGGAATGCCCTCGTAGAGACCGAGAAGGTCCTCCTCCGGATGTTCGTCGTCGATCAGGATCACGACGTTGTCGAGCAGATCGTGGAGTTCGTCCGGCAACCGATCGAGCGCATCGATGACGAGTACCTCGAATGCGTCTTCGCCGATCGGGTCCACGTCCGCAGTCTGCCGCGGCTGGGGCCGTCCCCCGGTGGGGGAGTAGTGTCCTCGCATGGTCGGACAGCGCTTTCGGTACTCGCGATGGGACGGGACGCAGAAGGGGTTCGAGCTCGATGCCTTCGACGTCATGTCCGAGTTGACCGACGACCTCCTCTACCACGGCGACCCCAACTCGGCCCTCCGTCGACTGATGCAGGAGGGCTTCGAGGACCGCAACGGTGAACGCATTCAGGGCCTGCGAGAGATGCTCGAGCAGCTGCGGCAAGAGCGCGAGCAGCGGCTCGGCGATCACAACCTCGGAGGTGTCTACGACGAGATCAGCGAGGCCCTCGACGAGCTGGTTGCGACCGAACGACAGAGCCTCGCCGATCGGGAGGCTCTCGCCGACATGCAACTCGGCGACCCCGACACCTCAGATCAGGATCAGCGCAACGCCGAACTGGCGAAGGAGTCGACGGCGACCAAGAACATGGAACTAGGAATGTTGCCAGACGACCTCGCCGGCAAGGTGCGCTCCCTCCAGAACTACGACTTCGAGTCGGCTGAGGCCCAGCAGGCGTTCGACGAACTCGTGGATCAGTTGCGTCAAGAACTGGTCAACCAGCAGTTCGGCCAGATGGCCGAAGCCATGGAGAACATGTCGCCAGAAGACCTGGCTCGCATGAAGGACATGATGGCCGAGCTCAACCGGATGCTCGAGCAGCGCGAGGCGGGGGAGGAGCCTGACTTCGAGAAGTTCATGGAGGAGTACGGCGACTTCTTCCCGAACAATCCGGAGACGCTCGACGAGCTCCTCGAACAGATGGCGGCACAGATGGCGGCCATGCAGGCGTTGATGAACTCGATGACTCCCGAGCAACGTCAACAACTCATGGATCTCAGCAACCAGCTGATGGAGGACATGGATCTCAACTTCGAGATGAGCCGCCTGAGTCAGAACCTGCAGGGAATGTTCCCTGACGCAGGTTGGCAGCAGAGCTACGACTTCAGCGGATTCGATCCTCTCGGCATGGCGGACGCGTCGCAGATGCTGGCCGAGCTCGGTCAGCTCGACCAGCTCGAGCAGTTCCTTCGGGGCACGGGTTCTCCGCAGGAGCTGGCCGAAGTCGACATGGAACGAGTCGAGCGGCTTCTCGGATCGGAAGCGGCTCGGAGCATGGAACGGATCAGCGAGTTGGCGCAGATGCTCGAAGAGTCAGGGATGGTGCATAACAAGGAAGGGCGACTCGAGCTCACGCCGCGCGGTCTTCGCCGCCTCGGTCAACAGGCGCTCGACGATCTGTTCTCGAAGATGGATCCCGACCAGATCGGCCGCCACGACACATCGAGTTCCGGCATCGGTCACGAACGCAACTACGACACCAAGCCGTACGAGTTCGGCGATCCGTTCAACCTCCACATCGAGCGCACGGTTCGCAATGCGATCCGGCGCTCCGGGGGAGGCACCCCGGTCCGGCTCACGCCGGAGGACTTCGAGATCGAGCGAACCGAGAAGCAGGTCAAGTCGAGCACCGTGCTCCTCCTCGATCTCTCATTGTCGATGCCGATGCGTGACAACTTCCTTCCTGCCAAGAAGGTGGCGCTGGCGCTCTACTCCTTGATCACAACCCGGTTCCCGAGCGACTACCTCGGCATCGTCGGCTTCAACGATCTCGCCCGGAAACTGGAACCGGCCGACCTCCCGGAGGTCAGCTGGGACTACGTCTACGGAACCAACATGCAGCACGCGATGCAGTTGGCTCAACAGATGCTGGCTCGCGAGACCGGCACGAAGCAGATCATCATGATCACCGACGGTGAACCGACTGCGCACTTGGAGGCCAACGGTCACCCCTACTTCAACTATCCGCCGTCGCGCGAGACCCTCGAACTCACGATGGCCGAGGTGATGCGTTGCACGCGAAGCGGCATCACCATCAACACGTTCATGCTGGATCCGGATGCCGGCCTTCGAGGTTTCGTCGATCGCATGACAGAGCTGAACAAGGGGCGGGCGTTCTTCACGAATCCGGAGAACCTCGGCGACTACGTGCTCGTCGACTTCATCGAGCACAAGCGGAAGCTCATCCGAGGTCGCTGACCCGCTTTTCGGAGCGCCGATCCGCCCGCGCCATACCAATTGGCGAGGCTCGATCGGTGGATGTTCCCGCGTTTTTTGGCCGAATTCATGAATTCGCCTTGTAAACCAGAGGATCCGCGGGCATGATCACACCGTTGTAATTACATGCTGGTGGTCTAGCACGGTGGAACGACATACGACCATCACGCATGACACTCGATTTTCTACCGCTCGTTGGAGAGCAGGATCGGCCTTGCGATATGCCCGGGGGCAACGTTGCCGCCCTGGTTCGATACATCTGCGGGCTTCCAGGAGACATCATGCGTATAGGGCGAAAACAGATCATGCTTGACACTTCATGGCAGGAGATGTCGAACTGTCTCGGCGTCGACCCGGATCTCTTCTTTCCCGAACGAGGAGCGTCTACTCGTGAGGCGAAGGAAGTATGTCGCGGCTGCATCGTGCAGAACGACTGCCTCGAGTTCGCACTCGCCAATGGCGAGAAGTTCGGCATTTGGGGCGGCATGAGCGAACGTGAACGTCGTCGCATTCGTCGCCAGCGTGCGCTGGAGCGCCAAGCGACCGCCGAGGTCTCCGAGACCGCCTGAGCGACGCCGGTTCCGATGTTGCGGTAGGATGGGGGGATGGCAGGTCTCAAGCCGCAAGAACTCCTCATCATCCTCGTGATTCTCTTGGTTCTGTTCGGCGGCGCCAAGCTGCCGCAGCTCGCCAAGAACATCGGTCGGGCTCAGAAGGAGTTCAAGTCCGGTCTCGACGAGGGTTCCAAGGAATCCGACGACGCCGACGAAGAAAAGTCTGCCTGAGCGGAACTTCTCGGTCGCGACCCTCGTTGTGAGTCACGGTTGGAGACGCGATCTCGGTGCCTGAAACCGAGACGTCTGCCTCGAGCCCCGCTTCGGTCCCGACTTGGGAAGAAGTGGCTCACACCCACGGGCGATTTCTGTACAGCCTTGCGTATCGGCTGACCGGAAACCATCAGGATGCCCAGGACGTAGTGCAAGAGGTGCTCTTGCGAGTTCGCCGAGGACTGGCCACGTACCAACCAGGTAATCTGGAAGGCTGGCTCAGCAGAATCACGACCAACACGTTTTTGGATCGGGTCCGCAAGCAGAAGCGGCGTCCGACGCAGGCCTTGCCGGACGATCCCGACCGATTCATCGCGGGGTCTCCAGGTATCGAGGCCGAAATGGCCCAACGGGACCTCCCTGACGATTTGCAGAAGCTCCTGGCCGACCTTCCGGCGGACTTCCGGGCCCCCGTGATCCTGAAGGATGTGCTCGGCTACTCCTATGAGGAGATCGCCGAGCATCTCGACGTGCCGATCGGCACGGTGCGAAGCCGCATCCACCGTGGGCGCAGCCGCCTGAAGGAGGCACTGACAACATGAGCGCCGACCGCATCAATCAGCCCCCAGACGACCTCTTCCCCGACGAGCCATGGGAATCCGAGATCAGTTCCCTACTCGGGAGACTCGAGATGATCGACCCGCCGCCCGGTTTCATCGAGGCGGCCATCGACCATCGCCCGCTGTTCGCCGGGCGTGTACTGGCAGGTCTCGTTGCCGCTGGAGCGGTTGTCTTCGCGGCTACGTTCACGCTCGGAGCGTTCGGGCATCCACGCCTGCTACCGGAGTTGTCAACCCTCACCTCCAGCGGGGCAATGGTGCAGAACGGGGGAACGCGATCGGTGTTCCGCCAACCGGGCAGCCTCGAACTCGACAAGCTCCCTGGAGGCAGGCGGATCGACCTGGCCGGTCATGACGCCTGGGTCGACGCAGAAAAAGACATGGTCGTCGTGGTTGACGACGGCGTCGTGGTCACGATGATCGGCGTCACACCAGACGAAGCCGAGGAGCTCATCGACGACATCGATCGTGGCCCCGCCGGTGTGGCCGGGATCATCAATCGTCTGACGGCGGCCGTCGGATTTCCCGACCTCTCCTGAACTGATCGGCGTGAAGGCGTTCTAGCGGGAGGAAGCGGTGAGGGTCACGCGCCGTGCCTTGATGATGCGACGGCGCTGCCGCTCGGACGCTCCGCCCCACACACCGTGGTCGACGCGGTTTTCGATCGCGTATTCCAGGCAAGGCTCCTTCACAGGGCAGGACGCGCAGATTTCTTTCGCGACCTCGACCCCCACGCCATCGGACGGGAAGAACACGGCCGGTGGGTGGTTGTTGCAGTTGCCATGGGCCATCCAATTGGTGTCCATGGGAGATGAGACGTCGGAATAGGCCATTTGGTTCCCCGTTCAACAAAAAGTTGAAGAACTTCTCGCAACCGATTGTTCGCGAGGCGCCGATCGAGAACGCGTTCCGGCACTGCCGGTCGGCCGAGGAGATAGCCTCCAGCGGATGACGTACGTTGAGCCAACCGAAGATCTCCCTCCAGTCGCGGGGGCGAACATCGTGTATCTCGGGCCGGTGTCCCCGCACTGGGACATCCGCCGTACGTTCGGCGAGCAGAAGATCATCGATGCGTTCCGCACGCGCGTCAACGCGCGCCTGCTGCTCTTGCCAAAACACGACCCGCAGTTCCGCCGCAATCGGGAGCGGGTCAACCGTGATGCCGAGCGCGAGCTGATCCGCCTCGAATGGGACCTCGGCGACGAGGAAGCAGCCCGTTATGCCGCTCCCAATCGTTCGGCTCCCGCCGCAGCCCCAGCAGCGGCCCCTGTTGCGGCTGACGTCGCTCCGGAGCCGGAATCGGCAGCTGCCGAAGAACCAGCCGTCGCAGCCGAAGCGGTCGCCGAGCCCGTTGCCGACAATGAGCAGGAAGCAGCGACGGTCGAGGACGTAGCAACCGAATGAAGGTCGTCGGTGTCGATCTTGGGGGAACCAAGATCCTGACGCGAGTCGTCGATGTCGACACCGGCAAATCCGTTGGGCGCGAGAAGGTCCCGACTCCACGAACCGGGCCCAAGGATGTCCTGGACGCCATCGTGGCTCTTGTACGCGAACTCGACGGCTCCGATGACGTCGGCGCCATCGGCGTCGGGATGCCCGGCCTCGTCACCAGGGACGGCGTCGTCGACCAGTGCCCGAACATCCCTGGATGGGACGAACCGGTCGCCGTGGCCAAGACACTCGCCAAGGCGTTGGATCGCCCGGTGGTCGTGGCCAACGACGTGAATTGTGGTGCCGTTGCCGAGCACCGCGTCGGGGCCGGCCAGGGTGTCGATGATCTGATGGCCGTGTTCGTCGGCACCGGGGTCGGCGGCGGGATCATTCTCGACGGCCGGCTGGTCGAAGGATCGCGCGGTATGGCTGGTGAGGTCGGACACATCACCGTGGTCGACGACGGCCGTGTGTGCGGTTGTGGAGAACGAGGGCATCTCGAGGCCTACGCCGGTCGAGCCGGCATCGAGCGTGAGGCACGCCGCCTCGTCGAGCGGGGCCGAAAGAGCAAGCTCGTCGAGTTGGCCGGCGACAGTCAGATCAAGAGTCGCCACATCGCCGATGCCGTTGCCGCAGGTGACGAGGTGACCAACGAATTGCTCGACGACGCTGTCAAAGCCCTGGCGATCGGGGTCGGCAACATGGCCACGATCCTGGATCTCCCTCGCGTAGTGCTTGGCGGCGGTGTCATCGACAAGCTCGGTCAGCCTTTCATCGATCAGATCGCGGGTTCTTTGTCGTTCGGCGGTTTCGGCCCCACGGTGTGCGAGCTTGCGCTGGCGCAGCGCCTTGACGACGCCGGCGTGGTCGGGGCTGCTCTCCTGGCAGCCGACCGTCTACGCTGAACTGCTGAGCGACGCCCCGGTTTGCTCATCCCGAGGAGCGACCATGAACGGCCCCGATTCCGATGACCAGCACGAAGCGTCGGTCATCGGTTTCGATCCCGATGATCCGTCCACCCGCTTCACCAATCGTGAACTCTCGTGGCTCGAGTTCAACAGCCGTGTGCTGGCGCAGGCCGAAGACGACCGCCTTCCGCTGCTCGAGCGGCTGAAATTCTGTGCCATCTACGGGTCGAACCTCGACGAGTTCTACATGGTCCGGGTCGCTGGACTGAAGGATCAGGTCGCGGCCGGCGTCACGAAAACCCCTCCGGATGGCATGACGCCGCTGCATCAGGTCCAGGAGATCCAACGCGCGACCCACGGGCAGCTCGATCGGCTCGAGACCGTCGCCTTCGACGTGCTTCTCCCGGAGTTGGCGGAGGCGGGGGTCGATGTCGTCGACTGGAGCGACCTCGACCACGAGGAACGCAAGCAGGCCGGTGGAGAGTTCGAGTCCCGGGTCTTCCCCGTGTTGACACCGTTGGCCGTCGATCCTGGCCACCCGTTCCCCTACATCTCGACGCTGTCGCTCAATCTCGCCGTGTCGGTGATCGAACCGGACACGCGGCGTCGTCGATTCGCTCGGGTGAAGGTGCCTCCGACGCTTCCACGATTCGTTGAACTTCCGAGCGGTCGGATGGTCCCGATCGAGCAGGTCATCGCCGCCCATCTCGACCACTTGTTCCCCGGGATGGAAGTCGCCGGAGCCTGGCCGTTCAGGGTCACCAGGAACGCCGACCTCACGCTCGACGACGAGGAAGCTGACGATCTCCTCGAAGCGGTCGAGATCGAGCTCCGCCGCCGCCGTTTCGGTCGAGCGATCCGCCTCGAGATCGACACGACGATGCCGACCGAGACCCGTCGTCTGCTGCTGCGCGAACTCGATCTCGACGATGCCGACGTGTTCACCTGTCGTGGCCTTCTCGATCCCACGGGGTTCTGGCAGATCGCGGGTGTCGCCCGCCCCGATTTGACCCAACCGTCGTACCGCGGCGCGACACCGTGGGAGCTGGCAGACACCGAGGGCAGCGCCGAGTTCTTCGCCCGGCTCCGGAGCCACGACGTGCTGGTGCATCATCCATACGATTCGTTCGGCCGGTCGGTCAGCGAGTTCGTTCGTCAGGCATCGCTCGACCCCAAGGTTCTGGCGATCAAGCTCACGCTCTATCGCACGTCGGGAGACAGTCCGATCGTCGAGTCACTGATCCGAGCTGCCGAACGAGGCAAACAGGTCGTTGCCCTGGTCGAGTTGAAGGCACGATTCGACGAAAGCAACAACATCGGCTGGGCCAGACGGCTGGAGGAAGCCGGCGTCCACGTCGTCTACGGGCTCGTTGGTCTCAAGACGCACTGCAAGACCACGCTGGTGATTCGCGACGACCCAGACGGCCTTCGGCAGTACTGCCACGTCGGCACCGGCAACTACAACCCGAAGACCGCTCGTATCTACGAAGACATCGGTGTCATCACCTCGCGCCTCGACATCGGCGAGGACCTCACCCAGTTGTTCAACTTCCTCACCGGGTTCGGCCGCAACGTCAACTACGAACGACTGCTGGTCGCCCCTCGGACCCTGCGCCCTCGTCTACAGGAGCTCATCGAGGGCGAAACGAGGCGGGGCCAGGACGGCCGAATCATGCTGAAGATGAACAGCCTGGTCGACGCCGAGATGATCGATGCGCTCTACGACGCCAGCCAGGCCGGCGTGAAGATCGACCTCTTCATCCGTGGGATCTGCTGCCTGCGCCCGGGTGTGGCGGGGTTGTCCGAGAACATCCGGGTCCGATCGCTCGTCGGGCGGTACCTCGAGCATTCTCGCATCTTCTACTTCGCCCACGGTGCCGAGGATGATGACGGACATCCCGAGGCGGCGCTCTATTTCGGCTCAGCCGACCTGATGCCCAGGAACCTCGACCGTCGTATCGAGGTGCTCATTCGTGTCGTCAATCCCGAGATCAAGCGGCGCCTGCTCGAGATCTTCACCATCAACGACGAGGACACGACCTTGGCATGGGAACTCGGACCTGACGACAAGTATCACCGCCTCGAGGATGACGGGGTGTCAGCTCATGATCGCTTCGAGGCATTGGCTCACGCCAGGGCCGAGCGGCTCGATGTTCCCAAAGGCCGACCGGTGCCGCCTCCCCTCGAGGCGCACGAACGTGGGTGATGCCAAGGCCGGCGATCTCGTTCGGGCCGCAGGGTGTGTCGTGTGGCGAGTCGGGGCAGACGAGCCCGAGGTGTTGGTGGTTCACCGTCCTCGCTATGACGACTGGTCATTCCCGAAGGGCAAGTTGGAAGATGGCGAGGACTGGCTCGATGCGGCCAAACGGGAGCTGGAAGAGGAAACGGGCCTCACCGGCGAGATCGGCGTTGCCCTCGACGCGGTCTATTACGTCGATCACAAGGGCCGGCAGAAAGAGGTGCGCTACTGGACCATGCGAGCCGACGCCGGCCCCTTCGTCGCGAACGACGAGGTCGACGAGATCGCGTGGCTGACGGCTGCCGACGCCAAGGGCCGATTGTCCTACGAACGAGATGGGCTGCTCTTGGACCAGGCGGCAGGCAAGCTCACCTCACCAGAAGCACCGGCGCCAGCGGAACCGTTGTCAGAAGAACAGTGAGCCGACGGCCCCGATGAGCGGCGCATCGGTGTGGTGGCCCACGCCGGTCGGCGCAGAACGCTGGTTCACCATGGAGGAGCGAGCTGCGGCTCGTCGCTATCACCGGCCGGTCGAGCGGGCCGCCGGCATTCGGCTCGTCGCGCATGCGGTCGCCCTCGTGTCGGTGGTGGCGCTGACCCGCACGATCGAGTTCAGCACCATCGCAACGATCGTTGCCGTCGAGTTGGGGATTTCGCTCCCGAGAGTGGCCGTTGACGGGTGGCACGAATTCGTTCACGAGCCACAGTTCGGCACCGAGCCGGTGCGAGTCTGGGCGTTCATCGTGACGGGGGTGGGGCGGATGGTTCTCGAGACGGTAGGTCTCGCCTTCGTCGATCGCTGGCTGGGATCGATCGATGGTTCTCTCCTGAGTGTGGCGCTGGTCGGTGTGGTGGCCTTTGCCGTTCCGATTCTGTCGGCGCTGTTCGGCCCCCGATTCGTCCTTCTGATGCACCGCGCCTCCGACGTGCAGATCGATCACCCTGGATACGGCCTGGCATCGAAGCGAGCTGCCGATTTCGGTGTTGCCCGGCCGAGGTTGGTGGTGCTCGACCCCGCCGCGTTCGACGGCGTCAACGCCTTTGCCACAGGGACGGGTTCGCACGTCACGGTGGCCGTGAGCGAGCGGCTGCTTGGCGCTCCGCCGGATCTGTTCAGCCACGTCGTCGGCCATGAGTTCTCCCACATTCGTCGACGTCATCTCGGATGGTCGGCGCTTGCATCGGGAGTTGCGGCAGGCATCGTCATCGCCTCCTCGGTGGCCGTCACCATCGACATTGCGGGCGACGGTTCACGGCTCCCGATGCTGATCCTCCTCGTTGGGCTTGTCAGCCTTCCCCTGCGCCTCGTGCTGGCCTGGCTCAGCCGCGTGCACGAGCGTCAGGCCGACCGGGATGCGACCAACACCAGCCCGATCTCGCCTCATCTCCTGAAACAGCTACATCTCAGCGACCGGGCGGCCGTCGAACCGTCCGTTGTCGGCCGGTTGTTCAGTGCTCATCCGCCGCCGGCGGAACGCCTGGATCTGGCGGCGAGAGCGGCAGCGGACGCCTCCTCGACAGGCTGAATCCGAACTCCGGCACCCTCTCGACAGTTCATTTCGTGTTCACCTCGGCACTCCTTGTTGGTCACCAAGCGCGCGTAGCTTCCTCGGTGTCGACGGCGACCGAACACGGTTACCGCGCCGGAGGCACGAAGCCGATCTCGCCAAGGAGCCGATCTGTGCGTTTGAACTCGATGAAACTGCTCGGCTTGTTCATGGCCATCACGATGGTTGCAGTCGCGTGCGGCAGCGACGATGACGGGAGCGACGCCTCAGCTGACATCACCGACGACGGTGGGGACGGCACAGCCGGCTCCGCCGATTGCGGCGCCGGCGACATCAACATCTCCGGTTCGTCCACGGTGGAGCCGATCTCGACCCGTGTCGCCGAGCTCTACGAAGAGGTGTGCGCCGACACCTTCGTGACCGTCGACGGCCCCGGGACCGGCGATGGCTTTGCGCTGTTCTGTTCGGGTGAGACCGACATCTCTGACGCCTCACGCCAGATCAAGGACAGCGAGGCCGAGGACTGCGAAGCAGCAGGAATCGAGTACACCGAACTGCTGGTCGCCTACGACGGCATTGCGATCATGACGAATCCGGCCAACACGGCGATCGAGTGCCTCAGCTTCGTTGATCTCTACGCCCTGCTGGGTGGGAGTTCAGAGGACTTCGGCAACTGGAGTGACGCCAATGATCTGGCCGCCGAGCTGGGCTCCACCGTTGCACCGTACCCGGACGCCTCCTTGGAGATCAGCGCTCCCGGGACCGAGTCCGGCACCTATGACAGCTTCATCGAGATCGTGCTCGAAGGCATTGGCGAAGAGGTCGAGGGTGAGGGCGGAACATTCATTCGCACCGACTTCTCCGGCAACGCCGACGACAACGTGATCATCGAGGGCATCGCCGGCAGCGACACGAGCCTCGGTTGGGTCGGGTTCGCCTTCGCCGAGGAGAACTCCGATCGGGTCAAGGAGATCCAGGTGTCCGAAGAGCCTGGCGGCGACTGCGTCAGCCCCACCATTGAGACCATCGCCGATGGCTCGTACCCCGTGAGCCGTGGTCTCTACATCTACGTCAACAACGAGAAGCTCGACTCCAACCCTGCGCTGCGTGGGTTCATCGAGTTCTACCTCAACGGCGGCTACACCGATTCGGTCACCAAGGCGTTCGGTGAGACCGGCTACGTGTCGCTTCCCGACGGTCTTCTCGCCGACACCAAGGCGGCCCTCGGTTGATGCCGGCCGCGGGTCTGGACGCCTCGATCCTCGCCGGGAACCCGAGGCGACGATCGAAGGAGACTCGGGTCAAGGTCGTCCTCGGCGGGGCGGCCGGACTGTCGTTGGTGATCTCGATCCTCATCGTCGGCTCCCTGCTCTTCAAGGCGCAGCTCTTCATCGGCGACTTGATCAATCCGCCGGCCGATGCGATCGAGGCAGCAGGAAGTGACGGGATCGGGCTCGGGAGCCTGGTTGGTGATCAGTGGTCGCCCCGTCTGCTCGAGTTCGACATCAAGACACTGCTCTTCGGCTCGATCGTGGTGACCATCGTCGCCATGCTCGTTGCGGGACCGATCGGTTTCGGCGCTGCGATTTACCTCTCGGAGTACGCCCAGCCTCGCGTCCGCAAGGTCCTCAAACCGGTTCTGGAGGTGCTGGCGGGGATCCCCTCGGTGGTGCTCGGCTTCTTCGCCCTCAAATGGATCGGCCCGAACATCGTCGACAGGCTCTTCAACTCGGGAAATCAGAGTTTGCTCGCCGCCGGTCTCGGTGTCGGCATTCTCACGATTCCCCTTGTCGCGTCGATCTCCGAGGATGCGATGCGCTCGGTTCCCAACGCCCTTCGGGAGGCTTCGGCCGGTCTTGGCGCCCGCAAGATGACGACCAGTGTCAGTGTCGTGGTGCCGGCCGCGATCTCTGGTCTGATCGCCGCCCTGATCGTGGCCACCTCACGCGCCGTCGGAGAGACGATGGTGGTGTTCCTCGCCGCCGGAGGGTCCGGCAACTCTGCGCAGTTCACGCTCAACCCGCTCGACAAGGGCGCGACCATGACCGCAGCGATGGCCTCGCAAGCCTCCGGAACCGATGGCACGATCATCGACACCGCCTTCAACTCGTTGTTCTTCGTCGGCGCGGTGCTGTTCGTCATCACCCTGGTGCTGAACATTGTCGCCGACCGCTTCGTCCGCCGCGTGCGGCAGGCCTACTGAGGATCGAGTCCATGGCCATCACCGCTCCCATCGTCAACCGCGACAAGACGGCCGAGCGGGTGCGGTCGACCCTCGAAAGAGGGAAGTCCGACACCAAGAACGCCGTCTTCCGCTGGCTGCTCATTGCAACGCTCGGGTTCTCGCTGCTCATCCTCGGCGTACTGCTCTATGACGTGATCACGGGCGGGTGGTCGGTCTTCGCCGATCGACTCGGGTCCTTCGTGGCCAATCCCAGTCGGTCCCGCCCTGGGGAGGCCGGCGTCTTCCAGGGCCTGCGCGGCACCTTCTGGATCGGCGTGTTCGTGATCTTCATCACCTTCCCGGTCGGAATCGGCGCCGCGATCTATCTGGAGGAATACGCGGCCGACACCTGGCTCACTCGCGTGATCGACGTCAACATCCGCAACCTGGCCGGTGTCCCCTCGGTTGTCTACGGGATCCTCGGATTCACGGTCTTCGTTGGTTTGCTCGACGGCGTGTTCGGTGATGTCGAGTCCTCGTTCGGCAAGACCACCGCTGCCGGCGGCCTGACGCTGGCCGTGCTGTCGCTACCGATCGTGATCATCACGGCGGCAGAAGCCATCCGTGCCGTTCCCGATTCGTTGCGGGAGGCGGGTTATGGGGTCGGTGCGACGAAGTGGGAGGTCGTGAGAAGTCACGTGCTGCCGTACGCGGCTCCCGGCATCCTCACCGGGACCTTGCTCTCGTTGGCCAGGGCTCTGGGCGAGGCGGCGCCGCTGATTCTGGTGGGCGCCATCCGCGGTCGACTGGGATCCCGAGCCGGGTTCTTCGATCTCGATCAGCTGGGCGAACAGTTCACCGCCATGCCCATCGTCATCACCGAATACGCTACGAAGCCTGGTGACGACTGGGTTCCCGTGACGTCGGCTGCCATCGTGATCCTGCTGATCGTCGTGTTGACCTTCAACGCCGGAGCAGTGTTCCTCAGGAATCGCTTCGAGCGGAATCGTGAGGGCTGATCCGACATGACGACGAGCACAACGAAGGCCACCGGAACAGTCAACGCCAGGATGGACAACAGAGTGAGCAACCAGATCGCAGTGACGGCCGATCAGCCCAAAGTCGAACCGGATGTCGTGATCGATGTCAAGGACGTGTCGGTCTACTACGGGGCGTTCCGCGCTGTTCGACACGTCGACATGCCAGTCGTGCAACATGAGATCACCGCCATGATCGGGCCATCGGGCTGTGGCAAGTCCACGCTGCTTCGCACCCTCAACCGGATGAACGACCTCATCCCGACCGCTCGCGTCGAGGGCCTCGTCAGCTATCTCGGGATCGATCTCTACGGTCCCAAGGTGGATCCGGTCGAGGTCCGCCGCCGTATCGGAATGGTGTTCCAGAAGCCCAACCCGTTCCCCAAGAGCATCTACGAGAACATCATCTTCGGACCGAAGATCGCCGGCGTTCCGAAGGCGGAATTCGAGGAGTTGGTGGAAGCCTCGTTGAGGTCGGCGGCGTTGTGGGACGAGGTCAAGGATCGTCTGAATGACTCGGCTCTCGGTCTGTCCGGTGGACAGCAGCAACGTCTCTGCATCGCACGCGCCATTGCCACCAAGCCAGATGTTCTCCTGATGGATGAGCCCTGCTCGGCGCTCGATCCGATCGCCACCGGGCGCATCGAGGACCTCATGCAGGATCTGAAGAGCCGATACACGATCGTGATCGTCACGCACAACATGCAACAAGCGGCTCGAGTCAGTGATCGCACGGCGTTCTTCACGACCGAGATCAACGATGAGAGCGACCGTCGCACAGGAATACTCGTGGAGGCCGGACTCACGGAGAAGATCTTCTCCAACCCGGACGACCAGCGCACGGAAGACTACGTCACCGGCCGCTTCGGCTGATGGCCAGCCTGCGATACTCGATCACGGACGAGAACGTGTACCTAGCCGAGGAGGTTGGATCATGACTGACATTCCGGGTCCTCCGGTCGCCAAGCCCCGAGAACATCGCGTTCGCTTCCATCGCGAGCTCGACGAACTGGTGAGCGACATCGTCCGTCTGGGCGCACTCGTCTGCCAGACGATCCCGCGGGGCACGGACGTCCTGCTCGGGGGAGAGCTCCACGAAGCTCAACAGCTGATCGAAGAGGACGACGTCATCGATCGCCTGTCGGTCAGTATCGAGGAACGCTGCTACTCGATCATGGTTCGACAGGCGCCGATGGCAGGTGAGCTGAGGCGGCTGATCACCATCACGAAGCTGGTTGCCGAGCTGGAGCGTTCCGCTGACCTCATGGTGAACGTCTGCAAGGCGTCGCGCCGGATGTACGGCGCGCCGATGAGCCCGAAGGTACGCGGCGTGGTCGCAGCCATGGCGAAAGAGGCGCATCGCCTGCTGAGCCTGTCGATCGATGCCTTCGTCGAGCAGAACGAGGCGTTGGGGAGCGCGCTCGACGACATCGACGATCAGCTCGATCAGCTGAATCGTGACATGGTCGAGGCCATCTTCGATGCGCAGGCAGACGGCCAGATCGATCTCCAGTCCGCAGTACAGCTGGCGCTCGTCGCCCGGTACTACGAACGCATCGGGGATCATGCGGTGAACATCGGTGAGCGGGTCACCTACATGGTCACGGGATGGCTGCCCGAGCACAACGGCATGTTGCGCGCCGACGAACGAGATCGTTCGGCCGACTCCGGCTCGACCGAGGACGCTGAGGATTCCTGATCCATGTGGTGGGTCGGCATTGTGATGTGTCTGGCGATCGGCGGAGCGATCGGATGGGCCGCGGGTCGCCGGCCACGCGTGGTGCCGACGCCCATGCCGGCCGAGGAAGCGGCACGCTCCGAGGCGTCGGAGGTCGACGAGCAGCGGCGGCTGCTACGGATCGTCGAAGCACTTCCGATCGGTGTGCTCGTGTTCGACGAGTCTCGGCGACAGTTGTTCGCCAACGGCTCGGCGCACCGGTACGCCGATGACCGATTGCACGAAGCCTTGGTGGCATCGGCGATCGCCGATGTGGTCGAGGCAGCGGCCGCTGGATCCGATGGTGAGGCGGTGAGGACGCTCGAGCTCTATGGATCGCCCCGTCTGCACCTGTCGGTCCGCGGAGTGCCCGTTGGGGCGAGTGTCGTCGGCCAAGCCGCGGTGGTGGTGACGATCGAGGACGTCACCGAGCTGCACAGCGCCGATGCCCTGCGGCGCGATTTCGTCGCCAACGTCAGTCATGAACTGAAGACGCCCATCGGAGCGATCAGTGTCCTGGCCGAGACCCTGCTCGACACCGATGATCCCGAGGTCGCCCACCGGCTGGCGGGGCGCCTCCAGAACGAGGCTTTGCGCCTGGCCGACACCGTGGACGATCTGCTGACGCTCGCCCGGATCGAGTCCGGTGAACAGGTTCAGCTGGGTCCCGTTCGGCTCGACGACGTGATGGCTGCCGTGGTGGGTCGCGTCGAGCACCAAAGCCAAGCCCGATCGGTCACGGTCGAGGTGCACATCGAGCCGCAAGACCTCACGGTCAAAGGAGATCGAGTGCAGCTCGTCTCAGCCCTCGGCAATCTGGTCGACAACGCTGTCAAGTACTCGGGGGAGGCCTCGTCGGTCGAGGTGTCCGCCGTCGTATTCGAGGGTAACGCGAAGGTCGTCGTCGAGGACCACGGCGTCGGCATTCCCGAAGCCGATCTCGGACGAATCTTCGAACGCTTCTATCGAGTCGATCGGGGTCGAAGTCGCGACACCGGGGGCACCGGTCTCGGTCTTTCGATCGTTCGTCACGTGCTGTTGAACCACGGCGGCGACATCGCTGTCTCCTCCGAGGAGGGTCATGGGACGACCTTCGTGGTGACGCTCACGCTCGCTGCGGCGGACGCCTCGGCAACACTGACCGGTGACGCGAGGAGACCGTCCGATGTCGGCTGAACGAGTGCTGGTGGTGGAAGACGAGGAGGCATTCGTCGACGCGCTGACGGTGGCGCTCGGTCGAGAAGGATTTCAAGTCGAGGTGGCTCGCGACGGTGCCGAGGCCCTGGCATCGTTCCGGCGTCAGGAGCCTGATCTGGTTCTGCTGGATCTGATGCTTCCTCGTGTTTCCGGCGTCGATGTCTGCCGCGAGATCCGTGCGACGTCGAAAGTCCCGATCATCATGGTGACGGCGAAATCTGACGAGATCGACACGGTCGTGGGGCTCGAGGTCGGAGCCGATGACTACATCACGAAGCCGTATCGGATGCGCGAGCTGGTTGCCAGGATGCGAGCCGTACTCCGCCGGTTCGAGGACCCGGAGCCTGTCCGGGACACGTTGGGGACGGTGACGGTCGACGACATCACAGTCGATGTCGAACGTCACGAGGTGACCGTGCGAGGCGACGCGGTCGCCATGCCGTTGAAGGAGTTCGAGCTCCTCCGAATGCTGATGGCGAACGCCGGTCTCGTGATGACGCGCGACACGCTGATCGACAGGGTCTGGGGCCATGACTACGTCGGCGACACCAAGACGCTTGACGTGCACATCAAGCGGCTCAGGTCGAAGATCGAGGTCGAGCCGTCGAACCCACGGTGCATCCTCACGATCCGAGGGCTCGGATACAAGTACACCCGGGGCGGGTGATCGCTGTGTGCGCTCCGGCCGACTGCGCAGCGATCTAGTCTGGGCGAAGTGAGCGACGAGCCAAAGGCAGCGAAGACCAAGAGGCTCTCGCGGCGCGTCTCGGGCCCCACAGGCCATCGCGGCGCCGAGGCGTTCTCGATCTCTTCGTTCGCCCGACTGGCGCGAACGCACGCCATGTCCGCCGGTGGCGACGCCCTGGTCGCGATTGCCCTTGCCGATTCGCTCTTCTTCTCGATCGATCCGAACGACGCTCGGTGGCAGGTGTCGTTGTACTTGTTGCTCACGATGGCGCCGTTCGCCGTCGTTGCCCCGTTCCTCGGCCCGGCGATGGATCGGCTGACCGGCGGACATCGGGCCATGATGATTCTCGCTGCCGGGGCCCGGTCCGTCCTGGCGCTGGTGATGGCATTCAACGTCCAATCGCTCCTGCTCTTTCCACTCGCATTCTCGATGCTGGTGTTGGGCAAGTCACACCACATCGCCAAGAGCGCGATGGTGCCGGGGATCGTCGGTGGACAGGAGCAGCTCGTCAAGGCGAATTCGCGGCTCTCGATCATTTCTGCGCTCGCCGGTGGTCTGGCTGGGATCCCCGGCGTGATCCTGCTCAAGTTGGGTGGTTCGCCCTGGACGCTCGGACTGGCGTCGATCATCTTCGCCGCCGGTGTCGTGCTCGGATTGAGGATCCCGGCGACGAGGGTCGCCAGCGGTCCGGCCGGTGACGAGGAGAAATCCGAGCTTCGAGGGTCCGGCATCATCCTCGCCGCGAGCGCCATGGGTTATGTCCGCGGTGTGGTCGGTTTCCTCACGATGCTCTTGGCGTTCGAGTTGCGCGGTGGCGTCGACCCAGGGCCGACCGCAGACGGACTCGCGATTGGCCACCAAGTCCGCCAGGCACTCGGCCAGGCCAAGGTCGGGCTTGCGTCCGGTGGCGCGCCGACCTGGCACTTCGGGTTGGTGTTGGGAGCCCTGGGGCTCGGTGGCCTGGCCGGCGCGATCACCTCACCCCACCTGCGTCGATTCGTTCGCGAAGAACGGATGCTGGCCGGCGCGCTCGGGGCGGTCGCGATCGTCGGCACCCTCGCCGCGTTGATCGGCGGTCTGATCGGCGCGATGCTCGCAGCCGGGGCAGTGGCGATCGCAGGACAGATGGGCAAGCAGGCCTTCGACGCGATCGTCCAACGAGACGCGCCGGAGGCGAACCTCGGCCGGAGCTTCTCTCGGTTCGAGAGTCGGTTCCAGCTCGTCTGGGTCATCGGAGCGCTCATCCCGGTCATCGTGCCGATTCCGGCTCGGATCGGATTCCTCTTCGTCGCCCTCGCGTCGGCGTTTGCTGCTGTCTCCTATTGGCTCGGCCGTGATCCGACACCGAGCGCTCCTGTCCGCCGGGAGCGGATCGGTGTTGCGGTGACAGCGATAAGGAGGCGGGCATCGACGGGACGGTCGTCCTCAACCGAACCGGACTCGCCCCGTCCTGACTCGCCCTCTCCCAACTCGGAGCCGTTCGAGGAGCCATTGGCGGAGGTTCCGGACGAAGTCCCGACGCCGCCCGTTCTCGCTGGATCAGCCGAGCCGACCAGGGAGTACACATTCCCGCCCTTCGAGCCGCCGACCGGCCCGCCGGGCCGCTGACCGGTCCGCCGAGCCGCCGGCCCAAGGCGACGGCCACCGGCTGGCATCGATCAGTCGTCGAGATCGTCGAGGGAGCTGATGTCGTCGGGGATCTCGAGGTCTGCGCCGCCGGGGAGGTCGGGGTCGAGCCCGATTCGGGCCAGCCACAAGCCGGGTGCGTCGACCTCGGCTGCGGTCGGGAGGTCGAGGTCGTCGGCCCACAAGCGTTTGAGTGCCTCGTCTCCCGCACGTTCGACGATGCCGGTCATGAACTGGTCACCCCGCTCGAGGGTGGATTCGTCGATGTCGATGCCAAGCAGGCGCTCCATGAAGCGATCGGCGGGGGTGACGCTGAGCGTGCGATCCCGCATCGCCGAGCGGATCCGTTCCTGGTTCGGTACGAGTCCTGAGCAGGCCCGGGTGACGGCAGTGTCGACGAAGCCGAGCACGACTGCGACCAGCGCGTCGAGTTGGGGAACGAGCAGGTCGTGCGTCGGGGAGCGCATCATGTCGAGCAACGCCTCCGGATCGCCGAGCTGCTCGGAGACCTCGGCCAGCTGCGACAGGTCGGTGAGGTTGCCGAACTGCTCGCCGATCATCTCGACATTCGGTCGGAACGCCGAGGCGAAGTCGATGAACAATGAATCGAGCCGCTTCCGGACATGCGGGGTGGCCAGAACGGCGTGAGCGGCGAGTTCGTGCACGAGGGTGACCAAACGGAGCTCGTCGACCGGCACGTTCCATTCGGCAGCCGCTGCATCGATCGAGGTCGGGATGATCAAGACCTTGTCGCCAGGCCGGGGGACTGGTAGGTCGTACTGTCCGAGTGCTCGTTGGCCCAGGTGGCCGATCATCGATCCGGCGCTGGCGGCCACCATCATCGGTCCGAGCGAGCTGAGCATCTGGCTCATCATCATCCCGAGCGGGTCGCCGGCCGGCATCTGATCGGCTCCCGCCGACCCCACGGCCTCGCCGAAGCGTTCGAAGAACGGCTTGTAGATGTCGAGTGTCGTATCGGTCCACTCGGTGCGCGACACCGGGTTGACCTCGACGGTGCGGGAGAGCCGGATACCAGGGACCTGCCGGACGTGGAGGTCGGCCACGCGGGCCAGATCGGTGATGGCCATGCGCACGAGTGGGTCGAGATTGGGCTCGCTCACCCCGTCGTTTGCCACGCCCTGGGCGATCTGGCGTGCGCTCGCCCATGGATCGCCGCCTGCGCCGCCGGACGGTGATCCCCCCAGACCGAGCTGACCGAACAGTTTGGACAGCTCGCCGAACGGGTCGCTACCGAACGGATTGTCACCGGCGGGTGGATCGTTGGGGGTCACGGAGGCATGGTATTGCGGTGCTCACGATTGTGGTGACCGGGGCGGCGGGGGTCGTCGGGCAGCGGACGATTCGACGTCTGGTGTCAGACGATTGTCCTGGTGCCCCGGTCCGTGTGATCGCTCTGGATCAGGCACCGCTTCCGTTCACTCACGAGCGGATCGAAGCCCACCGCACTGACCTGCTCGCTGACGACCTCGGGCACCACCTCGTCGGAGCAGACTCCGTCATCCACCTGGCCGAGGACGGTGGGCGTCGCGGCGATGCAGGGCTCGCCGAGCACATGTTGAACCGCGTGCTCGACGGAGCTGACGCCGCCGATTGTCGCTCGCTCGTCGTGCTCTCGTCGGCCACCGTGTACGGCGCCCATCCGGACAATCCGATTCCGATCACTGAGAACCAGCCGCCGCGCCCGATCGAGACGCTTGACTACGCCGTCGCCAAGCACAGGCTCGAGCAGCAGGCCGATGCGTGGGCGACCGAGAGCGGGGCCACGCTGTCGATCCTTCGGCCGACGACGACCTTGTCGGAGCAGGGAGCGAGTTGGGTGGCGATGGCGATGAGGGCGGCGACGAGCGTGCGGCCCCAACAAGTGGACCCACCAATCCAGTTCCTTCACCACGATGACCTGGCTGACGCCCTGTGTCGTGTTGCGACCACGGGCGCAAATGGAATCTTCAATGTTGCGCCGGACGGTTGGATCGGTCAGGCGGTGTTCGCCGAGCTGGTCGGTGGGGTGCAGCTCCGAGTGCCGAGAGCGGTCAGTGATCGCCTGCTCGATGTCGGCCGTCGGATCGGGGTTGGTCGGACACCCGTCGGGATCGAGGCATACGTTCGTCACCCGTGGGTGATCGCCAACGATCGTCTCCGAAGCCTCGGATGGTCAGCGTCGTTCACGAACGAAGAGGCCTACGTGGCCGGTACGCCGGCTCCACCGTGGTCGGTGAGTGCTCAGCGACGACAGGAACTGGCGCTGGCGGCGGCCGGCCTGGGCGTCGCCGGCGCAGTTGGTGCCGCGGCTGCGATCACCCGTCGACTGGTTCGTTGACCTTCGGGGCCATGTAGTCCTCGACGACGACGCGCAGCGCAATGAATGCGCCGTCGCGTTCGATCACCAGGACCACGGTGTCACCCGGTTCGGCACGACGAAGGCCGGCCGTCACGCCACCCATGTCCTTCACGGGAGCACCATCGAAGAACGCGATGACATCGCCGGGAGCCAGCCCCGCGACGTCAGCCGGGCCACCGATGGAGACGTCGATGACCTCGACGCCCCGGTCGAGATCGATGCCCATGAATCCGATCCAGGTCTGACTGGCCCAGCCGTCCTCGACGAGGTGTTCAGCGATTCGACGTGCATCGTCGATCGGCACGGCGCTGGCCAGGGAACTGGAGCTCTCGATGACGATTCCGACTGGGGTGCCATTGGTCGTGACGAGGAGCCCGCCGGCCGCTTGTGAGGTCCGGCGGAGAGTGGTGTCGATGAGACCGACGAGCGGGCGACCGTCGGAGGTCTCCGCGTCCTGGCCAGTGGCCAGCACCAGTCCGTCGCGGGTTCGGAAGCCATCGGGCGTCGCCGTCGCGAGCACGACGGTGTCGCCGCCGGCAACGATCGGTGGCTGCGAGGCGGGTGGTGATTCGGCGAGCGGAGCATCGGCTGGGAAGGTCCAGTCCGGCGTTTCCTTGGATGGATTCACTTGCAGCATTCGAAGCGAGATCGCGACCAGCGCATCTGGCCGACGGGAATCGATCGATGGCCGGTAGACCGCGAGATCCGAGAACGGGTCAGTGCCGACAAGGTAGGCGAGGGTGGAATCGCCGTCGCTCGAGATGGCAACGCTGAGTTGGTCGCCGATGGCGTTGGCGCTGGTGAGTACGTACCCATCGATCAATACGCCGGTCGAGACGAACTCGCTCGCCACCCACACCCCGACGACATGGAGTTCAGCTGCGGCAGCCACGCGTGCGTTGACAACTGTGGGCTCATCGCCTGCTGAGCCGGCCGCGGGCGAGGTGGTCGACACGGTCGTGACCGCCGGTGCAGTGCCTACAGGAACGGTGGCGATCGCGTCAGCAGACGAAGCGGCCTCAGCGAGATCACCGAGCGGAGTGATCTCGATGGCTCCGGTCGGAGCGATGGCGATCTGGGCCGAGCCGACTCCGGAGTCCTGCGACCCGATCACGGCAACCGCGGCGAGGCACGCAGCTGCGCCGAGCGAACCGGCGACCAGCAGATTCAGTGGGCGAGGGCCGTGCACGCGGAGGCTGCTCCAGGCACGGGCACCACGAGCAGGGCCGCGGTGCGCTGCTGCCACGGCGTCGGCATGTGCCTGCGCTGCAAGTTCCGACGGATGGCGCCATGTACGTTCCGATGGATCTGGAGGGGGGCCGCCGACGAAAGGCTCGAAGTCCTCGTCGCTCACAGCGAGTGACCTTACATCGCAGGCCGTGTTCGGTGGACGCGGCTATCACATTCGGTTCTCGCTGCCTACGATGGTCGTGTGATTGTTCCCACCGGCGACAACTGGACGGCGGTCGTCGATGGGGTGCTTCCTGTCGAGGCGGCCTCGAACTGGCTCGTGCTGCCCTCTTGCGGGGCCACGGTGGTGTTCTCGGGGACTGCCCGCGACCACTCCTCGGGCCGACCCGATGTGGATCGTCTCGAGTACGAGGCGTACGAGGAGCAGGTCGTGCCACGCCTCGACACCATCATCGACGCAGCGCGGTCGACGTGGCCGGACATCGGCCGGATGGTGCTGATCCATCGGATCGGCCACGTGCCTGTGACCGAGTCGGCGGTGATCGTCGGTGTGTCGTCGCCCCATCGGGCAACGAGTTTCGAGGCAGCCCGTTTCGGGATCGACACGCTGAAGGGCACTGTGCCGATCTGGAAGAAGGAACACTGGGCGAGTGGTGAGTCGTGGGGCCTCGAGCCCCAACACCTCGAGGAGGTCGAGTCGGTTTCCGACCTCGCCGTCGAGGCGTCGAGCGGCCGTCACGAATGAGTCGCGATCTCGCCATCGATCTCGGCACCGCGAACACGCTGGTGTACGCAAGGGGGGAGGGCATCGTGCTGAACGAGCCCTCGGTCATCGCGCTGAACCAGCGGTCCGGTGATGTGCTGGCGATCGGCCGGGACGCCTGGAAGATGATCGGAAAGACGCCCAGTCACATCGTGGCGGTCCGTCCACTGCGACAGGGTGCGATCACCGATTTCGAGATCACCGAGCGGATGATCCGGCTCGTCTTGCACCGCGCCGGGGTGAGCCGATTCAATCGGCCCCGGGTCGTGATCTGCGTGCCGTCGGCCATCACTGCGGTCGAGCAACGAGCCGTCCGTGAGGCAGCCCGGCGGGCTGGTGCCACTGAGGCTCACCTCCTCGAGCAGCCGATGGCAGCGGCTATCGGAGCGCAGCTCCCGATCGAGTCGCCGGTCGGCAACATGGTGATCGACATCGGCGGTGGTACCACTGAAACTGCTCTGATCTCGCTCGGCGGAGTGGTGGCACTCGAGGCGGTGCGAATCGGAAGTTTCGACATCGACGCTGCCATTCAGAACCATGTGCGCAGGGTTCACGGCATCGCCGTTGGTGAGCAGACTGCCGAACAGATCAAGGTGGCCATCGGTTCGGCATGGCCTTCCGATCAGGAGTACGAGGCCGAAGTCCGGGGCCGAGAAATGTCCAGCGGACTTCCGCGAACGGTTGTACTCACCAGCAACGAGGTGCGCGACGCAATCGACGAGCCGGTCACGGCGATGGTCGACTCAGTTGTGACGTGTTTGGGATCAGCGCCGCCGGAACTGGCGCAGGATCTGATCGTTCGCGGCATTCATCTGGTCGGCGGCGGCGGCATGTTGCGCGGAATGGCGGAGCGAGTCGCCGCTGAAGCCCATGTCGATGTCCGTCTGGTGAAGCAGCCGCTCGAATCCGTCGTGCTCGGTGCCGGCATGTGTGTCGAGTCCTTCGACGATGTGCGGGAGATGTTCATGTCGAGTCGTAGCCGACGCTGATCGGTCGAACGACCCGTTCCGGGCCCGCTGGGTGGTGCTCCGGCCCCGTCAGAGGGCTGTTTCGTCTGGATTGTTCACCGTTGGTGCAAAGCCATCCGGGCCGATCTGGTCCTCTGCAGCCTGACGAACCTGCCAGTCGCGATCGTCGAGTGCAACCCTGAGTGCTTCCTCGACCTCGGGACCATCGAACGGAGCGAGCGCAATCACTGCTCGCCGCCGCACGGTCGCCTTGTCGTTGCATGCAGCGAGGATCGTTGGAAGGCCGGTGTGGAGCGCTCCGAGCGATGCCACGGCGGCTTCACGGCACAACGCGTCGTCGTGGGTTGCGGCCACGGTCTCGATCGAGCGGATCGTGCCGGGCTGCAGGGAGGCGCCATCGGCGGATCCGACCTCGCCCAGGGAAAAGGCCGCCATCTCGGCCACTTCGGGTTGGTCGCCGAGCAGTTCGACGAGCAACAGTTCGCTGTCACGGGCATCGGCCAGCCGGGGCGCGACCTCGGCCGCTCGTCGCCTGACGCCGGGGTCTGGGTCTTTGCCGAAACGATCAAGCCGCTGTGCATCGAGCACTCCGAGGCGGAGCAGCGCTCCGATTGCGGCCTGTCTGAGAGCGGCCTCTTGGCTGGTCGAGGCCCACTCGATCAGGTCGGTATCGGCGCGGTAGCCGGCCTGGACGATCTCGCCGACAGTAGGGATTCGGCCCTGGGGGTGGTGGAATGGCACGCGATCTGGAATGCTAGAGCGTTCAGCGGGTGGGGAGCGCTGACAGGACGAAACCCGGAAGGAACAACACATGTCGCACATGGTCATTTACCGAGGCACCGATGGGAGCCCGGGGTACCACCAGACAGATGAGGTACACGACGCGGTTGCCTTCGTCGAACAGCTACGCAACGACCAAGGTGTCGAAGAGGCGCGAATCTTCCGCATGGAGCAGGTGAACTTCGAGTACCGCCCCTATTTCCGGGTCGAGCTCATGGCGTCCGAGCCGTCGCTCGCAGCCGGCGGAAGCAAGCCTGCCGTCGAGGCTGCCTCGTCAGCGTCGTCCACGCCCCAGAGCGCGCCGGTCGACGTCAAGGAAGCCGAGGCTCCTGCCGCTCCCTCGGCGCCAGCGATCACCGTTCCTGGTGGATCGTCTGTTCCCGGTGTTTCTTCCACTCCTGCCGGTGAGCCCAACGGCGACGTCGGCGCTCGTCGCGGCCTCTTCGGCCGCTGATCCGTCCCGAATTCGAGCGATGACCGCCGCCCTCAGCGGCGGTCATCGTCGTTTTCGCTTCGCTCGGCGACGTGGATCAGCCGACCGCCTGCTCGATCATGAACAACAGACCCATGAAGGCGATCACGGTCAGAGCGGCGGCAGTGATGCCCACGATGATCACGGTCGACACCAGGCCGAACGGGGCGAGGGCACGACGAAACCAGGGGAACCGGAGACGGCGGACGGCTTTACGGGTGTTTGCGGTGTAGGGATCCATAGTGGTCACAGCGTTGGCGAGCTCCGAGTCGAGTCGAGGACAGCTGTCCCCGATGGCTTCGGTCTGGACGACGGCATCCGATGGAGTACGTGTGGTCGAATGGTCGAACATGGTTGATCCGAACGAGTCGGCAGAACCCGAGAGCGTAGTCGCACCCGCGGGTTCAACCGTCGGCGCCGGCGATGCAGCGATCGGAGACCCGAACGCAGCGCTCGGCCCAGTAGCGCTTTCGTTCGAGTCGACGCAGCGACGCAACCTCAGGCGGCTGGGATGGGTGCTGTTCGTCGGGGCCTCCCTCGGCATCATCGCCGGGTTCTTCATACCGACCCCGTACGTCGCACTCGTTCCCGGTTCTGCTCGCGAAACCGAGTCACTGATCGCCGTCGAAGGACTCGATGCGTATCCGAGCGACGGCGAAGTCCTCTTCACGACGGTCAGGCTTCGTTCCCGTCCCAACTTCTGGGAGTATCTGTGGCTCACCAACGACGATGATGCCAACGTGGTACCCGAGTCATTGATCTACGGCGATCGGACACCGGAGGAGAACCGAGAGGCGAACCTCGAAGCCATGACCGACTCGAAGCAGGTTGCCGTCGCTGTGGCGTTGGAGCAGCTCGGGTACGACGCCATCACGCCGACCGGCGTGTTCGTGGCGCAGGTCGTCGCTGACAGCGCTGCGGATGGTGTCCTCGAGCGAGGTGACGTCCTGCTGGCAGTCGACGGAGTCGAGATCCTCACCGATGCCGACCTGGTGGCTGCGCTGTCAGACCGAGCAGCCGGAGATGTGGTCGAACTCTCCCTCGAGCGACACACCACCGGGGAGGCCGAGTCGATCTCGATCGCACTCGGCGGCCGCGACGACGATCCTTCCGCCGGGTTCCTCGGCGTGGCGCCGCAGACGCGGGTGGAGATGAATCTCGACCTCCCGTTCTCGGTCGACATCGAAAGCGGTTCTGTCGGCGGCCCTTCGGCCGGGCTGGCGTTCACACTCACGATTCTGGACCAGCTCACCGAAGGCGAGCTCACCGGTGGTCGCCAGATCGCTGTCACCGGCACCATGTCGGCCGACGGCGTTGTCGGCTCTGTCGGCGGTGTGCCCCAGAAGGCGGCTGCGGTGCGAGAGATGGGAATCGATGTGTTCATCGTTCCAAGGGCCCTCGGCGAGGAGGAGCTCGCTCGAGTGCGGGATCGGGCCGGCGACGACCTCCAGATCCTGCCGGTCGACGACCTAGAGGAAGCCTTGGCTGTGCTGAAGACACTGGGTGGAGACACCCAGGCGATCGAGGAGTTCGCTGCCGGGAACCTCTAGCCGACCTACGATGCGGAAATGCCCAATGGCGACAACCCTGCGCTCGACCCTCAGTCGGTCCTCCGATCCTTCCCCACCAAGCTCCGTGGTTACGACAGCGACGAGGTCGACAGCCACTTGCGATCGATCGCCAACGCACTTCGGGCGGTGACGCGGGACACGGGGGCCGACGTAGCAGACCTCGAGAAGGCCAAGACCAAGGTCCACGAGCTGAGCCTCGAGCTCGCGAAGACGAGAGGCCGTCTCACCGAGCTCGAAAAGCAGCCGGTGCCGGCAGCTGCTTCAGCCGACGATGACGAGCCGTTCGATGAGCACCGGGCCATGCAGCTGCTCGGTGAAGAAACCACCAGAGTGCTCGAAACTGCTCGACAGTCCGCGTCGAACATCGTGGCCAAGGCCGAGGCCGAGGCGAGGGAACGCACCGAAGCCGTCGATGCAATGCAGGCAAAGGTCAATACCGAACTCGGGGACGCCCGGAAACAAACCGACACAGAGCTCGCAGAGCTTCGGGAAACGCAGGAAGAGGAGCTCGCGGAGGCCCGTCGGGTGACCGAGGCCGACATTGCCGACCGGCTCGCGACGTCGAAGGAGCGCCTCGCACAGCAGGAAGAAGACGCCGACAATGAGGCAGAGAGGATCGTCGCCGAGGCGGAGGCCAGGGCCGCTGAACTCGAGTCTGCGGCCACGAACACCTCGACATCGGCCAAGGAAGAGGCTGTTGCGGCTATCGCTGCGGCGACCGCAGAAGCGGCAGGACTCAGGAGGAGTGCTGCGGACGACGCGTCGACGGCACAGGCAGAGGCCGAGACCGAGGCTGCCCGCATGCGAGCGGAGGCGGAGGCGGACTCGTTGGCTGCCCAGGAAAGCGCCAGAGAGACGGCTCGGCTGATGGTGGTCGAGGCGCAACGCGTCAGGGAGAAGGTGTTGAACGACCTCGTTGTTCGTCGTCGCCAGGGACGTCAGCAGGTCGACCAGGCGAAGGCCGCCAGAGACCGTCTGGCTCGAGCACTGCAGGACGTCCGAGGACAGCTCGAGGCTTCGGTTCGCGAGCTCGACGTGGCGCTGCCGGAAGCAAAGGCGGCGATGACAGCGTTGAGCACCCCCGAGGCGCCGACGGACGACGAAGCCCAGATCCGAGAGCTCGAGGCTGAACTCGACGCCGCTGAGGCGAAGGTTGGACAGCCCGAACCGGTGGTGGCATCCGGTTCGGCAGCGCTCGCCCCTGCCCAGAGGAAATCCTCGGGGCGGGTGGCGGCAGAACCGGACACCGCCGCTGATGAGGTCGACGGGACCGACGACGTATCGGCCGAGCACGAAGTCGAGGAGGCCACGAACGAAGTCGACCGTGAGGACGAGACACAGGAAGAAGCGATCGAGGTGCCGGAGCCGTTCCGAGCTCGTGATGTCGCGATGACCCGCCACGGTGCTGACCTTCGCCGCAAGCTCAAGCGGGTGATGGCCGATGAGCAGAGCGATCTTCTCGACCGGCTTCAACGGTCCAAGGCCATGTCGGTCGACGACCTGGCGCCGGCCGATGAGCAACGGCAGCGCTACATCGATGCGGTTGCACCGGCTCTGCGAGCGGCAGCGACGCTCGGCGGCCAGCTCCACGATGGTCAGGTCAAGGAGTCATTGGTCGACGACCTCGTGGCTCGGTTGGTTGCTGAGGTGTTCGATCCGCTCCATGCCCGCGTCGAGGAATCGGTCGCAGCGGCGGCCGACGTCGACGAGGTGCTCGAACCGCTTCGAGCCCACTATCGCGACGTCCGCCTCAGCGATGTTCCAGGGCTCACCGAGGATGCGCTCGCCGAGGCGTTCGCCCTGGGCGCCTACACCGTCATTCCGATCGGCACTGCGGTTCGGTGGCTCTCGGATCCGAGATTCCAGCCGAGCTCGGACTGTTTCGACGACACATTGGCCGATGACGTGGTGAAACCGGACGGTTTCCCGACTGGGCGTACCCGCCCGACCGGTCAGCCCGGTTGCCGCTGTCTGGTGGTTCCGGCCGACTGATTGACCAATCCGGTCGCCCCGACCGGTCAGCCCGGTTGCCGCTGTCTGGTGGTTCCGGCCGACTGATTGACC